>JBJHBZ010000031.1:0-41680 GCA_050485765.1 Phycisphaerales bacterium | reverse complement strand
ATAACGCACGGCGACGACGCGGGTCATGCGGGGAGCGTAGGGGACGCGCGCGGCCGCCCTCAGGCGCTGCGGCTGGGCGGGAGGAGCGCGATGAAGACCGCGATCGCGCCGCCGACGATCAGGAGCCGGCGCGTCGTGCGGTGCGTCGCGAGGCGGGCCAGGCGGGAATCCAGGCGCGGACGCTTCGGGGCGGCCGCCGGCGGGGGCTCGAGGTGGGCGAAGACCGAGGCGGGCTCGGCGGTGGGGACGTCCCCCAGTTGCTGGAGCCCGACAGGGATCAGGTTGAGCTGGCTGGCGGCGAGGGCTCGGAGCAGGATCGGGTCGCCCTGATCCAGGGCGTTTAGGAAGGCCTGGTGGCGTTCGAGTCGCTCGGTGTGCAGGGCCTCGTAGACCAGGGCGCGGTTGCGCTGGTGCTCGGCTTCGACGAGGTCGAGCTGGGCGGGGATGAGGACCGCGGCGGCGAGAGCCGCCAGACCGGCGAGCAGGAAGCCCCAGCCCGGGTCGAGGATGTGATCGGTGGGCGCGCGCACACTGAAATGTCGGCCGGGCGGGTGCGGGAGCGGGAAAAGTTGTCCGCGCGGGGCAGGCGGGCGAGTTTCAGAGGAGGCGGTCGGCGTCCGGCGGGGTGAGGCCGCGGACCAGGGCCGTCTTGGCGGGGCTGGTCTGCCCGGCGACGATCTCGACCGCGTTCGGCGTGACGCCGAGCGCGCGGGCGAGCAGCGCGCACACGGCTTTGTTGGCTCGCCCGTCCTCGGGCGGGGCGGCGACGCGGATCTTGAGCCGATCGCCGAGCGGGCCGACGACGGCGTCGCGCGACGCGCCGGGCACCACCTTGAGGCGGAGCTCGATCGCGGGCGCGCCGTCGTGCTCGATGGCTTTCACCCAGGAAGGGACACCGGGTTGGGGTTGGGCCGGTGGCATGCGAGCGGGATTCGCGCGATCTGAACGGGCGTGTGCCGGCGTGCGGGTTGGGCCCGAGGGGGCGGCGCGTTAGATTGAAACGCGGAGGCTTGATGATGGTACGGATCGTGTGGCGTGGACGCGCGTGGTGCGGTGTTGCTCTGGTGATGTGGCTCCTCGGCGTGCTGGCGACCTCGCCGGCCGGGGCGCAGCTCGCGCCGCCCGAGGTGCTGGTCATCTACGACAGCCGTATCGCGGACTCGGTGCTGGTCGCGGAGCATTACGCGGGGAGCGACCTGGTGGCGGGCGGGCTCGGCGGCGTCGAGGCGGCGCGCCCGGGTGTGCGCGTGCTCAATCTCGCGACGCGGGGCGCGCCCGCGCCCACGGGCGCGACGCTGAGCTACGAGAACTTCAAGCTGCGCCTGCGCGAGCCGATCGCGGGGTACCTCCGCGAGGCGAACCTGACGCGGCGCGTGCGGTGCCTGGTGCTGACCAAGGGGATCGCGCACCGCGTGCAGGACATCGCGAGCGGGAACGTGGGCGACAACCCGTTGAACGCCGCGAACTTGTTCATCGCGGGGAACGCGACCTACGCGAGCGTGGATAGCGAGTTGACGCTCGTGCTGCAGGCGCTCGACGCGGGCGAGGGCGGCGGTGCGGGGGACTCGCACGCCGACGGGGCGATCGTGAACCCGTACCACCGCAGCGATCAGGAGTTCGCGGCGTTCGACCGTCGCCGTGCCGACGAGATGATCCGTTTAAGCCCGGCTTTTCCGGGTCAGGTCTGGGTGGGTGCGCCGTCGATCGGGGCGCAGCCGCCGGGCTTCACGCCGGGGCAGATGCTGCTGGTGACGCGTCTGGACGGGCACACGGTGGACGACGTGCGCGCGATGATCGACCGGGCGCGGCACATCGTGGTCGACCCGTCAGTCGCGGCGATCGTGCTGGACGAATCCGGGAGCAACGGCATCGCCGATCCGCAGCCCAACAGCGAGCTGGACAACCAGGGCCCGCCGCTCGTGCGCGCGGGAGACGACTACGAGATGACGCGGGACGCCTTGCTCGCCGACGGGCGTTGGAGCGCGTCGCTGGTGCGGTACGACGAGGCGAGCGGTGCGAGCCGTTTTATCGTGGGCCCGCTGGTGGACTACGGGGGTCAGGGCCTGGTGGTGAGCGACCCGGTGGTGCTGCTGGCGCACTACGGGGCGAACCACGCCGGGGCCAAGCCCGGGGGGACCGCGGGGCGGACGTACCCGGAGAGCTTTGTGTATGCGCCGGGGGCGATTTTCAACACGATCGAGAGCTACAACGCGCGTGCGTTCAACGGGCTCGGGTCGACGCAGAATCAGGCGCAGGCGTCGGATTTTCTCGCGGCGGGCGGGACGTTCGCGATCGGGCACGTGTGGGAGCCGTTCGCGGACTTCATCCCGGACAATTACTTTCTGGTGCGGAACTTTCTGCTCGGGCACCTGAGCTGGGCGGAGGCGGCGTGGTCGAGCATCCCGGTGGTGAGCTGGCAGCACGTGGTGCTGGGGGACCCGCTGGCGCGGGTCGTGCGCACGACGGAGGACCTGAACGCCGACGGGCGCGTCGATATCGACGACCTGCACGCGTGGTACGAGCTGGGCGGGGTGGACATCAACAACGACGGCGTGATCGACGAGGCCGACAAGCGGATCCTGATCGACACGATCCGCTTCGGCGAGCTGCTGCGCCAGCGCAAGTCGGGCGTGCAGCCCTGAGTTGTTTCGGGCGTGTTTAGCGGTCGTTGTCGCGGTTGCGCCGGAGCAGGTCTCGCAGGTTGCGCCCGGGGTCGCCGTCGAGCAGGCGTTGGAGGCCTCGTTCGAGGATGTCCGGGCCGAGGCGGTCGGGCGCGGTCTGGATGAAGGTTTCGAGGTCGGGCGCGGTGGAGGGGTTGGAGAGCGAGCCGCGGGTGCGGAAGGGCATCATGGTGTCGCGTCCGAGCCCGGGGATGTCGCCGCCGAGGCGGCTGACGAGGCTGGTGTTGAACGCGCGGGCGGCTTCCTCGGTGAGGGCGCCGAGCGGGATCCACGTCAGCACGTCGATCTGCTGGCGGAGCAGGTCGACCGAGCCGGAGGTCTCGAAGCTGAACTCGCCCAGGGGCAGGACAAAGCGGTCGTACCTGAGCACGCCCGCGTCGGCGTTGAGTTGTAGGGGCGGGAGGCTCTGCCCGATGGTGTGCTCGCGTTCGAGTCGGAGGATGGAGCTGAACAGCTCGCCGGTGAAGAAGCGCCCGACGCCGGGATCGATCGCGATCGCGCCGGCGAGGTTCGCCAGGTTGCCGTCGAGGGGGAGGCGGAGGTCGCGGACGGCGACGGTCGCGGGCTCGTCGCCCTCGCGTTTTTCGAAGCCGCTGACCAGCGGGATCCCGGCGGTGAACCGCTCGGCGAGGGCGGGTGTGACCTGCGTGACGCGGAGGATCTCGGTGCTCTGGAGGGCGAGGACGTTGTCGCGCACCTGCCCGCGGAGTTGGGCGGCGGCGCGCGGGCTGGAGGCGTCGATCTCGAAGTAGCCGGTGAGCGTTTCGCCGGCGGCGACGAGGTCGCGCGCGCGCACCTTGGCGGTGATCTCCGAGCCGAGGACATCGACGAGCAGCCCGTTCTGCTGGGCGAGGGCGTCGAGCAGGGCGGTGGGGACGCGGCTCATGTCCAGGTTCAGCTCGGTGAGCACGGGGGCCTCGATGGCGTGCCCGTAGGCGTCGGCGATCATCGCGTAGGCGTCGCCGGTGATCGGTTCGGCGCGGACGCCGCCTTGCTCGGGCGTGGCGGTGAGCGTGGCGCGGAGCCCGACGAGCATGGACTGCTGGAAGGTGGCGGAGGCATCGGCGAGGGTGGCTCGGATGTCGCGGAGGGTGACGCGTCCGCGCGGGCCGAGGTCGACGTGGGCC
Organism: Phycisphaerales bacterium; assembly: GCA_050485765.1. Taxonomy (GTDB): domain Bacteria; phylum Planctomycetota; class Phycisphaerae; order Phycisphaerales; family UBA1924; genus RECY01. The sequence goes on along the minus strand of JBJHBZ010000031.1, from coordinate 37,872 downwards.
GCGCCCGCGCGGAGCTCGCCGGCGAGGTTGAAGATCTCGTAGACAAGCGGGCCGCCGGTCTCGTGGGGCATCGCGTAGGCGACGCCGGGGAGCCCCTGGGTGTGCCCGGGGACGGCGAGTGTGAGGCGTTCGAGTCGGAGTGTGGCCTCGACGGGCTCGAGCAGTCGCCCGCCCTCGCCGAGCAGCGTGGAGCCGTAGGCGACGGGGAGGACGTAGGGGAGCGTGACGGGCTCGGCGAGGGTGATCCGCGGGGGGAGGCGGTCGGTCGCGGGCTCGATGCGGAGGGTGAGGCGCTCCTGGGCGTGCAGGTTCTGGCTGAAGACCCGGGCGGCGACGGTCGCGGTCTCGGCGTCGGTCTCGCCGGCGAGGGCGCGGGCGAGTTCGAGCGGGTTGCCGTCGAAGGCGTACTCGCCGAAGAGCGCGGGCCCGAGGGGGCCGGTGATCGCGCCGGGTTCGGCGAATCGCGCTTCGACCCAGGCGAGGTCGAGCTCGCGGAACGTGCCCCAGAGCGAGGCGACGCCCGCGGGCGCGCCGCCGGCGAGGGGGACGCGGGCGTGGGTTTCGGTTTCGAGGAGCTTGCCGGGCCCGTCGCGCTCGGCGCGGGATCGGACCTCGCCGCGGATCGCGATCGTCGCGTCGGCGGGCTCGGTCGCGAGCGGCTGCCCGTGCTCGTCGGTCAGCACGCCGACGAGGGGGAGCGTCAGGTCGATCGTCAGCGGGCGGACGGCGAGCGGGCCGAGGTGGACCGGGCGGCTCTCGGGATCGTCGGGGTTGGCGGGGAGGACGTAGTCGCGCAGGGCGGCGGTGAGGGTCGCGGTCGCTTCGAGCGTGAGGGCGGCGACGGCGTCCATGTCGGGCTCGAAGCCCTGGACGAACGGGACGCGCAGCGGCTGGACGTTGACGCGCAGCGCGAGCGGCTCGGCGAGGGGGGGGACGAGGGCCGGGTCCTGGCGGAGGGCGCTCGCGAGTGCGCGGGCGCGGGGCTCGCCGAGGCCGGCATTGATCGTCAGCTCGCTGACGGTGAGCGCGTCGCGGAGCAGGGCGGCCCGGGCCTGGACGCTCTGGGCGCCGGTCCAGGCGCGCAGAGCGATCGCCGAGCCGCCGCCGGTCGGGGCGATGTCGATCGCGAGGTGGGCGGTGTCGCCGGCGATGGCGCGGACGGCGGCGGCGAGGTCGGGCGCGTCGTCGTCCTCCGGCGGGGGGAGGAAGGCGGCGATGAGCGCCGTCGGCGCGTCGTTGACGCGCAGGCTCCCGGTGATCCCGAGCGAGACGGGATCGAGCACGGGCGGCGGCCCGTCGCCGGTGTGGGCGATGATGCCCGCGATCGCGCCGAGCAGCGTCGCGCTCCGCGCGCTGCCCTGGACCGTGACCGGCGCGCCCTCGCGCTCGGCGGCGGCTTGCAACGCGAACTCCAGACGCGAAGCGCGCCCCGCATCGCCCGGGAGCGCGCGCACCTGCACCTGCGCCCGGCTCACGTCCACGCGCCCGGCCGTCGCCTCGACGACGCTCGCGCCGCTCAGGGTCAGCTCGCCCGAGAGCTCCAGGCGGGCGAGATCCGGGCCGGCGGGGGGCGCGCCGGGTGCGCCATCGGGCGGGGCAAGCGCGATCGGCAGGCGCAGGTCGGCGGCTCGGAACTCCAGCCGCCCGGCCTGGGCGATCTCGACCGGCAGCTCCGCCGCCTCCAGCGCCGCGACGAGGGCCTGGAGGTTGTCGAGCCGGGCGGTGATCGGCTGCGCGCCGGATCGGAGCACGCCCTGTTCAAAGACGAGCGGGGCGGCGACGCGGACGCGCTCGCCGCTGATGTCGAGGCGGGCCTCGACGCGCGGCGCGTCGGCGTCGCCCTCGGCGCGGAGGGAGACGATCAGCGAGGTCGTCGGGCCGAGCAGCTCGTCGGCGTCGATCCCCTGCGCCGACATCGCCGGGCGTAGGAGGGGGACGAGGCGCGGAAGGGTCGCGTCGACCGAGAGCGAGGGGGCGGCGCTCAGCAGCCCGCGCGCGCCGAGGTTGGCGCGGATGTTCCCGAGCGGCGCGCCGTCGGCCGCCCCGGCGGCGCGGAGCGAGGCGGTCACCTCGCCGCCGAGGTCCGCCGCGTTGATCTCCATCGCTAGGTTCTCGACGCGCACGCGGCGCGGGGCGGCTTCGAGCTCCGGGGGGAGCCGGAGGGCGGCCTCGCGCACGCCGACCCGCGCGCGCACGGACACCGCGTCGGCCGCGTTCGGCTCGGCAGGGGCGACGCCCTCGATCGCGCCGCCGATCGCGGCGATCAACGCCGGGAGGCGGTCGGGGCGGACGTCGAACTGTTCGACGCGGACGTCGATCCCGGCGAGTCGGTCGGCCTGCACGCCCGCGGCGTTGAGGATCGGGATCAGCAACGGGGCCGAGCCCTCGGCCGCGATGGTCAGCTCACGCGCGAGGGTCGCGCGTCCGTCGGCGTAGGCGAGGGCCGCGTCGAGCTGGAGGTCCGGCGCGTCCAGGCGCAGCTCGACGTCGGCTCGGGCGCGCTCGGGCGTGACCAGCCCGTCGGCGAGGGACCAGTCGCGCGCGTCGAGCTTGAGCGTCAGCGTGCCGGGGGCGACGGGCGTCGCGCCCGCGCCCGAGGTGCGCTCGATCCGCGCTTCGAGGTCGACGGTCGCGGCTTCGCCCGCGGCGAGGCTCGCCCGTCCGCGTTCGACGCGCATCGACAACGCCGTCAGCTCGCCGCCGGAGACTTCCGCGAGCGACGGGTCCGTGTAGCGGACGCGGAGCCCGTCGAGCACCAACGCCGCACGCAGGTTGGCGGGCAGGCGCACCGGCTCAGCGGTCGGCGCTGGCGCGGGGGTCGCGGGCTCGGCGCGCGGGCCGGGTTGCGGTTCGGGTGTGGTCGGCGTTGCCGCGGGCGGCGGGGGCGTGCCGATCGCGCGGTCGAAGCTGTTGCGCCCTTCGGCGTCGACGCGGATGTCCACCTCGCCCGTGAGGCGGACTTCGCCGAAGTCCCCCCCCGCGAACGCGAGCCCGAGCAGGCCTTTGGAGGTGTGGAGTGTGAGGTCGGCGACGGTGGTGCCGTCGGGTTCGAGGAGGCGGACGCCGCGGGCCTCGACGCCGCGGAGCCAGCGGAGGCGGAGGGTGTCGAGCTGGACCTCGCCGTCGATGGCATCGCTGGCGGCCCGCGCGATGGGGCCGCGAGCGACGCCGCCGATGATCGTGGGTAGAAGGACGATGACGAGCAGGAGCAGCAGGAGCAGGCCCGCGCTGATGCCGGCGGCGATCTTCAGCCCGCGTCGGCGTCGCTTGGGCGTGCGTCCGGGGGGCGGTGTCCCGGGTTGTGCTGCATCTGGACGCCCCGCACCCTCTGCCGTCGACATGGCTTGGCTCCCGCTGTCCGAGACCGCGTGTGGCCCGCTTTGGGGCATCGCGGAACATATCCGTACTAGAACAAACCCGCACCACCCCGCACGGGCTGCACGCGCCCCGCGTCGTCCGGACGATCAACGCCCCCGGGTGGGGGATGGTTCCCTCGTCTGGCTGATCGTTCGCTCGCTCGCCTTGCGGCGGGGTACGCCCCGGTTCACCATGCGTCGGCGGTGGGCCGAGCCCGCGAGGCGGGATGGGGTTTGGAGGCTCTCCGTATGCTTCCGCATGCCCAAGGCGCCGAGATCCAGGCTCGACCGACCGACGCTCGCGGTCTCGATGGGGGACCCCGGCGGGATCGGGGCGGAAACGCTGGTGAAGGCGATCGCCGACGCGGAGGTGCGTTCGGCGGCGCGGCTGCGGGTCTACGGCGTCGGTTCGGCGATGCTGGAAGCCGCGGAAAAGGCGGGCGTCGAGCCGACGTGGTGGCGGGTCGAGCAGGGCTCGCCGTTGCTGGAGACCGCCGCCCGGCGGGACGTTGTGCTCGTGGACTTTGAAAAGACCGGCGAGGCTCGCCCCCGTCCCTGGCCCCGGGAGGCCGACAAGCGGAGCGGGGCGCTGAGCTTTGCGTTTGTGGACGCGGCGATCCGGGACGCGGCCCGCCCGGCGGGCGACCCGCTGCGGACCGACGGGATCGTGACCGCGCCGATCAGCAAGAAAGCGTGGGACCTCGCCGGGCATGGGCGATTCCCTGGGCACACAGAACTGCTCGCGGTGCGCCTGCGGGCCGAGCGCGCGGGGATGATGTTTGTTTCGCCGCGTCTCAAGGTGATCCTGGCGACGGCGCACCTGCCGCTGATGGACGTCCGGAACGTGCTGACGCTCGGTTGCGTGTTTGAGGCGATCGACCTGGGGGCCGAGGCGTGCCGAAGGCTCGGCATCGAGCGTCCGCGGGTGGCGGTGTGCGGGCTCAACCCGCACGCGGGGGAGGATGGGCTGCTGGGCGACGAGGAGACGCGGGTGATCGGTCCGGCGATCCGGGTGGCGCAGGACCAGGGGATCGACGCGAGCGGGCCGTGGCCGGGGGACACGGTCTTCAACGCGGCGGTCGCGGGGAAGTTTGATCTTGTCGTCGCGATGTACCACGACCAGGGGCTGATCCCGGTGAAGCTGCTGGATCGCGACAGCGCGGTGAACGTCACCGTCGGGCTGCCGACCGTGCGCACGAGCCCGGACCACGGGACGGCGTTCGACATCGCCGGCAAGAACAAGGCCGACGCGGGGAGCACAAAGGCGGCGATCCTGCTCGCGGCGCGGATGAGCGCCCGCTCGGCTTGAGCGTGCGCGGTGCGGCTACGCCGCGTCGCGGGTGAAGACCTTGGCGAACAGGCCGCGTTTGTTGGGGCGGGCGCCCTCCAGCACGCGGGCGCCCTCGCGCCGGTCCCTGGCGAGGTGGAGGCGGCGGTCGACGCCGAGCGTTTTGAAGATCTCGCGCCCGTCGCTCGGCGTGGCGCAGAGGACGAGCTTGCCGCCCTGACGCTCGCAGCGGTCGTGCAGCTCGACGATCCCGCGCACGGCGTCCAGCGAGCAGCTCCGGCATCGTTCCAGGGAGACGATCAGCTTCCACCCGCACCCGGCGCCGACGCGGGCGAGGTGCTCCAGGACCGAGGACGCGTGCCCGCCGGCGAGTTTTTCGCACCGGGCCTCGACGTACGCCCAGCCGGGTGAGGACTCGACCACGACCAGCCCGTCCCCGGAGGGCGTAGGCACCGAGATACGTCCCATACATCGCTCCCTGCACCGCACGCCGTGGCCCCATCCGAGCCAACCAAGCCGATGCGGGCAGTGAACATGGGGTCAAAACCTCGCCAAAGCGAGGGGGTCAAGCGAGAACCGGGGCGCCCGCGTTCGGGCTCGCGCGATCGGGCAAGCTGGGACGCCTGAGGCGTCGGGGGAGGCCGATAAGGCGAGCCCCGACGTGAGCCGCAGTGCGAGCCGGCTCACTCGTCGCTGGGGAGGAGCGTTTGCACGCGTGGCGGGAGCGGGCGTTCGCTCTGTTCGAGGGCCGAGGCGAAGCCGCGGGCCCGGGCCGACGGGTTGACCCCGCGCCCCGGCTCGAACACCACCTCCACAAGCTGTTCGGCCGTCGGCGCGTCGTCGTTGGCGAGCAGGGCGATGTACCACGCCGCGGCTTGTCGGCCCTTGTTCGACTCGCTGATGGTGTCGAACTGCGGCATCGGGGTTTCTGTGAGAACCTGGTGATGTAAATCCATCGCGTCCTCGAAATACCGGATCGGGTCCGACACCGTCCGCGTGATCAGGTCGCCCCGGTCGTTCGCGACCAGGAGGCGGACGATTTTTTCCGCGACCCAGAACGAGTACGTCGATTCGATCTCCCCCGGGCCGAGCGCGGCGACCCAGGCGAGCGTGCGATCCGGCTCCCCAAGCATCTCGTTGAGGTCGATCCAGTCGCGGCACGCCTGCTCGCGGGCCCCCCAGGCGCGGGCCTCGCGCCGCCGGTTCGGCATCGGCTCCCGCAGCCCCGGCTCGAGCTCGTCGCGCACCTCGCGCAGCAGGTCCAGCACCGGCGGGTGGGCCTCGGCGAGCCGGCGGATGTCCTGGACGAGGTACGACCCGCGCACGCCGACGAACGGCGCGTCGAGCACCGCCCCGTAGCGCCAGAGCCAGACGATCTCTTCGGCGGCCTGCTCGTAGTCGCCGCGTTCGACCAGGTCCAGCACCCAGGCGCGGTAGGTCGACGCGCGGAACGAACCGTCCGGCCCGAGCCGGTCCCCGGCGATCGCCTCTCGCTCGGCGCGGGTCAGCTCCCCGAATCGCGTCCCCGTGCCCGGCGAGGCGCCCAGCCCGCACCGCGGGAGGATCAAGCCGTACACCACCGCCATCCCGAGCATCAGGATCCCGATGTGGAGCTTGTTCACCGCCTCACTCCGAGCCGGCGCGGACGTGGGCCGGGTCCGCCTCCAGCAGCTCGCGCACACGGGCGGGGATCTCGACCTCGAAGTGGCGCAGGCGCTCGGCGAAGCCCGCGGCCCGAGCGGGCGCGTTCAAGCCCGGAAAATCATCGAAGATCACGCGGAGCAGCGCCTCGGCTTCGGAGTGGCGGTCGGCGCGGATCAGGGCCGCGTGCCACGCGCCCTCCCGCTCGCCGGTGCGCTGTTCCGAACGCTCGATAAATCTCTGGGTCTCTGCCTCACCGATGTGCGCGCGCATCCGATCGAGAGACTCGGTGTCCTGGGTCATCCGATCGATCGCCATCCGCTGGCGGGCGCCCTGCACCGGGCTGGGCACGGTGTGCAGGAGCAGGTCGAGCCGCTCGGTTTCCATGAAAACCCGTTCCACGCGCGTGCGCATGCTCGCGATCGTCGCCCGTCCGTCGTCGTCGTCCGACACGCGCTCGGCCCACGCGATGATCGCCGCACGCTCATCCAGCACGTCCGAAAGCGTGAGCCAGTCGCTGAGATCGTCGTAGCTGCCATCCCCCGCGCGCAGGCGCACTTCGTGCCCCGACCGCAGATCGGCGAAGATCGTGCGGGCCGGCTCGTGCGCCTCGATCAGGTTTCGGATGTCTCCGACCATGAACGAGTTTCGAACCGGCGCGTACCCCGGCTCGACGAGCGGGATGTTCTTCCAGAGCCAGACGAGTTCTTCCGTCGCCTCCTCGTACTGCTTATCGCGGATCGCCTCGCGGACCAGGCTCATGCGGGCTCGCGGGTCGAAGCCCCCGTCCGCGTCGGCGCGGTCGCCGAGCAGCGCCAGCCGACGCTCGCGGGCGAGTTGCTCCGGGTCGAGGCCCTGGTGGGTCGCTTCGAGGAAGCTCAGCGTGTCGCTCGGCCCGCGCCCGCCGACGAAGCGTCCGATCTCTTCTTCGCCGCGGAAGACGATGATCGTGGGCATCGCGCGGATGCCGAGCGCTCGGGCGGTCTCCGGCTGCTCGTCCACGTCGACCGCGATCGCGAGCCCGTGCTCGCCGATCCACGCGACCACGCTCGGGTCGACCCACGTCGTGCGGTCCATCTGCTTGCACGGGCCGCACCACTCGGCGGTGCCTTTGACGATCAGCACTCGATCCTCGGCCTTGGACCGCGCCTGCGCTTCGCCCAGTTGCAGGTCGGCAAAGACCGCGGGCTTGCTCGCCGAAGCGGGCTCGATGGGGCCTGTGGAGAACGCCCACACCGTCCCGCACGCGACCGCCGCCAGCCACCCGCCACGAACCGTCCGCTTCTGCATGTCGAACCCTCCCATGCCCGTGAATCCATCCCGGGCGCGAGGCGCCCGTCCGTTCTGATGCACGGGCCACCCCGCCCGCACGCCCTCTGCCGCTATTGTGGACGGAGACTATCGCCGGAGCAAGACGTTTCCCGAACCTTTTACCGATAGGGTGCTTTCACGCTGCCGACGCAGGATCCACCCCCAGGACGCCCCGAAAGTTTCTGCACGTGAGCCGATCGTCTTCACAGTCCGACGCGCACGCCAGCCGCCAGACGCCCGCGATCGTCGCTCGCGCGCTCACGCGCCGCTTCGGGGGCGGCGTGCTCGCGGTCGATGCGCTCTCGCTGGAGGTCCGCACCGGGGAGGTGCTCGCCCTGCTCGGGCCCAACGGCGCGGGCAAGAGCACCACGATCCGCATGCTCACCGGCTTTCTCGCGCCCACCAGCGGCTCCTCGGCGCTCGTCGGCGTGGACGTGCAGCGCGACCCTGTGCGCGCGCAGCGGGCGCTCGGGTATCTGCCCGAGGGCTCGCCTTTGTATGCGGAGATGACGCCGCGCGCGTTGCTGCGTTTCGTGGCGGGCGTGCGGGGGCTGCGCGGTCGCGCGGGGGCGCAGGCCGTCGATCGCGCGATCGCGCGGGCGCGGATCATGCCGGTCGCCGATCGTCCGATCGAGACGCTGAGCAAGGGGTATCGGCGTCGGGTCGGGCTGGCGCAGGCGATCGTGCATGAGCCGCCGGTGCTGATCCTCGACGAGCCGACCGACGGGCTGGACCCGAACCAGAAGCGAGCCGTGCGCGCGCTGGTCGCGGAGCTGCGCGAGCACGCGGCGATCATCATCAGCACGCACCTGCTCGAAGAGGTCGACACGCTCTGCACGCGGACGGGCGTGATCGCGCGCGGGCGGCTGGTCTTCGACGGCTCGCCCGCGGCGCTTCGTGCGCTCGATCCCGCGCGCGGGCGCGTCACGCTCGGCGTGCGCACGAGCGACGCCGACGCGCTCCGGCGCGCCTTCGCCGATCTCCCGGGCGCGGAAACGCCGGAGATCTCCCCGCAGGGCGAGGCCCTGTCCCGCGTCGTCATCCGCCCGAGCGCCGGCGCGACCGATCGCGAGCGTTCGGCCCTTGCCGCCCTCGCCAGCGCCCGCGCCCGCGATCACGCGCTCGAGGTTGAATCGCTCGACACCGAGCCCGGGCGCCTCGACGAGGTCTTCCGACGGCTCACCGAGACGCCCGGCGCGCCCGCCGACACGGAGTGTGCGGCGTGAGCGGGCTCGGCGCGGTCTTCCGTCGCGAGCTCTCGGCTCTGGTCGGCACGCCGATCGGGCCGATCTTTGTCGTCGTCTTCCTGATCCTCAGCGCGGGGCTCACGTTCACGCTCGGCGCGTTCTTTGAGCGCGGGCGGGCGGATCTCGGCTCGTTCTTCGTGTTTCACCCGTGGCTGCTGCTCTTCCTCGCGCCCGCGGCGGCGATGCGGCTCTGGGCCGAGGAGCGGCGCACCGGCACCGCGGAGCTCCTGCTCACGCTCCCGGTGCGCCCGTGGCACGCGGTCGCGGGCAAGTTTCTCGCCGCGTGGGTCGCGCTCGGGATCGCGCTGGCGCTCACCACGCCGCTCTGGCTCACCGTCGCCCTGCTCGGGCGTCCGGATCACGGCGCGATCGCGTGCGCCTACCTCGGCTCCTGGCTGCTCGGGGGCGGGTTTCTCGCGATCGGCTCGGCTTGCTCGGCGGCGACGCGCACGCAGGTCGTCGCCTTCGTCCTCGCGACGCTCGCCCTGCTCGCGCTCACCGTCGCGGGGTTCGACCCCGTCGCCCAGGCGCTCCGCGACGCGCTGCCCGCATCGCTCGCGGGCGCGATCGCGAGCGTCGGCGCGACCGCGCGCCATGACGCGATGACCCGCGGCGTGGTCGAGGCGCGCGACCTGGTCTACTTCCTCACGATGATCGGGGCGGGGCTGGCGACGACGGCGATGCTCGTCCGGTCGATGTCGTCCGGGCTGGGGTCGCGGGCCGTGCGCACGCTCGCGGTGGTCGGGGTCTGGGTTGCGTTTTTTGCGGTCAACGCCGGGCTCGGGCCGGCGCTGCGTCACGCGCGGGTCGACCTGACCGAAGGGCGGATCTATTCGCTGAGCCCCGGGGCGGGCGCGATCGCGCGGTCGCCGGACGAGCCCGTCCGCCTGACGCTCTACGCGAGCCGCCCCGGCGCGCGCCAGGGCTTGGCCGACAGCCGGCGGCGCGCGATCGACCTGGTCCGGGAGTTCGAGCGTGTTTCGGGCGGGCGCGTGCGCGCGCAGGTGGTCGTGCCGGCGCCCTTCAGCCCGGAGGAGGACGAGGCGATGGGCGCCGGGCTCGCGCCGCTGCGCGCCGGCGACGACGCCGACGCGTTCTACCTTGGGCTGGTCGCGACCAACGCCGTCGGCGAGCGCGAGGTGCTGCCGCAGATTCTCGGCGTCGACGAGCGCTTCCTCGAATACGAGATCGCCCGCGTCCTCCGCGCGATCGCGACGCCCGATCGCCCGCGTGTCGGGCTGCTCACCGCCTTCCCCGGGCTCGGGTTTGACCCGGGCGGCGAGGCGACCGGGGGGCCCGGCGCGTTCGCACGCCTCGGGCTCGCGCAGCTCTTCGAGTTGGTCCCCGTCCAGCCGGACGCGAGCGAGCTCCCCCCCGCGCTCGACGCGATGGTGATCGTGCACCCGCGGCGCGTGGGCGAGGCGATGCGCCGGGCGATCGACCGGTGGGCCGTCGCGGGCAACCCCACGCTGCTGGCGCTCGACCCGCTCGCCCAGAGCGATCGCGGCGCGACCGAGGACGTCACCGAAGCGATGAGCATCGGGCGCGCCAGCGACCTGTTCGCGATGCTCCGCGCGTGGGGGGTGGAGGCGACGACGACCGCGGTCGTCGGGGATCCGCGCCTGGCTGAGGCGGTGCAGATGAACGTCGGCGGGCGCCCGGAGGAGGTCCGCTTTCTCCCGTGGCTCGGGCTCGGGCCGGAGCAACTGGACCGCGCCGATCCGGCGACGGGGCGTCTCTCGCGCGTGGTTGTCGCGACCGCCGGCGCGCTGGCCGCCCGCCCGGACGCGGGCGTTCGCCTGGAGCCCTTGCTGACCACGACGCCCGAGGGCGGCGCGATCGCGCTCGACCGCGTCCGCTTCGGCGGCGACCCGCGCGCCATGCTCGAAGCCCACCAGCCCGGGGGCGTCCCGATCACGCTCGCGGCCCGCGTCCGCGGGACGCTCCGCCCCGCCTTCGACGGGGCCGACGCCGAGGCTGCGAGCGAGGCGCGACTGGTCGTCATCGCCGATGCGGACTGGCTCTCGACGGCGTTCTGGGCCGTCACCCCGCCGGGGCAGGAGCACCCGATCATCACGGCCGACAACGGCGACCTGTTTCTCAACCTGATCGAGACGCTCACCGGCGGGACGGAGCTGCTCGAGGTCCGCGCGCGCGGGCGCTCGGCGCGCCCGCTCACGCGCCTGGACGCGATCCGCGCCGAGGCCGAGCGCCGGTACCGGGCCGAGGAGTCCCGCCTGGTCGAGGAGATCCGCGCGACGCAACGCCGGATGAGCGAGCTCGAAGCGTCGGCCCCGCTCGGCGAGACCGTCGGGCTCACCCCGGCGCAGGCGCAGGAGCTTGCCCAGTTCCGCGCGGCCCTGCTCGACAGCCGACGGCGCTTGCGCGAGGTGCGCCTGGAGCTCGATCGCGAGCTGGCGCGTGTGCGCACGCGGGTGGCGCTGGCGAACACGCTGGTCGTGCCGACGAGCGTCGCTTTGGCGGGCGGGCTGCTCGCGTTCGGGCGCACCCGCGCCCGCCGACGCACCGGCGACGAACCGGGCGAAAGATAACCCATGCTTCGCACGCGTCCATGTCGTCTTCTCCGCCCGCTGGGGGCGATCGCTCTGGCGGGCGGGCTCGCGCTCGGCGTGACGGTGTGGGTTGCGGGGTGCGAGCGAGCGGGCGAAGAAGGGGCCGCTTCGGCATCGGGCGATCGCCTGCTCGCCGGGGGCGACGCGCTGCTGGAGCGTGTGCGCACGATCGAGCTCGTCACCGGCGAAGGGGTCACGACGCTGGAACGCACGGGCGGGCCGGAGTCCTGGGGCATCGTGGAGTTCGACGGGTATCCGGCGGACTGGGAAGCCGTGCGCGCCGTGACGCGCGGGCTGGCCGAGCTGCGCACCGTCGAGGCGCGCACGGCCCGACCCGATCGGCACGCGATGCTCGGGCTTCTTGATCCACGCGATGGTGCGGCCGGCGCGCCCGGGGAAGCGGGCGTCCTCGTTCGCTGGCTCGACGAGCGCGGCGAGGCGATCGCGAGCGTCATCCTGGGTGATTTCGAGGGCGAGAGCGGCGTCCGACGCGCCGCCCGTCTGCCCGATCAGGACCAGGCGTGGCTCGTCGAGGGCATCACCCCCGTGCGCACCCGCGCGATCGATCAGGTCGCCTCGCAGCTCACGCTGATCCCCCGCGGCCGGGTCGGGCGCGTCGCGATCGTGCGCCCCGGCGACGGGCTGCGGATCGACGCACGGCGCGAGCACTGGCAACGCCCGCTCGAGAGCGTCGGCGTCGCGCGCCGCGGGCGGCTGCGTGCCCAGGCGGGCGAGGCGATGGAGAGCGGGCTCGCGTACGTCCCGTTCCTCGATGTCCGGTCCGAGGCGAACGCGCCGGTCCAGGGCGAGCCGGAAGTCGTCGCCCGCTACGCGCTCTTCGAGGGCGCGACGGTCACCCTCCGCCTTTTTCCCAGCGAGCGGGCGAACGAGCGGTGGGTAACGGTCCGCGTCGAGGCGAGCGAGACCATCGGCGGCGACGATTTCCCGAACCCGGAAGGCGTCGAAGCGTGGATCGAGAGCCGCGGCAAACGCTGGCACGGCTGGGCGTTCCGCGTGCCGGGGGAGATGCTGGGCGTCTTCCTCGCCGAGGCGAGCGAGCTGCTCGAGGGTGCGGGCTGAGGGTGCGGGCTGGGGGCGGTTCAGCCCTGCTGCCAGGCGGTCGGGGTCATGGTGCTCATCACGGCGAAGGTGATCGCGGCGAAGATGACGGCCGCGAGCTGGAAGGGGCGGTCGCTCGCCGCCAGTTCCGTCGGGTCATCGTAGACGCCGCGTTCGACGAGCACGATGCAGCGGAGCAGGGCGTACGTCGCCGGCAGGATCGAGAGCCACATCAAGTTGAACCCGAGGGTGTACTGGTCGGCCATGTCCTGCACGTACGCGGCGTAGGTCAGCAGCGTCGCGACCGCCGTCACGACCACGCTCATCCGCAGCAGCTCGCTCGTGTAGACCGTCTGCACGGCTCGGACGGCGCCGACCTCGCCCTCGGCTGTCCGGCGCTCGCCCAGGCGCTTGCCGAAGGCGAGGAACATCGCGAGGAAGAACGTGACGTTGAGCAGCCACGTGCTCGGCTCGACCGCGACCGCGGCGCACCCGCCCAGCACGCGGAGGGCAAAGCCGATCGCCAGGCTCACCACGTCCAGCATCACCGCGTGCTTGAAGACGTAGGTATAGAGGTTGACGTTGAGGACATAGACCGCGACGGTGAGCCCGAGCCAGCCGGCGGCCGCGGGCCCCGCCGGGCCGAACGCGACCAGCCCCACCCCGACCGCCGAGAGCAGATAGAGCACCAGGGCGTAGATCAAGGCGGCCCGCGGGGAGACGAGCCCGCTCGCGATCGGGCGGTGTCGCTTGCGCGGGTGAGCCCGGTCGGCCTCGCGGTCGGAAAGATCGTTCAGCACGTAGCAGGCGCTCGCCGCGAAGCCGAACGCCGCGATCGCGCCGATGATCGCGGCCCAGTCTTCCGGCGTGCGGAACGCGCCGCCGTAGAAGGGTCCGAGCGCCACAAACCCCGTCTTCGCCCACTGGTGCGGGCGCGCGAGCTTGATCAGCGCGCGCACGAACGACGCGCCCGTTGCGCCTCCGGCGGCGCTGGCGGTCGTCTCGGGGACGCCCGTGCCCGTGTTGTGCGGCGGTGTCTCGTTCACAGCTTCACGCGATCGTACAGGAACCCGGGGACCGAGCGGATGATCAGCATGATCCACCGCCAGAAGAACGGCGTGTACGCCACAGCCCGCCCGCGGTCGACGGCGCGGAGCGTCTCCCGCGCCACACGCTCCGGCGTCGCAATCAGGAACATGCCGGGCAGGCCCCAGGTCATCGCCGTATCGGTAAAGCCGGGCTTCACCACCGTCACGCCCGTACGCCCGCGCCAGCTCTGGCGGAGGCCCTGGGCGAAGGCGTCGAGCCCGGCCTTGCTGGAGCCGTAGATGAAGTTCGACGCGCGCCCGCGGTCCCCCGCGACGCTGGAGACGAAGCAGACAAACGGCGTGCGCGCGCGATCGGCCTTGCCGCGCTCCGTCGGGCCGGCGAGGTGCGGCGCGAAAGCGAGCGTGAGGCGCACGCAGGCGGTGAAGTTGACGTCGATCGTGCGCTGGGCGAGGGCGTGGTCGCGCTCGCCGTCTTCTTGCGAAGCCATGAAGCCCTGGGCGAAGATCAGCCCGTCGATCGAGCCGAGGGTGTGGATCGCGGAGCGCACGAACCCGTCGAACGTTTCGGGGCGCTCGGCGTCGAGCGTCGCGGCGTGGGCGGTGATCCCGAAGCGGTGATGCAGGTCGGCGGCGTCGCGTGCGAGTTCCTCGGCGTCCCGCGCGACGAGCAGGAGCGTGTCGCCGCGGGCGGCGAGTTGGGCCGCGATCGCGCGCGCGATGCTCCCGGTCGCGCCGACGAGCACGACGTTCCGCCCCCCGCCGGCGTTGGAGCCGCTGGTGCCGCTCACGGGACGAGCCCCAGACGACGCCCGAGGCTCGAGCTGAACCGCCCGCCGGGGTCGAGCCTCGTGCGCACGGCCTTGAACCTCTCGAGGCGCTCGCCCTCCATGCGCTCGAAGTCTTCGCGCGTCAGGCTGGCGTCTTTTGCGAGGTAGCGCCGCCCGCCGGCGTCGATGCTGATCGCGTCCAGCTCGCGGAGCAGCTTGTCCAGCCCCGTTCGCTGCGGGAGGTCGAGCGTGAGCGTCCACCCCGGCTTCGGGAAGCTCAGCAGCCCCTCGCCCTCGTCGCCGAAGCGCTTGAGAACGGCGAGGAAGCTCGCGCGCTGGCTCTTGGCGAGGCGGGTGAGGATCTCGCGCAGGGCGCCGGTCGCCGACTCGCGGCCGCCGTCCGCGTCGAAGGGGAGCACGGTCTGGTACTGCTGGAAGCCGGGCTTGCCGTAGATGCGGTTCCAGTGGTGGACGGCGTCGAGCGGGTGAAAGAAGCGGCGCTGGTCGATGACGGCGCGCCCGGGCTTGGCGCGGGCGTAGTAGATCGCGTTGAACGCGCGCACGCTCATGGCGTTGAGCGCGAACGTGGGGAAGTCCAGGGGCACGCCCTTGCTGCGCTCGGCGGGCGCTTCGTGCGGGCGGGCGCGGTGCCTGGCGGCGAGCTGGTCGGGCTGGGCGTGCTCACCCCCGAGCAGGACGCTGCGCCCGAGCTTGTCGCCGCTGCTGAGACAGTCGATCCAGGCGACGGAGTAGGTGAAGTCGTCGAACCGGGTCGCGAAGAGCTCGAGCGCGTGGTCGAGGTTTCGGGCGCGCTCGGTGTGCTGGTCGATCCAGGCGGAGGGGACGGGGGCGAGGTCGAGTTCGACCTGGCGGATGACGCCGGTGAGCCCCATGCCGCCGGTCGTGGCGTGGAAGGCGTCGGGGTCGTCGTCGCGCGAGATCCAGCGGGCTCGCCCTTGGGCGTCGAGGAGTTCGAGGCGGTGGACATAGCTCGCGAACGAGCCGGCGGCGTGGTGGTTCTTGCCGTGGACGTCCGCCGCCACCGCCCCGCCGAGGGTGACAAACCGCGTCCCGGGCACCACCGGCGGGAAGAACCCCCGGGGGAGGAACCGGTCGATGAGTGTCCCGAGGGAGCACCCCGCCTCGGCCCCGAGTCGCCCGGTGTCGGGGTCGAAATCGAGGACGCGCCCGAGTCGCTCGGTGAAGACGAGCCCGGCGTCGCGGTTGAGGGCCGCGTCGCCGTAGGATCGCCCCAGCCCGCGTGCGAGGACGGAGGGCAGGTCAGGGTCGGTGATCGCGCGGTCGAGATCCCCCCATTTTTCGGGACGGAGGGCGCGGACGGGCTCGACCGGGTGGCGGCCCCAGCAGGCGAGTTGGGTGTCGTGGACTCGGGGCATCGCTGGGTGGATCGGGCTCGTTTCGGGAAGAGAGACACACATGCTCGGAGCGCTGTGCCACCGGGAGGGGTGGGGCTGGAGTCGGGCGGTCAGCGGGTCGTTATAGGTATCGGCAGAACGGGCGGTCGGCTGGCGTCGTACGCCGGGCGAGCCGATGGGTGCGGAGCGCGTTGGAGCAGAACCCCGAAAACCCGGCCGTCGCCCCGCCTGAATCGGGTGTTATGGTCGCACGCGCGGGTGTTGATGGCTGGGCGCCCTCCCGGGCGCCTTGGCTCGTGGTCGGGCTGAGCCTGGTGGTGTACGCGTGTCTCGCGTGGCTCGCCTCGGCGGCGGATTTCGGGCAACGCAGCCGCCCGGCTTTTGATGAGCGCGTGTTCCATCTCGCGGAAGTCCTTCGTTTGCAAGAGGTTGGCGTGTTGGCCGACCCCGGTGGATCGCTGACGGCGACCACACCGGGGTATCACGTCGCGCTGGCGATCGCCGGCATGCTCGGCGTGGGGGGCGAACTCGGCTATCGCCTGGTGGGGCTGGTGTTCTCGGGGGCGTTGCTGGGGGCGGTCGCGTGGTGGCTGAGTTCCGGACGCCGAGGGCTGGATGGGCGGCTGTCGGGGGCGATGTTGGGCGTGCTGGCGCTCTCGCCGTATGTCGTGAGCAGCGCGGGGTGGGTGGGGCCCGAGAACGCGGGATGGTGCGGGGTCGCGGTGGTGCTGCTGCTCTCGATCACCGCCCCGATGACGGGCGTCCGCCTCGTGCTGGTCGGGCTGGCATTGACGGGGCTGATGGTGATCCGGCAGAGCCACCTGTGGGTGGCGGCGGTGGTCTGGACGGCGGCTTGGCTGACGCCGGCGCCTGCGGACCGATCGGCGGCGTGGTGGTGGCTCCGGGATTGGGGTCGTCGTGTGCCGGCGGCGTTGCTGGGCGTGCTGGCGACGTTGCCCGCGTTCGGGGTCGTGGCCGGGTTTGCGTGGGTGTGGGGCGGGCTGGTGCCGCCGAACTTTCAGGGCGGCGTGATCGACCCTCGGACGGGCTCGCCGTTCCCGACCAACGCGGGGACCAATCTGGCGGCGGTGCCGCTGGTGCTGGCGGTGTTCGGTTTCTTCGGCCCGTGGTTCGGGGCGGCGGTCTGGTCGCGCGTGCGGGAGCGCACGGGCGAGATCGGGTGGGGGCGCGTGCTGACGGTGGTGTTGGGGGCTGGGGCTGCGGCGGTGCTGATCGCGATCGTGCCGTCGACGTCGTTCAGCGTGCCGGAGGGTCGGTTCGGCGGGATCTGGCAGCTCGCCCGCGCGGGGCCGACGATCGCGGAGCGGTCGCCGGTGATGATCGGTCTCGCGGGGGTTGGTGGCGCGGCGCTGGGCTGGATGGGGCTGGCGCTGCGCGACTGGCGCCCGCGCCTGGTGCTTCTGGGCGCGGTGGTCGCGCAGACCGCGGCGCAGGTCGCGACGCTGAACGCGTGGCAGCGGTACGTGGAGCCGATGGTGCTGCTGGTGCTGATCGCGGGCGTGGCGGCGTCGTTGAGCGGCGGGGCGCGTTCCCGATGGGCCTGGTGCCCGATCGCGGCGCTGGTTTTGGTGCAAGCCGTGCTGATCTGGGGGGCGTTGTATTGAGCCTCGCTCCGCTGCCGAGGGGACTGGGCATGCCCGCCGGCGGTTGCTTTATGCGGGGCGCCCAGGAAGGCAATGTGGCGAGCGTTCGCAAAGCATTAATGTGGACACAAAAAGCTCGGTGCGATTGCACGAAGTGATTTTGAATTTTTTATATGTCGTGGTTTGGTAAATAAAGAAAAACAGTATGCTGCACATTTGACACTATAAACTATAAAATCGCAGAATCTGACCGAAGATTTTGTTCATCGTTCTATGAACCGTGGCTTGGCGCACCTGCGGTGGTGGAGGCCGATCCGTGATTGATCGAGCTCTGGGGATCTGCTTGTGGTTGCGTCAGCCTCGGCTTCGCGGGCGAGGTTGGGTGCAGGCGAAGCATCGCGACGGCCATATTGTGGAACGGTCGGTGCTCCAGCGTCTCGGCACACACGCCGGCGCGATCCAGATCCTGCAAAAGATTATGAAGCTTGTAGTCGGCGTGCATCTCGATCGCGAGCAGATGGACACGATGAATCCAGCTTTCACAGACGGAAAAAATTTCCTGTTCGGCACCTTCGATGTCACACTTGAGAAGATCGATCGGTCCGGTCAAGCCAGCGGCGGCGAGCATGTCGTCGACAGTCGTCGTCTGGTATCCATCGGCAGATTCAGGAGGCGGATCGTTGGGCGATGGTGTGGTGATGTGATAGCCCATCGAGCCGCGAGAGCGATCGATGCGGATCGTTCGAGCGTTTGCGGCAAGCGCGGCACGGATAATCGTCGTGCGGTGCGCCGAAGCCGAGGCTTCCACGTTCGCCCGACAAACTCGGATATTATCATCATCCAATTCGACGGCTACGACGCGCGCGTTTGGGAAATGCCGAAGCCAGTATCGCACGGAGAAGCCGACGTTGGCGCCGAGGTCGACGATGGTCCGCATCTGGGCGGGATCCGGCACGGCTCGCAGGACGGCCTCGTACTCTCCGCGGCAGATTACCTCGTCCAGGGCACCCCAGTCGCGAGTGCCCTGCCGAACAAGGTAGGGTGCGTCGTCGTTGCGCATATGGATACGAAGGATTGTTCCGCGAAGCCTGGAAGGCCACCATGTCGCCTGGTTCAGCCAACCGTTGTAGAGCCTGAGGAACGTGTACCGATGCCCCGCATAAGCGAGCCGTGTCTGGTACAGTCGCCGCAAGCCGCGAAGCTTTTGATTCAGCACCGGCCCTCCTTCCGTTTCGAGCAGCCCCCGCCATTTGAGCGTAGTCTAACGGATTTTGGCGTGATGCCAGGTATTATTTTGCGAGAGTCAGAACATTCTTGTCTCGGGTCGGCGGCTCGCGCGGAGCCTCGACGCCCGCTACCGAGGGCTCCGCGGCAATTCGCATCAAAGCGACATGGGAACCAGCGATCTTATGATATAAGCCAAATCGACAAAAATTAAATAAAATAATAAAAATAGTATTTTGAATATATAAACTTATTAAGGAAAATCTTGATTCGCGACAAAGACATCGGTCTTCGGGCGACGCGTGGTATGGCGATGTTTATTGCGCAGTCGTTCGGTTTAAAGTTGCTGACGAGCGGGAGCAATCTGATTCTGGCCGCATTGTTGGTGCCAGAAATCTTCGGTCTTTTTGCGACGGTTCTGGCGGTTTCCGAGCTCGCGTCGGTTATTAAAAAATTTGGAGTTCGGGAAGTATTGATCCGTCGCCGGCGTGTCATTGATCGATGGGCGAGTGCGGGATTCTGGTTGACTCTTGTACTTGGAGTGGGGGGTGCGATTTCGGTTGTTCTACTCGGACCCTTCATGATATCGAATGAGCACAGACAAGAGTTAGTTGTGCCGTTGTTGTTGTTTGCGGCGATTGTGCCGTTGCAGACCGTTAAAGCCGTACCGGCGGCGCTTCTGCAGCGGAGCATGCGCTTCGGGCCGATGGTCGGCGTGCACTCCGCTGCACTGGCGATTCAGGCATCGTTGTCAATCGTGCTCGCGTGGGTGGGATTCGGGATCTATGCCCTTGTGTTTCCGCGGCTTCTCACGGAAGTCATCGAACTCGTCGGGTATTGGCTGTTTGCCAAGCCACGGATACTCATTCGGTTTGATGGCGCGCTGTGGCGATCGTTCATGCGGAGCGGCGTGCCGATGTCGGTTGCGGCGATTGCGGATTCGATAACAATGTTTGGCGACTACTATATAGTCGGTAAATTTGTGCCAAAAGAACTGGTCGGGGCATATTTTTTGGCGTTCGCTCTTTCGACACAAGTGAGTCAGTTATTAATTGAAAACTTGTCCAAGGTGCTCTTGCCCGGCTTGAGTGCGTTGCAGCACGATCCAGAGCGTCAGGCCCGAGCTTTTGTGCGTTCGACGCGATTGTTGGCGGTCTTGAGCGTGCCGGCGTGCTTGCTGATTGCGGGAGCTGCGGACCCTGTGATGCGGATCTTGTACGCGGATAAGTGGGTTGAGGCGATCCCTCTCTTGCAGGTGCTGGCGATCGGCGCGATTACTGCGATTGCCGGGGCTCCAGCGGTAAACATGCTGCACGCTCGCGGCCTGTACGTGACTCATATGTGGTTCTCAGTTTTGCGAGCGATTTGTATTGTTGTTTTTGTGACAATTGGAGCTTGGCAATTCGGCGCGGTGGGTGCTGCGGCAGGGGTGTTGCTGGCAAGGTTTGTCGTGAATCCGCTTATGTATCTTGTGGCCGCGCGTCCCGCCGGGGTCGGTGTGAGCAGCCTGTGGGGCGTGTTTGGGCTGCCGATGCTGCTTGGCGGGGTTGCGGTCGCTGCCGGTCTTGGGCTCGCCGCGTTGGTGCCAGTATCATGGATGGGAACTGGGCGATGGCTGCACGCTGTGCGATTGGTTGCCATCAGTGCGGGTGCATCAATAATTTATGTTGCTCTCGTATGGTGGTTACAGCGGTCGGTATGGAATGAGTTGATGTATCGGATCGGGATGCTCTTGCCCGAATCGGCGCGGTTGCGATTCTTGAATAATAAATTTAGTTCGTAGCGTATGCCCAGAATTTGGATACAGCTCTCGCGGGGCTCGTGCCCTCGCGCATTGCTCGGAACAGTCGTTCGTGGGCGGCGAGTACGGCGCGCGATGAAAAATCGGCGATCACCCGTTCTCGCCCCGCTTGCCCGTGCGATTTTGCATGCAGGGGTTCGGCAAGGTATGCGAGGCACGCTTGGGCGGCGCTCTGCTCGTCGGGCTCGATCAAGACGCCCGTCTCGCCGGGGATGACAAGATCGGTGATGCCGGAGATGGGCGTCCCGATGACGGGAAGCCCGCAAGCCATCGCTTCGAGCACGGCGTTCGGCATGCCTTCGCTGGCCGACAGGAGGGCGAACACATCGGCAGCTTGGTACGCGGGGAGTGGATCGCGCATGAATAACACATGCTGGACACGGTTGTGAAGCTTGCGTCGCCTGGCCTCATCCATAATCTGATGAAGATACGAATCATGCGGCGGTCCGATCAGCACGAGCTGTGCATCGATGCCCCGTTCCGTCGCGAGTTGAAGAGCCCCGAGCAGCAGGTGCTGGCGCTTCCGGGGGGTGACGCCGCCGATGCAGAGGATTGTGGGGCGGTCCGGCCATCCCAGCTGATTTCGACACGCGGATCTGGCTTCCGGGCTTGCGGCGGGTTGGAACCGCTCGGTGTTGACACCGTTCGGGATGCGGGCGATACGCTCGGGGTCGAAGCCGTACTCGAGTAGCTCCTGCTCGATCTGACTGCTGATCGCGATCACCGCGCTGAGTCGCTTGAGACGTTCCCGTCGTCGCTGCGCGATGCGGAGTTTGCCGCGCCAGCCCGGTTTGTCCGCAAGATCGGCACGGTGAGCCGCGATCTTCACCGCGCACGGCGTGCCGCGTCGTTCCGCTTCCACGCAAGGCGTGACCGTGAACTCGAACGCCTGCAAGGCGTGGATCGCGTCGTACCGCTCGGCGTGCTCACGCATCCACCCGACCCCGGCGCGGATGTACGCGAGCTGTCCGAGTGTGCTGCCCACAAAAGGACGCACGAGGTGCTGGGCTTCGAAGACGGGCTCAAGCTCGTGATCGGCTCGCCCGTGCGCGAGTTCGAGGTGGAACCGTCCCGGATCGGTGTTGTACAGACGGAGGGCAGAGGTTCCCGGCCCGCCGTAGTGCGGGCCCGCGCCCTTGATCGACCACAGGAGGACGCGCAAACGATCGGTGCTCATGCTCCGCCCTCCGACGACAGCCACGCCCACTGCTGCGCCAGGCCTTCCGCCAGCGTGGTCCGTGGCTCGTAGCCGATCTCGGATCGGCTGCGGGTGATGTCTGCGAAGGTGCGTTCCACGTCGCCGGGCTGCATGGGTTTGCGGTCGATGACGGCTTTCTTGCCCACGGCTTGCTCGATCGCCGCGATCAGTTCGGCGAGCGTCACCGGGCTCGAGCCGCCGAGGTTCCAGACGCGGTAGTGATGCTCGGCGCCGATCGCGTCGAGGGATTGGGTGATGCCGGTGACGATGTCGTCGATGTAGGTGTAATCGCGGCTTGTGGAGCCGTCGCCGAAGACGGGGATCGGCTCGCCCGCGTCGATCATGCGCATGAACTTGCTGATCGCCAGGTCCGGGCGCTGGCGCGGGCCGAAGACGGTGAAGAACCGCAGGCAGGCGATCGCCAGCCCGTGCAGGTGGGCGTAGGCGTGGCAGTAGAGCTCACCGGCCTTCTTCGTCGCGGCGTACGGGCTGATCGGGTGGTCGACGGGGTCGGTCTCGGCGAAGGGCACCTTCGGGTTGTTGCCGTAGACCGAGGAGGAGGAGGCGAAGGCGAGTTTCTGGACGCCGACGTCGACGCTGGCGTCGAGGACGTTGACGGTGCCGTCGAGGTTGACCTCGGTGTAGAGCTTGGGGTTCTCGATGGAGGGGCGGACGCCGGCCATGGCGGCGATGTGCACCACCCGTTCGGGGCGGGCGGCTCGGAAAAGGTCGAAGACGGCGTCCCGGTCGCGGATGTCGCCCTCGCGGATCTCGGCGAGGGCCCACCCGTGCCGCTCGGCCTGTTCGCGGAGGCGCCGGACGCGGTTGCGCTTGACAGCGGGGTCGTAGAAGTCGCAGTAGTTGTCGATGCCGACGACGCGGTGTCCCTCGGCGAGGCAGCGCTCGGCGAGGTGGGAGCCGATGAACCCGGCGATGCCGGTGATGCAGGTCGTGGGTCGGTCGGGCATAGACGGGCATCCTAAGCGTGGGCGAGGGCTTCGGAGGTGTGTTCGGGTGGTGGGGGCGTCGGATTGAGCGCGTCGTTGACAGAGAGATGGCGGAAGTGGGCGAACCCGGGGGGGTGCCGGGCCGATACAGTTCCCGCCGCTCGGGGTTCGGGCCTGGGCGGTTCGTGTTCGAGGGATTGCCGAGAGTTCGCCGACGCAGTGGAGACCGACGCCGATGAGCCAGGCCGACACCTTCCGCAGCAAGATCCGTGACCGTTCGCTCGTGGTCGGGATTATCGGACTGGGGTACGTGGGCCTCCCGCTGGCCCGCGCGTTCTTCGCGGCCGGGTACCGCGTGCTCGGGTTCGACGTGGACCCGGTGAAGATCGACGACCTGCACGCGGGGCGGAACTATTTGAAGCACCTCGGCCCGGACTACGTCAAGGAGATGGCCGGGAGCGACCGCTTCGAGGCGACGACCGATTTCAACCGCCTCGGCGAGGCGGACGCGGTGATCAGCTGCGTCCCGACCCCGCTCGGCCCGCACCTGGAGCCGGACCTCAGCTACGTCGAGCGCACGACCGAGGACATCGCCAAGACCCTCCGCCCCGGGCAGCTCGTCAGCCTCGAGTCGACCACCTACCCGCGCACCACGCGGGACGTCATGCTCCCGCGCCTCGCGGCGAGCGGGCTCAAGGTCGGCGAGGACTACTTCCTCGCCTACAGCCCCGAGCGTGAGGACCCAGGGCGCAAGGACCACAACACCCAGTCGATCCCCAAGCTCGTCGGCGGGATCGACGACGTCTCGGGCGATCTGGCGTACGAGCTGTATTCGCAGGCGATCGCCTCGGTCATCCGCGTCTCGAGCGCCGAGGTCGCCGAGAGCGCCAAGCTGCTCGAGAACATCTTCCGCGCGGTCAACATCGCGTTGGTGAACGAGATGAAGACGGTGATGACCGCGATGGACATCAACGTGTGGGAGGTCATCGAGGCGGCGGCGACCAAGCCGTTCGGGTTCATGCCCTTCTACCCCGGGCCCGGGCTGGGCGGGCACTGCATCCCGATCGACCCGTTCTACCTGACGTGGAAGGCCCGCGAGGTCGGGCTGAGCACGCGGTTCATCGAGCTCGCGGGCGAGGTGAACCGGCACATGCCGCATTATGTGATCGACCGCCTCGTGCGCGCGCTCAACGAGCGCGGCAAGGCCGTGAGCACGAGCCGCGTGCTGGTGCTGGGTCTGGCGTACAAGCCGGACGTGGACGACCTGCGCGAGAGCCCGAGCTTCGAGCTGATCGAGCTGCTCAAGGACCTGGGCGCGCACGTGGACTACAACGACCCGCACATCCCCAAGGCCCCGAAGGTCCGTCGGCACAACATCCAGCTCGAGAGCGTCCCGCTCAACGCCGACACCATCGCCGGCTACGACGCGGTGCTGATCTCGACCAACCACTCGGCGTACGACTGGCAGCTCGTCGCCGACCACGCGAAGCTGATCGTGGACACACGCAACGCGATGAAAGCCGTCACCGGCCCGCGCGAGCACATCGTCGGGGCGTGAGGCGATCCGCAGCACAACCCGTGGGAGGGGCGTCCCACCCGTACATCCGTTAATCCGGTGCCATGGAAACGCGGAGCCGACCGCTGCGGGCGGCGGAGCTTTTCCATGCCGTGGCGCGGACGGCTTGCTTGGGCTCAAGCGCACCAGAAGAAAACGAAGAACAGGAAGACCCGGAAAAGCTGCGCCGCGGCGGCTCCGCGTTTCCGGGGCACCGGGTGAGACACGGGTTCGCTCACCCGCTCCGGCTGCAATGATCCTGGCATGACCGAAGCCGCACGTATTGATTGGTCCGCCGTCCGCGTCCTCGTCACCGGCGGCTCCGGCTTCCTCGGGCGGCACGTCGTGCGCTCGCTCCACGCCCGCGGCGTGTCGGAAGACCGTCTCTGTGCGCCCCGTTCCAAGAACTACGACCTGCGCGATCCCGGCGCGTGCGCGCGCCTTTTTCGCGACTTCCCGGATGCCGACGCGGTGATCCACCTTGCCGGGCGGGTCGGGGGGATCCAGGCGAACCGGGCCCACCCGGCGGGTTTTCTGTACGACAACGCCGCGATGGCGCTGCACGTGGTCGAGGCGGCCCGACAAAGCGGGCTGGCGGATCGCGCCGGGGCGGTGGTGATGGTGGGGAGCATGACCAGCTACCCGGAGTCGACGCCGGTGCCGTTCCGGGAGGAGGCGCTGTTCGCCGGCCCGCTGGCCGAGCAGACCCGCGGCTACGCCTTCGGCAAGCTCGTCGGGCTCGAAACCCTGATCGCCTACGGGCAGGAGTTCGGGCTCGCGTCGAGCTACCTGATCCCGGTCAATCTGTACGGGCCGGGGGACAATTTTGACCCCGCGACGAGCCACTTCGTCGGGGCGCTGGTTCGGCGATGCCTGGAAGCCGTCCGCGAGGGGCGAGAGGAACTCGTCTGCTGGGGCACGGGCGCGCCGACGCGGGACTTTCTCTATATCGAAGACGCCGCGGCGGGCGTGGTGCTCGCGGCCGAGCGCCTCCTCGCGGCCCGCAACGCCCGCGAGCCCGCCCCCTGCGACACGCGCCACGGCCCGATCAACCTCAGCCCCGGGAACGAGCACTCGATCCGCGAGGCGGTCGAGACGATCTGCCGCGTCGCCGGCTTCGCCGGGCGGATCGTCTGGGACACCAGCAAGCCCGAAGGGCAGGCCCGGCGATCGCTCGACCCCGCCCGAGCCCGCGAACGCCTCGGCTTCGAGGCCGAGGTCGACTTCGAAACGGGCATCGGTCGCACGATCGAGTGGATCGAGCGGTCGCGGGCGTTCTAGGTGCGCGGAGCCGGTCCGGTCCGCCGGGCGGGTTGATGTGTCGGGCCGGTTTGTGGGGGCTTTGACGTCGCCGCCGAGCGATGGGGCGGATCGGGCCGGCGCTACAGTCCGCCCGCGAGGTGCGCCCGGGTGAAGCCGCGGCGTCCTGCGGTGCGAAGGGGCGGGACCGATGGCTCAGGATGCTCGAGCGAGGATGTTGAAAGGCCTGTCTCGCGCCGTGCGGGCGGTGGTGATCGTCGGCGTGCTGGCGTTGGCGTTGGGGATGTATTGGTTCCTGGTCTTTCTGCGGGTGGAGCCGGAGCCGCTGGTGCTCGACGAGCGCCCGCTCCGGGTGCAGGCGATCCGCCTGGAGCCCGTCGACGCCCCGCGGACCTGGACGGGGTACGGATCGGCCCGCCCGCTCCGCTCGGCGAACGTCTCGGCCCAAGTGTCGGCCCGCGTCGTCGAGCGCCCCGAGGGCATCGAGCCCGGCGTCGGCGTCCGAGCCGGGCAGGTCCTGCTCGAACTCGAAAAAGCCGACTTCGAACGGCGCGTGGACGCCCTGCGCGCGAGAGAGGCGGCCCTGTCGGCCTCGATCGAGGCGTTGCAGGTCCGTCGCCGACGCCTCAGCGAGCAGGTTGAGGCGTCGCAGGACGAGCTCGCGGTCGCCGAGCGGGATCTGGAGCGCGTGCGCGAAGCCGCCGAACGCGGTGCGGCGACCGAGGCCGACATCGACCTGATCCTGACGCGCACCCGCGCCGCCCAGCGCGTGACGGCGGCGTTGCTGCAGGAGCTCGAAGCCCTGGAGCCCGAAGGGCGTCGCCTCGATTCGGAACTGGCGAGCGTGAGCGCCGACCGACGACTGGCCGAGCAGGACCTGGCCCGCACCACCATCGTGAGCCCGATCGACGGCGTACTGCAGGAGGTTTCGGCCGACGCGGGCGAGCTGCTGAGCGTGGGCGCGCCGGTGGCGCGTGTGGTGGACCTGACGCGGGTGGAGGTGCCGCTCCGTGTGCCGGTCTCGGCGCTGGATTCGGGGCTGGGCTCGGTGCGCGTGGGGGATATGGTGACGCTGCGGGCCGACGGCCCGACCGCGGCGACGTGGACGGGGCGCGTGCAGCGCATCGCGCCCGAGGCCTCGCCCGCGACGCGGTCGGCGACCGTCTTCGTCGAGGTGCGCCAGACCCTGCGCGAGGACGGCGACGGCGTCGTGATCGCCGCGGGCGAGGGGGCGTTGCTCCGCCCCGGCAAGTTCGTGATGGCGGAGGTGGTGACCGGGGCGTCGAGCGCGCGCCTGATCGTGCCGCGGACGGCGGTCGACGGCGACCGCGTCATGCTCGCGCGTCTCGGCGCGCCGGAGGCGAACGGGAACGGGGACGAGCCGGTGCTGCGCGCGACGGCGCACGCCGTTCGAGTGCTGCACGCGATGGACCGCGCGATCCCCTCGCTGCACCCGACGGCGACGCAGTGGCTGGTGCTCGACCCGCTGTTCGAAGGCAATCCCTCGGCGGGCGAGGTGGTCATCGTGTCGAACCTGGACGAGATTCTGCCCGGGCGACGGGTGGAGCCGTCCGTGCTCAACCCGGCCTCCGGCGCGCCTGATCGCGCCGCGGGCGACGGCGCGCGCGCGCCGGGCGGGGGTGGGTCGTGAGCCTCGCCTCCTTCGGCGTGCGCAAGCCCGTGGTCGCGAACCTGATCATGCTCGCGATCATCGGCGCGGGCATCATCTTCGGGATCAACCTGCGCCGAGAGTTCTTCCCCGAGGTGCGCCCCAACGAGGTGATGATCACCGCGATCTACCCCGGCGCGGCGCCGGAGGAGGTCGAGCGGGCGCTGGCGGTCAAGATCGAGGACGCCGTCGCGGACCTGAGCGACGTCGTCGAGGTGAACACGACCGTTTCCGAGGGCGTCGCGACGGTGCGCGTGGAGTTTGCGCCCGGGATCAACGCGGACGTCGCGGTCGCGGAGGTGCAGCGCGAGGTGGACGGGTTGCAGGACCTGCCCGAGGACGCCGACCGCATCCGCGTGCGCAAGTTCGAGCCGAACCTGCCGGTGATCATCCTCTCGATCTTCGGCGACGCGTCCGAGCGGGAGATGAAAGACGCGATCCGCAGGATCCGCGACGACCTGCTCACGCTCCCGGGGATGGGCGACCTGGTGCTCAGCGGCGTGCGCCGGGACGAGATCGTGGTCGAGGTCCGCCCGGAGGCGATGCTCGAGTACGGGCTGAGCCTGCCGATGATCGCCCAGCGCGTGCGGGACGAGATGGTCGAGCTCCCCGCGGGCGCGGTGCGGAGCGGGACGAGCAACGTGAGCGTGCGCACGCTCGGTGCGGATCGTGCGGCGAGCGAGGTTCGAGAGATCGTCGTCGCCGCGCGGGACGGGCAGCGCCTGCGTCTGGGCGACATCGCGGAGGTCCGGGACGGGTTTGCCGATATCGACCTGCGGACGCGTCTGAACGGTCGCCCTTCGGCGAGTTTGACGGTGTACAAGGTGGGCGACGAGGACGCCGTCTCGATGTCCGAGCTGGTCAAGGCGTACGTCGCGGGTCGGACGGGGGAGTCGATCACGCTGAACATGCGGGAGCGCCTGGCGTCGGTCGCGCGCCCGCCGGGGTCGGAGGCGCCGGTCTCGGATCGTCTGGCCGCGTACGAGCTCGGGCGCAGCCGCCTGGGCACGCCGCTGCCGGGCGAGCTGGCGCTGACGACGGACCTGGCCCGCTTCATCGTGGACCGGCTGGAGCTGCTGACGCGGAACGCGCTCGCCGGGGGGTTCCTGGTCTTTCTGACGCTGCTGCTGCTGCTGAACTGGCGGGTGAGCTTCTGGGTGGCGCTGGGGCTGATCGTCTCGCTGCTGGGGACGCTGGCGGCGATGTACTTTGCGAACATCACGCTCAATCTGCTGACGATGTTCGGGCTGATCGTGGTGATCGGCATCCTGGTCGACGACGCGATCGTGGTGTCGGAGAACATCATCGCGCGCCACGAGGCGGGCGAGCCCAGCCACTCGGCGGCCGTCAGCGGGACGAACCAGGTCGGCTGGCCGGTGGTGGCGACGGTGCTGACGACGATGTGCGCGTTCCTGCCGCTGTCGCTGATCGAGGGGCGGGTGGGGGATCTGTTGTCGGTGCTCCCCTTGGTGGTGGTGGTGGCGCTCGCGGTGTCGTTGATCGAGGTGCTGATCATCCTGCCGAGCCACATGGCGCACTCGCTGGTGAAGATCGACCAGCAGGCCGAGCACCCGACGACGAAGTTTGCCCGGTTCGAGCGGGCGTATGCGAAGAAACGGGACGGGCTGTTCAGCCGGGTGCTGATCCCGTTTTATGTGCGATCTTTGGAGACGGCGCTGCGGATGCGGTGGGTGAGCCTGGCGATCGCGATCGGGCTGGTGATCGTGAGCGTGGGGATGGTCTCGGGCGGGCACCTGGTGTTCACGTTTCTCGCGGCCGAGGACACCGAGACGGTCAACATCGAGCTCCGGATGCCGATCGGGACGCCGGCGTCGCAGACCGACGCGATCGTGCGCCGGATCGAGGAGGCGTCTCTCGCGCAGCCGGAGGTGGTGAGCGTGTTCGCGCAGGTCGGCGCGCTGGGCTCGATCGAGGGCGAGGGCGCGTCGGAGGCGACGCACCTCGGGCAGCTCATCCTGGAGCTGAGCCCTGTGGAGGACCGGCAAGCGCTCAACCAGCGCGAGAGCGGGCGCGTGATCGTGGCGATCCGTCAGGCGCTCGGCGAGCTGCCGGGCGTGCGCACGCTCCGGTTCAGCGAGGTGCAGGGCGGGCCGGACGGGCCCCCGATCTCGCTCGCGGTGGTGGGGGACGACCCGGGGCGGATCATGGCGGCCGTCGCGTCAATCCGCGACGGGCTGGCGACGCGCCCCGGCGTGTTCGATATCGCCGACAACGCCGAGGCCGGGCAGCGCGAGATGCGGTTCCGCCTGCGCCCCGGGGCGAGCGAGCTGGGCTTCACGGTGCGGAACATCGCCGACCAGGTGCGGGCGGCGGTCTTCGGGCTCGAGGCGTTCACCTTCGCGGGCGACCGGGAGGACGTGGACGTCCGCGTCATGGCGCCCGAGCGTGTCCGTCGCAGCATCGCGGCGATCGAGAACATGCACGTCTTCACCCCCGAGGGCGAGCCCGTGCCGCTGAGCGAGGTCGCCTACGTCGAAGAGGGCGAGAGCTACGCGACGATCCGTCGTCTGGACCGGCGCCGCGTCGTGACGGTGACGGCCGACGTCGATCGCGCGGTGCAGAACCCCGAGCAGGTGATGGCCTCGTTCCAGCCGCGTCTGCGCGAGCTCGCGCGCGAGCACCCCGGCGTGCGGATCGTCGAGCGCGGGCGCCAGCAGGACGTGCAGGACAGCTTCCGCACGCTCCCGCTCGGGATGCTGGTCGCGACGGGGCTGATCTACGTGATCCTCGCGTGGCTGTTCGGGAGCTTCACGCAGCCGCTGCTGGTGCTCAGCGCGGTGCCGTTCGCGATCATCGGGATGGTCTGGGGGCACGTGCTGCTGGGCTTTGACCTGACGATGCTGAGCCTGATCGGGTTCATCGCGCTCTCGGGCGTGGTGGTGAACGACTCGCTGATCTACATGGAATTTTTCAACCAGAAGCGGCGCGAGGGCGTCGCGCCCTACCGCGCGTGCGTGGAGGCCGGGCGGGCCAGGTTCCGAGCGATCCTGCTCACGACGATCACCACCGTGCTCGGGCTGCTCCCGCTCATGCTCGAGACCAGCTTCCAGGCCCGGTTCCTGATCCCTATGGCGATCACGATCGCCTTCGGCCTGCTCTCGGCGACCGCGATCATCCTCATCGTCCTGCCCTGCCTGCTCCTGATCCTCGGCGACATCCAGTGGGCGATCCGCGTCCTCTGGACCGGCAAGGCGGAACCGAGGCCCGGCATGCCGGAAGCCCGCGCCCAAACCCACACGCCCTGAACGGCTTCTGCCGTGCCACTGACCTCTCAGAAGAGGTCAGTGCTCCGGGCCGCCTGTTTCCATCTGCCTCACTTCAGCCGGAAAGAGCGTTGGAGCGGGCGGAGAAAGCGGGAGCACTGACCTTGCCGACAAGGTCAGTGGCACAGGCCGACCGACGGTCCGGTGCAGTGA
Source organism: Phycisphaerales bacterium (assembly GCA_050485765.1). Lineage (GTDB taxonomy): Bacteria > Planctomycetota > Phycisphaerae > Phycisphaerales > UBA1924 > RECY01. The sequence goes on along the minus strand of JBJHBZ010000031.1, from coordinate 7,510 downwards.
AAACCAGCAGCCCGCCGCCGTCCCTCACGCCCCCGCGTCGAAGCAGGCCCACGCTTCCGCTTCGGTGATCGCCTGCTCGGGGGCGATCGCTTGCGAGGCGTCCATGCCCTCGCGCCGCCGATGGACGGCCGCCCTGATCGAGTCCGCCGGGTGGGGGCGCACGATCGGGACGTCGCTCCCGAAGATCACCCGCGCTCCGCTGTCGAGCAGCTCGCGCAGCGGCAGCACGCGCTCCAAGCGGTCCGGCACGCTCGCGCGCAGCGCTTCCATGTCCGGCAGCAGGTGGCACGGCTGCACGCTCGCGGTCACGCCGAGCGCCGCGAACCGGGGCACGTCCGCGGAGTCGATCAGCTCGCAGTGCTCGATGCGGAAGCCGGGCGTGCGTGGGCGGACGGCTTCGATCGCGTCGAGCACGCCCCGGACGGCGCCGTCCCCGATCGCGTGGGCCGCCATCGGCACACCGAGCGCGTCGCAGCGGCGCACCGCGGCCTCGATCTCGCCCGCCGACATCATCGCCATGCCCGACGGGTGCTCGGGCGGGCCGTCGGCGTAGGGCGCGAGCATCCAGGCCGTGCGGCTGTTGAGCGTCCCGTCGACAAAGATCTTGCCCCCCGCGAGGCGCACGCGATCCCGCGTCCACCGGGCACGCGACGCGTGCGCCTCGTCCAGGTCTTCCAGCAGCGGCCAGAGGTGGTAGCTGGCGCGCAGCTCGCCCGCCTCGTCGAGCGCCGCCAGAGCCGGGCCGAGCCACGCCTGGGCCTTCATGTCGTGGATCTCGCGGAAGGCGTGCGTTCCTTCCAGGTCGCGCGTCGCGGCTCGGAGCAGGTCGGCGCGCTCGTGCTCGCCCGGCTCGGGCATCGCGTGCCAGAGCCGCAGGGCGGCTTTTTCGAGCAAGACGCCCGTGGGGCGTCCGTCGGCGTCGCGCTCGATGCGACCGCCGACGGGGTCGGGGGTGGTTGCGTCGATGCCCGCGAGGGCGAGGGCCGGTGTGTTGGCGAAGAGCTGGTGATAGTCGAAGCACCAGCAGACGCTCGGCACGCCCGCGGTCGCGCGGTCGAACTCGTCCAGCATCGGCCATTTGCCGCCGCTCGGTGTCCGCGCCCACGCCTCCGGGCGGGCCTTGTCGCCGAGGAGCAGCGGCGCCCGCCCGCCCGCGGCCCGCTCGCCGAACGCCGCGAGCAGCTCGCCCGCCTCGGCGAACCCGGAGGCGTCGATCATCCCTAGGCTGCGTCCGTGCTGAAACACGTGCGCGTGGGCCTCGCGGAGCGAACGGATCATGGGCGTCGTCGGCATGCGCACAGCCTACGGCATCCTCTCGCGTCAAACCTCCCGAAGCCCCCTGCGCCCGCGGGGGCAGATCCCGGGCCCGGTCGCCCGGCGCACCGTTCTACGCTCTGGCATGAGTGTCATTGTCGGGATCGATCTGGGGACGACGAATTCGCTGGTCGCGATCGCGGACGAGCGGGGGCCGCGGGTGTTGCTCGCGGGCGATGAGGACGCCTCGGCGCTGGTGCCGAGCGTGGTGCGGTACGAAGCCGACGCCTCCGGCGGCGTGCGCACGGTCGTGGGCGCGGACGCGCGCGAGCGGGCCGTCGAGTTCCCGACCGCCACCGTCTCCAGCGTCAAGCGTCTGATGGGGCGGAGCCTGGCGGAGGCTTCCGGCGAGCTGGGGTATCTGTCGTACGCGGTGGTGGAGGGCTCGCACGGGCAGTGCCGCGTGTCGGTGCCGGTGGGGGATGGGCGGGTGACGGTCTCGCCGCAGGAGGTGAGCGCCGAGATCCTGCGCGCGCTCAAGGCGCGCGCGGAGGCGGCTTTGGGCGAGGCGGTGGAGAAAGCGGTCGTCACCGTGCCGGCGTACTTCGACGACGCGCAGCGCCAGGCGACGCGGGACGCCGGGCGCCTCGCGGGGCTGGAGGTCGTGCGGATCGTCAACGAGCCGACCGCGGCCGCCCTCGCGTACGGGCTCGGGCTCGCGGGGGACGCGCGCGAGCGCACGGTCGCGGTCTACGACCTCGGCGGCGGGACGTTCGACGTCTCCATCCTCCGCCTCACGCCCGCGACCGGCGACAACCCGACGAGCTTTTTTGAAGTGCTCGCGACGGCCGGCGACACGCGCCTCGGCGGCGACGACGTGGACAACCTGCTCGTGGACCTGTTCTTCCGCGAGATGCGCGACCAGCTCGGCCTGCAGGTCCAAGGCGTCGGCGAGCTCGCGCCCGCGACGCGACGGGCGCTCCGGCGCTTCGCCGAGGGCGTGAAGCACCGCCTGAGCGAGGCGGCATCCGCGAGCGTGCGCATCGAGGCGGGCGAGGGCCTGGTGTACGAGCGCACGATCGGGCGCGATGAGTTCGAGGCGTTGATCAAGCCTTGGGTGGAGCGTTCTTTGGAGGCGTGCCGGCGTGCGCTGCGCGACGCACAACGCGCGATGGGCGGCGAGGGGGCCCGCGTGGACGCGGTGGTGCTGGTGGGCGGCTCGACGCGCGTGCCGCTGGTGCGGGCGAAGGTGGGCGAGCTCTTCGGCTTGGAGCCGTACACGGCTCTGGACCCGGATCGCGTCGTCGCGCTCGGGGCCGCGGTGCAGGCGTCGATCCTCGCGGGCGAGCGCAAGGGGGCGCTGCTGCTGGACGTGATCCCGCTGAGCCTGGGCATTGAGACCGTCGGCGGCGCGGTCGCGAAGCTGATCGTCCGCAACAGCCAGGTGCCGGCGCGCGCGACGGAGATGTTCTCCACCAGCGTCGACGGGCAGACGTCGATCAAGATCCACGTGCTGCAGGGCGAGCGGGAAATGGTCGAGGATTGTCGCAGCCTCGGCGTGTTTGATCTGAAGGGCCTGCCCCCGATGCCCGCGGGCGTGCCGCAGGTGGAGGTGGAGTTCCTGGTCGACGCGAACGGCGTGCTCAGCGTGCGCGCGCACGAGCGACGCAGCGGCAAGCGCGCCGGGATCCAGGTCGTGCCGAACCACGGGCTGACGCGGGACGAGGTGGACCGGATCGAGGCCGAGAGCTTCAAGCACGCGAGAGAAGACATGACGCGCCACCGCGTCGTGGATCTGATCGCGAACGCCTCGCTGGACGTGAAGTGGATCACCGAGCGCTTCGACAAGTTCCGAAACGAGCTCGACCCCGACTACGCGTCGGATCTGGACGCGAAACTCGCCGACGTCCGGAGCTTCATCGAGCGCGCGCGCACCGACTGGCGAAGTGTGGACGCGAACGCGTTCGCGAAGGCGAAGGACGAGCTGGACCGCGCGAGCGTGCGCCTGCAGGAGGTGTCGATCGCGGCGTCGTTGCGGGGGGAAGGCACTAGGCCCTAGGCATTCGGGCGGAGGCCGAGGAGATTAAGTCGGTTGTGCCACTGACCTTGTCCGCAAGGTCAGTGCTCTTGGCCGCCCTTCCTTTTCTTTCTGGGGCTCTTTTGTTGTTCAAGGCTCGCGCCGAGGAAGCGTTGGAGCGGGAGGAGGCGGGGGAGCACTGACCTCTCAGAAGAGGTCCGTGGCACATCCGGATCGCCTCTCTCTCCGACTATTGCCTCATCCCTAGTCCCTCGTGCCTTCACCCTCACAGGTTCATCAGCACCTTGATCCCATCCCCCGACCGCATCGTGTCGAAGGCTTTTTCGAACTGCTCGATCGGGAACTCGTGGGTGATGATCTCGTCGAGTTCGAGCTTGCGGCTCAGCAGCAGCTCCTCCATCTGGTACCACGTGTCCCACATCCGCCGCCCGTTGATGCCCAGCACGGTGCAGCCCTTGAAGATGATGTGCTGGTTGAAGTCGAAGGCGAACTCCTTCGCCGGGAGCCCGAGCAGGGCGGCCCGCCCGCCGTTGCGCAGGGCTCGGAAGCCCTGGTCCATCGCGACGGGTGCGCCGGACATCTCGCAGAGCACGTCGACGCCCTCGCCGCGTGTGGCTTTGCGGATCTCGTCGATCCAGGATTTGTTCTCGGCGACGTTGAACGCCTCGGTCGCGCCGAGTTTTTTCGCGAGCCTGAGTCGCGGCGGGTTGATGTCGGTGCAGAAGATCCGCCCCGCGCCCGCGGCCTTGGCGACCGTCACCGCCATGAGCCCGATAATCCCCACGCCCGAGATCAGCACGTTCTTCCCGCTCACGCCCGCTTCCATCACGGTGTGCACGGCGTTGCCGAGCGGGTCGAAGATCGCGGCGTGCTTGTCGGCGATGTCCTTGTGCACGGGCCAGACGTTGGTTTCGGGCACGACGACGTAGTCGGCGAAGATCCCGTCGCGGTCGACGCCGAGGATCTGCGTGTCGCGCGCGATGTGGGCGTTGCCGGTGCGGGAGTTGAAGTCGAGCCCCGCGGTGATGTGCCCCTCGGCCGAGACGCGCCGCCCCGGCTCGACGCTGGTGACGGCCGAGCCGATCTTGTCCACCACGCCGACGAACTCGTGCCCGGTGACGATCCCGACGGGGATCCGAGAGGCGGCCCAGTCGTCCCACTCCCAGATGTGCCGATCGGTCCCGCAGATGCCGACTTTCTGCACCTTGATGCGGACCTCCTTGGGCCCGGGCTCGGGGATCGGCTTGTCGGTGTGGAACTTCAGGCCCTCGCCCGCGTGGTGCTTGGTCAGGGCCCGCATCGCGCCCGAGGCGGGCGTGGTCGCGGGAACGGCGTCGGCCTGGGCGGCGGGCATGCGGGGGCTCCTCTTCCGGATTCCGGCTGGACGCGACGCCCGGTGCAGCGGGCGCGCGTGGGCAGATTCTCAGGCCCGCGAGCGACGGAATCAACGCCCGGCGGGCCCCGGTCGAATCTGAGCGCCCGCGCGGGCGGTAGAGTGCTCCCGATGAGCCGATTGGCTGCCAGAACGAACGCCGGCGGAACCCGGGGCGCCGCCCCCGCCCGCCGACGCCCGCCCGCCGGGCCCAGCGGGTATTTCTACATCGCCGCCTCACCCACCGGCGGGCGACGCCTTGGTATGCGCCAGGCGACCAGCGAGCGCGCCCTGGCCGACGCCCTCCGACGCGAACGCCTCATCCTCACCCGCGCGTACAAAGCCCCGTCCTGGCTCGCGGGCTCGGAGACGACCAGGCTCCCCGCCAAGGACCAGGCCGCCCTCAACGAGCAGATCGGGCAGCTCCTCTCCCGCGGCGTGCCCTTGGTCGAGACGCTCGAGGTCGCCAGTTCCGTCGTCACCCCGCGCACGCGCCCGATCGTGGATCGCATCCGTCGCGACGTCGCGGGCGGGGCGAGCTTCTCGGACGCGTGCGCACGCACGGGCATCTTCGACACGGTGACGGTCGCGATCTATCAGGCCGCGGAGCGGACGGGCGACCTCGCCGGGGCGTGCGAGCAGCTCGCCAAGACGATCCGTCGGCGCTTGGCGGTCGCGGGCAAGGCGGCGACGCTGCTGATCTACCCGATGATCGTGCTGACCATCAGCCTCGCGGTGAGCGTGCTGATGGTGACGGTGCTGGTGCCGCAGATCCTGGGGGCGCTGGTGCAGCAGGGCGCGACGCTCCCGTTCTACTCGCGCGCGACGCTCGCGACCGGGGAGTGGCTGCGGGACAACGCGCTGCTCGCGGGCGGTGCGGTCGCGGTCGGCGTGGTGATGCTGGTTCTGGGGCGCGGCGCGGTCGCGGGGCTCTTGTCTCGGGCGACACGGTTTATCCCGGGCGTGCGCGAGGTGGTGCTGGCGCAGGAGTCGGCGCGGTTCTTCGCGGTGATGGCCGCGATGACCCGGAGCGGGATCCCGCTCGCGGACGCGCTGGAGGTCTCGGCGACGGCCGTGAGTCATCGACAGATGCGGGCCCAGCTCCAGAAGCTGCGGGCGAGACTGGTGGAGGGCGGGCTCTTCCGCCAGTTGGTGGAGGACGTGACGGCCCTGCCGCTGGCGACGCGGAAGCTGCTGGTGGCGGCCGAGCGGGCGGGGGATCTGGAACGCGCGTTCGACACACTGGCCGACGACACGGCGGCCGAGGTCGACACCCGCACCGCCCGCCTGCTCGCCGGGCTGGAGCCGGCGCTGATCGTGGTCATGTTCCTGATCATCGGGAGCCTGGTGCTCTCGATCATGATCCCGATGATCACCAGCGCCGGGGCGATGGAGTAACGGAAGGCACTAGGCATTCGGGACTGGGCACTAGGGGGGGAGGCAGGGAGCGAGCCGGATGTGCCACGGACCTCTTCCGAGAGGTCAGTGCTCTGGACCGCCCTTCTTTTTCTGTTCCCCCCCTCACGGCTCCGTGTTTCCATGCCGTGCACGGACGGCCCTCGCAGGGACGAGGCGGCAAAGAAGGCAGAGACCCGGAAAAGCTGCGCCGCGGCGGCTGCGCATTTCCGGGGCACCGGTCCTCGCCGTGAACAAGCGTCGTGGAGACGGGAAGATTGGGCAGCACGGACCTCTCAGGAGTGGTCAGTGGCACATACACTCTGCGTGCGGGCTGGGGTGTTCCGGGCATGGATGGTGTTCGGGGGTTCGCAACCCTTTGTCGGGGCTGGGCATAGGCCTATGGGACGGGTTTTTCAGTCGCGGCGTGCAATCGGCCCGGCCTCGGGTCGTTCTTGGTGAATGAGGATCTTGATCATGGCTCAGATCACGGCTCGGGCGGTTCGCGTGCCTCGGCGTCGGTCGCGTCGCCGTCCCGGTGGCTTCAGCTTGTTGGAATTGACCCTCGTGCTGGTGATCCTCGGGATCCTCGGCGCGGTGGCCGCCGTCAACGTGCTCGGGCAGAGCGAGCGCGCCCGCGTCCAGGCGACCAAGAGCGACATGCAGATCATCAACAACGCGATCCAGAGCTACATGGCTCAGGAAGGTCGCGGGCGACCGCCCGAGAACCTCACGGTCCTCCAGCAGGGCGCCCAGTCGTACCTCCAGTCCAGCGTCCGCTTCGAGGACGCCTGGGGCAACCCCTACTTCTACCGCCCGGAATCGCTCAACCCCGGGCAGCCCTACACCTTCCTCAGCTACGGCCCGGACGGCGAGGGCGGCACCGGCGACGACATCGACGTCTGGACCATGAACAACGGGGGCTGATCGCCATGCCGCAGGTCGGGCGTCTGGCATCTCGCCGCCGGGCTCGCGATCGGCGGGGCATGAGCTTCCTCGAGGTCGTCGCCGCGACCACCCTGCTCGCCCTGCTCGCCGCGACGCTGTCGGCCGCCCTCGGCGCGGTCCGCGGCGGGGAGTCGCGGGCCCAGCACCGACTCGCGGCGGCCGAGCTCGCCCACCGCCTCATCGTCATGCACCTCGACGACCCCGAGTCGATGCCCAGCCAGGCCCTCCCGATCGAGTACAACGGGCGTCTCTACAACTGGCGCCTCCAGCAGCAGCCCATCGTCCTCGTCCCAATGACCGAGGAGCAGCCGGCGGCCCAATCCGCGATCGACCGCTTCCGACGACTCATCGTCACCGTCTGGCTGAGCCCCGAGTCCGGCGGGAGCCCCAGCCCGGACCTGCCCGGCTCCGGAGCCGTCACCCTCACACGCATCTACGACCGGCTCCCGATGCGTAACCCGGACTCGATCCGGAGCTTCATCGGCGACGGCGACGCCGACTCC
>JBJHBZ010000030.1:0-42619 GCA_050485765.1 Phycisphaerales bacterium | reverse complement strand
TTCGTCGTCTTTAGCGAGCAGCGAGCCGATCACGCCGAGGTCGACTTCTTCATCGGGCGCGGGCGCACTCGGACGCTCGCGCCGCGACCCCTCGCCCTCAGCGGGCGAACCGGGGACGGCACGATCGCTCGCGGGCGCTACGGCGGGCTCGCCGATGTCTTCGCTCTCGTCGGGCGCTCCCGTATCGACCAGTCCCGCCAGCGCGTCCTCCGCCTTTGGTTCGGGCGCGGGCTTCGCCGCTTCCTGTGGGGCCTCCCGCTCCGCTTCCGGCATCGGCTCCACGCCGCCGGAGACCAGGCGGTCGATCAGCGCCTCGCCCTCGTCGGCCTCGGCCCGCAGGAACCCGGCCGTCTGCCCGCCGCTGGTCGCTCCGCTCGTCTCCAGACGCTCCGCTTTCGCCTTTTCCACAATGTCCAGGAACAGATCTTCCAGCTTCTGACGCGGACGTGACACCTTGATCAGGTCCCCGCCCGTCCGCTCGCGGATCAGCTTGTCGATCGCGGCGATCGTCTCCTCGTCCAGGTCTTCGGTCTCGATCGTGGTCCGACCCTGGCGGACGAGCAGCTCGTCCGAATCTCCAGCCGCCCGGATCTTCCCGCCGTAGAGGATCACCATGCGGTCGACGCAGTCCTCGACGTCCGCCAGGAGGTGGCTCGAGAGCAGCACGGTCTTCCCGCGCCGCCCGAGCTCGAGGATCAGGTCCTTCACCTGGCGCGTGCCGATCGGGTCCAGACCCGTCGTCGGCTCGTCGAGGATCAGGAGGTCCGGGTCGTTGATCAGCGCCTGGGCGAGCCCGATGCGGCGTTGCATGCCCTTGGAGTACTCGCGCACCGGGCGGTGCTGGGCCGCCGTCAGCCCGACCATGTCCAGCAGCTCGTCGATGCGGCGCGTCCGTGTCCGCGCGTCGATCTCGAAGAGCTTGGCGTAATAATCCAGCGTCTCGCGGGCGTTGAGGAACGGGTAGAGGTACGACTCCTCCGGGAGGTACCCGATCCGCTTCTTGATGCTCACGTCGTTCGCCGGCTTGCCGAAGACCGCGAGCCGACCCGACGTGGGGCGCAGGAGGCCCAGGATCATCTTGATCGTCGTCGACTTGCCCGAGCCGTTCGGCCCGAGCAACCCGAAGATCTCTCGCGGGCGGATCTCAAAATCCACGCCGTCGACCGCGCGGGCGCGATCGCGCATCCAGAAATCCTTGAACGTCTTGGTCAGGCGCTGGCACGCGACGACCGGCCTGGCGTTGGATTTCGGATCGCCCATCGTTTCACCGGCCTCCTTGCGTGCGGACAACCTTTGCCGACGCCACTCCGACGCGGCGCGACGCGCCCGCGACGCGCCTCAGTTCGACGTCACCGAGCCCGTCGTCCGCGTCCGGAAACGCTCCATCTCGCGCTCGCGGTTGCGCTGCTCCAGGGCCTCCTCGGCTTCCTGGCGGTTCCGCTCGATCTGCAACTGACGTGTCAGCGCCGGGTCCTGGTTGATCCGGAGCCGCATCACGTCGTCACCGCCCACCGGCAGCATGAAAGTCTGTACGAACGGGCGCCCCAGCACCGACGTCAGCGCGCCCTGCCACGCCAAGCGGATCGTCAGCTCCGGATTCTCCTGGTACTGCGCCTCGAACGCGCGGAAACTCTCCACCGACGAGCGCGCGCGGCTTACCGATCGCGTCGCGCTCCGGCGCGCATCGTTGAGGATCTCCGTCACGCGACCCGACACGATGACCGGGCCGACCAGCTCCCCGCCGTCGACCGCTTCGCCCTCGAGCACACCCTCGATCCGCGCGAGCAGAGCCGCCGCCTCGCCCTCGTCGCCGAGCTCCATCGCGTTGCCGTACGCCTCGATCAGTTCGGTCAAGGCCGTCACCGCCTGCCCGCCGGTGCTGTTGAGGAGCTGGCGTGCGTCGCGCTCCGCCTCGCTCACGCGCCGGGAGGCGTTGGCCTCCGCGTCCTGGACGGAGTTGAACGCGTCGCGCAGCGCGCCCGGGGGTACGCGGTCGACCATCCGCAACTGCTCGATGAACAGCCCGGACTCCGCGTCGTCGAGCATCTGCTGCGCGATCTGGCGCGCCCGGGCCGCGACCGACCCCGCCTCCGTCGACGACTGCTTCAGCAGCTCGTCGATGTCCACCTCCGCGACCGCGGTCACCACCCCGCGGCGCACGGCCGCGAGCAGCATCCGCTCTTCGTGCGCGGGATGAACGTTCCGCACGTACCGCCCGAGGTCGTTCCGCCGGTACACGATATTGAACCGCGCGTGCGCGATGTTCCCGTCGGCGGTGATCAGGGCCCCGTCACGCCCGGGCTCCAGGCTCGCCCGCGCGGGGATCTGGTCCGCCGCTCGGGACGCCGCGCCCTCGGTCACCGGCCAGAACCGGCGTTCCTCGGTCATGGGCGGCGGGTTGGTCTGCACCCGCACCAGCTCGCCGAACGGGTACGGCAGGCTGAACTGAAACCCGGGCCCGAGATCGCTCGCCTGCACGGCCCCGAAGACCGTCCGCACCGCGCGCTCGCCCTCGTTGACCTGCTGGAAGCCGCTCAGAAAGTACGCCCCCGCGAGCACGAACATCCCGCCCACCAGGAGGCGGAACGTGATGCGCAGCGCATCCAGGAGGCTCGCGTTGGCCGTGTCCAGCCGGTCGCGGTCGCCCGCTCGTTCATCGTCGAGCACCTGCCCGGCACGCGCCAGCTTCATGCTCGCGACACGCGGCTTGACGCCCGCGATCTCTTCCGCCTTTTCTTCCGGCGTCGGCTCGTCGCTCGCGGGGGGCGGGTAGTTCTGCTGCGGCGGGAGGTTCTCCGGGCGCTCGCCCTCGGGCCCGCCGTCCTGCGGCGGTCGCGTGTCGCTCATCGGTCACCTCCCGAAGCCGAGAACGGATCGGCGAACGACGGGATCTCCCCCGGCACGCGCGACTGCATCCGCGACGCGTCCAGGAGCTCGAACCCGGCCATCTTGTTCGTGAACATCAGTGTCGCCTGGCGGGCCGTCATGCTGTCGCGGAAAAACTCCACGTTCGCCAGGAAGACCGCCAGGTCCGGGTTGGTGTTGAGCTGGGCGAGGAACTCGGCGGCCTCGCGCTCGCCGAGCGCCCGGACCTGGGCCGCACGCTGCTCCGCGAACGCCTCGATCGTCTGCGCCGCCGCGATCGCCTCGGCGATGATCGTGTCCGCGCGGCTCGAGCCCTGGCTCTCCAGGTCGCTCGCGAGGCGCTGGCGCTCGGCCTTCATCCGCTCGAACACCGCGCGCGTCACCTCCTGCGGGAACACGATGCTCGAGATCCCCACGCTCACGACCTCGATCCCGTACTCGTCACGCAGCGACTCGCCGTCGGTCCCACCCGCACGCACCGCGCGGAGCACGCGCTCCTCCAGCTCCGGCAGGCGCGAGCCCTCGCCGCGAGAGGTGAACAGGTCGCCCATCCGGTAGCGGCTCAGCTCCCCGAGCGCGCTGCGGAGGTTGGACCGCAGGATCTCCTCCGCTCGCTCGAAGTGCTGCTCGGCACGCTCGCCCGCGTTGCTGAACCGTGCAAAGAACACACGCGGGTCCACCACCCGATAGGTCGCGAACGCCTCGACCACGACCTGCCGGTCGTCGGCCGTCTGCTGGGCTTCCTGACGCGTGCTCATGAAGCGGATCCGCGTGTCGTACTTCGTCACGCCCTGGATCGGGTACGGCAAGCGGAAGCCCGGGCCCGGCTCGGTCACGATCGAACGCTCGTCGGCCTGCCCGAACGTCGTCACCACCGCCGCCTCGGTGAACTTCACCGTGTACGTGAACATGAACGCGGCGATCGCCAGAACCACCAGCCCCACAAGCACAAAGATCGAGATCAGACGCACGGCGAGAAACCTCCAGGTCTGTCCGCTCGGCACGCCCCGCCGATCACGACGGGCACGCCCACTTGCCAACACCACCCACCAACATCACCCCATCACCGCCCACAACACACCATCTGTCGAGGCACACCAGCCCTCCGAGCACGCGACGATCGCTTACGGCTCGACCATCGCGTCCGGATCGAACGGGTCGACGGTTGTCCCGCTCTGCTCGAGGTTGAGGTCGATCCAGAGTCGCGGGCCCGAGTCGATCACCGTCACGCGGTTGGAGCTCAGTACGTCGTCGAGCGCCGAGAGGTAGGTCCGCCAGCGGTACGCGGTCGGCTGCGCCTCGAACGCCTCGCGCTGCCCGAGGAACTCCATCGCCCGCGCCCGGGCCGCCATGTGCGAGCGCCAACGCGCCGAGCGGGCCTCTGCCAGACGTTGCGCCGCGACGCCGCCCGCCTCGGCGAGCAACTGCTCGATCTCCTGCTCTTTCGCCGTGATTTCCTCGGCGTCCGCCCCGCCCCGACGCAGGCGGTTGAACGACTCGATCGCCGCCACAACCTCGTCCGCCAGCTCCACCGAGCCCACCACCTCGGTCAGGATCTCGATCGCGCGGGCCTCGGCTTCCAGGATCATCCCCTCGCGGTTCTGCTGGGCCGACACCACGTTCTCGAACGCCTCGGCCGTGTCCTTGGGCGGGTGGACGCCCTCGGCTCCCACGAACAGGACGCGCACGCCCGCGCCCCGCGGCACGCCGTCCGGCCCGGGGTTGAGCTCCGCGAACGCCGACTCCACCCGCCGGCGGAGCTCCGAAGCCATCTCCGTCCGGCTCGTCGCCAGCACCTCGTCGATCGTCAGCCCGGAGATATACCGGAGCACCGCACGGCGACCCACCGCTTCCAGCAGGCGATCGCGCTCCTCCGGCGGGCCGAGACGCTCGTATAACTCCACGTTCTCGATCGAGTAGTGCAGCGGCACCTCGATCGCGACCAGGTTGAAGTCCCGCGTCCCGGTCGCACGCCCCACGGTCCGGGGCGAGATGGGCTGCGTCAGCGTGAACGTCTCGTTATCCGCGTGGTCGGTCGTCCAGAGGATCGGGCTCGTGCCCGGACGCGGGCGCGTCGTGCCCAGCTCCAGGCGACGGATCCCCGTCGCCGTGCGCACCGTCCGCACCGGGCGTCCGCGGTCATCGACCTGCACGAATCCCGGGATGACCACCGTATCGATCGGCCACGGCGCCTTGAAGTGCAGCCCCGGCCCGATGTCCGCACGCTGCACCTGACCGAAACGCAGGACCATCGCCCGCTGGTGCGGCTCGATCACCACCAGGGACGTCAGCAGCCACACCACCAACCCCGCGAACACCACCAGCCACACCACGCTCCGGCTCAGGAGCTGGTAGAGCCAGCCCCCAGTGACGTTGAACCCGAGCTGGTAGTTGATCGCCTCGGAGATCGACTCGGCGACGCGGTCCGGCGCCGCGACGAACGCCAGCAGGCGGCTGTCGAACGCCGGGCGGTCCGGCTCGCTCGCCTTCCGAGGGCGGTACAGGTCCAGCAGGAAGTTCAGGAAGAACTCCGCGCCCACCACGAGCATGACCACCGGCACCGCGATCACCAGGATCTCCTGACCGATCCGCGGGCCCGCGAACTCGATAAAGCTCGCGATCGTCAGCCCGAGCCCGAACAGGCTCGACCCGACGGCAAAGCCGGCGCCCGCACGCAGCGACGACCATTCAAACCGCTTGGCCATCCCAGCCGCGTACCGGGCGAAGATGAACCCCAGCACCGCGACCACGATCCCGACGAACAGCCCGACCGTCGGGCGAGTCCCGCCGGCGAAGTTGGGATCGCTCAGCAGCTCTTGAGCCGGCCCGAACCGGGCCAGACCCGCCCCGACCAGCAGCGTGCCCATCAGCAACGCCGCGCCCGGCATCAGGATCCGGCGAACAAACCGCAGGCGACGGGCCGCGACACGAAGATCGCCCTCGCTCTCGGCGAAGACCGAACTCCCCGCGTCATCGGCGAGGGCCTCGGCCTCCATCGCCTCCAGACGCTCCCGCCGGTACTGGTCGAACAGGATCGTGAGCGCGGCCCACGCCAGCACGCCCACGCCCGCGAAGATCGACGCGCTCACGGCGGCCGGGTCGCTCGTCTGCAACCCGTAGATCAGGAACGTCAACGACACGAGCGTTTGAACGATCAGCCCGAAAAGGCTGGTGCTGGTCGCGCGCCTGTAGGTCAGGTGATCAGCGGTCATCGTGCTCCGGCGTCCTGCGAAGAGGGGCGGCCCGACGCGGCGAACCCGCGATGAGCCTCAACTGCGTTCACCGAGCGATCGGGACACACACCCCGAACGCCCACGACCGAGGATCCTTCCTCCGGCCGGTTCGCTCCATCGGTTCCCCGCGTGGAGCCAAACCCGACGGGCAACCCTGCAAACGGGAGCCGCCGATGCCGCCGCGGCCTCCAAGCCGCGGAACGCTCTTTCCCCCCACCGGTCCGCCATCCGCTCGCCAGCCGCCCGGCGAGGCCACGCCGCCCTCCGCAGCGAAGCATGCCGGACAACCCCGCTCAATGCCCCGAACGGGGCCTCTCGCGAGCCGCCTATTCTCACCCACCCCCCACCACGAGTCCACCCGCTCGGGCATACGGCGCGCGGACGCGGGCCTTATCCGAGGCGCAGGGCACCGCCCGGGCATGGAGACTGCGCGGATTGATGTACGCCCGAGGCGAACCTATGTTCGCCTCGCATCGAACGAAAATCTGCCCGCCCCGCGCTCCCGAGCCCGTCTCCTACTCCGGCACATGGCCGATTCAGGGGGATCGCGACCCTCGCTTGCCGAAGCCACCCCGTACGAGCACCGCATGCCGATCCAGATCCTCACGATCGCCCGCAACGCCTTCGTCGAATCGCTCCGCCAGCCGGTGCTCATCATCCTCGTGCTTCTTTGCGGCGTGCTCCAGGCGTTCACCACGGGCTCCACCGGCTTTGCGATGGGCATGAGCACCAGCGCCGAAGTCTCGGGCGACAACAAACTTCTGTTCGACGTCGGGCTCGCGACCGTCTTCGTCCTCGGGCTCCTGCTCGCGGCGTTCCTCGCGACCGCCGTCGTCAGCCGAGAGATCGAGGACAAAACCGTCCTCACCGTCGTCAGCAAGCCCGTCGGACGCACCAGCCTGGTGCTCGGCAAGTACCTCGGCGTCACCGCGGCGATCCTCATCGGCGTCGCCGCGATGCTCATCACACTCCTCCTGGCCCTGCGGCACGGGGTCCAGACCACCGTCGCCGACGACGTGGACTGGCCCGTCGTCCTGTTCGGCGTCTCCGCCGGGCTGATCGCCGTCGGCACGGGCGCGTGGGGCAACTTTTTCTACGGCTGGTCCTTCCCCCAGACCGCCAGCCTCCTGCTCCTACCCTTGCTCATCCTCGCCTATCTCGGCGTGCTCCTGATCGGCAAGAACTGGAACGTGCAGCCGCTCTACGTGGATTTCAGGCCGCAGATCTTCGTCGCCTGCCTCGCCGTCCTGCTCTCGATGCCGGTGATCTGCGCCGTCGCGACCGCCGCGAGCACACGCCTCGGGCAGGTGATGACCATCGTGGTCGTCGCCGGGGTCTTTATGCTCGGCCTGCTCAGCAACCACTTCTTCGGGGCTCGCGCCATCGTCAACGACCCGCTCGGACGGATCGTCGCGGTCGACGAGGTCCAAGGGTCCGAAGCCGCCTTCGCCGAGCCCGGCGACCGCCTCCGCGTCGAGATCCTCCGCCCGACCGATCAGTCCTTCCGGCCCGGGGACAGCTTCTACTACGGGCCCAACCCCAACGGCGTCGCCCTCGCCGTCCGCCCCTTCCCGCCGTTCCAAGGCGATCCCAACCAGTTCACCCAGCTCGTCGCACCCGGCACGCCCGGCGGCGTCATCATCGCCGACGCCCGAGACGCCCGGGTCTTCACCATCCGACGCATCGGGGAGACCTCCCGCAACGTCCAGCGCCCGCCGCAGGTCGGCGACTACGCCTTCCTCCAACCGACGCAATACCAACCCGTCGCGATCGCGATCTGGGGTCTGATCCCCAATATGCACTACTTCTGGCTCATCGACGCGGTCACGCAGAATAACCCGGTCCCCCCAAGCTATCTGCTTTTGCTCGGGTTCTACACCCTCGCCCAGATCGGCTTCCTCCTGGCGATCGGGGTCGCCCTCTTCCAGCGCCGGGACGTGGGGTGAGGTGAGCCGCTATACTGCGATTCATTCGGCCTTCGGCGTGCGACCGTTCGCGGCGGTTGGAGACCTGCGAACTGTCGTGTCCCGGTGTTCCGGGAAACAATCTGAGAAAGCTGAGGGTTTTCACGCCTGCACAGCAGATACAGGTCAGACGCGTTTCGTCATATGCATCATGAGCCGAGTGAGCGTGCCTCGCTGCTTTAAAAGTGTTCCCTACGCTCCTGGCCATAGTTGAGGTAATCGCTGATGGAAAAGAAAGACATGATTAAGGCCGGGATCGCCGGGGTGCTTCTGCTGGGCGCCGCTTTGCTCATTGCTGCGAACCTGGGGCTCTTCGGCAGCCCGACCCCGGCCCCTCCGTTGGAGTTGAGCCCTGCGGATGAAGCCCGGCTCGAAGCCGCGGAACAAGAAGCCGAGCGCCGGATGCGGGAACAGCGCGTCGAGCCGGCGGGTTCTTGATTCAGCCGGCGTTTGTGCTCACATAAACGGTTGCATGCATCACATCCCAGGGTGTATGCTGGCACACCGAGATGCGCATGTCTTCGATATCGAACACAAAACCAGCCCGAAAACGCACGCGCGTGGGGCGGAAAGAGTACGCCCTGACGATCCTGGCGATCGTCGCGGGAATCTCGAGTACGCTCCTGCACGCGGGCATGATCGAGTTCAACGGGCTTGCCCGCTTGAGCGCGGAAGAGCAGCCGCTTCCACCCTCGCACTCCGACCCGCTGCCCGAACCGGACCCGGAGCACGTCCGCAGCATCTAGGTCGAACAGGGACCGCCTTCGCCTAAAGGTGATGGCGGCTCGCGTCCGGCAGCGTCCACTCGCTGATTCCCTCACATCACCGTGACACCCGCCCGGTGGTAGCTCCGCACGACCAGGTCGGCCGCACGCTCCCACGTCAGGCGGTGCAGCTCGATCGAGCCGTGCTCGCGCAGCGTCTCCCGCAGCGGGGGGTGGCGCAGCACAGCGACGATCTTGTTCGCCATCTCCTCCACGTCCCAGAAATCCACCTTCAGCGCGTGCTCGAGCACTTCCGCCACGCCGGACTGCTTGCTCACGATCACCGGCGTCTCGCTCCGCATCGCCTCGAGCGCCGCGATCCCGAACGGCTCAGACACACTCGGCATCACGTAGCACGACGCCATATCGAACACGCGGCGCACGTCGTCCCCGCGTAAAAAACCGGTGAACAGCACGCGCGGGCCGATCCCCGCGGCCGCCGCCTGCTCCACCATCTTCACGCCCTGATCCCCCGACCCTGCGACCACGAACCGGGCGCTCGGCACCTTCTCCAGCACGCGCTTGGCCGCCTGAATGAAATACTCCGGCCCCTTCTGCGAGGTGATCCGCCCCAGGAACAGCACGATCTTGTCGTCGCGTTCGATCCGGGCCCCGGACGCCGGCTGGGCCGCCGATCGCTCGACGCCGTTGTACACCACGTCGATCCGCTCGGGCGCGACGCCGTACTTCCGCTCACAGATCGAACGCGTCAGCTCGCTCACCACGACCACGCGGTCGGCACCGTGCATGCCGGCACGCTCGATGTCGTACACCTGCGCGTTCACGTCCGCCCCGGCCCGGTCGAACTCCGTCGCGTGGACGTGCACCACCAGCGGCTTCCGCGCCACCGCGCGCAGCGCCAGCCCGGCCGGGTACGTCAGCCAGTCGTGCGCATGGATCACGTCGAACGTCTCGCGACGCGCCAAGGAGACCGCCAGACGCGCGTACCGCTGCGCCGCATCGAACAGGTCCCCCGCGTACGGCCCGCTGCTCGAATGCCCCGACACCGACGCGCGCGCCTCCCCCTGCTCCCGGCGCACCGCCTCCACAGCCGCCTGCGCACCGCGCCAGATGTCCGCGAACGCCGCCTTCGCCTCGGCCTGTACCAGAAAATCGCTCGGCAGCCCCGCGTTCGGCGGCGCGCCCCCCGCGCCGCGCGTGAATCCCGGATCGTCCTGCGGGTACGGGCTTGAGAACGTCGCCGGCAGCTCGCGGAAGACCGTCCGCTCAAACGAGCCGCGCCCCGGTTCGCCGGATCGCGCTTCGCCGACGCTCGCGCCCACAGGCTCGGGCGTCCCGCGTGATGCCAGAACCACCGGCCCCGCCCCCTCTGAACCAGCGATGCCCGACCCCGCGACACTTGCGCCGGCCACGCCTGAGCCGCCCGAGCCCGGCGCGAGCGAGGACGCCGGCTGAGGCAACGCTGCCTCCGCTCCGCCCGCCTCGCGCTCGCTCGGGCCGATCACGCGGTACCGCGTCGCGTCCCGCTTGGGCTCGCCCGAGGACGCCGGGCCGGCGCGCCCGATCGCGCGCGGCAGCACGAAGACCACCTCGTGCCCCATCTGGTCCAGCGCCTTGGTCAGCCCGTGGCACGCGGTGCCCAGACCACCCGCCACGTGCGGCGGGAACTCCCACCCCAACATCAGGATCCGCATCGGTCCGCCCGTTCACTCAAGATGGAGTCGGTCCGAACAACCCACCGCCCCACGCCCGCCTTCGAAAACCCCGCCACGCCCATGCCGCGCGTTCGCCGCGTCAATCCTCCTCGTCCGACTCGTCCATATCCCCGAGCTGGCGGAAGGCCGCCTCGTACCCGAGCAGGGCCTGCACCGCGAGCTCGACCTCCGCCGCGGGCGCGGGGCTCGGGGCGGGAATCGTGACCGGAACCGCCGAGCGGAAGGTAAAGAGCTTGTCCTCGGAGCGGTAGTGCTGCATCGGGAGCTGCCCGCCGGCGTAGCCCAGCTCGACCATCTCCTCATCGATCAGCTCCTCGATCTTGTCGCCGGAGTGGAGCAGTTCGGTCTCGATCGACTCACTCAGCCACCGGTCGGCGGTGACGAGGCTGACCCAGAGACGTCCGTCCTCGGCTTCCATGCGGTACTCCGCCGGAGCCGCCGAACCGGATGCTTCACAGACCAGACGCCCGCCCGAGAGGCGGACTTCCCCGAACACCCCGGCCTCACGGGCGCGGGCGGCCACGGGCTCCAGCAACGCGGAAACATCGGTCACGGTCGTCATCACAGGCGTCCTCCAGCACGGTCCGGCGTCCTCGACAGGCGGTTCTCGGACCGCCCGCCACCCGCCCCGCCAACCATAGCGCGCACGCCACCCGCCACGAGCCGGCGCACCTCAAGGAGCGCGAACTGCAACACCGGCTCGACCGACCGCTCGACCGCCCGCCCACCCCGGCGTACAGTTGCCACCCGCCGAGGCGATCAGCCCCGTGCGGACACCTGATGCCCAGGTGGCGGAATTGGCAGACGCGCTACCTTGAGGTGGTAGTCCTGGAAACAGGGTGGAGGTTCGAGTCCTCTCCTGGGCACTTTTCTCCGGCACGTCACCGAAGCCCTCCCGGATCACGTCCGGGGGCAGGCCCCGGGAGCGACGAGCCGGTCTTCCCTAACTCGCACACCCAGACCGACCGCTCCCCCGTCACGGGGGTGAAGTCCTATTGATGCCCACGCCATTCTCCGGGGGTTGCCTGAAGCAGGGCGGTTTCCGAGCCGATGCCACTCCGTCGCGCCCTTGGTGCGCGACGGATCGGAGGTCGGCCCTTGCGCGTGCTGGTGGTGGACGATTCCGCGGTGGTCCGACGGGCGATGACCGCCCTGATCGAGAGCGACCCTTCGATGAAGGTCGTCGACTTCGCACGCAACGGGGCCGACGCGGTCGAAAAAGCCAAACGCCTCCGCCCGGACCTGATCGTCATGGACGTCGAGATGCCCGTGCTCGACGGGCTGAGCGCCCTGAGCCGCATCCAGGTCGAGTGCGAGGACCCTAAGCCCGCGGTGGTCATCTGCTCCGGGCTCACCAGCGCCGGCAGCGCCGAGGCCCTCCAGGCGATGCGTCTCGGGGCCGCGGATGTCATCGCGAAAGACCCCGAGCGTCTCTCCCTCACGGCTTCGGAAAAAGTCCGGCACGAACTCGTCGCGCGGCTCCGCGCCATCGGCGAAGGGCGGGCCCGCCAGCACCGACTCCTCCGCTCCCCCGCCGCCGTCACCCCGCGCGTGCCGGCGACGCTCGATTTGAGTATCGGGCAGTTCGACCTGCTCGCGATCGGGTGCTCCACCGGCGGCCCGCCCGTGCTGGAGCAGATCGTCACCGCGCTCCCCCCGGACCTGCCCGTCCCCGTCGTCGTCGCGCAACACATGCCCGAGCTGTTCACGCGGAGCCTCAGCCACCGGCTCGACGCCCAGTGCCGCGTCAGCGTCGTCCATGCCGACCAGGGCATGCCGCTGGTCGCGGGCACCGTCTACATCATCCGCGGCGGCGCGCACGGCATGGTCGCACGCACCCCCACCGGGCGCCTCGCCCTCACCATCAGGACCGAGGGGTGCGAGGGCTATCTCTACAAGCCGTCGGTCGACCTGCTCTTTGAGAGCATCGCCAAGACCGTCGGCGGGCGCTGCCTCGGCGTCGTGCTCACCGGCATGGGCGACGACGGCAGCCGAGGCGCGGCCTCGCTCCGAACCCTCGGCGCCACCATCCTCACCCAGAGCGAAGCCTCCTGCGTCGTCTACGGGATGCCGCGTGCGGTCGTCGCCGCCGGGCTCAGTTCGGCCTCCATGAGCCCGGCCGAACTCGCCGACGTCATGGGCGACCTCTCCCCCCCCGCCGACACCGCCGAGCGACGCATCGCCTGAGCCTGCTCACCAAGGCAACGCCTATCGCCGACAAACGTTCCACCTCCCATCATCACGGGAGCACGCGGCCTGTGCGCTCGGAACGAGCGGGCTATCGGACCGGGTACGTCCCCTGGCGAGCGCGATCCGACGCCGACCCGGGACCGGGATCAAGGCGGGCCGATCACCATCCGATAGATCGCGATGCCGCCGGCGCCGGGGCTCGGGCCCGGGCCGAACACGGCGGGTTTGTAGGGGCGTCCGTCGGCCACGTGTCGGCATGCCCGGAGCGAGGGATCGGACGCCCGATCGAACGGGCAGGAACGGGGCGCACCAATGAGCGAACTGCAGGAACGCATCAGCAACAGCCTGGCCGGCAGCGAGCAAGGCGGTGACGACCAGCTCCAGCTCGTGACCTTCGAGGTCGCGAGCGAGGAATTCGCGGTCGACATCCTCGCGGTCCAGGAGATCAACCGCATGATGGAGCTCACCCGGGTGCCCCAGTCGCCCCCGGAGGTCGAGGGCGTCATCAACCTCCGCGGCAAGATCATCCCCGTGCTCGACCTCCGCAAGCGGTTCGGGTTCAAGATCCAGGACGCGACCGCCCAGAGCCGCATCGTCGTCGTCGAGATCGGCGGACGCGTCCTCGGCTTCATCGTCGACCGCGTCCACGAGGTCCTCCGCATCCCCCGCAGCATCGTCGAGCCCGCCCCCGCGATGGTCAGCTCCATCGACTCGGACTTCATCGCCGGCGTCGGCAAGCTCGACGACCGCCTGCTCATCCTGCTCGACCTGGGACGCCTCTTCAGCGCCGAGGGCGAAGCGATCGACCAGACCCTCGCCGCGGCCGCGTAAAGCCCATCGCAACACCACGACAGACCTCGCAGAGGAGCCCGACCCCATGGCGGCAACCACCGCGGTGATGAGCGACCGACACTTCGACCGCCTGCGCAAGATCATCTACGAGCGCAGCGGCATCCACTTCCCGGACAACAAAAAGTACGTCCTCGAATCCCGCCTCGGGCACCGCCTCGGCGAGCTCGAGATCGAGGACTACGACCAGTACATCGCCTTCCTGACCATGGGCCCCTACCAGACCGAAGAGTTCCAGGAGATGTTCAACCGCATCACCATCAATGAAACCAGCTTCTTCCGGAACGAGCCCCAGCTCAACGTCTTCGAATCCGAGATCCTCCCAAAGATCCTCGACGCGCGGCGCAGCACCAAGCGCCTCCGCATCTGGTCCGCCGCCTGCTCCAGCGGCGAAGAGCCCTACACCCTCGCGATGATGGTCCACCGGACCCTCGGCGTCCGCCTCGCCGACTGGCACGTCGAGATCCTCGGCACCGACATCTCCGAAAAAGTCCTCAAAATGGCCGAGGAAGCCAAGTACACCGACTACGCCCTCCGCTCCACCAACCAGCTCATCAAGAGCCGCTACTTCAAGCAGGAAGGCCCCTACTGGCGGCTCGACAACACCATCAAGAGCATGGTCAACTTCGAACTCCACAACCTCAAGGACCGGCTCGCCGCACGACGCCACGGCACCTGGGACATCATCTTCTGCCGCAACGTCATGATCTACTTCGACGAAGAGATGCGCGCCCAGGTCATCAAGACCTTCGCCGACCAGCTCGAAAAGGACGGCTACCTCTTCATCGGTCACTCCGAGACCATCCGCGGCGCTGATGCCCCGTTCGTCTCGCTCCCCATCGCGCAGGGGTTCGTGTACCAGAAGCCCGCAACCGTCAAGATCGCCGCCTGACCCCCCCACCGAGCAGCCAACCGGCACGCCGACGAGCACGCAGAGAGGTCCACGCATGTCCATGGGCGGCTTCGATCCCGAGATCCTTCAGGACTTCCTCACCGAGTGCGGCGAGCTCCTCGACGAGCTCGAGAACCGACTCGTCGAGCTCGAGTCCCGACCCGAGGATCTCGACCTGCTCAACGAGATCTTCCGGGCGCTGCACACCATCAAAGGCAGCGCCTCGTTCCTCGCGCTGACCAACCTGGTCAACATCGCCCACGCCGCCGAGAGCGCGCTCAACGTCGCCCGCGCCGGCAACGTCGTGGTCGACAAGCGGATCATGGACTGGCTGCTCGCGGGCGTGGACGTGATCAAGCAACAATTCCAGGAGCTCGAAGCCGGCGACCCGCTCACCGCCGCCGACGCCGAGCTCGTCGCCAACCTCACGATGGTCGGCGACGGCAAGTACTCGCCCGATGCACCGAGCGCCACGCCCGCCGCATCCTCGGATGCTCCCGCCGCGGCCGCCGGGCCCGCGACCGCCGCCCCCGGCGTCCCCGAGGGCGCGGTGAAGCTCGAGCTCCCGGACAACAAGCTCGACCTGCTCGATTTCCTCGTGACGGACCTCGACGAATCGGTCGCCAAGCTCCGCGCGTGCGTCGCGCAGCTCCAGCCGCTCGAGACGCGCGCCACCGGCGCTGTCGGGCTCACCGAGCTCAGCGCGAGCGTGGGCACGTCAGCCGACTTCTTCGAGGTCGAGTCGCTGGTCGCGTTGGCGCGCGGGCTCGAAGACGCCGGGCGCGCCCTCATGAACGCCGCCCTTCCGGGCGCGGACGACCTGATCGCGCGCGTCGACCACGCGGTCGGGCTTGTCGGGCAGCTCTGCGACGGACTCCGCGCGTCGGTGGTCTACCCCGTCGAGACCGACGCGCTGCTCGCGCAGATCGGCGTGCTGTGCGACGGCGGCGGCACCGACCCGTCCTGGCCCCCCTTCGGCCCACAAGCCGCCGCACCCAGCGAGCGCGCATCAGAAACCCCGCCGACACCGATAAACGCCGCCCCGCCTCCCGTCGCCCGCATCGGCCCGGAGACCGCGACCGAAGCGACCGACGCGAGCCCCGAGCGCAAGCCCGCCGCCGCCGTCGAGCAGACCATCCGCGTCGAGGTCAAGCGCCTCGAGAGCCTCATGAACCTCGTCGGCGAGCTCGTGCTCCAGAAAAACCGCATCGGCGCGATCGCTCGAGACGCCGGCAGCAACCACGAGTTCACCCAGGAGTGGCGTGAACTCATCACCGGCTCGGCCGGCGACCTCGACCGCGTCACCGGCGACCTCCAGGTCGCCGTCATGCGCACGCGCATGCAGCCGCTCGACAAGCTCTTCGGCAAGTACCCCCGCCTCATCCGCGACCTGGCCGCCAAGACCAACAAGAAGATGCGACTGGTCATCGAGGGCGGCGAGACCGAGGTCGACAAGTCCGTCATCGAAGAACTCGGCGACCCGCTCGTCCACCTCATGCGCAACAGCGCCGACCACGGCGTCGAAAAGCCCGAGGACCGACTCGCCAAGGGCAAGCCCGAAGAGGGCGTCATCCGCCTCATCGCCAGCCACGAGGGCAGCCACGTCCAGATCGTCATCGCCGACGACGGCAAAGGCCTCTCGCGCGAAGTCATCGGGCGAAAGGCCGTCGAACGCGGGCTCGCGACCGAAGGCGAGGTCGCCAATCTCAGCGACCAGGAGATCTACCGCTTCATTATGCTCCCGGGCTTCAGCACCGCCGAGCAGGTCAGCGACCTCTCCGGACGCGGCGTCGGCATGGACGTCGTCCGCACCAACATCGAAGCCCTCAAGGGCACCCTCGACCTCGACAGCACCCCGGGCCAAGGCACCACCTTCACCATCACCATCCCCCTCACCGTCGCGATCATGCCCGCGATGATGGTCGGTGTCGGCGAAGAACGCTACGCGATCCCGCTCGGGAACATCCTCGAGATCGTCCGCCCCGGCGAGGCCGAGATGAGCAGCGTCGGCAAGCACCCGGTCATGCGTCTCCGCGACCGCGTCCTCCCGCTGATGAGCGCCGCCGAGCTGTTCGACCTGCCCGGGCGAGAGTCCCTCGCTCAGCCCTTCGCCGTCGTGCTCTCGCTCAACGGCAAAAGCATCGGGCTCATGGTCTCGAGCCTGATCGGGCAGCAGGAGATCGTCATCAAGCCGCTCGACGGCGTCGTCGAACGCTCCGGCCCGGTCAGCGGCGCGACCGTCCGCGACGACGGCGGCGTGAGCCTGATCGTCGACGTCGCCGAGCTCATGCGCATCGCCGAAGGGCGCAGGCCCGTCGCGGCCGCCTGAGCTGTGAACGAGGCGGCCCGTTATCGGGCCGACGACCGCGGGATTGCTCGGGTCGGACTGATGTCCGACCCGACGCCGGACGATAGAGCAGGGCCCGATCGCACGGCTGCGACCGGACGGACACGACCGAGGACGAGGTGAACCCCATGGACGCGAGCCTGATCACACCGTTTGTCACCAGCATCCAGAACGTCTTCAGCACCATGCTGCAGCTCCCGGTGACCGTCAACACCCCCAAGGTCAAGAGCAACCCGGAGCCAAGCCACGACGTCTCGGGCATCATCGGCATGTCCGGCGACGTCACCGGCTCGGTCGTCCTGAGCTTCCCGCTCGAGACCGCCAAGCGCGTCGTCGCCCTCTTCTGCGGCGAGCAGATGGATCCGCGCAGCGCCGACTTCTCCGACGCGATCGGCGAGCTCGTCAACATGGTCTCCGGCGGCGCCAAGGCCCAGTTCCCCGACAACAAGAAAGTCTCCATCAGCTGCCCCAGCGTCGTCCTCGGCGAGAACCACGTCGTCGCGACCCAGACCGATACCCCCTGCGTCCTGATCCCCTGCTCCACCGACTGCGGCGAGCTGACCATCGAGATCGCGATCCGCGAGCGCGAGGGCGCCGGCAGCAGCCAAGCCAGCCAGCAGGCGACCGCCTGAGCGGGACCGACAAACCAGAACTGATTTCTGCACCAGCGAGGGCCGAAGCCATGCGGATCATGCTCATCGACGACTCGAAGACCATGCGGAACATCCAGAAGTCCGTGCTATCCCAGCTCGGGTACACCCAGGTCGAAGAAGCCTGCGACGGACAGGACGCCCTCAGCAAGGTCGGCGCCTATCAGCCCGAGCTCCTGCTGGTCGACTGGAACATGCCCAACATGGACGGCCTGACCTTCGTCAAGACCTTCCGCCAGCAGAACAAGGCCGTCCCGATCATCATGGTGACCACCGAGGCCGAAAAAAGCCGCGTGATCGACGCGATCAAAGCCGGCGTGAACAACTACGTCGTCAAGCCGTTCACGCCCGACCTTCTCAGCCAGCGCATCAGCGAAACGCTGGCCAAGTGCCAGGCCGCCGCGTGAACCAAGCTCGGGGCGCACCCACGCCCCGAGCGAAGCCTCCCACGCGGCTCCGGGCGCACGGAGCCGACCGATGGCCGACGGCATCGACGCCTGCGTGCAGACCTCCTTCGGGCCCGAACGCCTGACGGCCTCGGTGCGCCTCGTCCCGGGCATCGACCCGGCCCAGTTCAACGCCGACACGCTCCTCGGGCTCATCGCCGCCGCCGGCGTGGCGCCCAAGCTCATCCACGAGCAAGCCGTCCGCGACCTGCTCGCCGCCTACCAGGCCGAGCCCACCAAAGGTGCTGAGGGTCTCGTCGCCGAGGGCCTCGCCCCCGAGCACGGGCAGGACGGACGCCTCGAGCTCACACCCGAGTTCAAAGAAGCGCTCGAACGCCAGAACGAAGCCCGGCGGCGCAACAAAGCCGTCGCCGAGGGCGCAGAAGCACCGCCGCCCGAAAACAGCGACGCCGACGAGGGCGTCAGCCACTACGAGCAGTCCCCGTTCTGCGTCGTCAAGCCCGGCACCATCGTCGGGCACCTCCACGAGCCCACCCAGGGCACCGACGGGCACGACGTCCAGGGCAAGACCCTCGCCGCACGAGAAGGCAAGCCTTTCAAGCTCCAGAGCGACGACACCATCGAGATCCGCAACGACGGCACGGTCATCACCCGCGTCTGCGGCCTGCTCGAGCACACCGGCTCGCTCATCCGAGTCCTGCCCAGCCTTGAGATCGAGGGCTACGTCGACTTCTCCACCGGCAACGTGCGCTTCCCGGGCGACGTCATCGTGCAGAAGGGCGTCCGCGACAACTTCGTCGTCGAGAGCATGCAGGCCGTCCACGTCCGCGAACTTGTCGAAGCCGCACACATCCAGAGCGAAAACAACGTCCTCCTCGACCGCGGCATGGCCGGACGCGAAAAAGGACGCCTCGACGTCGGCGGCGACCTCCAGGCGCGATACCTCGACGGCGCCACCGCCGAGATCGCCGGCGACTGCGTCGTCGCGAAAGAAATCACCAACTGCGAGGTCCGCGCCCGCGGACGCGTCGCCAGCCCCGCCTGCACGATCGTCGGCGGCTCGGTCTCCGGCTCGCGCGGGATCGAGGTCCTCCAGGTCGGCACCGGTGCGGGCGCGCTCACCGAAGTCATCGTCGGCAAGGTCGAAGAACTCGAACGCCTCGCCCAGCGAGCCGCCGCGATGATCCCGGCGCTCGAGATGCGTCTCGCCAAAGCCGAGGAACGCCTCAAGCAGATTACGACGATGGGCGGGCGTCAGACCTCGCAGCAAGCCGAGCAGCTCACCGAGCTCCAGTTCGAGGTCAGCAGCGCCCAGGCCCGCATGCAGCCGATCATCGACGCCCTCGTGCGCACGCTGCAGATGATCGAGAAGGCCTCGCTCCCGGAGTTGATCGTCCACCGCCGCCTCTACGCCAAGAGCACGATCTGGATCGGCCCGTTCAAGGCCGAGATGACCGACGACCTCAAAGGCCCCCTCCGCGTCACCCTCGACAGCCGCGGCGAGCCGGTCGTGATCGACCTGACCACCGAGAGCACCAACCCGCTGAAGCAGGTCGCCCGCGTCGTCCGCGACGAGCGTTTCCCCGACCTCGAACAGCTCCGCGCGATCGCCCGCGGCGAGGAATCCGCCGAGGCCTACCGACGCCCCGCCGCCTGACCCGACCACGCTGACCAGGTGAAACCATCCCCCGGCGCGACGTGATCCGGCGGGCCCACTGGACAAACCCGCCCCCGCGCGGGCACAATGCACGCAATGCACCCAGCCCACCGCACCGGGGCCGGGGTCCTGCTGATCGGCCTGCTGGCATGGTTCCTCGCGATCGGGGGGACGGACGGGCGACTCAAGCTCGCCGCCCGAACCCCCGACCCGCAGCTCGCCATCCTTCGCGCCGCCGCACACTGGCAGCCCGACCCCGCCCGACAGCTCGAACCCACACCGACCCCCGCGCCCGAACCCGAGGACGCGCCGGACGACGATCCCCCCGAAACCGAACCGGGCGACGATCCCGCGCCCGAAGCCGACGCCCCGCCTGAGCCCCGAGGCCCGGCCGAAGTCGAGATCCGTCTCCGCACCGGCGCCCGCATGAGCGGGCTGCTCGTCCGGGAGTCGCCCGACCAGGTCGTCCTCCGCATCGCCGGCGTCGAGACCACCGTCCAGCGCGACACTATCAGCGAGTTCCGACGCCTCGAACCACCGCGCGATCGCTACCGCGAGATGCGCAACACCATCGCGCACGACGACATCAACACCCGCCTGCTGCTGGTCGACTGGTGCCAGGCGCGCGAGCTCTACGCCGAGGCGTTGTATGAGCTCGAGCTCATCCTGCTCGTGGCCCCCAACGAGCCCCGCGCCCTCCGCAAGAAGCAGCTCATCCAGAGCCTCCGGGACCTTCAGATCCAGTCCATCCGGCGCCGCCAGGGCGCCGACGCCGAACGCGACGACGCCCTCC
Organism: Phycisphaerales bacterium; assembly: GCA_050485765.1. Taxonomy (GTDB): domain Bacteria; phylum Planctomycetota; class Phycisphaerae; order Phycisphaerales; family UBA1924; genus RECY01. Next base: position 22,332 of record JBJHBZ010000030.1, on the reverse strand, counting down.
CCGAGCCCGCGCGCCCCGGCGAGGCGGACCGTCCCACCCGACCCGGCGACCGCATCGTCATCCAGCCACCCCGCCAGACCGCCCGCGAACGCGAAGATGCCTTCGGCCTCATCTCCAACGACGACATCAACATCCTCCGCGTCTACGAGACCGACCTCCGAAACCCCCCGCGCCTCGTCCACCGGCGCGAACTCATCGACACCCTCATCCGCCGTTACGGCGACCACGAGCTCATGCCCGTCACCCGAGAAGGACGCCAAGCCCTCTACCGCCTCCCCTCGGTCGAAGTCCTCGACCTGCTCTTCCGCCTCCAGGCCCGCGACCTCTACAACCAGGTCCAGGTCCTCGACCACCCCCGCGCCTTCGCCCTCTTCCGCAACCACGTCCATGCCGACTGGCTCATGAACTCCTGCGCCACCGCCCGCTGCCACGGCGGGCAGGAGGCCGGGCGACTCTGGCTCTGGTCCACACAGGGCAACAGCAACCGCACCGTCTACAGCAACTTCCTCGTCCTCGAACGCTTCCAACTCGAAGACGGCACCCCCCTGATCGACTACAACAGCCCCGCCCGCTCCCCCCTCCTCCAGATGGGCCTCCCCCGCGAGGACAGCCTCTTCCCGCACCCCCCCCTCCCCGGGCTCGACGGCACGCCGCGCGGGTGGCGACCCGTCTTCGACCGCGTCGAAGACCGCAAATTCCGCCAAGCCGTCGAGTGGATCAACGCCATGTACCGACCCCGCCCCGACTACCCCGTCGACTTCCAGCCCCCCAACCCCAAGCCCGTCCGCGGCGTCACCAACCCCTACGACGGCGAACGCTGATCCCGCCCCGAAGCCCGCCCCACCCGCCCGGCGTGCGGGCAAGCCCCGGATGCTGCTAGAGTGTCCACCCGCCGGGGAGCCGGGCCCTTCCATCCGAAGGGGCCGACACCCCGACGACGGACCCGAACCGCGTTCCGAGTCGTACAGGCCCGGGCGCCCGACCACGACCCGTTCACGACAGCCCTGACGCCCCTCGCGACGGCTTCGCCCGCCCCCGGGCCCCGCCCCGCGAGACGACGAGGAAGCCGATGCACGCCCGCCCGAACGCCAACACCCGCTTCACCGCACGCCGTCGACTCGCCCGCGCCGCGGGCATCGCGATCCTGACCGGCCTCAGCGGGCTCGCCGTGCTTCCCATGACCGGGTGTGACGGGCCCAGCGCCTCGGCCGCCGCCCTCGACGAGGCCGCCAGCCTCATGTCGACCCTCTCCGCCTCCGCCAACACCCCCGCCGCCCGCGACTTCGCCCGCGAGCGCGTCTACCAGCGCATCATCTCCACGCTCGAGCCCGTCCAGAACCAGGGGACCGAATCCCAGCAGGCCGCCGCCCGGTTGTTGCTCGCCCAGGCCCGCATCGGGCTGGCGGATCAGCCCTTCGCCGACGCCGGCGCCGCCCAGGCCCGCGTGCTCAACCGCGTCACCGCCGCCGAGGGCGCGCTCTCGAGCTACGTACAGCTCAGCGGGCACGCCGCGGCGCTGGAACGTTTCGACCCGCGCGACACCCTCGCCGATCTCCGCGACCGCACCAGCCGCCTCGAGCGGGAGCGCGAGCAGGCGATCCGCGAGCGGGACGCCCTGGCGGGCGAGATCGCCGCCCTCCGCGAGCAGGCCGACGCCCGCAACGCCAACGCCCAGCGTCTGCGCAACGCGGTCGCCGAGGTCCGTTTGCGTGCGGCCCGTCAGACCGCGACCGAAGCCGCCGAGATGCTCGCTGGCGTCCGCGGGCAGACGCGCGAAGCCGACCGGTTCGAGATGCAGGGCGCCGACCTTGCCGCCCAGGCCGATCTCATGGAGCCCGCCCTCGCCGAGCTCCGCGTCGGGATCGAGCGGATCGAGGCCCAGCAGGCGGCCCTCGCCCGCGCCGGCGAGCGCGCCCAGGCGACCGCCCAGCGCAGCACCGAGGACGCCCGCGCCGCCCGCGAAGCCGCCCAGCAGGTCGCCCGGGATCTCAGCCAGCAGATCGACGAGTTCCTGCGCCTCCACGCCGAAGAAGTCGACCCCAGGATCGAAGAAACCGTGACCGGGCTGGACCGCGCCGTCTCGCTCGCCAACCAGGCGGCCCGCGAGCTCCGCGGCAGCGCCCGCGCGACCGGCGCTCAGGCGAGCCAGGCCCTCGCGCACACGCACGCCACTGCCAGCGCCACGCTCACCCGCGTCGCGACCTTCCTCGAGGCCTCCGCCAACGCGACGCCGCCGATCCCCAACGCCGACCGCTACCGGCGCACCGCCGCCGAGCTGAGCGAGCGGGCCCGCACGCACCGCCAGGCGGCGCGGGACGCCGAGCAGACCGCCAACGAAGGCTTCACCGCCGCCGGCGTCCGTCGCGGCGCCGATGAGCCCGCCCTCGGCGACACGGACTGGTCGAGCACCGGCGACGTCGGCACCGAAGACGGCGTCCGCGCCTTCCTCGCCGAGCTCCAAGCCGCCAACGACCGGGGCGACACCGATTTCCTCGCCGACGCCATGATCGCCGAAGGCCCGATCGCCGAGCGCATGCTCGACGGCATCAACCTTTTCGCCCAAGCCTCCGCCCGCCTGGACCGAGCGACAGAAAACCAGTTCGGCCGCCCCTTCAGCGTCTTCGTGACCACGCCCGAAGCGGCGGAGTCCGGCTCAGTGATCGCCGGCATGCTCGCCGGGGGCGGGTTCAGCGACCTCATCGCCAACCCTGCTGGTGCCGACATCGACATGATCGAGATCCAAGTCTTCGGCGACGAAGCCACGCTCTCCAGCCCCGATTCGCCCGAGCCCATCCGTCTCCGCATGCGCAACGGCCGTTGGGCGATCCTCCTCACCGATGAAGATCTCGGGGGCGAGGGTATGGGCGCAGTGGGCGACGCGCTCATCGAGGCCTTCCCCGCAATGGCGAACGCCTACAACGACGCCGCCCAGCGCGTCGAGTCGGGGCAACTCGAAAGCGAGCAAGCCGTCCTCACTGCCCTCGAAGGGCAGATGATGGGCGTCATGATGCGCCTCATGGGCGGCGGCGACTAAATCAGCTTTCGCGTCTTTGCACGTTCTTGACACACGCCACCGCCCCGGGACGCCCCGGCCGGTTTAGCATCCCCGCGATGCGAATCCATACATTCATCGCGTGCGCCCTCGCGGCGTTGATCTCCTTCGCCACCCTCACCCCAGCGGGCGAGGCCCACGACGAGCCCGGGGCCCGCCCCAACGCCACCGTCGTCTGGATCAGCCTCGACGGCTTCCGCTGGGACTATCTCGATCGCGGCGCCCACACCCCCACCCTCGACCGGCTCGCACGCGAGGGCGCCTTCACCCGCGCCCTCGCCCCCGCTTTTCCAACGCTCACCTTCCCCACCCACGTCTCGCTCTACACCGGCGCGCCCGTCAGCGTCCACGGCATCGCCGCCAACGGCTACTACGACCGCCGATCCGGGCAGGTCCTCCGCTACCCGCCCGAAGCCGCTCTTCTTCAGGCGGAGCCGATCTGGATCACCGCCGAGCGTCAGGGCGTCCGCACGGCCGTCCTCGACTGGCCCGTCAGCCACCGCCAGACCGGTGAGATCACCGCCAGCCACTTCGGCGACGGCTACAACCCCCGCATGCCCGACGACGCCCGCCTGCACCAGGTCATCCACGCCTGGCGCAACGACAAGGGCGAGACGCCCCTCCGCCTGCTCATGGGCTACGCCGTCGCGACCGACAGCCCCGGGCACCGCTACGGGCCCGACGCGCCGGAGATGATCGGCGTCATCGAAGAGACCGACGCCCTCGTCGCCCGCTTCCTCGACAACGTCCTCGCCACCGCCCGCGACAAGCTCCCCGAAGGCGAGGAGCTCTACCTCGTCATCACCACCGACCACGGCATGAGCCTCGTCCGCGAAGCCTGCAACCCCTGGCACCTCCTCAAGCTCGACCGCGACAGCGACGACGCCCGCGTCGTCACCAGCGGCAACATCGCCAACATCTACCTCGCCGGGATCGAGCCCGAAAGCGCCCGCCGCCAGGCCGCCGACCGGATCATCGCCGCCGCCCGGGAGCACCCCTTTGCCAGCGCCTACACGCGCGAGAACGTCCCCGCCCGCCTCGGGTACAACAACCCCGACACCGTCGGCGACGTCGTCGTCATCCTCGACCGCGGGTACATCTTCAGCTCGCGACCCGAAGCCGCGATCGTCCCGATCGAAGACGTCGGCGGCCCCCTCGGCATGCACGGGTACGACGTCGAAACCAACCCGGAGATGTACGGCTTCTCCGTCATCTGGCGCTACCCCACGCCCCTCGGCGGAATCGACCTCGGACGCGTCCACTACTCGCAGGTCCACCCCACCATCTGCCGCATCCTCGGCATCGAGCCCTCCCCCGACGCCACCGGCGCCCCGCTCGAGCTCGAACCCGCCGCCGAGCCCGCCCCCACCCGCTAAACCACACTCCGGGAACACACGCCCGCCGCCGATCACCACGAAACGGCGCACGCCCACGCCTTGCCCCGGCCCGCCCCGGCGCTTCAATGCCCGCATGAGCCAGACCGACACCCCACGCGAGCGACGCGACCCCGGGCCCGAGCTCCCGGAGGTCCAGATGCACCTCCACCCCCCCGCCGAGCCCGGCGTCGGCGTCGTCGTCGAAAACAAACGCTGCACCGCGCGAAAATCCGCCAGCTTCGTCCGACACGTCGCGATCGACGTCAGCAAGACCAACCTCGCCGGAAACTTCCGAGCCGGACAGAGCTTCGGCGTCATCCCACCCGGCGAGGACGACCGCGGGCGACCACACAAGCTCCGCCTCTACTCCATCGCCAGCCCCACCAAGGGCGAAGACGGCAAGGGCAACGTCCTCGCCACCACCGTCAAACGCACCATCGACGAGCACTGGGAGACCGGCAAGCTCTTCCTCGGCGTCGCCAGCAACTACCTCGCCGACCTCCAGCCCGGCGACGAGATCCGGGTCACCGGGCCCAGCGGCAAACGATTCCTCACGCCCGCCAAACCCGAAGACCATGATTACATCTTCTTCGCCACCGGCACCGGCATCGCCCCCTTCCGCGGCATGATCCACGACCTGCTCGACGCCGGCGTCCAGAGCCGCGTTACTCTCGTCATGGGCGCCGCCTACGCGACCGACCTGCTCTACCACGCGGACCTGCTCCGCCTCGAACAGGAGCACGAGAACTTCACCTACCTCACCGCCATCAGCCGCGAAACCCAGAGCGACGGGCACGACCCGCTCTACGTCCAGGACCGCCTCCGAACCCATCAGGACCACTTCCTCCCCCAGCTCGAAACCGATCGGGCCCTGATCTACGTCTGCGGCATCGCCGGCATGGAGCTCGGCATCTTCCAGCAGCTCGCCCGCCTGCTCCCCCCGAGCCGCCTCGAGCGTTTCCTCCGGTGCGACGCGAAGGCCCTGAGCCAGATCGAGCACTGGGAGCGACGCATGATCCATAAAGAAGTCGCCCCCACACGGCGCGTCTTCCTGGAGGTCTACTGACTGGAAGCGACCGACCGCGCGGGCGGCGGGGGCAGGGAACACCCGCGCGAGGCGTTCGGTTGACCATCCCCGGAGCGGCTGGTAGCTTTCGAGCCCGCGCCGGGTGTGGTCCCGGGGGGCCCGACGGACAAAGATGTTCCCGGGGCTTGCTCCCGCCCGAACACGGGCGAACCCCGCCCCAAAGGGCTGGAACAGGCGACTGGAACAGGGGTCCCCGCGGGCCCGAACCGTGCAGGGCCCGACGCCACCCGCGGGCCAGACTTGAACCGTGCGACCGCCCAAGCCGCGGCTGACGCACCGAGGAACACCGACCTTGGGCCAGACCACGACCCCGACACCCCGCTCAACCCGCCTCCGCACCGCATGCACCCGGCGGCTCCGAGCCTGGCGCTCGCTCGGTGCGGCGGTCTTTGCGGCCGCCGCCCTCGCGATCGCCCCCACGCCCGCCCTGGCTCAGGTCGGCGAGCTGCCCGGTGAACTGATCACCGCGACCCGCCTCAGCACCGAGCAAGAGCAAACGGTCCGCGCCTTCGCCCGTCAGAACGCCCAGGACCTCGGCAGCACCGACGCCGACGCCCGCCGACGCGCCCGCGGGCGTCTGCTCCGCCCGCTCGCCACGCCCGACGCCTCCGTCTCGTTCCGCCTGGCCTACAGCGGTGCCTTGATGCCGGAGCTGGACCGCCTCTCTCGCCAGGGCGAGATCGAGATCCGCCTGAACGCGATCCGTGTCGCGGGCGAGCTCGCGACGCAGGATTCCAGCGACCTGGTCCTCCGCGCTCTGGAGTCGGACGCGACCGAGGTCCGCATCATGGGCTCGTACGCCCTCCGCCGGACGTTCGAGTCGCTCTCGGCCCAGCCCCCGGCCCTGGCCGAGGGACGCGTCCGCGCCCTGGTCGAACGAGCCGCGACGATGGTCGAGCGTGAGCGTGACCCGCTCGCGTTCGACGCGGCCGTGCGCACGCTCGCCGCCGCCGGACGCATCAACCGCCCGAATCTCAGCCTCCGCAACGAGTCGTACCGCCGGCTGGCCGACAGCGTGGGCAGCCGCGTCCGCTCGCGTCCCACGACCGCCGACGCGCTCGGCGTGATGCGCACCGGCGAGGCCTTGCTCGACGTGCTGCGTTCGATCGAAAGCCTGGACACCCAGGCCGCCGTCGCGGCCGGCGGGTTCGCGGGCGACGCACTCGCGATGGTCCGCAACGCCCTCGCGTCGGACGAGAGCCTGAACGCCGCCGACCGCGACCAGCTCGTCAACCTGGCGCAGATCGTCGAAGCCGTCATCTTCTTCGCCCGCACCGTCGCCGAGCCCGGCGCCGACCCGCAGCCCACCAGCCACGCGACGGCCCTCCGCGACACGCGCGACGTCCAACGCTTCATCGCCGGCGTCGAGCGCGACCTCATCGGCGCCAACGGCGCACTCACCCGGCGCCCGTTCGGCTTCAACGCCGACCGCTTCGAACGCCGCTGAACACCGCTCGCGACCTGCGCGATGCCCGCGGGGCATCGCACCGAAACGGCGCACGCCGCCGGGCCTGTCGCGCGTTCGTGCGCGGTACACTCCGGGCATGGTCCGCCTGCTTATCCCGATCGTGCTGCTGGCGCTGGCGATCGCCGTCAGCGTGCTCAGCGACCGCCCGGAGCCCCGGGCCGACTTCGCGTTCATCAACCGGGGCGACGTCACGACGCTCGATCTTCAGAAGATGTCCTGGATGCAGGACCTGCGCGTCGGGCGGATGCTCTTTGAGGGGCTGGTGCGGGCGGACATCTTCAGCGACGACTTCGCCGCGATCCCCGCCGTCGCCGAGCGATGGGAGATCTCTGAAGACGGTCGCACGTACACGTTTTTCTTTCGTGAGAGCCCGCGTCCGAAGTGGTCCAACGGGTCGCTGGTGAAGCCGAGCGATTTCGCGTACAGCTGGCGTCGGGCGATGCTGCCGGACAACGCGGCGGCGTACTTCAAGCTGTTCATGCTGATCGACGGGGCCGAGGATTTTTACAACTGGCGGACCGACGAGCTCGCCCGGTTCGGCACGCCGGAGAGCCCGTACGACTCGGCCGAGGCGTTGTGGGCCGAGACCGAGTGCCGGTTCGAGTCGATGGTGTCGATCGAGGCCGACGACGAGGCACGCACGTTCACCGTCCACCTGACGCGCCGGATCCCGTACTTCCTGGATATCGCGGGGTTCGCGGTGCTGTACCCGGTCTACCCGCCGCTGGTGCAGCAGTACGAACGCCTGGACCCGGCGAGCGGGCGGATGCGGACGCGCCTCGGGTGGACCAAGCCGCCGACCCTGGTGAGCAACGGCCCGTTCAAACTCACCCGGTGGCGCTTCAAGCGCGACATGCGCTTCGAGGCCAACCCCCACTGGTGGGATACGGAGAGCCTGCGCATCCGCTCGGTGAGCATCCCGAGCGTCGAAGACCCCAACGCGCAGGTGCTGGCGTTCCAGACCGGCGCGGTCGATTGGCTCAGCGAGGTCACCCCGGCCTACCGCGGCGACATGCTCGACGACAAGATGGACTTCTACCGCGAGCACGCCGACCTGATCGAGGAGCTGCGGGGGAAGGGGCTGGACCAGTTCGAGATCGACCGTCGCCTCCCGCCCGACCCGCGGAAGCACATCCACGCCGTCCCGGCCTTCGGGACGTACTGGTGGAACTTCAACACGCTCCCGAACCTGCCGGACGGGCGGGACAACCCGTTCCACGACGCCCGGGTCCGGCGCGCGTTCGCGATGATGATCGACAAGGCGTCGATCGCGAACGAGGTCCGGCGCCTCGGCGAGCCGGTGGCGCACACGCTCATCCCACCCGGCTCGCTCCCGGGGTACACCCCGCCGCGGGGCCTGCCCAATATCGGCGACATGCGGACCGAGGACGAGCGTCGGGAGCTCATCCAGCGCGCCCGGCGTCTGCTGGCCGAGGCGGGCTACCCGGATACCAGCCGCTTCCCCACCGTCGAGCTGAGCGTCAACACCGGCGGCGGGCACGACATGATCGCCCAGGCGATCGCCAAAAACTGGCGCCAGTACCTCGGCGTCCCCGTCTCGCTCAGCCAGAAAGAGATCAAGGTCTACCGCGACGACCTCAAGAACCAGAACTTCATGACCGCACGCGGCGGTTGGTACGGGGACTACTCCGACCCCACCACCTTCCTCGACCTCAACCGCACCGGCGACGGCAACAACGATCGCGCCTACAGCAACCCCGCCTTCGACGCGCTCCTCGACCGGGCGAGCGACGAGCCCGATCCGGAGCAACGGATGCGGATGCTGGAAGAGGCCGAGCGCATCCTGATGGAGGAAGACGTCCCTATGGCGCCGATCTTCTTCTACTCGACGATCTACATGTTCGACCCGCACCGCGTCGGCGGCGTCAGCGCCCACCCGCGCAGCGAGCAGCAGATCCACCTCATGCACCTGATCCACGGCGGCACGCCCCGGGAACACGCCGACCACCCGTAACGCCCGCCGTCGTCGTTCCACCCGTCAGCGTGGCCCGCCGGAACACATGCGGCCCGATGCCGAGCCGACATCAGGCGCGAGACCGGCGTCACCGCTCGACGATCTCGTGCGGCTTGATCCGTTCGGGTTCACTGGCGTCTGTGGGGCTGGGCGCCGGGGGTTCCGCCGCCGCCGGAGGTCCCATTGCTGTTGGGATCGCTGACCATGTCGAGCGTATCCCAGGCTCGCCCGGTGCCGGAAGGGCTCCCGCCCGCCATCGCGGCGAACCGGCGATAGAGCTCGCCCGAATCATCGACGATGAACGAGACCGAGATGTCCGAACGGAGCATGTTGAGCCCGTGCATGTGGTTGGGTGACTCGGCATCGAACATCGCGTCCGCAATCAGCGACGACCGGCGCGGCTCGATCTGCCCGAGGAAGGTCGACCCGTTCGAGCCCTGCCCGCGGTACTGGTAGTTCCCCACGATCCATCCGATCGGACGCCCCCACTCGTTCTCATACCGAGACTGCGGGTGCTGCCCAACGTGGGAAGGACAGTAAAACACGCCCGAGGCGGGGAGGTAGCTCCCGCTGTACAGACGCCCGAGCCCGTCCCACGGGCTCCGCCAGAGACCCTCGATGTTCAGTCGCAGGTTGATCGTGTTGACAGCAGTCGCCGGCGAGCCATTGGTGGCCCGGGGTATCTGGTGCCCGATCGGGGTCACGTAGACCGACAACGGGATCCGATCCTGCCAGTCGTCGGCGTACATCGCCACGCCCAGCCCGAGCTGACGCACGTTCGACGCGCACAGCACCTGACGGGTCGTCTCTCGCACACGGCTAAGACTCGGCAGCAGCAGGCTGATCAGCACCCCGATCACCGCGAGGGAGACCAGCACGTCGATCAGGCTGAATCCGCGCGCGATCTGACCACCTCGCCCACGCAAGGGCGAACGCTCAAGGGTCTCTGCTCGGGTTGCATCCTGCCCGATCGGCACGGTGTTGTCTCTCCACGACCCGGTCACCCACCCCGTGCGCTCTGCTCGCACAGCCTACTGGGTGAACTCGGTTCATACAAGGGTGTTCCTGCCCTTGTTCACAAAATTCCAGCACCCGGAACCGGTGGATTTTACCGTGGATCCCGTTCACAGCCGCTTCATGCCTTGTTCACAAAGGAAAGGGTTCAAAATGGGGGTGTTTTACCTATCCTTGCACCGGTCGTGTATTCTCCGGACCTGAGGCGCAAGATTCGCGATTCCGCACTGGAACCCGCACACCTCAACTTCCCGTATAGCTTCCGGTCGGACAAGGATCCGGAGCATCCGGCACCGTTTTTCGGGGTTTTGTCCCGCGCGACGGGTTTTGGAGTTGTTCGCTTCTGATCCGGATATGCCGGGAGGTCGGTGGATCGTGAGCGCCTCGGCGGATCAAGACTTGGACCTGATGCAGCGCGTCGCCGCCCGCGAGGAGGCGGCGGTCGGCGAGCTGTACGACCGGTTCGGGTCGCTGGTGTTTCGTATGGCGTACCAGACGATGCCCAGCCGGGCCGAGGCCGAGGACGCGGTGCAGGAGATCTTCGTCCGCCTGTGGCGGACGGCCGACCGGTACGACCCCAAGCGGGCGGCGCTGGTGACCTGGGTGATGCTGCTGAGCCGTCGGCACCTGGTCGACAAGCTTCGGCGTCAGCGGGCCCGGATCAAGGCGACCTCGATGGACGAGGCCTCGTCGGCCTTCAGCCCGCCGGTCCGCCCGACCGAGTCCGACAACCTGCTCAATGCCGAGCGGTTCGGCGAGCTGATGAAGCGTGTGGAGGAGCTCCCGGAGCTCCAGCGGACGGTGATCACCCGGGCGTACCTGGGCGGACAGACTTTGCGACAAATTGGTGAGGAATTAGACACGCCTCTTGGTACCATCAAATCTGCGCTGAGCCGGGCACTCGTCCGTCTGCGTGAGCGTGTGCAAGTGAGTGAGGAGTCGGCCGCATGATCGGCGACAGCAACGGCAAACCCGAGATGACCACCGCGGACCTGATCGAGCTGGCGGCTCTGGACGTGCTCGCCCTGCTGGATGAGGACGAGCGGACCGCCTTCGAGCGGGCGCTGGCGTCCGCCGGCCCCGCCATCCAAGCGCAGGTGCGCCGCGAGCAGACTCGGATCGCGCACCTGGACGCGCTGCTGCCCGAGGCCGACGCCCCGGCGGACCTGCGCGCCCGCGTGATCGAGGCCGTGCGCACGGCTTCGGTCGATGAGCTCGAAGAGGAGCTCCTCGGGGTTCGTCGCCTGCGCCACGGCGCGGGCCGGGTCGGGGCGGCGATGCTCCCCAGCCGACGCGTCAGCCCTGTGTGGCGTGCGTCGTCGATCGGCTTCGCAACAGCGGCGGTCGTCTTCGGGGCGTTCATCGTGTGGCTGCAGAACAGCCACAGCGAGCTCGAGCGTCAGATGCAGTCCAACGCGGTGATCGAGGCGATGATCGCGCGGGCCGGGAGTGACGCGGCGGCGATCCTGATCAGTGCGGATTCGGTCAAGCTCGCGATGCGCACGCCGGGCGACGCGCAGGCGCCGTACGACCGGGTGGCGGGCTCGGTCTGGGTCAACGGCTCCAACGGCGAGCTGGTCGTCTACCACCAGAACCTCAACCGCGTCGCGGGCGTGACGTACGAGCTGGTGCAGATCGACACCGACGGCACCGCCGTGGGCCCCCGTTACCAACTGGAAGGCAGCGCCACGGGCGGGCTCGCCCGCGAGGTCATCCGCCGGGGCGTCGACGCGAGCGACCCGAGCGTGCGCACGCACTACGCGATCGTCGCGACGACCTACGAGCGCGGGCAGGCGGTTTCGACGGTCGTGCTCACGACGCTCGTTTGACGCGAATCGGCTTTCACCGAGCGGGACAGCGGCGGGCGGAAAAACAGGACGATCGAGCCTCGGGGGGCGTCCGCTCCGGGTTCTCGGGCGGCGCCCCGGTGTGTTTTCGTGAAGCCTGCATGAATCTCCCCCCCTCTCTGGCCCATCCGCTGTGTACCCCATTGACAAGCCGCACAAAATGCGGTATCTGTTGTCCATCTTTCGGCGAATAGGACGCTGAAAGGACGGACCCTTATGACCGCACCGACTCGCGGCAATCCGGACGGGGCACACCCCGGGCACAGGCCCGGCTCGGTCGCCGCGATCGATCAGGCGGTCGGGCTCGATTCCAAGGTGCTCGTGCTCAACCGGGCGTTTGTGGCGGTGCGTGTGATCAGCGCACGACGGGCGTTTGTGCTGCTCGCGCGGGAGGCGGCCGAGGTCATCCACGTCGACGGCGGCACCTTTCAGAACTACGACTTCGAGACCTGGACCGAGCTCAGCGTCCTTCAGAAAGAATTCGAGCGCGAGCGGCACGACTGGGTGCGGACGGTGCGGCTGGAGATCGCGGTGCCGCGGATCGTGCGCCTGCTCGGGTACGACCGGCTCCCGAGCCAGCTCGTCAAGCTCAACCGGCGGAACCTGTTCGCCCGCGACCGGAACCAGTGCCAGTACTGCGGGCATCACTTCCCGACCAGCGAGCTCTCGATCGACCACGTCGTCCCCCGCACGCAGGGCGGCGGGGATAGCTGGGAGAACCTTGTCTGCGCCTGCGTGAAGTGCAACGCGAAGAAGGGCGGGCGAACGCCGAGCCAGGCCCGGATGGCGTTGATCCGCCAGCCGGTGCGCCCGAAGCGCAACCCGCTGGTCAGCCTGCGCCTGGGGAGCGAGAAGTACGCGAGCTGGAAGGCATTCCTGGACCACGCGTACTGGTCGGTCGAACTGAAGTAGGGCCCTGGGAGATCGCTCGCCCGGGCACAGCTCGGAGAGCCGTGCCACTATGAGCGGTGCCAGTACGGGAAGCCTGCGGGCTTGTCAGCCTGCGAAGGCGTCGATCGTGGTCGCGAGCTCGAAGTCTTTTTCGGTGATCCCGCCGGCGTCGTGGGTGCTCACGGTGAGGGTGACCTTGTTGTAGCGGATCATGATGTCCGGATGGTGCTGGCGGGCCTCGGCGGCATCGGCGACCTTGTTCACGAACGCCATCGCCTGCGCGAAATCGTCGAACCGGTAGGTCCGCTGGATCTCGCCGTTGACCTCGGCCCACTCCGGGACGCGGTCGAGCGCGGTCTTCACATCAGCCTCGGCCATTTTCTCCACCATCTCGATCTCCGCACATCCCGGGCCCGTGCCCGCACGCCGGATCGGCCCGACGCCGGGGCTTGGCAGTCTACCCTCAAGCCGACGTGCCCGACGCCGACCGCCTCCAACCCGTGCTCAGGCCCTCTCCGGGGCGTTCGGACGCCGCGATCCCCGTCGACGGCGCGCGTGTCACGCGCCTCGCCCCGAGCCCGACGGGGGCGCTGCACCTCGGCAACGCGCGCACGTTCCTGGTCAATTGGGCCCTGGCCCGCCGACTCGGGTGGCGGGTGATCCTTCGCGTGGAGGACCTGGACACGCCCCGCGTCAAGGCGGGGGTGATCGAGCAGACGGTGCGCACGCTGGCGTGGCTCGGGCTCGACTGGGACGAGGGGCCTCATGTGCAGGCCGCCGACCTGAGCCCCTACCGCGAGGCGATGCGGGCGCTCGCGAGCGCCGGGCTGGCGTACCGGTGCGAGCTGACGCGGACGGAGATCCAGGCGGCCGCCTCGGCGCCGCAGGAGGGCGACGGCGGCGAGGTTCGCTTCCCGCCCGAGCTCCGCCCCTCAGATCTCGGGGCGGCGCGGTTCGATGACGAGCAGACCAACTGGCGGTTTGTGACGCCGTCGGGGGTCGTGGCGTTCCGTGATCGGTTCGCGGGCGAGGTCGCGATCGACCCGAGCGAGACGGTCGGGGATTTCATTCTCTGGACGAAACGCGGGTGCCCGTCGTACCAGCTCGCGGTCGTGGTCGACGATCACCGCCAGGGCGTCACCGAGGTCGTCCGCGGGGACGACCTGCTCGACTCGGCGGCCCGCCAGCTTCATCTCTACCGGGCCCTCGGGCTCGGAACGGAGCCGACCTACACGCACCTGCCGCTGGTCCGCGGGGCGGACGGCAAGCGCCTCGCCAAGCGTCACGGCGACACCCGCCTGACGGCGTACGAGGAGCGCGGGATCGGCGCGGCGCGGGTGATCGGGCTGGTGGGCGCGTGGTGCGGGATCGGGGACCGGGCCCGCCCGGAGCCGATGTCGGCCGGGGTGTTTCTTGAGCGGTTCGAGTTTTCTAGGATGCCCCGTCACGACGTGGTGTTCACGGCGGAGGATGCACGATGGATCGCAGGGGATTCCTGAGCCGCGCGAGCGGGCTGGCGCTGATGGGCCTGGTGCTGACGGGGTGCGCGACGATGCCCGGGTGCCGCGAGCCGGCGGCCCCCGAGGGCTTTGAGCGCGTCCGCGTCGACGGGCGGACCTTCAACCTCGAACTGGCCGAGACCGGTCCCAAGCGCGAGCGCGGGCTCGGCGGGCGGGAGCACATCCCCGAAGACGGCGGGATGCTCTTTGTGTTTCCGGACGCGGCCCCGCGCGTGTTCGTCATGCGGGATTGCCTGGTCCCGATCGACATCATCTTCCTCGATGCGATGGGGCGCGTGGTCGCGATGCACCAGATGACGGTCGAGCCCCCGGAGCCGCAGCGTCGGGAGGGCGAGAGCGAGCGGGATTATCAGGCCCGGCGGGCGGAGTACGAGTTCCGGCTTCGGAAGTACCCCTCGGGGTACGCGGCCCAGTTCGCGATCGAGATCGCCGGCGGGCTTCTGGATGAGCTGAACGTCCATATGGGGGATCAGATCCGCCTGGACCTGGACCGCCTGAAGAGCCTCGCGAGATAAGCCGATGCTCCGGAGAGGGGGGATTGTCCTCCCCTTTGGAGGATCCGGGCGTGACGCATCCGACACTGACGGGCACGGCAACGGGGCCCACCACGGGCGTCCGCGAACGGTTTCTCGCCCCGATCCTCGCCGCCTGGCCGCGCCCGCACCCGCCGGTCGGGCGAGTGGTCGGCTTTGAAGAGCTGATCTCGGAGCGGACCGGCGGGACGCCGGGTCGGGACCGGGTGCAAGGGGCGTGCCTGATCGTGATCGACGGGCAGCACCCGACGCCGGTGAGCCTGCTCCAGCTCGTGGACCAGCTCCGCCAGGCGTATATCCCGGCGGTGCTGCTGTTCGATCGCGTCACCGATGATCAGCTTGCGCTGGAGGGCGAGGGCGTGCTGGTGGACCGTCTGGACGCGTCGCCGGCGGCGCTGGCGCGCACGCTGCACGCGCTGAGCGAGCGTGACGAGGCGGTGCGCCAGCTCCGGCTGGAGCTGCACGCGGCAAGCCTGGTCCATGGCGGGATCCAGGGGGAGATGGACCGCCTGCACGACGAGATGAACCTCGCGGCGACGGTGCAGCGGGAGATGATCCCGCGGACGCTCCCGCAGCCGGAGGGCGTGCATGTGGGCGTGCTGTTCCGCCCGTGCAGCTACGTCTCTGGGGATATCTACGACGCGGTGATGCTGGATGACCAGACGCTGGCGTTCCTGGTCGCGGACGCGGTCGGGCACGGCGTGCCGGCGGCGCTGCTCACGATGGTCATCAGCAAGAGCCTGCGCAAGACCGAGACGGTTGGTGGCGAGACGCGGATCGTGGAGCCGGCCGAGGCGCTGGATCGTCTGAACCACGAGATGTGCGCGCGCCAGGGGACGACGCCGCGGTTTGCGACGGCGGTGTACGGGACGATCAACTGCCGGACTCGGAAGATCACGATCGCCGGGGCCGGGCACCCCCCGCCGCTGCTGGTTTCGCCGGGCTGCCGCGAGCCGGAGACGGTCGAGAGCGAGGGCCCGCTGCTGGGCGTGTTCGACGGCGCGTCGTTCGAGCAGACGGAGTTCGTGCTCAAGCCGGGGGAGACGATGCTCATGTACTCCGACGGTTTCGAGACCGCGTTCCCCAAGCCCGGGAGCGAGGGGCGCGACATCCGCCTGCCGACCGAGACGTACATCCGGCATCTGGCGAGCCTCGCCGACGCCGGTTGCACCTCGCCCGAGGCCCTCGGCGAGGCGATGCTCTCGCTCGGGGTGCTGCTCGATGAGCAGATCGGGAGCCTGCACCAACCGGACGACGTGACCGCGATGGCGATCAGTGCGCCGGCGCTCCGCGGCGTCGGGCAGAAGCGGGGCAAGCGGGCCGCTTGACGAGGTTCCGTTTGACGGCTCGGTGGGACGGGCGTCTTGCGCGTCCTGGAGCGTCGGAGAGACGGGCTAGAGGCCCATCCTACCAAGCTTCAGAAGATGGATTCGATCCGCCAAACAGAAACTAGTTCGCGGCGACTTTCTCGCGGGTGCGCAGGCGTCGGTCCCACTCGACCACGCCGTCTTTGAGGCGGATGATCCGCTCGCACCGGTCGGCGACGGAGTCGTCGTGGGTGACCATGACGATGGTCATGCCCTCGCTGTGGAGCTTTTCGAAGGTGCCGAGGATCGCCTCGCCGGTGGCGCTGTCGAGGTTGCCGGTGGGCTCGTCGGCCATGAGGACGACGGGCTCGGTCACGAGCGCGCGGGCGATCGCGACGCGTTGCTGCTGCCCGCCGGAGAGCTCGCGCGGGCGGTGCCCGAGGCGGTCGCCGAGCCCGACCATGCCGAGCTTGTCGATCGCCCGCTGGCGGCGCTCGGCCCGGGAGACGCGCTGATAAAACAGCGGGACCTCGACGTTCTCCTCGATGGTGAGCTGGGGGATGAGGTTGAAGGCCTGGAAGACGAAGCCGATGGTGCGTCCGCGGAAGGCGCTGAGGGATTCGTCGTCCATGGTGTTGACGTCCTGCCCGGCGAGGAGGAAGACGCCGTCGGTCGCCTGGTCGAGGCAGCCGAGGATGTTCATGAGGGTGGACTTGCCGGAGCCTGAGGAGCCCATGATCGCGACGTACTCGCCGCGGTCGATGCGGATGTCGACGCCGCGGAGGGCCTCGACCATGACCGAGCCGTCGGGCTTGTAATAGACCTTGCGGAGCTTCTGGAGCTCCGCGACGGCTTCGGCGGCCCGGGCGGGGGGTGCGGCTTCCTCGCGGGCGGGGTCGGTCATGGTTGCGGGGGTTGTCACGGGGGAGGTGTACCGGCGATCGTCCGCGGGGTTGAGATGATGTCCAGGGGGATGTGCGGGCGCGGGGGCCGCGGAGGGGGGCGGGATGCACGGGCGGGACGCTCGCGCCACTGGGGGGCTTACTCCTCGGCGCCCTCGCCGGCGTTTTCCATCTCGAGCTGGAGCCCGGCGATCGCCGTCATCGTGTCGGGCGCGAAGGTGAAGACGCGGTCGAGCCCGGTCACGACCATGACCGACCAGACGTCCTCGCTCACGGAGGCGAGGCGCATCGACTTGTGCGCCTGCGAGACGCGTTTGCGGACACGGAGAAGCTGGGCGATGTTGGAGCTGTTGATGTAGCTCACGCTGGCGAAGTTGATGACCACGTGGGGGACGCGGTCGTCGTCGGCGATCGCGGAGAGGCGATCGCCGAGCGTGCCGAGCTCATCGCTGAGCGCCGGCTCGTCGGAGAGGTCCGCGATCACGATCTGTTCGTCCCACTCGATGGCCATCGCCCGACGCTCTCCTTTGCGGCCCGCACGATATCACAATCCGAGGCCGCGTCCAATTGGGGCTGATCTCACCCCCCCCCCCCGCAGCCCGAACATCTTTGGTGGCACGGCTCAGGGAGCGGTGGCACCAAGCGAGGCAAGATCACTCTCCGGCTTCGTCGCCGTCCTCGACGCCCACGGCGGCTGCGGAGACAAGTTGATCGCCCGCGGCGATGTTGACGACCTTGACGCCCTGTGTCCCTCGTCCGAGCGGCTTGGAGCCGATCTCGCCCGCCGGGGTGCGGACGAGCAGGCCCTGGCGGGTGACGAAGACGACGTCTTCGCCGTCCTGGACGAGGATCGCCGCGACGCTGGGCCCGTTGCGGGCGGTGGTCTTGATGTCGGCCCGCCCCTTGCCGCCGCGGGATTGGCTCCGGGCCTTGCCCTCTTCGGGCTGGACGCGGTACTCATCGACGAGGGTGCGCTTGCCGTAGCCGTTCTCGGTGATGGTGAGCAGGCAGAGGTTGGCGGCGAGTGCGTCGGGCGCGGTGAGCGTGTCGCCGTCGGCGTCCTCGATCATCGGGATGCGGGCCGCGCCGATGACGCGGTCGCCGCTGGCGAGGGTCACGCCCTTGACGCCCGCGGCCGAGCGCCCCATGAGTCGTGCGTCGCGCTCGTCGAAGCGGATCGCCATGCCCTTGGCGGTGACGAGCATGATGTCGTCGGAGCCGTCGGTGAGGAGCACCTGGAGCAGCTCGTCGCCCTCCTTGAGCCCGACGGCGATGAGGCCGGAGCGGTTGACGTTTCGGTAGTCCTTGAGCGCCGTCCGCTTCACGATGCCGTTTTTGGTGACGAAGGTGAGGAACTGGCTGGATTCCTCGAAATCCCGCACGGTCAGGTAGGCGCGCGTCCGCTCGTTCGGGCGCAGCTCCAGCAGGTTGACCACCGCGCGTCCGCGGCTGGTCCGGCTCATCTCCGGCAGCTCGTACACCTTGCACCGGAAGACGCGCCCCGTGTCCGTGAAGCTCAGCAGATCGTCGTGCGTGCTGGCGACGAAGACGCGTTCGACGAAGTCGCCGTCCTTGTTGTCGCTGGCGCGGATGCCGCGACCGCCGCGGCCCTGGGCGCGGTAGGTCGTCAGCGGCACGCGCTTCACGTAGCCCTGGTGGCTGATCGTGACCGCCATGTCCTCCTCGCGGATCAGTTCCGCGAGGTCGATATCGCCGGCGGCTTCCTCGATCTTCGTCTGACGCTCGCCCTTTTTCCCCGACGCGTGGCGGGCCTTCATGTCCTCGCAGTCGTCGCGGATGATCTGACGCACGCGCCCGTCGTCGGTGAGGATCGCCTCGTAGTCTTCGATCTCGGCGACCAGCTCGCGGTAGTCGGCGACGAGCTTCTCGATCTCTAGGCCCGTGAGCTGGATCAGGCGCATGTTGCCGATCGTCTCGGCCTGCACGCGGGTCAGCAGCACGCCGCCCGCGCCCTCCGCGAGGCGCACCTTCTGCATCAGGCGATCGGGGATCTGCGGCGCGTACGGGTGCCCGGGGGGGATCTGGAACCGGCGCTCCATCAACGCCCGGATCGCCTCCTCGCGCGTGCGGCTCGCGCGGATCACGCGGATCACCTCGTCGATGTCGCAGACCGCGTAGATCATGCCCTCCAGCACGTGGGCCTTTTTCTTGGCTTCACGCAGCAGGTGGGCCGTGCGGCGCCGGATGACCTCGAAACGGTGCTGCACGTACTGATCGATCAGCTCGCGCAGGCCCATCGTCCGCGGCTGGCGGTGGACCAGCGCGATGTTGATGATGCTGAAGGTCTGCTGGAGCGGCGTGTGCTGGTAGAGCTGGTTCTCCACCACGCGCGGATCGGCGCCCTTCTTCAGCTCGATCACGATCCGCGTCTGCGCCAAGCGGCCCGACTCGTTGCGGACGTCGCTGATCTCCTTCAGGCGTTCGTCCTTGACGGCTTCGACGATCTTCTCCACCAGCGTGTTCTGCACGAGGGTGTAGGGGATCGAGTTAATGACGATCTGCTCGCGCCCGTTCTTCATTTCCTCGACGTGGACCTCGCCGCGGACGGTGACGCGCCCGCGACCGCTGGTGTAGGCCTCGAGAATGCCGCGGCGTCCGAGGATGATGCCGCCGGTCGGGAAGTCCGGGCCCTGCACGCCACGGCGGAGGACCTGCCCGCTCTCGTCGAGCACATCGGTCATCAGGTCGGCGAGCGAGATCGAGGGGTCGTCCACGACACGGACGATCGCGTCGAGGATCTCGGCCGGGTTGTGCGGGGGGAGGCTGGTCGCCATGCCGACGGCGATGCCCATGCCGCCGTTAATGAGCAGGTTGGGGAACTTGCCAGGGAGCACGGTCGGCTCCATGAGGCGGTCGTCGTAGTTGGGCTGGAAGTCGACGGTGTCGAGCTTGATATCCGCGAGCATGTCCACCGCGGGGTGGTCCATTCGGGCCTCGGTGTACCGCATGGCGGCGGGCGGGTCGCCGTCGATCGAGCCGAAGTTACCCTGGGGGTGGATGAGCGGGCAGCGCATTTTCCAGGGCTGGGCCATGCCGACCATGGTCGGGTAGATGACGCTCTCGCCGTGGGGATGGTAGTCGCCGCTGGTGTTGCCGGCGATCTTGGCGCACTTGAGGTGCTTGCGGTTGGGGCGGAGGTTGAGGTCGTGCATCGCGACGAGGATGCGTCGCTGGCTGGGCTTGAGCCCGTCGCGGACGTCGGGCAGGGCCCGGTCCATGATGGTGCTCATCGCGTAGGTGAGGTAGCTGTCCTGGAGCTCGCGCTCGATCTTGTGATCGCGGACGTTGCCGCCCCCGTTCCCACCCCCACCTTCGCCGCTGCCGGTCGCGACCGGGGCGTCGCCGCTGGGCGGCTGCCCGTCGGCGGGGGTCTGGGGCTGGTGTTCTGCGGCGTCATCGCGTTCGGGCATGCGTGGGGGTCCTCGTCGCGCGGGGGTCCGTGGGGCGGCTGTCACGAACGTGTCCGCGTCGCCGATCCGGGGGTCAAACCGGGGCGATCCGGGCGTCCGGAAGCTCGAATTTTATTATATGCGCCTCAGCGTCCCGAAGCTGGCGTACGCCCTCGGCAGGGGGCGTTGGACACGGCGTCAGTCGCCCCGCTGGGGCGTCGGCGGGCGCTCGGTGAGGCGTTCGATGGAGGAGAGGGTTTCGACCAGCGTCAGCAGCGTCAGGGCGGAGGCCTGCACCGGCATCCGCTGATCCCAGGGGCTGCTGCGGACGCCCCACTGGGCCTGCGCGGGGTCGGCGTACATGTGCCCCTCGGCCCGTTGGGCCGCGAGCTGCATCAGGAACCGGAGCGAGCCCATCAGGCGGACCAGCTCGGGCATGCGCTCGTTCTCGTCGGTCAGGCGTCGGTCGCCGAGCATCGTCGCGATGAACGCCAAGGGACGGGCGTTCTGCCAGCTCGGGAGCGGCGCGCCGGCGGCGGTGAAGACGATGCCGCCGACCAAGTCGGCGTCCGGGGGCTCCAGGTCTCTGGGCGCGAGCTGGTGGAGCCAGACGTCGGCCCGGAGCTGGCGCAGGCCTTCGCCTTGCGGGATGGGCTCGTCGGGCGCGCGCCAGCCGGCGGCACGCACGGCCGCCCACCCGAGCCAAGGCATCTCGCCCACGAGCCGCCCGGGGGGTGTCTCGCGGTAGATCGCGCCCGCGGCGCCCTCGGCGCGGGTCAGGTCGGGGAAGCGCCCGGAGGCTTCGGCGACGGCCGTGAGCCCGAAAGCGACCAGCGAGCGTGCCGAGGGCGGGATCGAGCGTGCGAAGCCGCCGGCCGGGGTGTAGCTCTCGCGCACGACGTTGGCGCAGACGAGCAGGGCGCGGTCAAAGGCGGCGAGTTCGGCGCGGTCTTCGTCGAGGCGGGCGCCCGCTTCCACGAGCGCGGCCGCGACCATCGACGCGAGGACCGGATCCTCCAGGCGTGCGAGGCCTTCGCGCGTGGTGAAGCGTCGGAGCAGGCCCATCGCGGTGAGGCGGGCGTCGGCGGCGAGCGGGGCGTCCGGGCTCAGGCCGACGCCGCGAACGCGGTTGGCGAAGCGGAGCAAGGCGAAGGCGGTGACGGCCTGGTCGAGGTCGCTCGCGGGCCCGGGGTCGAAGGCGCCGGTGACGGGGTCGTACCCGCCGCGCATGCCGCTCGCCTCAGGGCCGGTCCAGTCGCGGGCGATGAGGTGTGCCGCCAGGCCCTGTGCGAAATCGCGGAGGGCGGGCGTGGTGACGTCACCGGAACGGACGAGTCGCCCGGCGCGGTGCAGAAAGAGCGGCTCGGCCCGGGCTTCGGGCTGGGCGAGTTGCAGCGTGCGGAAACGGAAGAACCGCCCGTTGAGGCGTCGGGCGCTCTCGGCGGGCGGACGGAGGCCCGTCGCGGGGTCGCCGGTGAACTCGGCGACGAGGGCGGGGAGGGCGTCGGCGGGGAGGGTGCGGGTCTGGAGCATCTGCGAGGGGAAGCGGACGACCTGGCGCGTGCCGACGCGGAAGGCGACGCCGTCAATGCCCGGGCGGAGCAGCGTCGCGGCTTCGGCGAGCTCGGCGGGCTGCATCTGGACCAGCGGCGTCGCGAGCTCGAGCGTGATCGCGAGGCGCTGCCCGGGGCGGATCATCCCTTCGAGGAAGCCCGGCTCGTAGTGCCCGCGTTCCCGGGCCTCGGCGATGGCGGCTCGGGCGGCGGCGATGAGGGCCGGGGGCTGCCCGCTCGCTTCAAAGGCCCGCCCTCGCCCGACGACCGCGCCGGCGAGGCGGAGGGTGATCGCGACGCCGCCGACGTTGGGCCCGAGGTCCGGTAAGGCCTCCCCACCGCCCCGGGTCCAGTCGGGCACCTCGCCGGACTCGACCCAGACGCGGAGGGCATCGAA
>JBJHBZ010000029.1:23702-42896 GCA_050485765.1 Phycisphaerales bacterium | reverse complement strand
AGCCTGGTGGAACGCTGCCAGTTGCTCGCGGTCCTGATCGCCCGCCTCTCCAGCGGCGCGATCGAGAACGAGGGATGACCGGATCAACCACAACGCCCCGGCGATCGGCCGCGGCGGGAACACGGGGTGCCCAGTGACGCAGGGGAACGGACAGGCGACGATGACCGCGACCGAGAAGACCGTTGGGCAGCAGCTCCGCGAGAGCCCGGCGTTGCAGGCGGCGATCGACGCGATCGTGGGCGAGGTGCGGGCCAAGAGCGCGCTGATCACCGGCCCGCGCGGGCCGATCGAGGGTCTGCAGGAGAGCTACGAGTCGTTCATGGCCCGGGCGTCCGAGGCGCGCGGGCGCGGGCTGCTGTATCCCTACGTCGCGAGCGGCGCGGGGAACGGGGCCCTCGTCGAGCTGATGGACGGGAGCGTGAAGTGGGACATGATCGGCGGGATCGGCGTCCACTTCTTCGGGCACGCCGAGCCGGAGCTGATCGGGGCCGCCGTCCGCGCGGGGACCGAGGACACGCTCAAGCACGGCAACCTGCAATCGGGCGCGGGCCCGTATGAGTTCCTCGAGACGCTGCTCGCCCACGCGAGCAAGCGGAGCGACCTGCGCCACGGCTTCGTCTCCACCTCGGGCGCGATGGCGAACGAGAACGCGCTGAAGGTCTGCTACCAGAAGCATGCGCCCGCGAGCCGCGTGATCGCGTTCAAGGACTGCTTTATGGGACGGAGCACGACGATGGCGCAGATCGGCGACTCGGCCGCCGGTCGCGTCGGCATCCCGCTCAACGTCCACGTCGACTACATGCCGTTCTGGGACGAGGTCGCGGCGGACCGGATGGGGCACGCCCGGTTCATCGACATGGCAATCATGCACCTCGAGCAGTACTTCGAGCGCTACCCCAAGCAGCACGCGTGCTTCATCTTCGAGCTGGTGCAGGGCGAGGGCGGGTTCAACGTGGCGCCGCGGGACTATCACAAGGCGCTGATGGACTGCTGCCGTGCGCACGGCGTCGCGATCTGGGACGACGAGATCCAGAGCTTCGGGCGCACGACGCAGATGTTCGCCTACGAGCACTACGACCTGGGCGAGTACGTCGACGTCTTCTGCGTCGGCAAGATGACCCAGGCGTGCGCGACGCTCTACACCGAGCGGTATAACCCCCAGGCCGGGCTGCTCAGCGGGACGTTCACCGGCGCGAGCGCCGAGTTCGCGGTCGGCAAGCGGATCATCGAGCGTCTGGCCGAGGGAGGGGCCGAGGGCGGGTACTACGGCGACGACGGCCGGATCGCCCGGCACCACGCGGCGTTCTGCGAGCAGGTCAAGAAGCTCGCGTCGAAGCACCCGCAGCTCTTCCCGAAGTCGGACAAGGTCAAGGACATCGTCGGCGGCGTCGGCGGGATGTGCCGCATGACCCCGTTCGGCGGCGACAAGGGCAAGATCACGCAGGCGTGCAAGGCGTTGTTCGACGCGGGCGTGATCGCGTTCTACTGCGGGCACGGGCCGTACCACCTGCGGATGCTCCCGCCGCTGGGCGTGATGAAGATGGAAGATTGGCCTCGGGTGTTCGAGAAAGTGGAAGAGGGCCTGCTGAAGGTCGGGAGCTGAGCGTTCGCAGCGTGCGCACGGAGGCGTGGCAACAGGAGTTCGGCGTGAAGCCGGGGGTGATTTGTGTTCGTGGTTCGTCGTGCGAAGGTCGATGACGTCGGGACGATGCTGAAGCTGGCGCGGATGGTCCACTTCATCAATCTGCCGCCGGACTCGGACATCATCAACCGGAAGATCGTGCAGTCGCGGTCGAGCTTTATGCGCGTCGCCCGGGGCGAGCCGCTGCCGGAGCCGGTGCGTTCGCTCGCGGGCGGGAAAGGCCCCGGCGGCGGGCTCGACGAGACGCTCGCCGAAACGAACGTGTTCATGTTCGTGCTGGAGGACACCGAGAGCCGCGGCGTGCTCGGGACAAGCCAGGTCATTGCCCGCATGGGCGGGCCGGGTCGCCCGAACTGGTCGTTCAAGCTGCATAAGAGGCACTTTTTCAGCGACGACATCCACGCAGGCACGACGCACGTGACCGCGACGCTCTACGGCGACGAGAGCGGGCCGAGCGAGATCGGCGGGCTCATTCTCCAGCCCAGCTACCGCGGGCACAAGCAGAAGCTCGGTCGTTTTCTCAGCCTGATCCGCTTCCACTTCATGGCGTTGCACCGGGAGCTGTTCGCCGACGAGGTGCTCGCGGAGATGATGGCCCCGATCAGCAACGAGGGCGAGAACCTGCTCTGGAACGCGCTCGGGCGACGGTTCATCCCGCTCAGCTACGAGGAGGCCGACCGGCACTGCCAGATCTCCCGCGACTTCATCGCGAACCTGCTCCCGCGGGAGCCGATCTACCTCACCCTCCTCCCCCCGGCCGCACGGGACGTCGTCGGCAAGGTCGGCAAAGAAACCGTGCCGGCGCGGCGCATGCTCGAGAAGCTCGGCTTCGAGTACCGCGATTTCGTCGACCCCTTCGACGGCGGCCCCCACCTGCACGCCAAGACCGATCAGATCGAAACCGTCAAAGCCACCCACCGGGGCGAGCTCGGGCCCGCGGTCGCCCGCGCCAAGTGCGACGCCCGCGGGATCGTGAGCGTCATGGACACCGACGGCGACTTCCGAGCCGTCGATGATCAGTTCACGGTCGATGCCGACGGCGTCGTCTCGCTGCCCAAGGACGTGATGGCCGCCCTCAACGCCGAAGCGGGCGCAGCCGTCGGGTACACCGTGCTCAGCAAGCCTGATCGCAGCGTCGGGAGCACCCGGAGCGAGCCCGTGAAGAAGAAGAACTCCCGCGCCCGCAGCGCCCGAAAGGCGGCCCGATGACCGAGCGCCACCCGCCGCTCCGCCACACGCCCAGCGACCTCATCGCCGGCGAGTTCCGCCCGCTCGTCAGCAGCGGCGAGGGGGTGCTCCGGTCGGCCGATCCGGCCGAGCCCGCGCGCGAGCTGTGGGCCGGGGCGCCGGTGCTTTCGCACGTGGACGACGCGGTCGCGTCGGCGCGGAAGGCGCTGGCGGCGTGGTCGCGCACACCGTTCGAGAGCCGGGCCGCGGTGCTGCGCCGTTTCGCCGAGATCTGCCGCGACCGACAGACCGAGATCGGGACGCTGATCAGCGAAGAAACGGGCAAGGCGCTGTGGGACGCGAAGACCGAGGCCGGGGCCTTGGCCGCGAAAGTGGATATCACGCTGGACGACTCGGGCAACAGCGGCATGAGCCGCGTGCGCGGGTACGAGTTCGAGGCCGGCACCACCAAGACCGGGCGGTGCGTCTTTCGCCCGCACGGCGTGATGGCCGTCGTCGGCCCGTTCAACTTCCCTGCCCACCTTCCGAACGGACACATCGTCCCGGCGCTGGCGATGGGCAACACCATCGTCTTTAAGCCCAGCGACAAGACGCCGGCGGTCGGGCAGCTCCTTGCCGAGCTGTTGCACGAGGCGCTGAGCGATTCCGGCGCCCCGGCGGGCGTGGTCAACCTTGTTCAGGGCGGGGGCGAGATCGCGAGCCGCCTCGTCGGGCACGAGGGCGTCGACGGCGTGCTCTTCACCGGCTCGTGGCCCGTCGGACGCAAGATCCTGGAGCGCAACCTCGACACGCCGGGGCGGATCGTCGCGCTCGAACTGGGCGGGAACAACGCCGCGGTGGTGATGCCCGACGCGGACCTCCGCCAGGCCGCAATCGAGTGCGTCCGCTGCGCGTTCATCACGACCGGGCAGCGCTGCACCTGCACGCGCCGCCTGATCGTCCACCGCGACGTCGCGGACCGCCTGATCCCCGCGATCTGCCAGGGCGCCTCGGCGCTCGTCCTCGGGCACCCGCGCGGCGACGAGCCCGCGTTCATGGGCCCGATCATCACCGAAGACGCCCGCCGAGCCGTGCTCGACGCGCAGGCCCGCTTCGCCAAGGCCGGCGGCGAGGTGCTCGTCGAGGCGAAAAGTATCGACGGGCCGGGCGGCGGGTGGTATATCTCGCCGGGCGTCGTGCGCGTCGATCGCTTCGTCCCGCGCGAGGACGCGAGCGAGGCGGGAACCGACGAAGAAGTCTTCGGCCCGCTCCTGCGGATCTGCGTCGTCGACAGCCTCGACCAGGCGATCCAGCAGGCGAACGCGACCCGCTACGGGCTCGCCGCTTCGATCTTCACCCAGGACAACCACGCGATCGAGCGGTTCGTCCACGAGGCCCGCGCGGGGTGCGTCAACGTCAACGCGGGCACGGCCGGGGCGAGCAGCAAGCTCCCCTTCGGCGGGCTCGGGCTCAGCGGCAACCACCGCCCCGCCGGCGCGTTCAGCCTCGACTACTGCGCCTACCCCGTCGCCGCCCTCATCGAATCCGGCAGCGACGCGACGGTCGCCCCGGGCATGATGATCGACGACGATTGGCTGAGTTAGGTTCTGTTTGCAGGATCGGTCGGACGGGCGTCTCGCTCGGGCATGGAGCGTCAGGAGGGACGGGCCAGAGGCCCATCCTACCAGGCTTCAGAAAGACATATTCGATCCGTCAAACATGGTGCCTGTCGTGGCTGGTGCCCCGGAAACGCGGAGGCGCTGCGGCGCAGCTTTTCCGGGTTCCCGGATCCGCCCCCCCCAGATGACTTCGGGCACCAGCCCGTCAGACGAAGCTGTAAGGCCCTCAGCGGCCCGCGACGCCTTCGTCCTGCTCCATGCCGAGCACGCGGTAGAGGAACGCCCACCGGTCGGCGGCGGCTTCGATGAGCTTGCTCGTCGGCGTGCCGGCGCCGTGCCCGGCGCGCGTCTCGATCCGCATCAGGATCGGGTTGTCGCACCCCTGCGCCGCCTGCAGCGCCGCCCCGAACTTGAAGCTGTGCATCGGGACCACGCGGTCGTCCCGGTCGGCGGTCGTGATCAGCGTCGCGGGGTAGCAGCGCCCCGGCTCGATGTTGTGATACGGCGAGTAGGCGAGGTTGTAACGGAAGTCGGCCTCGCTCTCTTCGGGGTGCCCGTAGTCGCTGCGCCAGGCCCAGCCGATGGTGAACTGGTCGAACCGGAGCATGTCGAGCACGCCGACCGCGGGGATCACCGCGCCGAACAGCTCGGGGCGCTGGATCATGCACGCCGCGACGAGCAGCCCGCCGTTGGACCCGCCGAAGATCCCGAGTCGGGAGGGCTGGGTGTACCCGCGTCGGATGAGATCCTCGGCGGCAGCGATGAAGTCGTCGAACGTGTTCTGCTTGTTCAGGAGACTGCCCTGACGGTGCCACTCGGAGCCGTACTCGCTCCCGCCGCGGATGTTGGCGACGGCGTAGATCCCGCCCATCTCCAGCCACGCCATGTTGGCCGGGCTGAACGAGGGCGTGACGGGGATCATGAACCCGCCGTACCCGTAGAGCAGGGTGGGCCGGTTGCGATCGAGCGGGAGCCCGCGTTTGTGCGTGATGAACATGGGGACGCGCGTGCCGTCCTTGGAGCGGTAGAAGACCTGATGGGTGACGTATTCGCCCGGGTCGAAGCCGACCTTGGGCTGGCGGAAGGTCTCAGTCTCGTTGGTGTCGACGTCGTAGCGGTAGATCGTGCCGGGGTTGGTGAAGCTGCTGAAGGTGAAGAACGTCTCGTTGTCGTCGGCCTTGCCGCCGAAGCCGCCGACCGAACCGATCCCCGGGAGGCGGATCTCCCGCAAGCGCCGCCCGTCGGTCCCGTGGACGCGGACCGAGGCCCGGGCGTCTTTCAGATACTGGAGCACGAACCGCCCGCCCACGTGGCTGGCGGAGCGGAGCGTGTCGCGGCTCTCGGGCACAAGCTCCCGCCATCCCTCCCGGGCCGGGCGCGTCCCGTCGATCGCGATCACCCGCCCGAGCGGCGCGTCGAGGTCGGTCTGGACGAAGAGCGTCGCCCCGTCGTTGCCGAAGACGCTGAAGCTCGCCTCGCCCGGCAGAACGATCTCCGTGAACTCCGTCGCCTCGGACTCCAGGTCGCGCACGAAGAGCCCGTTGCGCCGATCCGTGCCCATGCGGGCGTACACCACCAGGAAACGCCCGTCCTCGGTCACCCACGCGTTGAGCCCCCACCGCGGCTGATCCGGGCGGGCGTACACGAGCTCGTTCTGCGACTGGTCCTGGCCCAAGCGGTGGAAGTAGATCTTCTGGTTGTCGTTGGAGGCGACCAGCTCCTGACCGGATTCGGGGGCGTCGTAGGCCGAGTAATAAAACCCGCTGCTGTCCGCGGCCCACGCGGCCCCGCTGAACTTGCTCCACTCGATCACGTCGTCCAGATCGGCCCCGCGCGCGATGTCACGCACACGCCACGTGCGCCAGTCGCTCCCGCCGTCGCTGATCGAGTACGCGAGGTACCGCCCGTCGGGGGAGACGCTCCACGACGCCATGCTGATCGTGCCGTCCTCGCTGAACGTGTTCGGGTCGATCAGCAGCGTCGGCTCATCCCCGAGACGCTCGGCGTAGAACAGCACCGACTGGTTCTGCAGCCCGTCGTTGCGAGTGAAAAAGTACCGCCCGCCTTCTTTCACCGGGATGCCGAACCGCTCGTAGTTCCAGATCTCGGTCATGCGGTCCTGGATGCGCTGGCGAGCCGGGATGCTCTCGAGCCAGGGCTGAGTCACCGCCTGCTGCGCAGCGATCCAGGCGCGGCTCTCCTCGCTCTCCGGGTCTTCCAGCCAGCGGTACGGATCGGCGACCTCGACCCCGTGGTACACGTCGACGTGGTCGACCAGCCGGGCCTCGGGATAGCGGAGCCGCTCGGTGCGCACCGGGACCGAGGCCCCGGGTCGGGCCGAGGCCCCGGCGCGGTCGCCGCTCTTGCCGGAGCAGCCCGTGCCCGCCAGCGAGCCCGCGATCAGCACGCCCGCCATCCACGCCGTCGCCACGCCAAGCCGCCCGGTCTTCCGCATCAATCCGTTCTGCATCGATCCGTTCTCCATCGGCATCCCAAAAACCGGGACGCCTGGTCGCATGCTACCGAGGATCCGCACCGCGCGCCGACGCACGCCCGCCTACTGCACCAGCCCCTTGGTCAAACGCATGAACGCCGTCTCCAGGTTCACCGGCTCCTCGGCGAAGTGCGTGATCCGGTACCCGTGGTTGATCAGCAGGTTGGGCAGATCGCTCGGTTTCGCCCCGCCGTTCTCCTCGAACGCGACGTGCAGCACCCCGCCCGGGTCCTCCGGCGCGCCGGACACCTTCTTCACACCCGGCATCTTTTTGATCAGCTCCGCCGCCTCGGCCCGGCGATCCAGCACGCCCACGTGCAGCACGTGCCCCACCCGCGCCCGGCGCAGGATCTCGCTCACCGGCCCGTTGAACAGCAACTGCCCGCGCTCGATGATCCCCACCACGTTGCACAGCTCCGCCAGCTCGTGCAGGATGTGGCTCGAAATCAGGATCGTCTTGCCCATCCGCTTGAGCTCTTTGAGCAGCTCGCGGATCTCGATCCGCGCCCGCGGGTCGAGCCCGCTCGCCGGCTCGTCCAGCAGCAGCAGCTTCGGGTCGTGCAGCAGCACCCGCGCGATGGACAGACGCTGCTGCATCCCGCGGCTCAGACTGTTCACCTCGGCCGTCGCCTTGTACGTCAGGTCCGTCAGCTCCAGCACGTCGCGGACGACCTTCCGCCGGGCCTCGCCGTGGATGTTGTACGCCGCCGCGAAGAACTCCAGGTACTCGGTGACGACCATGTCCTCGTACGCGCCCATGAAATCCGGCACGTAGCCGATCAGCGGTCGGATCTGGCGGTTCTGATACCCGACGGTCAGCCCGTTGATCTGCGCCTGCCCGCTGGAGGGCTTGAGCAGCGTCGCGAGGATCTTCATCGTCGTCGTCTTGCCCGCGCCGTTGGGCCCGATGAACCCGAAGCAGTCCCCCTCCTCGAGCGTGAGGTTGAGGCTGTCCAGCGCGACGAGGTCGCCGTAGCGCTTTGTGAGGTTGGTGGTCTCGACCATCGCCACGCGGCGTTCCTCCAGAACATCCCGACCGCGACGGGCCTCCGCAACGCCCGCGCGCCCGTCCCTCGCTTCAGCCGTTCCCGTCCAGCGTCCCCGCGGGGCGGAGCGCGCCGTCGCCCTCCTCCTCCGCTCCTTCACCTGACAGGCGCACCCGCGGCGGCTCGTCCGGCAGAGGGTACACCCACGCCACCACCGTCCGCCCGCCCGAACGCACCGCCTGACCGTTCACCGTCAGCGGGATCGGCCCCCGCGCGTTCTCCTCCGCACGCTGCACCACGGTCCCCACCACGATCACGCACGGCTCCGTAAACCAACGCCCAAGGTCCAGGCTGTGCGTCTCGCTCCGGAGCGACACCACCTGCGGCGGCGTGCGCATCGGCATCAGCTGCGGCGGCTGCAACTGCCCGTACAACGCCAACGCCACCAGGCGACGATCCAGAGGGATCTGCACCGTCCCGCCCAGCGCCGTCTGACGTCCGCCCGTCGGCGTCAGGTTCTCCAAAAACGTGGCCGCCGCCAACGCGTCACGCCCCGCGCGCCCCTCCCCGCTCGTTCGCCCGGTCACCTCGCCGAGG
The DNA here is from genome assembly GCA_050485765.1 of Phycisphaerales bacterium. Lineage (GTDB taxonomy): Bacteria > Planctomycetota > Phycisphaerae > Phycisphaerales > UBA1924 > RECY01. The sequence goes on along the minus strand of JBJHBZ010000029.1, from coordinate 34,391 downwards.
TCCAGCACCGATCCGGGCGACCAGGGGTCGCGCAGCGCGAACGCCCCCGCGTTCGCCGCGAGCAGGTCCGGCGACGCCCCAAGCGTGACCTGCCCCTTCACCACGATGATGCGCACGTCCCGCAATTCGCCCGGCAGGTCGTGGACGAGCTGTCCCTCGACCTGCCACGGGGCGGCCTCGCTCGCCGTGGAGACGCGCAGCTCTCCGATGCTCCCGTCCGCCGGCGTGCGCACACGCGGCATTCCGCCCCAAGTCGTCGCGCCGGCCCAATCAGCGCGAACCTGCTTGACCGTCTGCCGCGCCGGAAACCGCGCCGACGAAGGGTCGCGCGCCTCGATGCTGTACGACCGCGTGTCGGGAAACCCGCCGCGGAGCGACTGATCGGCCGAGCGCGTCTCCCACGCCGCCAGAGCATGGTGCAGACGGTACCGACGCCCGCCGACGGTCACCGCGTCGTCATCACCCACGCGGACGACGGCCGACCCGTAGTCCGGGATGAGCAGGCTCGCCCAGCTCCGCGCCCGCTGCAGGGGCTGCCCGTGGACGTGGGTCAGGAACGTCAGGTGCTCGGCCGAGACGGTCTTCGGGCGCAGCGCCGTCGCACCGCCCCAGGCGATCGCCGTGAACGCCGCCCCCGTCAGCAGGAACGCCATCCACGCGTGGCGTGTCCGCTTGGTCCCGCGGAGCACGGCATACCCCACCGGCCCGGCGATCGCCCAGTAGAGCGCAAACACGATCACCCCGAGCAGCACCCCAGCCGCCGCACGACCCGTCTTGGCGATCTCGTCACCGATCACGTCATCAAGAAACACCGAGTCGGAGCGATCAAACGCGATCCCCTCCTTGCCCAGCTCATCCAGACGCCACCTCGGGTCCGCCGTCCCGCGCCGGCCCAGCACGCGGTTCCAGAACATCCCGACTTCCGGCAGCCCGGAGCGGCGGAGCACGCCGTCGCTCAGGTCCAGCCCGATCACCGTCACCGCCCCCGCGCCCACCAGGCGGCGCACCACGATCGGCTCGCCCTCGGGCGTCGCGAGGATCACCCGCGCCTCGCCGCGTTCGGCCGCCGCCTCGGGCTCCAGCACGTGCAGCGTCCCCAACTCCGGCAACGCCACGTCCGGCTCGCGCGTCAGCATCGGACGCAGACGCTCGTACGCCACGCCCTCGCGACGCGTCACGCGGACCCGCGGCAGCAGGTCGAACAGTTCGTTCCCCCCGCGGCTCAGCCACTCCTGCCCCACCGGAGGCAGGATCACCACCATGTGCCCCCCCCGCATCACCCACTCGGCGATCGCCTCCCCCGCGTCGGCCCGCAGCCCCGTCGGCGACTCGCCCGCCCAGATCAGCGTGTGCATCGACTCCAGGCCCAGCCAGCGATCCGGCAGATCCCCCGCCTGCAACTGCCCCACCACCTCCGTCCGCTCGTGCCCCTGGGGCAAAAACTCGCCACCGCCTTGCCCCTGGCGCCGCTCCCCCAGCGGCCCAAGCCCGATCGGGAAGCGGCCGAGCACCCCGATCATCCCCGTCCCCGGCGACAAATGCCCCGACGGCGCGCTCACCGCGATCCGACGGTCGTACAGATCCCCCGCTCTGAACCCCGTCGGCGTCTCGCCAAAGCCCGCCTCGATCGCCTCGTGCGTCGAGACCACCACCCCAGAGCCGCCCTGCAAACTGTGAGGCAGGCGCGCGTACAGCCAAGCCGACTGACGCACACCGGGGTTGGCCGTCACCACCCGCTCGTACAACGCTCGGTCCCCGTCCGCGTCGGGGATTTCCACCCGGAGCAGCACCTCGAGCTCGCGGTCGCCCTGATTCTGAAACTCCACCAGAACCCCGGCCCAGCTCCCGGGGCGGATCCGCTCCCCCACACCCAGACGCACGCCCTGGATCCGGACCCGCCCGGTGCCGAAATTTGGCTCCGTCCCGGCCCCGCTCTGGGCTTCCCGCACCCGCTCCGGCGCGACCTGGGCCCCCGCCTCCGGCGCGACCAACGCCCCCAGAATCAGGACCAGGCACCCCCAAAGGGCGCAGCCATAGGAACGCCAACCCCGCTGGGTCGTCGCCCCGTCCATCCGAAGCAGGCTGATCCGTGGTGTGCCCATCGCCATGTGCGAGGGATGGTACCGGATCGCCGCCCGTTCGGTCTCAAGCGTCGCGTGAAAAGACCCGATGCTCTCCCCGAGGAACCACCCGCCCGCGCCCACGCTGCGCCCCGGGCGTGACCCCCGACGGAGGAACGCCGTGCAGCCCATGACCGAAGCCGTCTGGCTCGCCACCGCCTTCTTCGCCGCGCTCGCGGTCCTCGGCTTCCTGCACATGCTCGCCTCGGGCATCAAATACGAAACCAAGATCCACAACCTGCGCATCGAGGTCATCGAGGCGCGCAACCGGTACGTCCGCCACATCCGGGGCGACGACGAACTCGGCGAGGTCGACGTGATCGAGGACGACCAGCCCGAGCCCGAGCGCGAGCCCGAACCCAACGCCGACCAGGCGACCGAGCCCGCCGAACCCGCCGCGGCCGCCTGAGAGCTCGCCCGTCGCGCGAAGCGCCGATTCACCCGAGCCGGCGCAGCTCATCCAGCAACCGCACGTGCGACCGTGCGCCCATGCGGAAGCACGCGAGCTCGAACTTCTCGTTCGGCGAGTGCACGCGGTCATCATCCAGCCCGAAACCCATGAAGATCGTGTCCAGCCCCAGCTCGGCCTTCAGCAAGCCCGCGACCGGGATCGAACCGCCGCTCTTGATCAGCTCCGGCTTGCGACCCGCCGCCAGTTCGATCGCTCGGCTCGCGGCCCGCAGCGCATCAGAATCCACCGGCGTCGTCACGCCGTGACCGCCGCCGTGGTCCGTTTTCGTCCACCGGCACCCCGGCGGCGTGCGCTCGTCGAGCCACTGAAAAAACGCGTCCCGGATCTTCACAGGGTCCTGATCCGCCACCAGGCGGAAGCTCACCTTCGCCGTCGCGTGCGTCGGAATGACCGTCTTGGCACCGGCCCCGGTGTACCCGCCGAAGATCCCGTTGATCTCGGCCGTCGGACGCCCCCACTCCCGCTCGAGCATCGAGTACCCCGCCTCGCCCACATCCGCCTCGGGCCCGAAGCCGATCCCGCGGAGCGAAGCCGCGTCGTCGATGCCCAGCCTCTTCCAAGCCGCCCGCTCCTCCGGCGTCGCCTCACGCACGTCGTCATAAAAACCGGGGATCGCGACGCGCCGCTCCTCATCCCAGAGCTGCCCGAGGATGCGCACAAGCTCGTTGTTCGGATTGGGGATCTTCCCGCCCCACATGCCCGAGTGCAGGTCATGGTCCGGGCCGTGGAGCGTGATCTCGGTGTAGGTCAGCCCGCGCACGCCGTAGGTGATCGCCGGACGGTCGCGCCCGAGCATCCCGGTATCGCTGATGACGACGACGTCGCACCGCCCCAGGCGCTCGCGCTGCTCGCGCACGAACCGCTCCAGGTGGACCGAGCCCGATTCCTCCTCGCCTTCGAGCATGACGGTCGCGCGCACGCCGCCGGCCACGTCCCCGCCCGCCTCGCGCCACGCGCGGAGCGCCTCCAGGAACATGTGGACCTGCCCTTTATCGTCGCACGCGCCGCGAGCCACGATCCGCTCGCTCGCCTTGCCCGCGTCCTCGATCACAGGCTCGAACGCGGGCGAGCGCCAGAGCTCGTCCGGATCCGACGGCTGCACGTCGTAGTGCCCGTAAAACAGAATGTGCGGACCGCGGTAGTCGGGCGCGCCCGGGGCCTCAGCCATCACGATCGGGTGCCCCGCGCCCTCGTCGTTGCCCCCGACGTCGCCGGTCTCGCACAGCTCGGCCTCGAGCCCGGCCTCGCGCAGGCGGTCCGCCGCCCACACCGCCGCCCGGCGTGTGTCGCCCCGGTGCTTCGGGTCGGTCCCGACGCTGGGCATGCGGAGCCAGTCCATCAGGCGGGCGATCGAAGCGGGCTCGTTCGCGTCGAGCCAGGCCAAGGCCTTGTCCGCGGTGCCGGTCTGGGTCATCGTCTCGCCTCCTTGGTGGTGTGCGCCGGGGTGCCGAAGGGGCAGGGTATGCAAAACGACCGCCGCCCCGGGTCGAGCCCGGGGCGGCGGCGTGGATGAACGATTTCCAGTGACGTTCAACCGAGTCGAAGCGTCAATCCGCGTTGAAGCGGATTAGCGGCGACGACGGGCGGCGGCCAGGCCACCGAGGCCCAGGAGCGCGAACGCACCCGGAGCGGGGATGAAGGTGCCGGTGATCTGGACGTTGTCCAGGCGGTTGTTGCCCTGCGCGCCGGTGGCGCCGTCAAACACGATGCGGATGATCGCGTTGTCGGCGAAGTCGAGGCCCGAGCCCATGCTGAAGTCGTAGAGCTGGAAGCTGGTCTGACGGCTGGCGTAGGTGCCGACGCTGGTGAAGTTCACGCCGTCGGTCGAGAACTGGACGGTGTTCTGGATGCCGAAGGGGTCACCGAAGCCGGTGCCGGTGCCGCGGCCGGACCAAGTGATGTTGATATCGGTGTAATCGCTGGCATCAAACTCGAACTGGATCCAGTTGCCGTTGTTGACCTGATCCTGCCCGGCCTGGATCGAGAGAGCGCCGCCCGAGCCATCACCGAAGAGGGCGTTCTGGGTGGTGCCGGCGAAGGTGCCGAGGGTGCCGTCGTTGGGGCTGATCGAGGTGTTGATGGCGATGTTGGTGGTCAGCAGGCCCGCGCCGGCGTCGGACGGGAAGCCGGTGCCGTTGAAGCCGTTGAGCACACCGAGGCTGCCGCTGACGCCCGGGGTGCTGTCGTTGAAGTTCCAGTACGCGATGAGGTCCTGGGCCGAGGCGGCGCCGGCGACGCCGGCGATCGCGATGAGGGCAAGCACGTTCTTCATGTCTATCTCTCCTGCGAAACGATGTTCACACGCTCGAAACACTCGCCCCGCACGCCGGAACCGGCGAAAACACGGGGCAGGATGCACTGCAAAGGACGATCGGGTCAGGAACGCCTTTGTCCGAATCCACCGGAAACCCACTCGATCCCCGGCTGTGAAGCGTAAACCAACGGAGCACAGGTTTCCCAAAAGAGCAAGCGATATTGCGGTGAAGAGTGCGCGAAGGAGGCAGAGAAGAAAGTTCAATATGTGAAAATGCGGTGACTTCACGCCACCGCATCAACTCGGATGGACCTCGCCGAGGGGCCGAAACGCCGTCGTCGGCGATCACGGCGTCAGCACTTCGCCTTCCTGGTGGCGCTGCTGGGACTCGGGAGTCGCGGAGGCGCGGCTGTACACGCTCCCGCCGGGCGCCCACGGCGCGGCGTTGGTGTATGCCTCGGTGCGAGTGATACGGCCAACGTGCCCGTCGTAGTAGGCCGCGTTGATCGAGAAATCGCCATGCCGAAAACTCGCTTGCCAGTTGAACGGGCGTTCCACGCCCGACGCGGGAGTGCGCCCGTACTCGGTCGAGTTCTGGAAGATAGGTGTAGAACTCGTAAACATACTGAAGTATCGGGGCGCCGGATCGATATCAATATCAAGTCCGAGCTGTGTCGAAGCATAACGAGTTCCGTCGGCAACCACGATTTTTGCAGCCGGCTGCAGGCCGATACGATCTTCGCGGTGCTGGTAGTTCAACGGTACCCCGATCTGAAAACCGGGGACCACATCAAGAAAATTCTGACTTGTGTTGTAACGACCCTGCACGCGTCGGGCCGCCTGAGCCGCACGACCCTGCTCGAACCGACCCGCGCCGTTCGGGAGCTTGTGAAACGTCGCAGGCGCAAGATAGCTGACCTGACGGATAAAGCCGGATCCACCAGCGCTGGTCCCGAGCACTCTTGCGCGAAAATCCGCCGAATCGCCGGCACTTCCGAAGATCTCGGCATTGTTGAAGCGGGCTGAAGCACAGGCGTATGTATTCAGGATCTGCTCTGTTCGCGCCGCACGGTTCGGGCTGAAGTCTGCACTGTCGCCCAGAGTGGGCGAGATCCAGTCGAATGTCGTCACCGGCGTCGTGGAAGACGTATCAGAGATCCACTGGGTGCGTGCGCGTCCGCCATCTCGTGCGCCTGCGATGCCGGTTGTTGATAGACCCGCATAATAATCTTGATTGGATGCACTGTAAATGATCTGGCCTTGCGCCAAGGACCGCAGAGTCGTCTGGCAGACCAAGGAGCGAGCCGCATCCCGCGCTGTGCCCAAGGCCGGCAGAAGAATGCCGATCAAGAGCGCGATAATCGCAATCACAACCAGTAATTCGATCAGAGTGAATCCCCGACGCCCTGATGTCTTTGCAATCTTATTCACAGCAAATCGCTCCTGATCGGCCCACTGGTTTCTGGGGTGACGAATCTCGATATCAGCTTCGTTGTCCGAGCGACATCCGACGGGGAGTCGCATTCGCCGGACGTATCTGCCCGGAGCTGAGGTCCACGACATCGGTGTTGACCTCTCCTTCGGTCCGTTCACGAACCTGGGGCAGGTGGCGAGGGTTCACTCGCCAAATTCCAGTTTCTTCGTCTTCGTAGACCGGCCAGAGAACTGCCGCACCGTCGGATTCCCGGGTTTCCGGCATGAACATCGATCGCGTGATCCGGGCTCGGTAGAGATCACCAGTGGTCACGTCGAGAAGAACCACGTGATCCGCAGGCCGTTCTCGATCCGTCTTCAAGCTGAACCACAGCGACACACCCAGCACGCCAATGGCCGCGACGAAGAGGACGATCTGCCAGGGTTTGAGCTGACCCATACGCGTTCCTTGCTGGCCGCTCTCGGCCTGAGAACCGGTTGCCGGGAGCGGGCGGTCGAGACGGGTTCGGAGTCCACACCCCGGCGCGGAGCCGCGACGGGTTGGGCACGAGCGTATCCGAAGCGCGGGCGGCCCGCCGTGTAGGTACTCATATTAGGAGCCGCACCTGTGCCCTAGACGCGGCCCCGGGCGGGCTTTGCGCAATCTTGTCGTTCTGTCGGTTTCGCCATCTTCACACCCCGGGGCGGCCTTGGGCCCGACCCGTCCCGGGATAGGCTCACCGCCCGCCCTCGATCGGCCAGAGATCGACGACGACCGGGTAATGGTCGGCTGCGTATCCGGGCGGGCGGGGGTCGTTCCGCCAGTCCGCGCCGAGCGGGTGAACCGGGGTGCCGAGCACGAAGCGGGTGTCGGGGATGATCTCCGACGCCATCGCCCGGTTGTAGAGGATCATGTCGATCCGCCGGTCGCTGGCGTGGGTGACGTTGGACTCGGCCGGCTCTTCCTCGCCGAAGAGGTCGATCAGCCCGGCCTCAAGGTAAAGCTGGACGCTGTCGTCCCACGTTTGAGCGTTGAAATCGCCCAGAAGCACGATGTTCCGCGCCGGGTCCTCGGCTTCCAGCTTCTCGATGATCTCCACGATCCGCCGGGCCTCGGCCTCGCGCCAGTAGGCCGCGAAGCGCCCGGCCTTCTGGTGGACCGTGATCGCGGTGAAGCGGTACGGCTCCTGGTTGCCCTTGGCCCCGGCGGGGACGGTCACGTCGACCATCAGGGGGCTACGCCGGAAAGCGATGGGCTCGCCGGCGTGCCAATTGGGCTGCGAGCCGTAGAGCTCGGGGTGCTCCCCGCCCAGCAGCTCGCCGAGCCATTGGCGGGGGTTGCTGAGGGGGAATCGGCTGATGAAGGACTGCTCAATGCCGCGCTGGTCGCCGGCGTCGAGGGAGAGCACGTGCTCGTAGCCGAGGTCGCTGGCATGCCGGCTGAGGAACCAGCGGAGGGCTTCGTCGCTCTCGACCTCTTGCAGGGCGACGACGTCGGCATCGATGCGTCGAAGGGTTTCCGCGAGGGCGACAAGCTCGGATTCGGGTTTGGCGTCGTCGCCGCCTTTGAAGAGGTTCTCGACGTTGTAGGTCGCGAGGCGGATGGCGCCCGGGGTGCGGGGCTTGGGCTCGCGGAGGCCGGCGCGGATGAAGTCGGCCGGGGCCTGGGGGGCGGTCTGAGCCGCTGGAGCGGGGCGGTCGATGGTCGGCGGGGCGTCGCCGCGTCCGAAGCCGAAGAGGGCGAACGCGCTGAGGCACGCCGCCGCGATGAAGGCTCCGCCGATCGCCACGCCGGATTTGTTCATCGGCATCGCTGCTCCCGCTGATGTGTTGCCGCCCCACGCCCGGGCCCCACCGGCCCGGAAAGAGATGCAGAAGTATCCCCCGCCGGAGATCGGGTTCAAGCCCTGTGGGGCGACCGCCTCGGAACGGCGCACAAAGGGCTCAGAAAGGGCGTCGCTCGGCGGTCCTCGGCAGGACACAGTGAGACGCGGCAGACCCCGCGGCAAGCCGACAAAGCGTCGTGGACGGACTACCATCGCTCCGAGCGCAGGTTTGCCTGTTTTGACATGTGCCGCCGTGCGTGTGTGGCCCTCTGTTCCCGTGCTGTGCGAGCCCCGAGCAATGCGGATTGTCTTGCCCAACCCGAGAGGCTTCTGCGCCGGCGTGCGCATGGCGATCGACGTGGTCGATCACGCGTTGTCGCTGTTTCCGGGCGAGACGGTCTACGTCTATCACGACATCGTGCACAACACGCACGTGGTGCAGCGGTTCGTGGAGCGCGGGGTGCGGTTCGTCGAGGACGTGGACGACGTGCCGGAGAGGTCGATCGTCGTGTTCAGTGCGCACGGGATCCCGCCGACGGTGCGCGAGCGGGCGGCGGCTCGCGGGCTGCGCACCATCGACGCGACCTGCCCGCTCGTCACCAAGGTGCATTCCGAGGCGATCCGGTACGCGCGACAGGGGTATCAGATCCTGCTCGTCGGGCACGCAGACCATCAGGAGGTCATCGGCACGCGCGGGGAAGCGCCCGAGGCGGTCCAGGTCGTCGAATCGCCCGACGATATCCCGTCGCTTCGGATCGACGATCCCGGGAAGCTCGTGTACCTGACGCAGACGACGCTCTCGACCGACGACGCGGCGGTGATCATCGACGCGCTCAAGGCGGCGTTCCCGCGGATCAAGGCGCCGCCGAGCGAGGATATCTGTTACGCGACGACCAACCGGCAGGCGGCGGTTCGTCATCTGTCGCCGGGGTGCGACCTGGTGCTGGTGGTCGGGAGTCGGCACAGCTCGAACTCGAACCGGCTCGCGGAGATCGCGGAGAACGTCGGCACGCGGGCGGTGCGGATCGACGACGTGTCGGAGCTGGATTTCACGTGGTTTCCGACGGGTGAGGAGCGCGTGCTGCTGACGGCCGGCGCTTCGGCGCCGGAGGACCTGGTCGCGTCGATCTGCCGGACGCTGCTCAAGCGGTTCGGGGGCGAGATCGAGGTCGCGGACGTGTTCGAGGAAGACGTGGAGTTTGCGTTGCCCGGGACGCTGCGCCGAGAGATGCGCTCGCGCGGGATCGAGGGCGAGAGCCGCAAGATCCGCGTGACCGCGCCGACCGTCACGCCCGAGCTCTACGGCGGCGTCCCGCTGACGGTCAGCGCCAAGCCCGAGGCCTGACCGCGCCGACTCCTGCCGATTTTTCTATTTTTTCGCTCGCCCAATTGACGCGGCCCGCCTTTCTTCGTAGCTTTGGCTACGAAATATGTAGCCAAAGCTACGAAGGAGCCCCCGATGCGGACACGCGCGTTCACCCTGATCGAGTTGCTGGTGGTCGTCGCGATCATCGCCCTGCTCATCGGCATCCTGCTCCCGAGCCTGGCGGCGGCCAGGCTTTCGGCCCGGGGGGCGGTCTGCCAGAGCAACATGCGCCAGATCGCGATCGCCGTCACGCTGTATGCCGACGATCACGACGGACGGTTCCCGCGGACGATGCTGGAGGCGGGCGGCGAGCCGGAAACCCTGAGCTGGTGGGCGGCCGAGTCGTATCAGCGGGCGCTCGAGCCCTACCTCGGGATCTCCACCGGCGGCGTCGACGAGGGCGGTCGCGAGCGCGGGCGACGGGGGGTGTGGTTCGACCCGGCCGACCCGGACCAGCGCGAGCCCGCGATGTGGGGCTCGTTCATGGACAACGGGCTGATCACGGGCGTGGACACCCGCCTGCACCGCCTGAGCAATCCGGCCGGGCTGGTTTTCCAGACACTTCGGGAGAAGCAGTGGTCGCTGGTGGTGGGCGTGACGCCGCCGGATGATCTCCCGTGGCAGAACCCGGATCACCCGTTCTGGTCGAGCGACTATTTCGATCTCTGTCTCGATCCGTGGCCGGAAGACGCACCGCGGAGCAACCCCTATCACTGGTCTCGCGGGAAGGCGATGCCGCCGACGAGCCTCGCGGAACTGCCGGGCTCTGGAGACTGGGACGAACTGATCGACGGACGCTCGCCCGAGATCCCGAACAACCGCCCACGCTACGGCGAAGGGCAGTTTTACTCCTTCCTCGACGGGAGCGTGCGGCTCATGCCCTTCGAAGCAACCTACCGCGCCCCGGGACAGGAGATGTGGAGCACGCGGTAGCCCGCGCGGGGCGGCGCTACTCTTGGACTATCCATGCTCCGCCCACCCGCGAATCACATCTTCCAGCACACGCCCGAGACGCTCAGCGCCTGGTGCGCCGAGCACGGGATGCCCGCGTTCCGCGCCAAGCAGATCCTGGAGTGGGTGTACCGGCACGGGGTTGTCGATCCCGCGCAGATGACCAACCTCTCCGCTGCGGATCGCCAGAAGCTGAGCGAGGGGATGGTGTTCCTCTCCGGCGAGGTCCTGGCGCACCAGGTCGCGACCGACGGCACGCAGAAGCTGCCGCAGCGACTGTTCGAGCC
>JBJHBZ010000029.1:0-23692 GCA_050485765.1 Phycisphaerales bacterium | reverse complement strand
CAGAAGCTGCTGGTCGAATGGAGCGACGGCGACCCCGACGTGTCGGGCGCGGGCGCGACCGCGTTCGAGCCCGCGACGCGCCTCGCGGTGCTCAACAACGCCCCGGGCTCCGGCGGGCACACGGATCGGCAGACCGAGTGCGTCATGATCCCCTCGATGGACGGCGAGGCGGACCAAGCCCCCTCGCGGCGCACGGCGTGCATCAGCTCGCAGGTCGGGTGCCCCGTCGGGTGCCGGTTCTGCGCCAGCGGGCTGGGCGGGCTGGACGCGAACCTGTCCGGCGGGCGGATCGTCGAGCAGGCGTGGCGGCTCGGGCGGCTCCCGGGGGTGGAGCGGATCACCAACATCGTGTTCATGGGGATGGGCGAGCCCTTGAGCAATTTCGAGGCGGTCAGCCGGGCCGTGCGCACGCTGGCGGCCGACTGGGGCATGGGGATCGGCGCGCGGCGGATCACGATCTCGACCGTGGGCCTGCCCAAGTACATCGACCGCCTGGCGAGCGAGATGGACCTGCCTGTCACCCTCGCGCTCAGCCTGCACGCGCCGACCGACGAGCTCCGCCGCCAGCTCATCCCATGGAGCGAGTTCACGACGATCGCGGACCTGCTCGCGGCGTGCCAGCGGTGGTTCAAGAAGACCGGGCGCGAGATCACGCTCGAGTACACGCTGATGCGGAACGTCAACGATCGCCCGGAGCACGCGCAGCAGCTCGCTGGGCTGGCGAAGAGCCTGCGGGCGAACGTCAACTTGATCCGGTACAACGAGGTGGACGCGACGCCGTTCGAGCGCCCGCGCCAGGACGACGTGCACGAGTTTCAGCGGATCTTGCGTGCTCGGCACGTGAACGCGCACATCCGCGCGAGCCGCGGGCGTGACATCGCCGCGGCCTGCGGGCAGCTCCGCCACGAGGCCGCGACGACGTGAACGCGGGCCTGTCCATGTTCGCGATGGTCGCTCCCGCCGGCGGTTGGGCGGTCTTTCAGCCCTTCGGGCTGAAGCACGCGACGGTCTTTCTGATCAGTGTCGCGATCATGGGCGCGTTCTGCTGGCTCGGGCATCGGCTCGGGGAAGGTCGGGTCCGTCGCCGGATCGAGCTCGCGGTGGCGTGGTCGGTCGTGGCGTTTCAGTGTGCGCACCTGACGTACTGGTTTTTGCCGCAGAACTTTCTGATCGGGACGTCGCTCCCGCTGCATCTGTGCGACCTGGCGTCGGTCGCGGCGGCGTTGATGCTGTTCACCAACGCCCGCTGGTTGCGGGCGGTGCTGTACTTCTGGGCGATTGGGCTGAGCACGCAGGCGTTTTTCACGCCGACGCTGACCGACGGGATCGCGACGCTCCGGTTCTGGTTTTTCTGGATCGGGCATCTGCAGATCGTGGGGATCGCGGTGTACGACGTCGTGGCGCGGGGCTTTCGCCCGACGGGACGGGACTTCCTGATCGGCGTCGGGGCGTCGGTGCTCTGGGCGAGCACTGCAATGGTCGTCAATCTCTCGCTGGGGACGAACTACGGGTTCATCGGGAGCGCGACGCCGGAGAACCCGACGATCGTGGACCACCTCGGCCCCTGGCCTTGGCGGGTCGGGGTGCTGGGGGTGATCGTGACCACGCTCTTTGCCGTGCTCTGGCTGGTGTGGCCGGCGTCGGCGCGCGTGCGGCGTCTGCTCCGGGGCGAGCCCCGCGGGCCGGACCTGCCGCGCGGGTAGACTCCGCCCGTTCGATGCTCGCCTCACCGACCATCTGGATCCTCGCCCTCGCGCCGCTGGCGTTCGTGATCGCTGCGCCGCTCTGCGCCGTGGTCCATCGGCTCAGCCTCCGCCTGGGCGCGATCGACACGCCGGGGGTCGCGGGGCAGGTCAAGGCCGCGCCCCGGCGCGTGCCCAACACGGGCGGGATCGGCGTCTTCTGGGCGATCGCGCTCCCGCTTGGGCTGGGGCTGCTCGCGCTCACGGCTTTCGGCGACGCTCTGGAAACGAGCCTGCCCGCCCGGGCGACGGAGCACCTGCCGGGCGCACGGGAGCGGGTGCCGCTCGGGGTCGTGCTGCTGATCGCGCTCGCGGTGCTGCACACGGTCGGGCTGGTGGACGACCGTCGCCCGCTTGGGCCGTGGCTCAAGCTCGGGATCATGCTCGCCTGCGGGCTCGCGGTCGCGATGACGCAGGAGACGCGCCTTCTCACGGTGCTCGACGCCCACGTCGGCGGCGCGTGGCTGAGCCTCGGGATCACCGTCCTTTGGTTCGCCGTCGTGACCAACGCGCTGAACTTTCTCGACAACATGGACGGGCTGAGCGCGGGCGTGACGGCGATCGCCGGCGGGTGCTTTCTCGCGACGGCCCTGCTCGGCGGGCAGTGGTTTGTCGCGGCGGTGCTCGCCCTGCTGGTCGGGGCGTGCCTCGGGTTCCTGGTCTGGAACTTCCCCCGCGCGAAGCTGTTTCTGGGTGACGGCGGCTCGCTCGTGCTCGGGTTTCTTCTCGCGTTTCTGACGGTGCGGACAACGTATTTCACCGACGAGCCGGGGGTGCTCGGCATCGCGAGCCACCCCGCGGTGGTGCTGATGCCGCTGGTCGTGCTCGCGGTGCCGATCTATGACTTCGTGACCGTGACCGCGATCCGCCTGAGCCAGGGGCGCAGCCCGTTCGTGGGCGACCTGCAGCACCTGTCGCACCGCCTGGTGCGTCGCGGGCTGTCGCGCACCAACGCGGTGATCGTGATCTGGGGCTTCACGGGGGCGACGGGGCTGGCGGGGATCGCGCTGGGCGCGGCCGACGGCTGGGCCGCGACGGTGATTTTTGCACAGGTCGCGCTCCTGCTCCTGGTGCTGGCGATCTTTGAATACGCGAGCAGCCCCGGCCCCGAGCGAACGCCATGACGCACACGCGACGCGACCAACTCGTCCTCGGGCTGCGCTGGACCGCCCTGGTCCTGATCCTGATCCCCGCGGCCGTGCGCGCCTCGGTCGTGATGAGCCCGATGGTGGGTTGGGAGCTGGACCCGCTGGTCATCGCGGCCCCTCTGGTCGGGCTCGGGCCGTCGGGCTTTGCGTTCATGAACGCCGGGGCGATCCTGGCGCTCGGGCTCGCGATGCTGGGCGACGCGCTGAGCGGGCGATCGATGCCGCGCTGGTCGCTGACTCTGTGGGCGTTGGGCTCGGCGGCCGCCGCATGGCACGGGCTGGTGTTGGAAGGGGGCGAGCTCGATCACCTCCGGATCGGCCTGGCGTGGTCGGGGGCGCTGGCGGGGGCGGTCGCGCTGCTGTCGCTCTGCCGTGACGAGCGGATGCGGTCGCTGACGCTGGCGTTCACGCTGGGGTTTCTGGCGATGCTCGCGGCCAAGGGCGGGCTGCAGGTGCTGGTCGAGCACCCCGCGACCGTGCGGACCTACGACGCCGACCCGGAGCGATTTCTCGCGAGCCAGGGCTGGACACCCGGCTCGCGTTCAGCCTTGATCTATGAGCGACGCCTGCGCCAGCCGGAGGCGATCGGGTGGTTCGGGCTGGCGAACGTGTTCGCGACGTTCGCCGCGGCGGGCGTGGTGGCGTTCGCGGGTTTTCTGCGTGCGGCGTTGCTGAGCCGCGGGTCGGAGGGGTGGCAGCCGAGGGCCGCGATCGCGGGGCTCGGGCTGCTGGTGGCGCTCGCCTCGCTCGCGATGGCCGGGGCCAAAGGCGGGTACGGGGCGGCGCTGGTGGGTGTCGCGCTGGTGTTCACAGGTGCCTGGTCGGCGCGACGCCTCGGCCCGCTCGCCGGGCTGCTCGGGCTCGGGATGATCTGGCTGACGATCCTTGCGATCGTCGCGCGCGGGGTGATCGGCGAGGCGATCGGCGAGCTTAGTTTGCTCTTCCGCGCGTTCTATCTGGATGCCGCGGCTCGCATCTATCTTGAACACCCGTTCCGCGGCGTGGGCCCTGGAGATTTCAAGAACGCCTACCTGCTCACCAAGCCCCCCACCAGCCCGGAGGAAGTCTCCAGCCCGCACTCGGTGCTGCTGGATTTTGCCGCAACGCTCGGGCTCGGCGGGCTCGCGTGGGCGGGGCTGGTGCTGCGGCTGGCGTGGATGAACGGGTCGCGCGCGCTCGACCCCGCCCCGGACCCCGACCGCGAGACGCTCCCGACGGACGTGCGCCTGCTGCTTCTCGGCGCGGCGTGCGCGACCATCGCCGGGGCGATCGCCGAGACCGCCGCCTCGACGATCGAGAACGCGCTGGTCCGCCTCCTGGGCGTCGGGCTCTGGATCGCGCTCGGCTGGGGCGTGCTCCGCGTGCTCCGCGAGGGGGACGGACGATCACGGGGCGCGGCTCTCTGGGCGGCGGCCGCGGCGGGCATCGCCCTGCTCGTCCACGCCCAGATCGAGATGACGCTGACGACGCTGACCTCGGGCGCCCTGGCGCTGGCGATCGTCGCCGCGGCGTGCGCACGCTCGGAGCCCTCGCAAGAGCGCCAAGCGGGCCGTGCAAAAGACACAAAAACAACTCCGCGACGACGAAACAACACTTGGCAGGCTGCGGCGATCGCCTCCTGCGTGCTGGTGATCGGCCTGGGCTCGTTCGTCGCGGCGTGGTGGCCGATCGCCTCCTGGTCGCGGGCGATGGCGCGGGCCTACGCGACGGTGGGCGATCTCGCGGAGCTGCGCCAGCGCGCGGACGTGGCGGCACCCGCCGACCTGCCGCCTCTCGCGGCCGAGCTGACCCGCGAGCTCGGCGTCAGCGTCCCGGCGAACGAACTGCAGGTGCGCGGCGCGTGGTCCGTGCTCGCCACCCAGCGGCTCAGGATCGCGACCGACCACCTCGCCCGGGCGCATGCGCTCCAGCCGAACCACCTCCCGACCGCCGAGGTGTACCAGCGCACGCTGCTCCAGCGTGCGGCCCTCGCCCCGCTGGACGCGCCCTTCGACGAGCGGATCGGGCCCGCGATGGAAGCCGAGAGCATCGCGAACGCGATGACGATGCGCCGAGGGGACATGGCCGAGGCGTGGGCCCAGCTCGCCTCGGTCCGACTGGCCCGGGCGGAACTGGCGGGCGAAGCCGAGGACGCGGCGGCCCAGGCACGCCTGCTCCGCGAAGGGGCGGCGGCGACGCGCCGGGCCCACGAGCTCGATCCCCACGGGCTCGCGCACCCCGTGCGGCTGGTCGAGATCTACACCCGTCTGGGGGACGACCGGGCCGCCCGCGCCTGGGCGAACCGGGCTCTGGCGATCAACGAGCGGCTGTACTTGGACCCGCTCCGCCAGCTCCGCGATGCCCGGCGGAGTTGGCTCGAAGAGATCGCCCGGGGCGGTTGACCGACCGTCCTCGACGCTCGCCCGCAGGTGCGGAAGTCTCGCGCTCGCCTCGGGTTTGATCCGGGCCGCGGTTCTTCAGGGTTTGGTTCAGACGCCTTGATCCGGTTGGGGGCCGGTCTAGCATTGTTCCCGGCACCGATCGGGGGGCGATTCGGCTCGGTGCGCGTGCCGACGACCGCCCGCCCTAAGGGCGAAGTGGAGCGTGAGCGATGGACGAGGACCCGGAACCAGACACGTCCCGGCTCTGACCGAGCCCGCCCCAGGCGATCCGCCCGGGCGAGGCGGTGTTCCTACGCTCCTTCCTTGCCACAACGTGCGAGCCTCCGCCTCTCGGCCCGCGTTCGCCGGCCGAGCTTTGAGCGACTTCTCAGAGTCATCCCCGATCCCGCCCGGACGCCCGGCGGCCCGTCCCCGGCACGCGGCGCTTCGCGGATGAACCCAGCATGACCGATCGCTGCGGGGCGGCGTGTCCCCGGCGTTTGTCCGCCCGATCGCGAGCGAGAGCCCGCGGGACGGGGTTGTCCGAGACCGAGAGCGCGTGGCTCTCGAACACAGTTTGAATCATGTGTTTCGACCGTCCGGCGTGGCCGGGCGATTCCTGACCGCACCGGCCCCGAGGATTCGGGGCAAAGTTTCGAAGGCTTGACCACCATGGGCACCGACCTCAGCAAGATCCGCAACATCGGGATCGCCGCGCACATCGACGCCGGCAAAACCACAGTCACCGAGCGCATCCTGTTCTACACCGGCAAGAACTACAAGCTCGGCGAGGTCCACGAGGGCACCGCCACCATGGACTTCCTCCAGGAAGAACAGGAACGCGGCATCACCATCCAGTCCGCCGCCACGACCTGCCCCTGGACCAAGGACGGCGTCGACTACAAGATCAACCTGATCGACACCCCGGGGCACGTGGACTTCACCATCGAGGTCGAGCGCTCCCTCCGTGTCCTCGACGGCGCGGTCGCCGTGTTCGACGGCAAGGAAGGCGTCGAAGCCCAGAGCGAGACCGTCTGGCGTCAGGCCGACCGGTACAAGGTCCCCCGCCTCTGCTTCATCAACAAGATGGACAAGCTGGGCGCGGACTTCGAGTTCAGCTTCCGCTCGATCCGCAAGCGCCTGGGCGCGAACCCGATCGCCGTGCAGTACCCCATCGGCTTCGGGAACGAACTGGAGGGCATCATCGACCTGCTCGGGATGAAGGCGTACTACTTCGACAGCGACAGCCAGGGCGCCGTCGTCACCGAGAAGGACATCCCCGCGCACCTCGCGGAGAAAGCCGCCGAGTGGCGTCACGAGCTGGTCGAGAAAGCCGCCGAACTCGACGACGACATGATGGAGCGTTACCTCGAAGACGAGAACTCCATCACCATCGACGACATCAAGAAGGCCCTCCGCAAGGGCACCATCGCCCTCCAGTGCAACCCGGTCTTCTGCGGGTCGGCCCTGAAGAACATCGGCGTCCAGCGCCTGCTCGACGGCGTCATCGACTACCTCCCCAACCCCACCCAGGTCCCCGAGGTCCAGGGCACCAACCCCCGCGACAAGGAGCAGAAGCTCAGCCGCAAGCACTCCGACAGCGACCCCTTCAGCGCGCTGGTCTTCAAGGTCGTCAGCGACACGCACGGCGACCTGACCTACGTCCGCGTCTACTCCGGCGTGCTGAAGAAGGGCACCCGCTTGCTCAACCCCGTCAACGGCAAGCGCGAGATCGCCAGCCGCATCTTCGAGATGCACGCCAAGGATCGCGTCGCGCTGGACGAGGTCGGCGCGGGCAACATCGTCGCCGTCGTGGGCATCAAGGACTCGATCACGGGCGACACGCTCTGCGACGGCGATCACCCGATCGTCCTCGAGCGCATGGACTTCCCGGAGCCGGTCATCAGCATGTCGATCGAGCCCAACACGGCCGACGACAAGCGCAAGCTCAGCGAGGCCCTGGTCACCATCCGTCGCGAGGACCCCAGCTTCCGCAGCGAGTACAACGAAGAAACCGGGCAGACCATCATCTCCGGCATGGGCGAGCTGCACCTTGAGATCATCAAGAACAAGCTCGTGCGCGACATGAAGGTCGGCGTCGAAGTCGGGCAGCCCCGCGTGAGCTACCGCGAGGCGATCGCGGGCTCGGCGACCGGCTGCCGCGGCATCTTCAAGAAGCAGACCGGCGGTCGCGGCCAGTTCGGCGACTGCACGATCAACATCGAGCCCTACTCCAAGGAGCAGGCCGAGGCCGACGGGCTCAAGTACGACGACAACGTCGCGTTCGTCAACGGCATCGTCGGCGGCGCGATCCCCAAGGAGTTCATCCCCAGCGTCGAGTACGGCGTCCGCATGACGGCCAAGAGCGGCGTCAGCGCGGCCTACCCGCTCATCGACATCAAGGTCACCCTCGTCGACGGCAAGTACCACGACGTGGACTCCAGCCAGGTCGCCTTCGAGCAGGCCGGGCGCCTCGCGCTCATCGAAGCCGTCCACAAGGCCAAGAGCGTTCTGCTCGAGCCCATCATGAAGGTCGTCATCCTCACCCCCGAGGAGTATTTCGGCAACGTCACCGGCGACCTCGCCTCCCGACGCGGCATGATCCTCGAGCAGGAAGACCGCAACAACATCAAGGTCATCACCGCCGAGGTCCCCCTCAGCGAGATGTTCGGCTACACCACCGTCCTCCGAGGCCTCAGCCAGGGACGCGCCAGCAACTCCATGGAGTTCGCCAAGTACGCCCCGATGCCCATGAACCTCCAGAAGGAAGTCATGGCCGCCTCGGCGGGGTAAAGCCAAAGTGTAATTAATTACAGTTTAAAGAATGCCCAATGACTTGGGCATTCTTTTTTTGACAACGACATCTAGACTATGTAGGCTGGCCCTGAGTGGATGATGTCGGCAGTAGCCGATTACACGAAAGGATGGGACATGCCAGCGATCCGTATACGTTCCCTAATGGCTGCAGCAACGGCGGCGGCGACCGTTCTCACTGCCTGCGGCTTCATGATTATGAAGCCCCAAGCGGCTATAGCGCAAGCCGGAGGCGTAGGAGCACACTGCCCGCCGCCCGCGGGAGCTGCGGGCAACTGCACGCCCACAGAGACCCGACGCCCCGGGCCGTCTTCGTATATTTACGGGCTAACTCTCGAAGGTCCAATTACTCTATCGCGACGGATCAACGTTCAAGCTGTCTGCCAGTACTTGCCGCCTACGCAGCCCTGCCCGGATCCTGGAAAGATCACGCTGACACATACGAAGCAGCACGAAATTCAGTGGGATGTTGGCTTTGGGGTCAGCTGGGGCGGCCAGATCGGACTCGCCGCGGGGCTAGTCGCACTGATCCACGGCAACACAAGCTTCGTAAGTACCGTAAGTGGTAGTCACACGTACGCCCAAAGCGTGAGTGTGGATTTGCCTCTCTTACTCTGCTACGACACCGAATTCAGCGAGTGGTTTCAGGAAATTTCCGTAAGCGGAACCGTGAGGGAGTGGCAAGCCGAAACAGACTACCAGTGTCAGCGCGGGACCTTCGGCTGGTGGGACTTGTATACGGTTCGCTGCAATCTAAGAACATCTCCTGGCTCGGCTGTAAAAACAACCAACCTGCACTTCACGCGGGTAGACACCGAGTGCTGCGACCTCTCCGCTCAACCGCCATGCTGCGGATGTGGGGCTCAGCCATGAGCATGTTTCATAACTGGATCGCCCGAATTCCTCGCCGCGCACTCTGGGGCGTGGTCGGGGCATCGATCGTCATTGCCGCATACGCCGTCATCATCCTCCTGTCGCCGACCATCGACACCCCCGAACAACGCCATGTGAGATCGCAGACGGGTGCTGGGGGGGACGCGGCCGCGCGACCGACTCATTCACCAGACGCCGAAAACTCGAATGAACGAGCACGCGACGAGTTTCATGCCGCAATAACAGAGGCGATCGGCTCGCTCACCCGGGATGGCGATCTTCGCAGCGCGTTGCAGGCCATCGAGATGGCTGTTAATATCTCCGGCTCCGTACCAGAATCGGAAGCCCGAACGCTCCTGCTTCATGCCGATCAGGCATTGAACACCTTCTTCGAGTCCAGCGCCTATCGCGATGTGCTCGGAGCCAATGACACCCCCGCGGAACTCATGAAAGACTACTGGAAAGCCCGCGACGTAGTGACGCAGGCAATCGCGGACATATACTTGAATAATCCGCACGCCCAGGCCCGCGACTCGGAAGGCTTCGGTATCGCATTGCTCAACGCAGCGCAATTTGCCCATGCCACCGGCGACCCTGAGCGAGCTCTCGCCATTTATTGGTCCATCGCCAATGAACACGCGCATCAACTAGACGTGGCACACGTTGCCCAAGCCATTTCAACAGCAGGCTCTCTTGCAACTCAGATGGGTCGACCAGAATTAAGCGAGGCAATGTACGACAGGCTCATCCAAGAACACACGATGGAGATCGACTCGATGCAGGCCGTCAGGCGCCAGGTTGCCGCCGCCTCGAACCCGACACGAACCCATGCATCAGCACGGGCGCTTGACATGCTGCTTGAGCTCTGGCACGAGCCTTTCGTTCGTGAGAACAACCCGGCCACCATTCTTGTCGCCGAATTTCTTGCGGATCAACTACGTCAACAAGAGCAACCAGAAGCCGCGATTGATGTCTACACGGATCTGCTCGCACGACTTGATCGGATCACCCCGGAAGACATGCAAATTTATACGGCCGAGTTCGGGCTTACGTTTTCCCATAAACACCGAACCGTCGTCTCACATATCTATGACTTGGCCCTGAGTATCGGAGACTATGGATTGGCATACGACATGGGCAACCTATATGCCGAGCACTACGACGAGCCCACCAACCCGAGTGGTGCCCTCATGGCCGATCGTGCCCGCCGAGCACTCGAACGCCATCTCCAAGGGGGCACTCCGTAATCCCAACGATGCTGAATAGCACAAAATCGGCCTCTCTGAATGCGGCAGAGAGGCCGATTGATTATTTGTGCCGGTTTCATGCTAATGCTCTCTAAGACGCGTTATCGCCCCTGTCCGAACGATCTCGCGAACGCGAAGACGGCTTCCTCGATCCGGTCGGCGGCCTCCGGCGAGGCGGTGGCTCGCACGTACCACGTCCGGTTGGCGGCTTCTTCGTAGATGCTGGCCGCGAGCATGTGCTCGTCCTCGCCCTCGATCCGCAGCACAAAGCCCTCGAAGCCGGGGTGCTCGAAGCGTTCGACGTGGTCGTCGATGTCGTCCTGCTCGATCACGTCCAGGCCGAGCTGTCCGCGCCAGCGGTTGATGTTGGCGAGCTCGCCGCCCACGTCGCCCGGGAAGCGGCTGACGGCGACTTCGACGTCGCCATCGGTGTCCGGCACGATGAACGTCGCATGACGCATCGGCGGGTTGTCGGAGCGTTCCCGCCAGTTGGAGGGGACGACCCAGATCGAGGCCGAGTCGTCAAGCTCCGGCAGCGGGCCGGGGTCGGCGGGGGGCGCCTGATTCTGCGGCGGGCTGTTGCCGCCCTGACGCGGGGGCTCGGGCTCACCGCGTTCAACGGGTCGCCCGGCATCGGGATTATCGGCGTCGTCGGCGCGCATCCCGCCGCTCCGATCGGTCGGCGGGTCTCGGCGTTCATCGCCGCGCTGACGGGTATTGGTGCCGTCACGGTCGGTCGCGGCGTCGCGATCGCGTGCGGCAGGGTCGGGCGTGCCGGTACCTGTGCCGGCTCCCGTCTCGGCCCCATCGCCAGGGCCGCGGACGTCGCAGCCCGGCAGAGCCGACACGATCAGGAAACTGGCGAACGTTCCGGCGAGGGCCGCGAGCCGTTTGGGTTTCAGACCCGGTCTTGAGCTGGGCATCTGGGTATCTCCACTGCAGGATTCAACGTTGCGGCCCGCTCCGGCGTTCGGCGCGGACGGAGCGCGAGGTCTGTAAGCTCCAACACGGGCCTGGGCGCGTGCATTCCATGCGTCGACGGAAACCGGACACAAGATAGCCGCCATGAAGGAGACGCACCCATGCGCACCCCCCGCACGCTGACCCACGCCGCGCTCGGATGCGCCGCGATCTCGACCTTTTCACTCGGGTGCGCGAGCAACGGGCCTCAGCAGGCCAATCGATCGGTTCACGCGGACCCGCAGGCGCAGTTCTGGTCGAGCCTCGAGTCCCTCTGCGGGCAGGCGTTCGAGGGGCAGATCGCGGTCGACAGCACGCGGAGCGACGACTTCGCCGGGCAGCGCCTGGTGATGCACGTGATGCGCTGCGAGACGGGCGTGATCCTGGTGCCGTTCCACGTCGGCGAAAACCGCTCACGCACGTGGGTCTTCACCCAGACCGGCGAAGGTCTTCGCCTCAAGCACGATCACCGCATGCCCGACGGGACCGACGACGAGCTCACGTGGTACGGCGGCGACACGCAGACCTCGGGCACGGGGACCACGCAGGAGTTCTACGCCGACGCCCTGACCGCCGAGATGATTCCCGAGGCCTCGACCAACATCTGGACGGTCGAGATCATCCCCGGCGAGGTCTACGCGTACGCCCTGCGCCGCGAGGGGACCGACCGGCGTTTCCGCGTGGAGTTCGACCTGACCAACCCGATCACGCCCCCGCCGCTGCCGTGGGGGCACGAGCGCCCGCGAATCAATTGATCGCGCGCGTGCCGCGTTGCATGCCGGGCACGCGCTCGCAGATGCGGAGGTTTTACGCGGCCACCCGCACCTGGCATGTGTTGCGCAACGGCTCGGCGGCGGGCTTGCCGATCAGCCAGCCCTGCACGAGCTCGATACCGAGATCCGCGGCTGCTTTGAGCTGCGCCTCGGTTTCGACGCCTTCGACAAGCACGGTGATGCCGCGGCTCTTGGCGTGCTCGACCAGGCCCCGGACGAGCTTGAGGTCGTCCGCCTTCGGCGTTTCGGGGATCAGCCCCTTGGCGAGCTTGATGTAGTTCGGAGAGAGCTCATCGATGTACGAGAGCGCGGTATGCCCGGTGCCGAGGTCGTCGAGCGCGACCTCGGCGCCGCGATCCTGATAGGTCTTGAGGATCCGCTTGAGGTGCTCGATGTCGGGGAACTGCTCGCTCTCGACGACCTCGAACACGAGTCTCGTGAGCGACGTGCCCGACTCCTCCGCCGCTTTCCAGCAGCTCTGCAAGCAGAGCTCAGGGTCGTAGATGACCATCGGGATGAAGTTGATGAAGAGCTTCTCGTCGCCGAGCAGCTTCGGCCCGCAGGTGCGGATCGCGGTCGTGCGGCTGACCTGATCGAACTGGAACATCGCCCCGTGCGCCCGGGCGGCGTCGACGATCTCACCCCCGCTCACAAGCCGCCCCTCAACCTGGGCCCGCGCGAGCGCTTCGTACGCGAAGATGCTGCCGTCGGCGATGCGCGCGATCGGCTGCATATACGGGAGCAGACCCTTTTTGTTCATCATCGCGGGGAACCACGGCGTCTCCAGACGCTGGATCAGGAGATCGATGGGAACCGCCGCCCACGGATCGAAGACGCCGGAGGCGTTGATCGGCGAGCCCCGCATCGACTGACGCTCCAGCGGCGAGAAACGCGATAGCGCCTGCTTCAAAGACTCGAGCCAACCCTCGCCACCCGGCGTTCGAAAAGCCGGCGTGTTCGGCAGCGGCTCCAGAAGCCCGGTCAGCTTGCCAGAGACCACCACGCTATCGGACATGATCGCCACGCCCTGGGCATGGGTCTCCGGAACGGGCTGGCGGCACTTGCAGGCGTGCCCGGCGTGCGGGGTGAGTTGCGGCATGGCGTATCCGTTGGTCATGCCGTGGGTATCGACGGTTCGACCCGCGAACTTGCTCGGCGAGCGCGGCACGAGCGGGGGTATTGACCCACCGTGCCGGTCGGTGCCCCGTACAGCCCGCAAGATGCCCCGATCGCGCACCATCACACCGGGGCACCGACCCTACAAGATCGCTGAGGACGATTGTTTTCCCTCGCTCGGACGCCGCAGTTTGAAATGCAAAAGGCGGCGGGCCCCCGGTTTCCCAAGGGCCCGCCTTCTATCGCCGGCCGACGTCGCGGTAAGCCGAGTTCTGTGCGCCCCGCCGGTTTCGGAAGCCGGGCAAGCCCGGGCCCGACCTGTCGGGGCGACGGCCATTTCTCTGCCGACGCCGTTGCCGACGCCGGTCGGACAACCCGGCTTTCGCCGAG
This sequence comes from Phycisphaerales bacterium, assembly GCA_050485765.1. Classification (GTDB taxonomy): domain Bacteria; phylum Planctomycetota; class Phycisphaerae; order Phycisphaerales; family UBA1924; genus RECY01. Next base: position 10,269 of record JBJHBZ010000029.1, on the reverse strand, counting down.
CCGCCCGTAGCACCCGACCCGACCTCATCCGTCGGACCGACGGCGCCCCGGTAAACCGAGGCCGAGGCCTGCTTGGGCTTGCACGCGGTGGGGTTTACCGTGCCCCGTCTGTCACCAGACGGGCGGTGCGCTCTTACCGCACCCTTTCACCCTTACCTGTGCGCCGGGCCGAAACCCGACGTCATCGGCGGTTTGCTTTCTGTGGCACTTTCCCTCGGGCCCAGCCGGCTCGGCCCGGGTGGGCGTGACCCACCACCGTGTCCTCTCGTGCTCGGACTTTCCTCGAGCGGAGCCCAACGCCCCGCCCGCGGCCGTCTCGCGACGCCGTCTGTCAACCTTAGCCGTTGCACACCCGCACGGTTCGGCTCCCCCGCCTCGGGGTGTACACTTGAGCGGCAATTCTTCTGGAGGTCTCCCGCCCGTGTTTTATCAGCTCGAGTTCGAAAAGCCGCTGACCGAAGTCGACGACCGGATCCGCGAGATGGAGCGGAAGCTGGAGCGCGTGGGCGTCGCGACGCCCCCCGGGGTCACGCCCGAGGCGGTCGCGTCGGCGCCGAACGCTTCGGCCGTGCGCGAGGAACTGGACCGCCTCCAGACCGAGCGGGCCGAGACGCTGACCCGGATCTACGCCAACCTCCGCCCGTGGGACGTGGTCCGCGTGGCGCGCCACCCGAACCGCCCGCAGACGCGGGACTACATCGGCGCGATGTGCCGCGACTTCTGCGAACTGCACGGCGACCGTCGCTTCGGCGACGACCCGGCGATCGTGACCGGCTTCGGGCGCATCGGGCACCACAAGTGCCTGATCGTCGGGCACCAGAAGGGCAAGGACACGACCGAGAAGATCCGCTGCCACTTCGGCTGCGCGCACCCGGAGGGGTACCGCAAGGCGCTGGCGAAGATGCGCCTGGCGGCGAAGTACCGCGTGCCGATCGTGACGCTGGTGGACACGCCGGGGGCGTACCCCGGGCTCGGCGCGGAGCAGCGCGGGCAGGCCGAGGCGATCGCGGTGAACCTGATGGAGATGAGCCGCCTGGAGACGCCGATCGTGAGCATCGTGATCGGCGAGGGCGGCTCGGGCGGGGCGCTCGGGCTGGCGGTCGCGGACCGGGTCGCGATGCTGCGGAACTCGTGGTACTCGGTGATCAGCCCGGAGGGGTGCGCCGCGATCCTGTGGAAGCAGGCGAACGAGCAGACCAACGCGCAGGCCGCCGACGCGCTCAAGCTCACCGCCGCCGACAACCTCGCGCTCGGCATCGTGGACGACGTGATCGAAGAGCCCGAAGGGGCGGCCCACCGCAACCCGAAGGGTGCCGCAGCCGCGATCGAGCGCTGGGTCGTCGCCCAGCTCGACGAACTCATCCCCAAGTCCAACAAGGCCCTCCTCCAGGCCCGCTACGACCGGTTCCGCAAGCTCGGGGCGTACGAAGAAGCCCGCGCCGAGCCCTCACGCGACCGCGAGAACGCCCCGCCCTCAGACGCCTGACCCCGGCTCTCGCGCCCACAAGAACGATTTGGGTGCCCCGGGCGGCTCCGGGCGAGGGCTGGACCGCGCCAAGCGTTCGGGGTTCGTTTCTGCCTGTAGGCCTTTGACCGGCGGGGTCAAGTTGGATAGTCTCTGCGTCCCGTTCGGGGCCGGAGGGTGTGGGCAGTCTGCGCCCCCGGGCGATCCCCGGGCCTATCTCCGAGGCGACAGGCGTGGCAAAGAAAACTCGGAGCGCGAAGACGTCGACGAAGCGGTCCGCCCCGGCCAAAAAAAACGGCGGCAAGAAGTCGGGCTCCAAGAAGGCCCCGTCCAAGAACGCTCCGTCCAAGAAGCCGGCCTCTCCCAAGGCGTCGAGCAAGAAGACCGCCAAGACCTCCGCCGCCAAGAAGAAGACCTCCGCCAAGCCCGGCACGCCGAGCAAGAAGCCCGCCGCGCCCGCGAAGAAAGCCAGCGGCAAATCCCCCGCCAAGGCCGCGTCCAAGACCGTCGCCAAGCCCGCGAGCGCCAAAAAGTCGGCGAAGAAGACGACCAAGAAGGTCGCGAGCGCGTCCAAGCCCGCCGAGGCCACGAAGCCCGAAGCGTCCAAGACCGAACCCGACGCCGAGGGCGACGACAAGAAGAACGCCCGCAAGGGCATCACGATTGTCAATAAGAAGACGACACGCCGCGCACCCGTGAAAAAGAGCGTGAGCTTCCCCGCAGCGGCCGGCGGCGGCCTGCTCGGGCCCAACGCCCCAAAGCGCAAGCCCCTGATCCCCTCCGGCCCCAGCGTGACGGCTCAGGAAGGCGTCGAGGCCGACACCAGCGGCAAGCCCCGCAAGAGCCCCTTTAAGAAGCCCGAACTCCAGAAGTACCGCGAGCTCCTGCTCACCAAAGCGACCGAGCTGATCGGCGATGTTTCCGGTCTGGAAGAGGGTGCGCTCCGCGGGCAGTCCGGCGGGCTGAGCCACCTGCCCCAGCACATGGCCGAGTTCGGGTCCGAGACCTACGAGCAGACGCTCAGCCTCGACCTCGCCGCCGCCGATCGGCGCTTGCTCAAGGAAATCGACGATGCGCTCGGTCGCATCGAAGAGGGCACCTTCGGCATCTGCGAGATGACCGGCAAGCCGATCGGCAAGGCCCGCCTCAACGAGCTCCCCTGGGCGCGGTACTCGATCGAGGCCGCCCGCGATCTCGAGCGTCGGCCCGACCCGCGGTGAGCCAGCCCGCCCCCACATCCACGACGCCACCACGAACGGGCCCGCAGGCGGGCAAGACTTCCACGTTGCGCTCGCGGCGCGCGTGGTGCGTCTTCCTCGGCGTCTTCCTCTTCGCCCTCGTCGCGGACCTGGCGACCAAGTCCTGGGCGTTCGATGCGATCGCGCCCGTGCCCGTCTCGGTCGACCGGCGCGAGGTCATCGAACTGACCCGGGCCAACCGCTCGCTCGGCGAGCTCATCCCCCCCCACCGCCCGGTCGAGGTCGTGCCCAGCGTGCTCGAGCTGACGCTGGTGCTCAACCGCGGCGCGGTCTTCGGGCTGGGCGCCGGGGGGCGGTGGTTCTTCGTCGGGTTCACGGTGCTCGCGATCGCCTTCGGGCTCTACGTCTTCACGCGGTGGACGACCCCGAAGGACTGGTGGGCCCACGCGGCGCTGGCGCTGATCCTCGCCGGCGGCGTCGGCAATCTCTACGACCGCGTGATCTACGCGTGCGTCCGCGACTTCCTGCACCCGCTCCCGGGCGTGCAGTGGCCGTTCGGGATCTCGACCCCCTGGTCCGGACGCGAGGTCTGGCCCTATGTCAGCAACGTCGCCGACGCGTTCCTCCTGGTCGGCATCGTCGTCCTGCTGATCTTTCTGATGCGCGAGCCCAAGGCCAACCCCGCCCCGCCCGCGTAACCGATCCCGCCCGCGTCAGTTCACGATCGACTCAGCTCGGCGAGGGCGCGCCGGGCACCTTCGACGCCCGGTCTCGGATGCCGTCGATGAGCCCGCGGATCTCGTCAGCCATGCGCGAGTTGGGGAACTCCTCGAGCACGCGCTCGCCCACTTCCGCCGCACGCTGCCAGGCTTTGTCCTGCACCGCGAGCTTGAACTGCACGCCCAGGTTCTCCCGCGCGCGCCCGATCACGCCCCGCGCGACTTCCTTCAACGGCTCGGCCTCCGCTTCGGTCAGGTACTGGTCCATCTCACGCAGCAGCGACATCGCCTCGTCGATCCGCTCCTCGCCCGCGGCGTGCAGGAAGCGACGCTCCAGGTCCCGCTTGAACGCCTCGCGAGACTGCTCGACCCGGTGACGCAACCCGTCGATCCGGCGGCTCTCCGGGTACAGGCGGCTGATCCGCTCCGCCTCCCGACGCGCCTCGTCCCATCGGCGGGCCTCGATCAACTCGTCCAAACCCGCGATCGCCGCGTCCACCCGGCGCTGCACCGTCTCGTACCGCGCCTCGTCGATCCGCGTGCGGAACTCCTCGGCGTCGACCCGATAGCCGAAACGCTCGGCCAGCTCACGCACCAGCACCATCGCCGCGTCCCAGTCCTCGTGGTCGATGTCTTCCTCGATCGCCTTCCGCAGCAGCTCGCGCTCCCGCTGGCGGTTGAGCACGCGTCGGGCGTCGTCCGAGAGCGCCTGGTGCTCGCACAAGTGATCGACCGCCCCGGTCAGCTCCCGAAGCAGACGCTCCACCTCGCGGATGCGTTGCCCCGCGGCGTTGGGGCGCGACGCGTGGACCGCGACCGAGCCGAACGCGCAGATCAGGCCCAGCCCGACCACGCCGATCGCCGCGACGACCGCGTCCCCACGCACGCCGCCCATCACGATCACCGCGAGGCAGAACGCCGCGCCGATCCCGACGAGCCACCCCGCGCTCCCGCTCCCGTTCCGACTGGGGTATTCCGCCATCGCTTGCGCTCCGAGCGGGCGTGCCTCGCCCGCATCTTCCCCCGAGCATGAAGGCATCAGCTGCCTGGTGTCGCCTCGCCGCAGTTCCGGGTCACGGGCACGAGGCAGAGGAACCGGAGCCCGGCGTCCGGATCGGCCCGGAACTGATGCTCCGCCTCGGCCGGGACGTAGATCACGTCGCCCGCGCGGATCGGGCGACGCTCGCCCTCCAGGAGAATCGTGCCGCCCCCTTCCACCACGAAGACCTCGTGCTCGTAGTCGTGGCTGTGCTGGGGGGTGTGCCCGCCGGGACGAACACGGAACTGGCGGAGCGCGAAGTTCGGGGCGCCGTCCTCGCGCCCAACCATGACGGCCATCTCGGCTCCGTCCACGCCCGGCATCTCCACCGGTTTCAGGGGTGTCTGGTCGATATTGCGGATCAACGCCACCTGTGCGCTCCTTCGCGGGGTTGTCGGATCTTCCCGGCCCCGGCTCTCTCGATGGTACCTAGAGTCGCCCGATGACGACACCCGGCGCAACCGTCTGCATCGATTCGTTCCCCCTGGGTCCGTACGAGACCAACTGCCACCTGGTCTGGGTGGAACAGGAAGGGGACGACCCCTCGCAGGAGCACCCGGCCTGGATCATCGACGCGGGCTTCAGCCCCGAGCCGATGCTCGCCAAGGCGAAACAGCTCCGCCTCCGTCCCGAGCGGATCCTGCTGACCCACGCCCACGCGGACCACATCGCCGGGCTGGACGCCGTCCGGGCGGCGTATCCGGGCGTCCCCGTCTCGATCCACTCGGCCGAACGCGGGTGGCTCGCCTCGCCTGAGTTGAACCTCTCGGCTGGCTTCGGCGCCCCGATCACCGTCGAGCCGCCCGAGCAGACCCTCGAGGACGGGCAGGCGCTCGACCTTGCCGGGAGCCACTGGAAAGTGCTCCACGTCCCCGGGCACTCGCCCGGCTCGTGCGTGTTCTATTGCGAAGCCGCCGACGTCGCGATCGTCGGCGACACGCTGTTTAACGGCTCCATCGGGCGGACCGACTTCCCCACCAGCGACCACGACGCGCTCATCCGCGGCATCCGCGAGAAGCTCTACGCCCTCGACGGCGACACCCGATGCCTCCCCGGGCACGGGCCCGCGACCACCATCGACCACGAAAAAGCCACCAACCCGTTCGTCCGGGCCTGAGTCTCGCCCATCACTCCAGTCGCGGGCGAACGCACGACGACCGCTCACCCGGTGCGGATCGTGCCCTGCATGTACAGCACGGCCCCGCCGGTCAGCCCGACGCGGTCGCCCCCCAGCGTGCACAGGAGCTCCCCGCCGCGTTTGGAGACCTGGTGCGCGGTCAGCTCGTGCTTGCCGAGACGGTCCGCCCAGTAGGGCGCCAGCGAGCAGTGCGCGCTCCCGGTGACGGGGTCCTCGGTGACGCCGGCTTTGGGCGCAAAGTAGCGGCTGATGAAGTCGTGGCTGGCGCCCGGAGCCGTCACGATGACGCCGAAGGCGTCGAGCTTGCGCAGGCGATCGGCGCTGGGCGCGAGCTCGTGGACGTCGCGTTTATTCTCGAACACGGCCATCAGGTTGTACCCGCTCCGGTAGAGCTCGTGGGGCGACCGCCCGAGCGCCGCGACGAGCTCGGGCGGGACGTCGATCCGCTCGCGCCCGCGAGCGGGCAGGTCGACGCGGATCATGGCGTTTTCAGCGCGCTGCGCCGTGAGCACGCCGGCGTGCTCGGTGCTGAAGCGGACGGCCTCGCTCGCGTGCCCCATCGACTCAAAAAGCACGTACGCCGAGGCGAGCGTCGCGTGCCCGCAGAGCTGGACCTCGGTCTCGGGCGTGAACCATCGGAGGTGAAAATCCGCCCCGTCCAGGGCCCCGTGCCGACAGAAAAACGCGGTCTCGGAGAGGTTGTTCTCTCTCGCGACCGCCTGCATGGTTTCCTCGGGGAGCCAGTCCTTGAGCGGGCAGACCGCGGCCGGGTTCCCCTGAAAGAGCGTGCTCGTGAACGCGTCCACCTGGTAGATCGGCTGGCTGTGCATCGGCGCAGTCTACCGCGCCGGCGCGTGCGCACAACGCCGGAGCGCGGAACGACAGCGCGGCGGAGCTTACTTCTTCGCCTCGGGGACGTAGGTGCTTCGGACGTAGAGGTCGCGGAGCTGCGCCTCGTCGACGGCGCCCGGCGCGCTCGACATCAGGTCCACGCCCGTGTGCGTCTTCGGGAAGGCGATCACGTCGCGGATGTTGTCGGTCTTGACCAGGTGCATCACCAGGCGGTCGAGCCCGAAGGCGATCCCGCCGTGCGGCGGCGCGCCGAACTTCAGCGCGTCCAGCAGGAAGCTGAACTTTTCCTTCGCTTCCGCCTCGCTCAGCCCGAGCAGGTTGAAGACCTTCGCCTGCACGTCCTGGCGGTGGATACGGATCGAGCCGCCGCCGATCTCCGAGCCGTTGCAGATGATGTCGTACCCCGCGCTGACGACCGCCTCGACGGCGTCCGGGTCGTTCTTGTCGGCCGCGACGAACGCGTCGAGCTGGTCCGGGTTGGGCGCGGTGAACGGGTGGTGCAGCGCGAAGTAGCGCCGCTCCGCCTCGTCGTACTCGAACATGGGGAAGTCGACGACCCAGAGAAAGTCCCACTTGTTCTCGTCGATCAGCCCGAGGTCGCGCGCGATCTTCAGGCGCAGCTCGCCGAGCGCCTTGGTGCAGACGCCGTAGCTGTCGGCCCCGAAGAGGACGGTGTCCCCCGGCTCCAGCCCGAGGCGTTCGACCAGCTTGTCCGCGATCGGGGCGATGAATCGGGCGATGCCCGTCTCGAAGCCGCCGGTCTCCGCGCCCGCGCCGCCGGGCCCGGTGTACTTCGCGACCGGCACGCCGCCGGCGCCGAACTGCTTGACGAACTCGGTGTACCCGTCGGTGAGTTTCCGCGTCAGCTTCTCGGCCCCGCCCGGCACGCGGATCGCCTTGACCACGCCCTTGCGCTTGGCGAGCGCCTGGTTGAAGACGTTGAAATCCGTCTCGGCCGCGAGATCGGTGATGCTCACCAGCTCCAGCCCGAAGCGACGGTCCGGGCGGTCGATGCCGTAACGGTCCATCGACTCGCGGTAGGTGATCCGGTCCATCGCCGGAACCTCCACCCCCAGCACGCCACGCCAGACCTCGCGCACGAAACCCTCCATCGCGCGCATCACGTCCTCGCGCTCGACGAACGACATCTCGCAGTCGATCTGCGTGAACTCCGCCTGGCGGTCCGCCCTCGGGTCCTCGTCGCGGAAGCACCGGCAGATCTGCATGTACCGGTCGCACCCCGCGACCATCAGCAACTGCTTGAACAACTGCGGGCTCTGCGGGAGCGCGTACCACTGCCCGGGCTGGTGGCGGCTCGGGACGAGGAAGTCCCGCGCCCCCTCCGGCGTCGAGCGGCACAGGTTCGGCGTCTCGATCTCCAGGAACCCCTGCTCGTCGAAGTAGTCCCGCGCGATCTTCGTCACCCGGTGGCGCGTCTTCAGGATCTCCTGCATCCGCGGGCGGCGCAGGTCCACGTAGCGGTGACGCAGGCGGACCTCCTCGTTCGGCAGGTTCTTCTCGTCGCTGGGCAGGAAGGGCGGGTTGGACGTCTTGCTCAGCACCTCCAGCTTCGTCACGACGACTTCGATCTCACCGGTCGGGAGCTTGGGGTTGGGCCCGCCGTCGCGCTTGCGCACGACGCCGTGGGCGGCGAGGACGTCCTCGTTCCGCAGCTTGTCGGCCTGCTCGAGCAGCTCCGGCGAGGCGTCCTCCTTGTCAAAAACGAGCTGCGTGAGCCCGTCGCGATCGCGAAGGTCGACGAAGATCAGCCCGGTGCCGTGGTCGCGGTAGGCGTTGACCCACCCGCAGAGCGTGACGGCGTGCCCGGCGTGTTCGAGACGGATCTGCCCGCAGGTGTGCGTGCGCTTGAGCATGGGTGCCTCGGAATCGGTCGTGTGGTGCGATGAGATCGCACGCGAGCGGCGGGTTTCACGCCGAGCCGTGCGGAACGGAGGCGACTATAGGAACCAACGCCGACCGCGCAGGCCAACCCGCCCCACGCTCTCGCCCTGCCCCAAACTGGTTTGTTCACGCGGCCTTCACACGCCCCGCAGCCGGCACGGGCGAGCCCGCCTTTGTCGGAGCGCTCTTGACCTTGGCACGGACGGGCGATCGCGCCGGCGCTTTCGACGCCTTCCCCTCCACCATCACGCTCGGGCAGAGCAGCACCGCGATCGGCGGCACGCCCCGCGCCTCGCCCGCACGACAGACCGCCTCCGCCTGGTCCGCGTCCAGACGCGTCTCCATCGCCACACGCCGCCACGCACGCACCAGCGGATCCCGCCTGGCACGCCCGCGCCACCAGCGGAGGACCGGCCCGCGGAGCTTGACCACCGCGACGACCAGCAGGATCACCACCCCAGCCGTCGCCAGCAGGCTCGCGTCGCTGATATCGCCGAAGGTCCGCCCCATCGTCTCGGCCGCGGGCGCGGGCTCGGCGGGCGTCCGCGGGTCCATCAACTCCACGCGACGACGATTCTCCACCGCTCGGCGGATCCACTCGTACGGCTCACTCGACCCGGCGCCCAGCACACGTAACGACAGCATGCCCCGGCACCCCGCAGGATCCGTGCCAAACCATCCGGAGCCGCTCGCTTACGCCCGTGACGACGACGCCCAACCCGCCCGCACGCCCTCTCCCGCGATCCCCGCGCACCGCTCGGCCCGGGCCCGCAGGGTCGGATCGGGCTCACGCTCGGCCAACCCGTGCAAACGCCCCGCGAGCTCTTGCAGCGCCGAGCCGAGCCGGGTCGAGCCGGCTCCCGCGACGGCACGCTCGGCCGCCCACACCCCCGCCAGGCGATGCGAGGCCCGATCGTCGTCCAGCATCGAGCAGAGCGAGCCGACCGCCTGCGCCACCGCCGCGTCCGCACGCGCCGGGTCATCGGTGACCGAAGCCGTCGTCTCGCCGGGCTTGGCCTCGAAGACGACCTCACCCGCGGGCCGAGCCGCACCGCCCGGACGCCCCCCCGACGCGTCGCGGAGCAACGCCCGCACGGCGCTGGCGCGGACCCGGTGGGCGTCGTCGCTTCGGCACTCCAGGAGCCGATCCCGCCACGCCCGCCCGCTCTCGGGCGTGCGCCCTCCGAGCCGACGCGAGCGGCGCGACAGCGCCTCCAGCGCGTTCGCCCGCACGCGACCGTCGACCCCGGGCGCATCATCGGCGAGCCAGGCGTGCAGCATGGCGCCCGCCTCCGCGCTGTCCAGGTCACCCAGGACCACCGCCAGCGTCGCCGCCAGACGCGGACGCTCGCGCCGGTCCAGACGCTCGGCGATCGCGAGCAGCGTGTCTCCCAAACGCACGGCGGCATCGATCCCGTGCAGTGTCCGCAGCGCCCGCGTCGCGCCGTGCTCGTCTTCGGCGTCCCCGAACGCGCCGGCTTCGAGGACCTGACGCCAGGCCGCCCGCGTGCCCGAGGGGTCCGACCCGAGGCGACGCCGAGCGAGCAGACGGCTCGCGGGCTCGTCCGGGATCGCCGGGCTGTGGCGCGAGAGCTCCTGAGCCGCGAGCGTGGGCCCCCCGGCGGGCGGCGGCCGGTGCAGGCGGGCGGCGAGCGGCGCCCCACGCCCCGGCGCACCCGGCCCCAGCGCCACACCGTCGACGACACCGTCACGCCGTCGCGGTCGATCGACCACCAGCCGCGGCCCACGAACCATCCGGCCAGCACTGCCGCGCCTGCGGCCGTGAGCCAGCCGCCAGCGCCGCCGGCCCGCTGTCGGAACCGGTGATCCCGGCCATCCCCGGTCTCGACTCGTGCGAGGGGACCGTCTTCCATTCGGCGCGGTGGGACCACGACGCCGACCTCGCCGGCCGCGACGTCGTCGTCATCGGCACCGGGGCGAGCGCCATCCAGTTC
>JBJHBZ010000028.1:0-51524 GCA_050485765.1 Phycisphaerales bacterium | reverse complement strand
GCCTGCGCCTTCGTATCCATCCGCATCAGCAGCGCCCCGACGCCCAGGCTCAACGCCGCGATCAGGAACGCCCCCCAGTGCGGCCAGCGCGACAGGCTGAACTCATCGACGCGCACGTACCGCACCCCCGCGTCGCGCAGCGACGCCAGGTGCTCCGGCGTCAGCACCGTCGCCTCGCCGTCGGTCGTCGCGGGGACGATCGGCTCCCCCTCCTCGTCGGCCCCGGCGGGCGCGCTCAGCTCCAGCCCGATCAGGCGATCGTCCGGCAGCGAAAGCGGCGCGAGGTACGCCGTGCTCGCCGCCAGCGTCCCGAGCGCCAGCCCGATCACGATCGGGAAAAAGGCGATGATCTTCAGGTTCATGGCTCGTGCTCTCCAGAACTCAGGCCCGGCTCAGCCGGTGACGAGGACGATCATGTTGATGATCAGGCTGAGGATCGACTCCCCGACGATCAGCCCCGCCGCGAACGGCACGCCCCACGCCTCGCTCCACTGCTTCCCGCGGAGCTTGACGACGATCATGTTCGCGACGCACCCGATGCCGTAGGTCGCGATGTAGAAGAACGGCAGGTACACGCTCAGCCCGATCAGCACGCCCAGGCCCGGGAAGCTCCCGAGCCCGAGCAGCACGCCGAGCAACGCCCCGAACCCGTACAACGCGTACGGCATGTCCCCGCCCTGCACGCCCGTGATCACCGCCTGGAGCGCCTGCGCCTGCGGGGCGCTCGTCTCCGTCCCCGGGCCCATCGCCGGCAGACCCTGGTTCAGGTTCACCTGCGCGATCAGCAGGATCACGAACATTGTGATGATCGGGCCGATCCCCGTGAAGATCATCTCGACCACCTGCTGGCGTCGCGGCTGCGCACCGACGAGGTACCCGGTCTTCAGGTCCGCCATCATGTCCGCGGCGCACGTGATCGCGACGCACAGCGCCGCCCCGATCAGCACCGCACCCGTCACCGCCCCCGTGCCCGCCAGGAGCAGCACCAGCACGACCGTCAGGAGCGCCATCCCGCTGATCGGGCTCCAGTCGGTCATCCCCGTGCACTGAGCGATGATGATCCCCGCGAACCAGATCCACAGCGCCCCGATCACCGCGATGATCGCCGCACGCACGTGGCTGTTGATCCCGTGCAGCCACCCCGGGCGCGCGCCGGTCGACGCGAGCCACTCGGCCCGCTGCTCGGGCGTCCACTCGGTCTTGAACACGTCCCGCGCCTCGGGCGTCGCGAACGCCAGCGCGTAGCCGCGGTAGTCCGTCGTCACGCGATCGCCCCGGTCCTCCACCTGCTGCTCGGTCACCGGGCACGCCTTGTTGATCGGGAGGTTCCCGACAAAATCAGCCGCGAAGAACAGCAGCACCAGCGCCGTCACCGCCGCGATGATGAGCGTCTTGAGCCCGAGCTCGTCGCGCCCCTTGCCCGCCGCCGCCGCGATCGTGCCGCCGCTCGCCCGCGCGATGCTCTTGAGCGCCTCGCGGATCGCCGGCAGGCTGAACACCACCCCCATCAACGCCCCGCCCAGCAGCAGGCCGATCCCAAGCGGGCGATTAAAACTCCCGAACGCGAAGTCCGGCGCTTGCTCGGCCGACACCGTCGCCGGCAGCCACCCCATGTTGTAACTCACCGGGTTGAGCACGAAGTACGCCAGGATCCCACCCCCCAGCACCATCAGCCCCGCCTTGCCCGACAGGAACCCCGCCCCGATCGCGAACGGCGCGATCGCGAAAATCAACTGAAACTCGCTCGGCAACCCCAGCACGCGACCGACGTCCACCATCGTGTCCGTCACGAAGTAGTCGCCCTGCCCGTCCCCGTTCCGGTCGTTCCGCGCAACGATGCGCTCGTACCGCGCCCGCGCACGCTCGGCCTCCGCCACCGCGCGCTCGTGCGCCTCGGCCGTGCCCGGCTCCAGCGGGCCCGCACGCTCGAGCGCCTCCTCCGGCGTGATCCCTTCCAACTGGGCGTACTGCGCCAGGCTCTGCTCATCCATCAACTGCACCGGCCGAACCGGCGCCGGCGCTGGCGGGTCCGGCATCCCCAGGCGGAGGCCCAGGTCCTGGTACCCGATCCACGCCACACGCGGCCAATACGAACGCTCGAACGACGACCAGCTCAGCAGCTCGAACGACGGCAGCCCCTCGGGCATCTCCACGTCCGGCGACGCGGACGCGGCCTCCGTCCGCTCGGCCCGGTACAGGTGCCATGCGTCGATCACGCTCGCTTCGGATGCCGCCTCGGCACGCGCGGCCGTCTCTTCCATCGTCTCGCCGGAACGCGGCTCGACCGTCCGCTCATGCAGCCCGGCGGCGCGGAACGCCCGCCCGAACGCCTCCAGATCCGTCGGCTCACCCGCCGAGGGCGGCAGACGGTACCGAGCCGCGTCGCTGGACGACGCCAGGTGGTAGAGGTGGACGCGGTAGGCGTCGAACGCGTACGCGTCGGACGCGCTCAGCGGGCCCGGCGCGTCGTGCAGGCTGCGGCCGATCGCCACACGCTCGACGCTCGGGCGCTGGCTCGCCTGCCACTGCGCCAGCTCGCGCAGACGGTTCGACTCCTCGCCGGACAAGCGGTCGCGCTGCATGAGCGCCGCCCGCTGGTCGGGGTTCGCCTTCACGCGCAGGTTCGGGAGCTGGGCCGGGAGGGCGATCAGCGCGCTCACCGCGATGCCCACGATCAGCACGACCGACTTCTTCGCCCCCGCGCCCGGGCTCTTGAGGATCGTCGCGACGCCGACGGCCGACGGGAACCGCAGACGGTCGATGTCCAGCATCTGCTTCCGCAGGGGGACGATGAACGCGCACCCGAGGATCGCGCCCGCGACGCACGCCAGCGTGATCAGCCAGAAGTTCAGCCCGCCCGGGTCGAGGCGGATGCCGATGAGCAGGAGCACCGGGACGGTGAAGATCACGCCCGAGTTGGGCGTGTTGACGGCCGAGGCGATCGTCTGCCCGATGTTGGTCTCGAGGATCGTGCCGCGCCGGAGCAGCCCGCGCAGCACGCCGAAGCCCAGCACCGCCGCGATCGCCGACCCCACGATCGTGAAGCCGATCTTGAGCCCGGCGTAGGTGATCGCGGCGTTCATGATCGCGCCGAAGATCACGCCGAACACGATCGCGCTGAGCGTCACCTCGCGGTAGCGCCGCTGGAAGATCGGACGCCCCTCGGCGTCATCGCCCGCCGACGGGGGACCGACCACGCCGCCACGATCCGGACCACTCGTCTCAGCCATCGTCGCTCCGGTTCAGAACTCAGTGTCGCCGCGGCGCGTGCGCCTCAACCGCAACCCGCGCCAGGTCTCCGAGGCTCGGCGTCGAATCGCCGAGCGGCCGCACATACTGCACGATCCCGAGCCCGCGCACAAGTCACGCCCATCCGAGAAGCAACAACGCCCCGGCCGTGCGGCCGGGGCGTTGCGGGTCAATCGTGATGCGTCGCGCTCGTCACGGGTGCGCCCCATTCAACGGACGCGCCCAAGACTCAGCACTTGGCCGCGTTCGCCGGGCGGCCCAGGCGACGACGGTTGTTGATGATCTTCCGACCGCCCTTGGTCCGCATGCGCGCACGGAAGCCCATCGTGCGGAAACGCTTGATCTTGCTCGTCCGCCTGGGGTAGTGAATCGCCATCGAGCCGCTCCGAATCCGTGCTAGAACACCGCTGAACACCCGCTCACGCCAAGACCGAAACTCCGGCCTCGCCCAAGCGGCAGGACGGAATTGATAGCCCGCCACCACCGCCCAAGCAAGCCGCCAAACCCGGGATCCGGCATCCGAAACCATCGATACCCAATCAAAATCCGATCTAACCCGCACACTCAATCCGAAATTATCCCCAGAATTGGGCATTTTCAAAGCTTGGTCTTGGCAAGGCCCCGGGGATCTCGTAGGCTTGGATCGGACGCAGTCGAACCGGGCCCCTGTGGGGGAGGGCGGGTGTGCTGCCGTTCGAGGACCGGTGCCCCTGTCGCATGTTGCGTCGGGGCGCGCGGTGCTCGAACAGCCGCACCCTGAGGACCGCCCCGGGTGGGGTTTGGCGTGCGTCCCGGCCGCGCCGTGGGTGCTCTGGCGCCCACGGGCGATGATGCCGCCCGGTCGGGCGGCGTCGCGGGTGTCCCGCGGCCGAGTCACATCGGGACGCGCCCTGTATGGATGACGCCACGCGCCAAGCCGCCGAACAGGCCCTCGGCTACCGCTTTCAGAACCCCGCCCTCCTCGAGCGGAGCCTCCGCCACGCCTCGGTCACCGACCACCGGCTCGACTCCAACGAACGCATGGAGTTCCTCGGCGACGCCGTGCTCGGGATGGTCGCGTGCGACCTGATCTACCGCGGGTACCCGGACTATCTCGAAGGGGACATGACCAAGCTCAAGAGCGCGGTCGTCTCCCGCAAGACCTGCTCCCGACTCGCGCGGGCCCTCGGGCTGGAAGAGATGCTCGAACTCGGCAAGGGGATGCGGAACGCGTCGGATCGCTTGCCGTGCTCGCTGAGCGCGTGCGTGCTGGAGGCGGTGATCGCGGCGGTCTATCTCGACGGCGGCATCGAAGCCGCGCGGTCGTTCCTGGAGCCGCTCCTGGAGCCGTGCATCGAGGACGCCGCCAACTGCGGGCACCAGCAGAACTTCAAGAGCGTCCTGCAGCAGCACGCCCAGACCGAGGGCCTGGGGCAGCCGGTCTACCGCGTGCTCGACGAGCAGGGCCCCGACCACGCCAAGGCGTTCAAGGTGAGCGTCGAGATCGGCACGCTCCGGTTCGAGCCTTCGTGGGGCAACAACAAAAAGGCGGCCGAGCAGCAGGCCGCCCTCAACGCCCTGCACAAGCTCGGCGTCGTCGAACCCGTCGGGCAAAACGGCGAGGTCCGCGTCGTGATCGACGCGAAGTAACCCGCCCCGATCAATCCCGCGGGACCAGGTCGAGCACGACGGGCACGTGGTCGCTCGCCGCGGCGTCTTCGTGCTCCAAGGCGTAGCGGGCGAGCGTGCGTGAGCCGAGGCGGCGCGTGTCGAGCGCGAAGGCGTGGACGAGTTCCGCCCCGGCCTGGCCGTAGACGCCCCAGTCGAGGCGACCGGGGGCGAACGAGCTCGGGGCGTGCGTCCAGGTGTAGACGGCGTGATCGCCCAGCACGGGCGTGAACGCCGGGGTGAGGTCCGACCCGTCGACGTCCAGCCCGGCGACGAGCCGGTCCAGCGGCGTGCGCGTGCCGACGAGGTTCACGTCGCCGCCGATCACGCGGATCGCGGCCGGATCGTCGGCGAGCAGGCCCGCGAGCGCGTCCGCGATCGCCTCGGCCTCGGCGATCCGCGTCGCGTCCTCGCTCGTCCCCGCGCCGCCGCAGCACTTGAGGTGCAAGGAGCCGACGATCGCCTCGCCGACGGACGTGTGCAGGCGGGCGCCGACAAAGCGCACCGTCGCCCCGCCCTGTCGCCGGATCGGCGCGGGGAAGAGGTTTTCCGCCGGGTAGCGGCTCACGACCGCGACGCCCCACGTCTCGTTCCGCACGACGTGCCACGGCCCGCTCGCGGGGAGCATCGCGTTGAACCACGCGCGGATCTCGGCCTCGGTCGAGCTGGTCCACTCCTGGACGAGCACGACGTCCGGGTCGAGCGCGTTCAGGATGTTGGCGAACGGGCCGGGGTTGTTCATCGGGGCCGCGTGCTCGACGTTGTAGTTCACGATCCGCAGCCCGCCCGCCGGGTGGGGAGGAATGACCGCCTCGGCGCGGGGCGGGGCCGGGGCGCGGGGCGGGAGAGCTGTTTCAAACGGGTCGGCGTAGCCCACCAGGCGGTTCTGCGCGTCGTAGATCGTGACGATCCCGCGCGCGGTCCCGCTCTCGATCCGCCCGGCGAGCGCGTCGACCCCGGCAAGGTGGCGGCTGATGCGGGCCTCGTACCAGGGATTGGCGTAGGTGGGGCTGGCCATGAAATCGGCGTCGGCGTGCCGGATCGTCGTCGCCTGCCCGCTCGCGTCGAACGCGCGCAGCATGACGCCGCTCCCCCGCCCACCCGCGACGCGCGGGCTGAAACGGACTTCGAGGTCGATCCCGAGGTGCGCCGCCGCGGGCGGGGACTGGAGCCCGCGACCCGTCTCGGCCCGCCCGTCCATGTCGAGATGGAGCACGACCTGCTCCGGCGCGGCCTGGATCGCGTACGACGCCTCCTCACCCGGGCTGAACCGCAGATAGACGTAGTCCGCGTCCGCGAGCGCCACCACGCCCTCGGGCCAGTCGTCGAACAACCCGTCAAGCATGACCCGCCCGCGCTCGTACCGATCGCTCTCCGGACGGACAGCCTCGCGCCCGTCGCGCAGGCTCGCACCCTGACGGGCGCCGGCGTCCTGCGTCGCGCCGACCTGCCCCTCCGCCCGCGCGGCGCACCCTGTCAGCGTGAGCATCGCGGCGGCCCACACCGTGATCGCCACGCCCGCACACCGGCGCGCCCGTTGCCCACGCCCCGCACTCGCCCCCGGATCGGTTTTCATTGCGTCGCGCTCCGCTTGATGCGCAGCGCGGTCGCGCTGCTGTGCCACACCCGCCGGCGTCGACGGGGCGCACACGATATCAGGATGCGGCGTCGGCGATGCTCGGCGCGGTGCGAAAAGCACTGGAAACGGAGGGATCTTCACAAAACGGCGCACACGGGCGGTCTGTGCGTTCACGCCGAGAGGAGTTCGGCGAGGGCGTGGAGGAAGCGATCGGCGTCTTCGCCCGTCGCGTCGGGCCCGGGGCTGAGGCGGACGAGCCCGCCCGCGGCGCGCGTCCCGATCGCGTCGTGCAGGCTCGGGGCGCAGTGGAAGCCGGCGCGGACGCGGATGCCGAAGCTCGCGTCGAGGGCGGCGGCGAGCGTGTCCGGCGTCCACGCGTCGTGCTCGAGGCGGAACGCGGCGACGCCGACGCTCTGATGCAGCTCGCTCGGGTCATCGCGTTCGGCGCACCGCCCTGCGGACCCGACCCAGCGGACGGCGGGCCAGCCCCGCGTGCCCGCGATCGCGCGCGCGAGCCAGGCGCGTTCGTGCGTGAGGGCGGCTTCCGGGAGGTGATCGAGGGCGGCGAGCAGGCCGGCGAAGAGGGGGACGGGCGGCGTGCCGGGCTCGAATCGCGCGGGGGCTCGGGCTGGGGCGATGGGTTCGTCGCCGCCGGTCGCGCCGGTGCCGCCGAAGGCGACGGGCTGGAGGGGCTGTTCGTCCGGGTCGCCCTGCGGGTCGAAGGCTCGCGGCCCGACGTCGAGCACGCCGAGGCCCGCGGGGCCGCGGAGAGTCTTGTGCGCCCCGAACGCGATCAGGTCCGGTCGCGGGGCGTCGGGCGGGCAGAGCGAGAGGAGGCCGGCGGCCTGTGAGGCGTCGACCAAAAGGAGCGTCCGCGGGGCGTGCTCGTGCAGGGCGCGGGCGAGTGCGGGGAGGGGCTGGATGAGCCCGGTGACGTTGTCGGCGGCGGTGCAGACGCAGAGCGCCGCGGGGGGCGTGGTCGGCCTGCCGGCGGCGAGCTCGCCCGCGGCGCGGGCGTCGACCCGCCCGGCGTCATCGACCGGGAGGGGCTCGACCGTCGCCCACCCGCGTGCGACGAGCCAGGCCAGGGGGCGGGTGACGGCGTTGTGCTCGCGCGGGCTGACGAGCACGCGGCGCGGGGGCTCGGTGCCGAGGGCGCGGGGTGTGCAGAGCCCGAGGAGGGCGAGGTTGAGTGCGGCCGTCGCGCCGCTGGTGAAGATCGGAACGCCGCCGACGAGCCCGAGCCGCTCGGCGAGACGGCGGCGGGTTTGTTTGCGGAGGTGTTCGGCGGCTCTGGCGGCGGTGTGACCGCCGCGACCGGGCCCGCCGAGCTCCATCTCGAGCGCTTGCGCGACGGCCTCACGCACCGCGGGGGGCTTGGGCCAACTCGTGGAGGCGTGGTCGAGATAGAGCGTGCGCACGATGCAGGATCATTCGCACGGGCGCGGGCGGGCGCGTCGGTCGCGATCGGCGTGTTTGGGCGCGCGATCCGTGTTATTGATCGGAGTCGTTGATCGGCGGGAGGTCGGCGTTGTCGTCCTGCGGGTCGATCTCGGGATCCGGGTCCGCCGGGGGTGTGGAGCGCTCGTCGAAGGCGTCGCGTGGGCCGCTGGGCGCGGTGAGGCCTTGGTTGTTGGGGGTAGGGACGCGTGCGCCGCCTTCGAAGAAAGGCGGGAGGACGGCGCCGAGGATGCCGCCGAGCACGAGCCCGACGACGAGCCCGCCGACGAAGCTGGTGGGGAAGCCGGCGGACTTGGTGTTGGCGTCGGACATGTGGTGTGGCCTTTGTGCTGTGCCGCGTGTTGTTTGCGGGGTTGGCGGCGTTGTTGGAAGGCGGACCCGGTGAGCCCCGGTCGGCTCCGACGATAGCGGAAGCGCCAGGCGGACGCCACAGTGGGCCGCTCGGGTGAGGGGGGAAAGCGTGCTCTTAGCGCAGTCTTCGCATGGAAGCCGTCCAGCGTGCGAACTCGAGCAAGCCGCGGATGAGCTCGTTTCGGAGCGGAACGCCGCGTCCGAAGGCGGTCTCCCATCGCCAGGTCCAGTAGTCGGCGCGCCAGGCGCCGCGTGTGCGGAGCACGGCGGCCGCGACGAGCACGAGGCCGACCAGTGTGAGCCAGAGGCGTCCGAGCATGCGAGGATCGTACGGGCGTGCCGCTCGGGACGCGGCTACGGCGCGATGGTGAGCACGATGAAGTTGGCGAGGATGTGGTGGGCGTCGCGGAGCTCGACGCCGCCGCAGCAGCAGCACCCGCCGCCGGCGCCGTCGGTGTCGTTGAGCCCGGCCGGGGAGAAGAGGAGGACGGGTCGCCCGTCGCGTTCGATCGCCTGGATGACGCCGGGCTGCCCGTTGGTCTGCACGGGCGGGGCGAGGTCGTAGAGGGCGTGAAAGAGCGGGTGGTCGTGGGCGAGGTCGGCGAGGGGTTGATCGGGGTAGAGGCGTGCGACGGTGCGTTCGGCGGAGACGAGCCAGTCGCCCGGGCCGCAGGGGCCGGTGACGACGAGGGAGCCGCCGGTGTCGAGCCAGCGGCGGAGGCGATCGAGTTCGTCCGAAGTCAGCTCGTACGCGCCGGCCTGGCTGAGCACGGCGACGGCGTAGGCGTCGAGCCCGTCGTCGGTGATCGCGACCGGATCGAGCGACTCGCGCACGGGCCAACCGGTCTGTCGAGCAAGGACGCGGAGAAACCGTGCGCTCAGGCACTCGGCGGGGCGGCCGGATTCCGGGCGCAGGTGCGCGACGGCGATCGCGTCATCGGCGAGCGCGGACGCGCCGGGCGCGGTCGCGACGATGACGGCGAGCAAGAGCGTGACGAGCAGGGCGTGCGCGCGCGGTACTGAAGGTGATGTCTTCTGCATGGTCCGTTCGCTCACGGCGCGGGCTCCTCGGGGGTGGTACGCGGTGGATCGCGCAGGCGTTCGAGGCGGGCGAAGTATCGAGCCACGAGCGGACGCAACTCGGGCGGGACGCGCTCGATCGCGGCGACGGCACTGGGGGGAAGGGCCTCGAGATGAAGGATGGCATCACCGGGTGGGCGCGCTGTGGTGCGCAGGCCGGGCTCGGGTGTGGCTTCCGGCGTGAACAAGGGATCGCGTGTTTCTTGGCCGTCGGCGGGCGCGTGCTCGCCCGGCGCGCCGGCGCGGGGCGTTGACGGAGCGGTGGGCGGGGCTGCGGCCAAGTCGGCGCCGGGGTCACGCTCGCGGCTCAGCTCGGCGTTGGTTTCGGCGTCGGTTGCAGGCGTGGTCGATGGGTCTGGTGTGGACGGCGAGGGCGGCGTGCCCGCATCCGCCAGCGCATCCGTACCTGCACGGGGCGTGTCGGACGATGGCGTTCCTTGGAGCATCATCGCGGCGGGGTCGCCTTGCCACGCGAGAGCGCCGCCGGTGGCGCGGAGATCCTCGCTCGGCTCCAGTTGCAGCACGACCGACACGGCTTCGCCCTCGCGTGAGAGCCGCCACGCGACGCGCGCGGGTGACTCGCCGACGATCGCGGCGGCCCGCACGCGCGCCGCGCCGGGGCGGGGCGGGGCGTCCGTCTGCGGCGGCTCGTCGTTGTGCCGCCATTCCAGGCGGTCCGGCTCGCCGACGTACTCGCCCTCCAGTTCCACACGCCAGCCCGGCGGGGCGTGCAGGCGCGTCGTCTCGGCGTCGAGATCGAGAAGCAAACGGGCGGCCGGCTCGGTCTGCTCCGGCGGGATCAGCCGGACCACGGCTTCCCGCCAGGCAGGCGAAGGGTCCGGGCGGAACACGACCGGGGCGCTGCGCGTGCGCCGGAACAGGCGATCCGACGCGAGGTCGGCCTCGGCGATCAGCTCCAGCTCGCGCGTCACGCCCGGGAGAGTGAGCATGGCGACGCCGTCGGCGTCGAGCGCCAGCGCGGGCGTGCGCCACGGTGTGCGCGAGCGCGTCGGCGCGAGGCGCACCCGGAGGTGGGTCGGACGCTCGACGCCGAGCCAGCCGGCGCGGGACTCGGCTCGGACCTGGAACGCCGCGTCCTCGCCGGTGCGCGCACGCGGCAAGACGGGCTCGAGGTGCAGGCGAACGGGCGACCATGGCGGGCGTGCGGCGTCCTCTGGCCATGTTTCGGCGAAGCGCGCCCACGCGGTGACCACGAGGCGCGGGCAGGCGAGCTCGATCGAGACGAGCAGAGCGAGGGCGCACGCCGCGAGCGCGGCGTGGGGTCGGAGCGATGGGGCGAGTCGTCGCGTGCCGAGGCGCGCGACGTCCGAGGCGGCGGCCTCGCAGGCACGCCGGGCGCAGGCCGCTTCGACGGGATCGCGGCTGTCGCACCGCTCCAGCAAGGCCACGCCGGCGGCGACACGCTCGGCGCTGGCGCGATCGGGCATCGCGCCGGCGAGAGCCGCCGTCACCGACGCGTCCGACACGCGGCATCCCAGCACGGCGCGGCAGGCGTACACAAGGCTCGGCAGCATGAGGACCGACGCGCCCGCGAAGAACCAGAGACGGGCATCGCCCTCGAACCGCCCGATCGCGTCGGCGACACCGACCGCAACCGCGACGAGGCACGCGCTCGCGCCCGCGATCAGGGCGCAGCGCGCGCGTGCTCGCGCTCGCATGCGTTTCGCGTGAGCATGCAGGCCATGCGACAGACGATCGGGCGTGTGTGGGCTTGATGGGTGGTGAGTCATGCGTCGCCCTCGCGATCCGTTTCTTCTCGCATGGCGGGAAGCCATGCGAGAAAGAACGCGGCGCCGATCGCCGCGATGGCGAGGCGCGGGTCGAGCAGCGGGCGCTGCGCGACGCCGCTTCCGAGCGTGTCTTCGAGCAGCGCGAGCACGAACGGCTCCGGGGGCTCGGTGAGCGAGAAGACGCGCCCGCCGGTCTGGAGCGCGAGGCGGCGCATCGCCTCGGCTCTCGGTTCGGGCTCGAGTGTCTCCATCGAGACGGGCGAGGCGATCGCCAGCGCGGACGCTTCGCGCCCTTCATCTCGGACGGAAAACCGGTGACGCCCGACGGCTTCCACGCGCACCGTCGCCTCCCACTCGCCGGCGACTGAGAGCAGCGGGATCGCACGCGCCGGCGCGCCTGGGGGGTCGTGGATGAGGACGCCGCCGTGCTCGCCGAGGCCTTGCACGCGCACGCGGACGTCGGCGCCGGGCGTGGTTGTCGCGGGCTCGATGCTCAAGGCGATCGCTCGCTCGGGCGGGGCGGGGTCGCCGGTCGCGGCGAAGCGCGCCAGGCGTGTCCAGGGCTCGTCGGCGGGATCCTCGTCGCGCCAGGCGCGCCAGAGGCCTTGTGCATGGACGCCCAAGGCGCGACGCCCTCGCGACATGCGCGCCGTGATGACGGGGACGTCGGCCGAAGGGGTCTCGGCTTCGGCGAGAATGAGGGGGGCGTCGATCAAGGGCGAAGCATCGGGCGCGGGGAGGCGGAGGGGTGCGGGGGGGCGGTCCCACCCGTGGCGCAGGGCGAGCAGGGCCTCGCCGGTGTTTGTCCAGCTCCATTGCACGGGACGGGTGTCCGCGGAAGCGACGGCGTCGAACTCAATCAGGCCCGGGGCGCGGGCCGCGGCGTCCAGCAGCGCCTCGCGCAGCCCGGGCGGGAGCACCGCCTCGCCCGTCAACGCCGAGCGCACGCCCGGGGCGAGCACGATCAACTCATACCCGGCGAGCGCGTGCGGCGTCAGCATTGTCTCGGCGTCCAACGCCTGCGCTGATTCCCCGGCGTACGCGTCGCGCACGCCCGCGGGACGCCCCGTCGCCGGGTCGCGGAGCGCGAGCACCGTGAGGCGCAGGCCCGGTGATCGGCGCCAGGCGCGCACCGCAAAGGTCACGTCCAGGCTCGGCGCGCCGGTCACCACCAACGCCTCCAGCGGCGCGTCCAGCACACGCACCGGGCAAACGGCGTACGCGGCGTGTTCCCCCGCCCGCGCCTCGATCACCAGCTCCCGCGACCACGACGGCGGACGCACCTCGTGGCGCGCCTGAGCCCACGACCTCCCCGCCGACCGCTCGAGGCGCGACGGCACGCGGAGCAACTCGGCTTCTCGCCCATCTTCGCCGACGCCGGTCACCAGCCAGGTCAGCGCCTCGGCGTGGTCATGCTCGCTGGCACTGAGCGACGCGACGGCGTCGATCGTCACGCGTTCGCCGGCGGTGATCGTGCCCGGGCTGAGGTGAGCCGCCAGACGGAGGGGGGATTCGTCGTCGAGGCGCCCCAGTGCTTCGAGCTCGGGCACGTGGACGCGGACGCCGGCCGCACGAGCGGCGGCGGCGATCGTCTCCAAGCGTCGCCCGCTCGTGTCGCGCCCGTCGCTGAGCAGGATCAGGTGCGCGGGGCGAGCGGGGGCGCGGCTCATCGACTCGATCGCGTGCTCGGCCGCGTCGACCAGCAGCGTCGCACCGGCTCCGACCGGCTCGTCCGGGGCGCTCTCGTGCGGTGCGCGCGCGACGCAGAGCCGCTCGGCGAAAGACTGGTGCGTGACGCGGACGCGCCCTTCGCTCGCGTCCGCGAACGCCCGCAGCCAGCCCTCGGCGAGCGCGGCGAGCGTCGGGGGCTCGCCGAGCGACATCGAATCCGATCGATCCACCAGCACGCAGATGCCCGGGAGCGGCGCGGGCGGCTCATCGGTGGGGGTTGCGGGCACGGAACGCACCGGCTGCGCCAGCGCGAGCGCGGCCACGAACGCGGCGAACGCCCAGCACGCCATCCTGCGCCGCCGCGCGCCCGTCCCTCGCATCGCGAACGCGACGGCGGCGAGCGCGAGCGCACCAAGGGCCGCGAGCGTCCACCAGGGCGCGAGCGGCGCGAGGGCGAGCCCTCCCGCGTCGGCCCCCCAAAGAACCGTGTGCGCGGGGCTCGTCATGCGTCACGCCGCCGTTCACGCTTGGCGAGGGCGAGGTCGGACGCGAGCGTCGCGAGGGTGAGCACCGCGAGAAGCACACCGGCTTGTCGTCGCTCGCGACGATCTGAGGCTGTCAGCCGCGTGTCCGGGCGCATCGACTGGGTGTTGATCGCGGGCGCGTGGGCCACGGGCTCGGCGGAGCGTCCGTCGCGTTCGCGCGCGCCGAGGCCGAGCGGGATCAGCTCCGGCGTTGGAGGTTCGATGGCGTGACGGATGCACTCCGCCGCCCAGACGGGGAGCCACGGGCTGGGCGCGGGGGCGTTCAGGTCGGCGTGGATGAGCAGGACGGTGGGCGCATCTTCAGTCTCGCGGCGGACGCGCTCCACGAGGGTCTCGCCGCGGGCGTTCACATGCAGCGGGGACGCGGCGTTGATCGACGAGCGCGTACGCGCAACGCCCAGGGAGAAATCGGCGTCGGTGATGCCGAGCATGAGCGGGCCGCGGTCCACGATCGGTGTCGTGCGCGAGTGAGCGTCGATCGGCACGATCGGCGGCAGGTCGAGAGCGCGGCTCACGCGCGCAGGCGGCGGCGCGTCGAGCACGAGGATGGTCGCCGCGCCTGGCGCGTGCGATTCGTTGTCGGCGGGGCTGCGCGTAGCGCGGATGATCAACGCGGGAAGCTCATCGGAGCCGGGCTCGTCGAGGCGATGCCCCGCGTCGAGAGCCGCGGCTTCGAAGGCGGCCAGCGCCGGCGCCGACAGAGCCGGATCGATGCGCACACGGCGCGCCCTCGGGAGCCACAGCTCGCCCTCGCTCAGCTTCGCAAACTCGGACGGCCCGGGCGTCACGCCCGAGCCGAGCCACACGCGGACGCGGATCGGCGCACGGGCGATCGATTCGTCCAAGTCCGGCAGGTCGCTGAGCGTCAGGCGCACCTCCGCGGCTTGGCCCGACGCGACGCGACGCGTCTCGCGCCCGCTCCATCCGTGCGTGCCGGGCGATTCGGCGTGCCACCGCACGTCCGCCTGCTCCTCGTCCGCGCCGGCGTTCAGGACATGCACACGCAGCGTCAGCGCGCCATGCGGGCTCGCCTCGCCTGGCATCAGTTCGAGGGGCGACAGCGTGAGCGCGTCGCGCCACGCCGGCGCGGCGTCGGGCGTCCACCGCACCGCGTCCACGTCCAGCCCGCTCCAGAGATCCCGCAACGCCTCGGCTTGCGTGCGCTGGTGATCGGTCAGAACGTGCAACTCGGGCGAGCCGCCCTGCACGCCCGCGGCGGCGATCGCGCGCCGCGCCGCCTCGCCCAGGTCCGCCTCGCCGCCGGGCGAGGCCCGCGCCAACGCGCCTCGAGCGCGGGCGGGATCGGTTTCGAATGCGTCCGATGTCCCGGCGATCACGAGCGCGAACGGGCGTCCGTCCCGCTCGCACTCGGCGATGCGGCGTTCCGCTTCGCTCCGGAGCACGTCGAAAAACGGTGCGGCGGTCCCCGCCTCGCGCCAGACGCGCGAGGTGGAGGCCGTCGCGTCGAGCACGATCGCGAGCGGCCGAGCCGCGTCGGCGCGCCCCGATCCGCCCGCGCGCGCCGGATCACCCGCCAGCCCGACGAGCATCGCCGCGAGGCACGCCATCGCGATCGATCGGAGCAGCAGGCGTGCGACGCGGCGGAGCCTGGCGGCGCGCTCGGCGTGCCGGCGCGATCGGGCGGGGATCCCGCTCTCGAGCAGCATCAGCCCCGGGAACACCGTCGGCGGCGCCGGGCGCGGGCGGAGCAGGTGCGCGAGCACCGGCGCGGCGGCCGCGAGGGCCACCCAGATCCACGCCGCTTCGATCGGGCCGGTAGGCATGCCGATTCTTGTACCGCGCCGAGCGCCCGCGGTGTGCGTCGCGGGTGCGAGCTCAGGCGGGCTGGATCTGTCGGTACCAGCCGAGGGTGTCGACGAGGCCCTCTTCCACGGAGGTGCAGGGCGTGTAGCCGAGCAACTCGCGCGTCCGCGTCAGGTCGGCGTGAGAATGGAGCACGTCGCCCGGGCGTCGCTCGTCGTGGATGGGCTCCAGCCCGCGAGCATCGAGCACGCGGGCCATCATGCGGGCGAGCTCGTTGATGCTCGTCCGCTCCCCGGCGCCGACGTTGCAGACCTCGCCCGCCAGCGGCACCGTGCACGCCCCGGCGAGCAGCGTCGCCAGCACGGCGTTGGAGACGTGGGTGAAATCCCGCGACTGGCTCCCGTCGCCGTAGATCCGCGGGCGCTCGCCGGCGAGGAACCGTTTGGCAAACGCGGCGACGACCGCGGCGTAAGCAGAGTCCGCCCGTTGGCGCGGGCCGAAGATGTTGAAGTAGCGCAGGGCGACGGTCGAAAGCCCGTACGTGCGGCTCCAGGCGCTGAGCAACTGCTCCGACGCGACCTTGCTCGCGGCGTAGGGCGAGCGGGGGCTCGGGCGGAGCGTCTCGGGCGTGGGAAACTGGGTGACGTCACCGTAGGCCGAACTGCTGGCGGCGAAGACCACCCGCCCCGCCCCGGCGGCCCGCGCGGCTTCGAGCACGCGGAGCGTCCCCGTCGCGTTCACCTGCCAGGTGCGCTCCGGGGCCTCGATGGAGAGCTGCACGCTCCCGACGGCCGCCAGGTGGAAGACGCGGTCCACCCCGCTCGATGCTTCGGCGAGGGCCTCCGGCTCCAGGATGCTCGCGTGGACGACGCGCAGGCGCTCCGGGTCGAGATCGAGCTGCTCGCCCAAGTGAGTGGCGTCGGCATTGGACAGGTCGTCGATCACGCACACCGACGCCCCGAGCCCGAGCAGGGCGTCGGTCAGGTGCCCGCCGATGAACCCAGCCCCGCCCGTGACCAAGCATGTACGCCCCTCATAGAAGGTGCGAAGCCGGTGCACAGCCTGGGCGGGGAGACGGATCATCTGCGGGCGGATGGTACAAGACTTCAGGCCCCGGTGGGAGCCCGGGCCGAAAAAACGCCCCCGGAAGACGGGGGCGAGAGATCGGATTGCTAAAAAGAGAAAATCTCGCGCGGTAGGATCGGCGGATGGGCTGAGACGGGCGACGCTTGGTTACGGACATGCCCCCTGCTCATCCATCCAGCCGGCGATGTAGAAGTTCAGGTCGCTGACCGTCACTACACCGTCAGGCATGCCGTCGAGAGCCGGGCCGGTGAGATCGGCCGCGGGGTCGTTGTCGAGCCAGAGCGCGAGGAAGTAATTCAGGTCGCTGACATTGACCTGTCCATCCGGGACCCCGTCGAGGGACGGTCCCGTGAGATCAAATGGGCAGTCGGAGACCACCCCCGTGCGAGCATCGGCGGAGACAACTTCCCAGATCACCTGATATGTTGCTTCAAGCGTCTCCATTTGCAGACCGGATGGCGTCGGATTCGCCGGATTGGCCTGAGCGTCCTGCGAGAGAAGCACCCGCGGATCCACGCGGTGCAAGACCGAGAACAATGTCACTGCCGCGACATGGCGTCCGTACTGATCTGTCAGGTGGAGGCCGTCACGGTAGACCTGATTCCTGAAATCGGTGACATGCGGGATCTCGTTGGCTTCGATCCTTGCCTTCAGGATGTACAACACTTCACCCACCGGAACGATTGCGAGACGGTCCCCATGCATCTGCTCATACTGGGAGATGAGCGCGTCGTAGTAGGCACGTGATCGTGTCGCGGGGGTATCCAAATCCGGCGTGCCGGGGCCGGTCCAGTCCTCGTCGTAATTATGACGGTTCGGCCAACTCGTGTAAATCAAGAATCTGGTGCTCGCATTCGATTCATTTGTGCGAGTAAGATTGATAAATTGCTCCACCGCCCATAGATCATCCCCAAGCGTCGGAACCGGCACGCTATTAAACGGCTGAAGAACAACGGCGTCCCATCGCTGATTCGGCAGGGCTTCGGAAAATGTGCCCGTCTGCGGCGTCGGATTGACACACACCTGAAACGGATCCGCGAGAATGTGCGTCAAAGCACGATTGCAGTTGATATGGTAACCCGACGAAGCATTGATTCCGATCATCGTCCCGTACAGCGGCATCTGCCCGGGGCGCCCATCCCATGTTAAACTATTACCGACGTGATAGCTCCGGAATTCTGTTTCCTGCGCCAACCCCGCCCCGCTCGCGCAGGCCAGCGAGCCGATCACCATCATCCATACTCGACGCATTGCTCTTCTCTCCTCGACACTGAGACCGCCGCGCGCGTGTGGCCGACGAGCTGGACTCGCTCAAGGCACCCTGCTCCACTTGAGAGAATACAGTGCCAAAGCCCGATCAATCACCGGATCTGCCGAAAACTCAAGAAATTATCGCGAGACTCAGGCACTCAACAAGAAAACACCCGAGCACAAACCCGGGTGATTCGGTCAGTCGATGTGGATATCAGACCTTTACTTCGCCGGCTTGTACCCCGCCTTGAACTGGCGGATCGCCTCCTGCAGCTTCGGCTCCAGGTCGTCGGTCAGGGCCTTCTTCTGGGCGAGCTCGTCCCGGACGGCACGGCCCGAGGTCTGGAAGTGGTCCAGCATCGCCGTCTCGAAGCTCTTGATCTGGTTGACCGGCACGTCGTCCATGAAGCCCTTGGTCGCGGCGTAGATCGAGATGACCTGGTCCACGACTTCCTGCGGGACGTACTGCGGCTGCTTGAGCAGCTCGACCATGCGCGCGCCGCGGTCGAGCTGGGCCTGGGTCGCCTTGTCGAGCTCGGTGCCGAGCTGGGCGAAGGCTTCAAGCTCGCGGTAAGCCGCCAGGTCGAGGCGGAGCGAGCCGGCGATCTTCTTCATCGCCTTGATCTGGGCGTTACCACCGACGCGGCTCACGGAGATACCGACGTTGATCGCGGGACGCACGCCCGAGAAGAACAGCTCGGGCTCGAGGTAGATCTGTCCGTCGGTGATGGAGATGACGTTGGTCGGGATGTACGCCGAGACGTCGCCTTCCTGGGTTTCGATGACGGGCAGCGCGGTGAGCGAGCCGCCGCCGTTCTCGTTGCTGAGCTTGGTGGCGCGCTCGAGCAGGCGGGAGTGCAGGTAGAACACGTCGCCCGGGTAGGCCTCACGACCGGGCGGGCGGCGGAGCAGCAGGGAGAGCTGGCGGTACGCGACGGCCTGCTTCGAGAGGTCGTCGTAGATGCACAGGGCGTGCTTGGGGTAGGGCTTCCCGTCGGAGAGGGTCTTGCCCGGCTCCTTGCCGGACCACATGAAGTGCTCGCCCATCGAGCACCCGGCGTAGGGGGCGACGTACTGCATCGGGGCCGGGTCGCTCGAGCCGGCGTTGACCACGATCGTGTAGTCCATCGCGCCGTTCTGCTTGAGCGTCTCGACGACACCCGCGACGGTCGATTCCTTCTGACCGACCGCGACGTACACGCAGACGACGGCCTGGTCGGTGCCCCAGTACTGCTTCTGGTTGATGATCGTGTCGATCGCGACGGCGGTCTTGCCGGTCTTGCGGTCGCCGATGATCAGCTCGCGCTGCCCGCGCCCGATCGGGATCATCGCGTCGACGGCCTTGATGCCCGTCTGCAGCGGCTCGGTCACCGGCTGACGGTCGGCGATGCCGGGGGCGATGATGTCCATCTTCGCCGTCTGGTCGCGGTGGATCGCGGGCCCGTCGTCGAGCGGCTGCCCGAGCGGGTTGACCACGCGTCCGAGCAGCGCCTCGCCGACGGGGACTTCGAGCAGACGCCCGGTCGCCTTGACCAGGTCGCCCTCCTTCACGGAGAGATAGTTGCCGTAGATGACCGCGCCGACGGTGTCCTGCTCCAGGTTCATGACCTGGCCCATGACGCTGCCCGCGCTGGTCTCGAACTCGAGGAGCTCGCCGGCCATCGCCTTGCTGAGCCCGTAGATCCGCGCGATGCCGTCGCCGACCTCGATGACCTTGCCGACCTCGGAGACTTCGAGCTCCGCGGCAAACTGCTCGATCTCGTGCTTGATGACGCTCGTGATCTCGTCGGTCTTGATCTTCACAGCCGGTTCCTCTTCTAGGGGCTTCGACGCGGGACCTGTCGCCTCACCCCGCCGCTCACCCGGGGCACGGACGCCCGGACCCGGAGACCGGACCCGAAAAACGGGCCACCAGCAGGGGGAGCGAAGGGTAGTCGCCTGCCGGGCGGCTGTCCTGCCCGGCACGGATGGGATTCACACGCTCACTCTCCGCCTGCCTCGCCCCGGCGTCGTTCGACGCGAACGCGGACCAGGGCGTCCTCCACCTCGAACCGGAGGGGGCTGGGCAGGCTCGCGAAGCGGGCGGTGAAGGTGGCTTCCCCACCCTCGCGGGCCGCCCGCTCGAGCTCGTCCACGCTGAGCTCCAGCGTCCCGGTGATGCGGGTCTCCCCGGTGCGGATCCGCTCGATCTCCTCCACCGGCCCGGTGACGGTCACGTCGCGCAGGAAGGGATCCTGCGGGATCACCAGCCAGTCGTTGAACGCAACGGCCGCCACTTTGACGTGGACCGGCACGGTCGGCAATTGGATCGAGGCCGTGCGGCTACGCAGCGTCAACGCCACCCCCACCGACCCCGGGTCGACGCGGATCGGGCTCACGTCGACCAGCTCCGGGGGCAGCTCCACCGCGACGTTGCCCAGGACCTGACGCCGACCCGCTTCCAGCCCGCGCAGCCGATCCACGCTCACCCGGGCCACCACGACCGCGTCCGGGGGCAACGATTCGGCGACCGTGGTCGGCATCTCGACGCGGACCGTCGACGGGTTGACCTCCAGCGAGCCCTCAACCTGCCCGTCCGGCAGCTCGACGCGGACCGGGAGATCGCGCTCCACGAGCGTGCCGACGAGGACACGGGCCGTCGCCGGGTCCAGGTCGGCGATCGTGACGCCGATGCCGCGGAAGGCCTCGCTCTCGCGCAGGGCGGCCCGGAGGTCGAGCACGTGCTCGCCCGGCGCGCCCGGGAGGTCGACGCCCGCGGTCAGGCGGATGGGCCCGCGGATCGCTTCGAGCAGCGTGTCGACGGCCGTGTTGGAGCCATCGATCCGGACGCGGACCGTCCCCGTCCACCCGCTGTCGAGCACCTGGACGTACCGCGTGGGCGCGCCCTCGTCGAAGCGGACGTCGAGGTCCATCGTCTGCGTGCGGACGCTCTGCCCCTCGGCGAACGCCCAGATGAGCACCGCGATGACCGTGGTCAGCGTGATGACACGGAGACGGTCACCCATCACGCCCTCCCCCACCGCCGCCGCCCCCGGCCAGACCCCGCGACACGCCCCGGGACGCCTTGCCCGACGCCTTCTCGCCCGCCTTGGCAGGGAGGGCATGGTCGTCGTCGAGTTCGTCGTTCAGGCGAGCCTCGGCCATCGCCTCGGCCTCGGCGTCCGCGTCGGCCGCGTTCTCGCCCTCGGCCGGCGGCACCTTCGCCAGACGCGAACTCAGCTCCTTCTTCAACTCCGCCGCTTGAAAGCCCGGCGTCAGACGCCCGCGCTCGGCGAGGCGGATCAGGCCCGTCTCCTCGCTGATCACCACCACGATCGCGTCGCACTCTTTGGTCAGCCCCACCGCCGCCCGGTGACGGCTGCCGAGTTGACGGTCCGGCATGTCCTCGGGGTCGGCTAGGGGGAGCTGCACGTTCGCCGCGTGGATCACCTTCCCGCGGACGACGACCGCCAGGTCGTGCAACGCCGAGCCCGGGAAGAAGATCGTCTGGAGCAGGGGAGCCGAGAGACGCGCGTTCATCCGCGTCCCGCCCTCGACAAACGAATCGAGCGCGGCCTGGCGCTCCAGCACGATCAACGCGCCGAACCGCGCCCGGGCGAGATACTGGGCCGCCTCCACGATCGGCTCGACCACCTCGGCGATCTCGCTCGGGCTGCGCTTGAAGATCGGACGCTCCCCGAGGCGGATCAACGCCCGGCGCAGCTCCGGCTGAAAGAGCACCACCAGCCCGATCGCGACGATCTGCAGCAGGCGGTCGAAGAGAAACCCGACGCGGGTGAAGGTCTGCCCGCCGCCGAGCAGCCAGACGAGCGTCGCGAAGACGACGAAGATCAGCAGCACGCCCTTGAGCGCCCCGGCCGCCCGGGTGCCCTGGGCGAACTTCACGATGAAGTACACCGCGATCCAGATGACCGACAATTCGATCGCGACTTCCCACCACGCGTAGCTGGGGAGGCGGTCGAACAGGTCCTGGATGTGACGGAAGACGTTCACGTCGTTTTGTTTGCCTTCTGAACGGTCTTTGCCATGCGGGCGCGGCGCAACTCTGAATATAGGAGTCTACCGAGCGATACCATCGCCCCGCGATGCCTTACCGCGTGACAAAGTTTGAGCCGACGCCCAACCCCCACGCGGTCAAGTGCCTGGTCGAGCCGAGCCCGGGCCCGGTGCCACGGAGCTATTTCGATGCCGAATCGGCCTCCGGCGACGCCCTCGCCAAGGCCCTGTTCGAGATCGAAGGGGTCACCAACGTCCTGATCCATACGGCCTTCATCACGGTCTGCAAGCACCCGGATCGGGCGTGGGGCGCCGTCAAAAGGGCGATCGAACGGGTGCTCCGTGACGCCGAGTGAGCGGGGGTCGGCTCACGCGACGGCCGCGGCGCTCGAGACGTGGTTCATCGCGCACGCCCGCCCGCTTCCCTGGCGCGTGCCGGGTGCGGAGGGGCGTCGGCGCGAGCCCTGGGCGGCGCTGGTGAGCGAGCTGATGGCGCAGCAGACGCAGGTCTCGCGGGCGGCTGAAAAGTTTGTGCCGTTCCTGGCTCGTTACCCCACGCCCAGAGCCCTCGCCGACAGCGCCGACGCGCCGGGGGGCGAGGACGAGGTCCGGGCGCTCTGGCAGGGGCTGGGCTACTACCGGCGCGCGCGCCTGCTGATCGAGGCGGCCCGCGCGATCCGCGACCGGCACGACGGCGTGACGCCGACCGACGCCGAGGCGCTGCGCGCCCTTCCCGGCGTCGGCCCGTACACCGCCGGCGCGGTCGCGTCGATCGCGGGCGATCGACCGGAGCCGCTGGTGGACGGGAACGTCGCGCGGGTGCTGCTCCGCTGGCACGCGCCGACCGAGGTGCCCCACCAGCCCGCGAACGGCGCGACGCAGAAATGGCTCTGGCGCGAGGCGCGCGCGATCGCCGAGGCGGCCCGCAGCCCCGGCGACGCGAACGAGGGGCTGATGGAGCTCGGCGCGACCGTCTGCACGCCGAAAGGGGCGCGATGCCTGCACTGCCCGCTCGCGGGCGGGTGCCGAGCGCTCGCGACGGGGCGGGTCGAGTCGATCCCGGAGCCCAAGCCCCGGGCAGTGCGGCGTGAGCTGCACGCGACCACGCTGATCGTGCGCGACCCGCGCGGGCGCGTGCTGCTGGAACGCCGAGCCAGCCGCGGACTCTGGGCCGACCTCTGGCAGGCGCCGACCGATGAGCACGACACGGAACCCGCGGCGCCCGTCGAGGCGCTGTGCGCACGCCTGGGGCTCGGCAAGAAGCAAGCGGTGGACACGCTGGGCTCGTTCGAGTTTCAAACCACGCACCGGCGGGTGCGGTTCCGCGTGCTCGGCGTGCGCACGGCGCTGCACACGCCCGACGCCGAGCGGGCAGCGGCGGACGGGCGACGATGGGCGGAAGCGAGCGAGCTGTCTCACCTGATCGCGGGGCGGGCGCAGCGCCTGGCGTTGGAAACAGGGGGCGTGGCGATGGATGGTTGAGGCCTGTGCTACTGACCTTGTCCGCAAGGTCAGTGCTCTGCGTCTCTCGGTTCTCTCGTGCTCCCTGATGGTTGGTTTTCGACTCAGGAGCGTTGAAGAGAGGATGGAGGGAGGCCCGGAGCACGGACCTCTCGGAAGAGGTCCGTGGCACATCCGGACTTGACCCCTCCGGATCTGGCCATCTGGTCCTTTGTGCTTTTGGCCATTTCCCGCCGGACCCCCTCCGTCGGCTGCGCCGACACCTCCCCCGCTGGGGCGGAGGAGGGTGGGGAGCCGCTACGCTGTGCTCCATGCGTCTGGTTGTGGTCATCCCGGTCTATAACGAGGCGGCGTTGCTCGAGCGTGCGGTCGCGCGTCTCGAGGCGACGCCCGCGCCGGCGTTGCCCGGGGGCGGGCGTGCGGAGCGTGTGCTGGTGCTGGTCGACGACGGCTCGACCGACGGCTCGGCCGATCTGGTGCGCGCGATGGGCGACCGCGGGCGTGCGCACGCCGTGCTGCACACGCAGAATCAGGGCAAAGGGGCCGCGTTGCGAACGGGGTTTCAGAAGGCGCTCGAGCTCGGCGCGGACGTCGTGCTGGTGCAGGACGCGGACCTGGAGTACGACCCGGCGGACCACGCCTCGGTGCTCGCGCCGATCTTCGACGGGCGCGCGGACGCGGTGATCGGCAGCCGCTTCATCGGGACGACGCACCGCGTGCTCTACTACTGGCACTACCTCGCGAACCGGTTCATCACGCTGTGCAGCAACGCCCTCACCAACCTGAACCTGAGCGATATCGAGTGCTGCTCCAAGGCGATGACCCGCGCGGCCCTCGAACGTATCACGATCGAGGAAAACCGCTTCGGCGTCGAGCCGGAGCTGGTCGCGAAACTCGCGAGGATGCGCCTCCCGGACGAGAACAACGCCTCGCGGACGCGCCAGGCGCGGATTTATGAAGTGGCCGTCAGCTACGCGGGGCGCACGTACGAGGAAGGCAAGAAGATCACATGGCGCGACGGCGTGCGCGCGCTGGTGTGCATCGTGAAGTACAACCTGCGGTGAACGAGCGGGCCTGTGTCACGGACCTCTCGGGAGAGGTCCGTGACACATCCGGATTTGGCGATCTGGCTCTTTGCGATTTGGCAATTTCCCGCCGGGCCCCCTCCGTCGGCTGCGCCGACACCTCCCCCGCTGGGGCGGGGGAGGGCAGGATTGGCGGGGTTGCTGGGTGCGAGCCGTGTTTACGGGTTGTCGCGGACGGCTTTTTCGATGACGATCGGCTCGACCGGGACGTCGGCGTGCCCGGCTCGGGTGGTGGTCTTGACCTTTTTGATCTGATCGACGACGTCCATGCCCTCGATGACCTCGCCGAAGACGGCGTAGGCGGCGCCATCGGGCTGCTTCTGATCGAGGAAGGCGTTGTCGTTGACGTTGATGAAGAACTGGTTGCTCGCCGAGTCTGGGTCGCCGCCGATGCGAGCCATCGCGATCGCGCCGCGCTTGTTGGTGAGGTTGTTGGTCCACTCGTTCTTGATGGTCTTGTTGCCCTGGCGCTGGTCCATGTCGGTGGTGAAGGCGCCGCCCTGGATCATGAAGCCGTCGATGACGCGGTGGAAGATGGTGCCGTCGTAGGCGCCGGCGTCGACGTACGCGAGGAAGTTGTCGGTGCTGATGGGGGCCTCGTCACGGTTGAGTTCGAGGACGATGTCGCCCTTGCTGGTGGTCATGCGGACGCGCACGGGTGATCTCCTGGGGTTTGGATGGGTTTGATTCACGCGCCTCGGCGGACACGCGGGAAGCGATGCTACGCGCCCTGTGCGTGCGAATGATGCCCCAGGGGGCAAACGCCGGGATCAAGGAGTTGTCCATGCCGATTCTGACCGAACGACGCCGATTCGGACGCACCGACCTGCGGGTCTCGCCGGTCGGCTTCGGCGGCGCGCCGATCGGGTTTCTCGAATCCGACCGCGAACGCACCGCCCGCACGCTCAACACCCTGCTCGATGAGGGCATGAACCTGATCGACACGGCCGCGATGTACCGCGGCTCGGAAGCGCTCATCGGCGAGACCGTCGGGCACCGGCGCGACGACTACGTGCTCGTCTCCAAGTGCGGCACCGAAGTCCCGGACCTGGCCCACAAAGCCTGGACGCCCGAACTCGTCACCGCGACCGTCGACCGCGCGCTGCGGAACCTGAAGACCGACCGCCTGGACGTCATGCTGCTGCACTCGTGCGACATCGAGACGTTCCGCAAGGGCGAGGCGCTCGGGGCGCTGGTCGAGGCGAAGCGGGCGGGGAAGGTGCGTCACGCGGGATACTCCGGCGACAACGAAGCCGCCGCGGAGGCCGCGACGCACCCGGACGTTGAAGTCATCCAGACCTCGCTGAACATCTGCGACCAGCGGAACGCGGGGCTCGCGTTGCCCGCGTGCCGGGCGCACGACGTGGGGGTGATGATCAAGCGCCCGATCGCGAACGCGGCTTGGAAGCAGCCGGAGGATCAGCCCGGGATGTACCGCGAGTACGCGAGCGAGTACCACCGCCGGTTCGGGCTGATGGGGCTCCGCCTGGAAGATTTCCCGGAATCGTGCCGCCAGGGCGGGTGGGCCGAGCTGGCGCTGCGGTTCACGCTGAGCTTCGAGGGGGTTTCGACGGCGATCATCGGGACGACGAGCCCGGACAACGCGCTGGCGAACCTGCGTGCGGCCGCGAAGGGCCCGCTCCCGAAAGCCGCGCTCGATCGGATCCACCAGGCGTTCAGCTCGGCCCAGGGCGGCGAGGTGTGGGAAGGGCGGACCTGATCGGTCGGAGAGGCGGCGGGCTCAGAACTCGATCTGGAACGCGGCGTAGATCGTGCCGTAGTCGTCCGAGCCGATCTGCCCGTTGAATTCTCGCGAGGTGAAGCTGGCGGCGTAGCCGACTTCGAGCTTGCCGAGCCGCCCGACGAGACCGATCTGGATCTCGCCGACGGTGTTGCGTTTGTCGACGCTGCGGGAGTTGCTGAAGACGTTGCCGTCGAGGAAGACGTCGTGGGCTCGGAAGGCGGCGCCGACGCGTCCGAAGGCGTAGAGGCCCCAGTCGTTGCCGGAGCCGTCGCCCCACCCGCCGGCGACGTCGCGGAACCCGCGGATGCGCATGGGCGGGCCGAAGTCGTCGGGCAGGTTGTACCCGATGCGGACGGTCGCGCCGCCCTCGACGCCGGTGCGCACGGTGCCGAGGCGTGCGCCGACTTCGGGGATGATCTCGCCCGCGAGCCCTCCGAGCTCGACCCGCGGAGTGCGCCAGCGTCGAACCCATGCCAGGTTGATCGTCGGCTCGTCGTTGAGCTGCTTGGGCCACCCGCGGGGCTTGTCTTGCTTGGGCACGGCCGAGTGGATGAACTCCTGCACCGCCTGCGCGCCGCTCAGCGGCCCGAGCACACCGAGCTCGACCTCCACGTGATCGAACGTGAACCGGTCCGACCGCTGCCCGTAGAACGACAAGCCCAGGTGCCCGGCGTAGGGGCGGTCGTCCAGCGGTGGATCGGGGTCGGTGATGTCCCGCCCGGTGTACATGAGCTGGCGGAGCGCGACCCCGCCGCCGAAGCGGGGGTTCTCGAAATGCCCGATCCCCGGGAGGGCGGCCATCACGTCCGGGAGGAACCCGCCGCGGAACCCGAGGTCGATCTTGAGCCCGTTGGTGTAGTGCCGATCGGTCTCGGCGATGGGTTTGACATAGGCGCCGTCGTTCTCCCACCAGATCGCGAATGAGACCGGGCGGAGCGGGCCGTGGGGGTTTGCCAGGTGCTCACGGAGCGGGGTGGGCGTCGCGGGCGCGTCCGATGGTTCGCCCGAAAGGTCGATGCGCAGCGAAGACGGCGCGAGCCACGGGGCGTCCTGAGCCTGGTCCTGATCCTGAGCGGCGGCGAGCGAGCCCGCGATCCCGAGAGCCGCCAAGCCGAGGCGCGCGCAGGCGACCGCGCGGGGCTTTCGCCCGCCGGAGACCCTCGCCCGGCTCAATACGCCGCTCCCATCGCGCGATCCGCTCCGTTTCTGCACGCCCGTGGGCGTGGGGTCAGCCTTCCTGCGTCTCGTGCAGCCGAGCCAGGACGCTGAAATCCTCCAGCGTGCTGGTGTCCTGCCCGGCGTGCTCCCGCCCGGCCGCGACGTCCCGCAGCAGGCGACGCATGATCTTCCCTGATCGGGTCTTCGGCAAGGCGTCCGTGAACCGAATCACGTCCGGCTTGGCGATCGCGCCGATTTCTTTCGCCACGTGGGCCCGCAGCTCGTCCTTCAACGCCGACACGCCCGCCTCATCCGCGGGCGCGTGCCCGGGCTCGAGCGTGCAGAACGCGGCGATGCCGGTGCCCTTGATCTCGTGCGGCACCCCCACCACCGCCGCCTCGACCACCGCCGGGTGCGCGACCAGCGCGCTCTCGACCTCCATCGTCCCGAGTCGGTGCCCGCTGACGTTGATGACGTCGTCGACACGCCCCATGATCCAGAAATAACCGAACTCGTCGCGCCGGGCCCCGTCGCCGGGGAAGTAGTACGGGCTGACGCCGTCCTGGGCGAGACGCCCGCCGACGTCGAACTTGCGCCAGTAGGTCTCGATGAAGCGTTGCCGGTCGCCGAAGACCCCGCGGAGCATCCCGGGCCAGGGCTGGCGGATCGCGAGCAGCCCGCCGGAGCCGAGGGGAAGCTCCCGCCCCGTCTCGTCGACGATCGCGGCATCGACGCCGAAGAACGGGAGCGTGCACGAGCCGGGCTTGGTCGGCGTCACGCCGGGGAGCGGCGTGAGCATGTGCCCGCCGGTCTCGGTCTGCCACCAGGTATCGACGATCGGGCAGCGGTTGCCGCCGACGTGCTCGCGGTACCACATCCAGGCTTCGGGGTTGATCGGCTCGCCGACGGTGCCCAGCACCTGCAGGCTCGAAAGGTCGTGCTTCTGAAGATGCTTGGCGCCCCACTTCATGAACGCGCGGATCGCGGTGGGCGCGGTGTAGAACTGCGTGACCTTGTGGCGCTCGATGATCGACCAGAAGCGATCCTCGCCCGGGGCGTTGGGCGCGCCCTCGTACATGAGCGTGGGGACGCGGTTCGCCATGACGCCGTAGATGATGTAGCTGTGCCCGGTGATCCACCCGACGTCGGCGGTGCACCAGAAGAGCTGCCCGCGGACGCGCCGTTCGGCGCCATCCGGGGCGGCGTAGACCCGCTCGGCCCCGTCGAGCCCCGGGATGAGGTTGAACACGTACTTCGCCGTCGTCGCGGTGTAGACCATGTACCCGCCGACGGTGTGCTGGATGCCCTTGGGCTTGCCCGTCGAGCCGGAGGTGTAGAGCAGGAAGCTCATGTGCTCCGAATCCAGCGGCTCGCAGGGGCAATCCTCGCTCGCCGCCTCCATCAGCGCGTGCCAGTCGTGATCCCGCGGCTCGTGCATCAGCACGGCGTTGCCGCAACGCTTCAGGCAGACCACGGCCTCGACGATCCGGTCCC
Organism: Phycisphaerales bacterium; assembly: GCA_050485765.1. Lineage (GTDB taxonomy): Bacteria > Planctomycetota > Phycisphaerae > Phycisphaerales > UBA1924 > RECY01. The sequence continues at coordinate 23,151 of JBJHBZ010000028.1, read as the reverse complement.
GCGGTTCGTCTCCCGCGCCCTCACCGCCCGAACCGGCGAGCTCGTTCACCGCCGAGTCCACGTTCTCCTTCAGCGGCACCACCTGCCCGCGCCGCCACGCCCCGTCGCACGTCACGATCACCTTCGAATTCGCGTCGGCGACGCGGTCGGCGATCGCCTGCGCGCTGAACCCGCCGAAGATCACCGAGTGGACCGCCCCCATCCGGGCGCACGCGAGCACCGCGACCGCCAGCTCCGGCACCATGCCCATGTAGATCGTCACGACGTCACCCGGGCGCACGCCGAGGCCCTTGAGCACGTTCGCAAACCTCGCCGTCTCGCGTTGCAACTCGCGATAGGTGACGACGCGAACCTCGGGACGCCCGCCACCCTCGCCGCCGGTCGCGTGGATCGGCTCGCCCTCCCACACGATCGCGGCCTCGTCGCCGTGCCCGGCCTCGACGTGCCGATCCACGCAGTTGAAGCAGAGATTGGTCTTACCGCCGACGAACCACTGCGCGTCGGGCGCCCGCCAGCGCAGCGTCTCCGCCGGCGGCTCGAACCAGTGGAACCCGCGCGCGACCTCGCCCCAGTACCCCGCCGGATCGGCGACGGAACGCGCGTGCAGCTCGCGGTACTCGTCCATCGAGTCGATGAGCCACCTCGCCATACCGACGTCGCCGGGCTTCGGCGGCGGGAAGACGCGGTTCTCGTGCAGGGTCGAGTCGATCCCGGAATCGGAGCGTGCGGGCAGATCGGTCATCGGGCGGCCTCCGTACGGTGGGCCGTCCAGCATAGACCGAGGCGCATCAGAACGACAAACCGGGGCGAACCGCCCCGGCTGTCGATCCCCCAAGATCTGGACCGCCCATGAGAACGGCGCGATCAGTGCCCTTCGCGCGTCACGCGCATCACTTCCTGGATGCTCGTCAGCCCGTCGGCGACCTTCCGCATCCCGTCGCTCTGGAGGCTGACCATGCCGCGTTCCAGGCACATCCGCCGGAACTCGCTCACGTTCGGGTTCCGCGCGATCACGTCGCGGAGCTGGTCGTCGACCGCGAGCAGCTCGTAGATGCCCACGCGCCCGGAGTACCCCGTATTGCGGCACTTATCGCACCCGACGGCCGACCACATGTCCCGCGCGTTCATCCCCTGCATCGCGAGGTACTCGGTCATCTCCTCGCTCGGCTCGGCGTGCGCCTTGCAGTGCGCACAGAGCTTCCGCACCAGGCGCTGGGCGAGGACGCTGTTGACGGCCGCACCGACCAGGAACGGCTCCAGACCGATGTTCACCAGTCGCGTGATCGAGCTCGGCGCGTCGTTGGTGTGCAGCGTGCTGAGCACGAGGTGACCGGTGAGGGCGGCCTGCACCGCGGTGTGCGCCGTCTCCTCGTCGCGGATCTCGCCCAGCATGATCACGTCCGGGTCCTGACGGAGCAGGGCCTTGAGCGCGCGGGCGAAGGTCATGCCGATCTTCGCGTGCGTCTGCGTCTGCGTGATCCCGTCGAGGTGGTACTCGACCGGGTCTTCGACGGTGCTGATGTTCAGCTTGTTCTTATCCAGCGTGCGGAGCGAGGCGTAGAGCGTGGTCGTCTTACCCGAGCCGGTGGGGCCGGTGACCAGCACGATCCCGTGCGGCTGTCGGATCTGCCCCTTCCAGATCTCCAGCGTCGCCTCGTCGAAGCCGAGCTGCTCGAGCTCGACGTTGATCGACCGCGTATCGAGAATACGCATCACCGTCTTCTCGCCGACCGGCGTGGGGATCGTCGACACGCGGAGGTCGAGCTTGCGCCCCTGCACCGTGCACCGGATGCGCCCGTCTTGCGGGACGCGACGCTCGGAGATGTCCAGCCCGGCCATGATCTTCAGGCGGCTGGTCAGCGCCGGCGCCATCGCGACCGGCGGGTTCATCATCTCGAAGAGCACGCCGTCGATGCGGAAACGCACCTTCAGCTTCTTCTCACCGGGCTCGATGTGGATGTCGCTCGCGCCCTCCTTGACGGCCGTCTGGATGATGTAGTTCGCATAACGAATGACCGGGCTCTCGCCGGCCTGCTGCTGGAGGTCGCCCACCTCGTGCGTGTCGCCCGAGCTGGCGGTCACCTCGACGTCGGATTCTTCGACGTCGGCGAGGATCTCGGACAGGTCGACGTCCTCGCCGGACTGCTGCCCGACCAGCTCGAGCGCGCCCCGGACGTCGGCGCTGGTCACCACAACCAGCTTCACCCCCGCGCACCCGAGCATCCGCTTGATCTCGTCGACCAGGAAGACGTCCTCGGTCCGCGTCGCACCGATCACCACGCGCGAGCCCTCGGCCCGCAGCGGGATCACGCTGTGCCGCTTGCAGAACTCGCCGGTCAGGCGCTGGAGCGACTTGCCGTCCACCCCGCCGTCGAGCCCCGCCGCCAGGTCGATCCGCTCAAAGGGCAGCCCCGCCAGCTCGGCCAGCGCCTGCTGCACGCCCACCTCGTCGACGCCCTGCTCGATCAGGATCTCGCACAGCGTGCGCCCCGGGCTCTGCTTCATCACCTGGCGCGCCGCCGCGAGCTGCTCGCCCGTCACCACGCCCCGCAACCGGAGCTGCTCGCCCAGCTCCGGCGCGTCGGCGTCGGCGACCTCGAACTGCTCGGGCGTGTAGATCTCGCTGATCGCCCTGCCCACGCTCGAGCGCGGCGCCGCCAGCGGCTTGTTTTTCACCGCCGGGTCGTCGGCCGCACGCTCCCGCGCACGGTCGCCCTGGTGCGCCGGCATCGAGGGGAGCGGGCTGAACGACTGCTCCGCGCGGTCGACACGGTGCGTCGGACGCGCCGGCGAGCCCTTGCCGAAGCCCTTGCCCGCGCCCAACGAGCGCCCGCCCTTGCCCGGCTCCTCCGGGAGGCCCAGCTCGCTCAGGATGTCGTCGATGTTGTGCTTCGCCATCGCCAGTGCGCTCCGATCTTGTCCGCCCTCACGCCCCGGTGCGTCCGGGGATCAACGCCGGCGCGGCGTCCCGCGGTGCTGCTGACGCGTGTTCTCACCCGCCACCAGCACGAACTCCCGCCCGTCGTCGCTGCTCAGCACCGCCGTCCGACCGTCGATCCGCACCAGCATGAAGTGCTCGCCCACGCGGTCGCCAATGCGGAAAAACTCGTTGTTGATCCGCGCCACCGGCACGCGCCCGTCCATCGTGCTCTGCAGGCCGAGACGCGACAACGCCTGCTTCATCTCCTGCTCGAGCTTCTCCGCCGCCCGGCGGGCCGCCTCGGCGGCGATCGCCTCCTCGTCCACCGGCGCCTGCCCGCTATTCGCCCGAGCCTCCAGCACCGCGCGGATCTCGAACGGGTTCCGCTGCACGGACTCCAGCGGGATCTGCACCGGCGATGAACTCTGCTCCAGGCTCGCCATCAGGCGCTGCAGCTCCCCGCTCGGGCGCGCCCCCGCGCTCCGCGGCTCATAGCTGATGCCCGGGTCCGCGATCACCAGCTCCGGGCCCATGCCCAGCTTGCGCATGCCAAAAAGTAGGCCGCCGCCGATGACCAGCACCGCCAGCAGCACCACCTGCTGCGCCTTGAGCTTGGGCTTGCCCGCGCCATCGGTGCCGGACGAGCCCACGCCCAGGCGGCTCAGCTTCTCGTTCTGCGAGGGCTCCAGCCCGTCGTCACCCAGAGGATCGCCGACGTTGAACTCGCTCATCGCGCCCCCCCGTCTTCCTGGAAGTAGATGCTCAGCGTGAAGCCGACTTTGACCTCCGGCTGATCACCCATCCCCCGCGTCGCGCGGAGCTTCAGGTCCGGGATCCGCGTGATCCGCGGCAACTGCTCCAGACGCAGCAGAAAGTCGTAAAAGCCGTGGAAGTTCCCCTCGGTCTCGATCTCCAGCGGCTGCTCCATGTAGCTCGCCGCCCGCAGGTGGCGCCCGGTCTTGAGCGCCGGCGCAACCAGGCCCGCCTCCACCGCCAGGTCCGATACTTGGCGCACCACCGCGTCCACCTCGCGGTTGGTCGGGAGCCGCCCCTCGATCTCCTGGATCCGGCCCGCGATCTCCTCGTTGGCGCGGAGCAGGTCATCGTTCATCGCCGTTTCCTGCTGCAGCTTCTGCAGCAGCTCGCGCTTGTGCGCGATCTCAGCCGTCGCCTTGGCGATCCGCTGATTCTGCGGCTTGAACACCAGCGCGTAGCTCGCCACCGGCACCGCCAGCACGACCGCCAGCACCATCAGCTCACGGGGTCCGATTCGCATCGCTCACCGACCTCCCTCGTCGCCCGTAGGCTCCGGCACGTTCACCACGCCGCCGGTCAGCGGCTCGCCCTCGTCCAGCTCCATCTCTTCCAGCAGGCCCGCGTCGATCAGTTCGCCCGCCTGCTCGCCCTTGCGCAGCGCCTCGGCGATGTCGTCGCCCGCGTCGAGCACCGCGCCCGCAGCCTCCGACGCCTCCACGCCCAGCGTCCGGGCGTCCGCGTCGTCCCGCAGACGCGCAACGATCCGGAACGAACGCAGCGCGACGTTGTCCTCGATCGTGTTCCGGATGAACTCCAGCTCCACGCCCTCCAGCAGCGGGCAGCTCTGCAGGCTCCGCAGGTAGTCGGCGATCTGGTTGTTCACCTCCGCCACACCCCGGATCGAGAGCGTGTACTCAAACCGAGGCGGGAGCACCCGCGGACGCGCCGCAGCCGCCGGAGCGCCGCCCGTGGTCTGACCGCTCAGCGAACGGATCGCCGGCGTCGCCGGCGCGGGCGTCGCCGGCGCCTGGCTCACGCGCTTGCTGATCATCTCCAACTCGGTCAGCGAGACGCCCGCCGGCATCCGCGTCACCAGCTCCGCCAGCAGCACCGACCGCGGCACGCGCTCGATCAGCGCCGTCGTCAGCTCCGCCTTGCCCACCATCTCCTGGCGCTGCTGCTCGAGCGCCTTGAGCTGCTCGATGCGGATCCGCGCTTCGTCGTACTGCGCCTCGATCAGTTCTTTCTCGTTCCGGACCGACTCCCACTGCCGGCTCGTCACCATGAACGCGCTGACCACGCCGAACATCACCAACGCGAACGTGAACACCGCGATCAGGTTCGTCCGTGTCTCGCCCTTGGACTGCACGTAGTCCTCGGGCAGAAAGCTCTGGCTGTTGTCCGCCTCGCGGCGAAACGGGTTGTTCATCACGCACGCTCCCCGTCGCGGGCCCGCGCCCACGCCGACTCAAAGACTCGGTTCACAGGTCCGTCGGGCTCACGCACAGCCCCAAAGCCACCGCCCAACCAGGCTGCGTCTCCTGGAACGACACGCCGGGCGTCGGCTCTTTCCCGCTCCGACCCACACGCGCGAGCGGGTCCGCGATCTGCCCGCTCAGACGCAGCGTCCGCGCCACGTGGTGGCACAACGCACGCTGGCGGCTCTCACCGCCGAAGAACACCACGCGGCTCACACGACGCGACGGGAACTGGCTCGCGTGATACCGCAGGCACATCGACACCTCGTCGGTCAGGATCTCCAATGGCTCGCTCAGGTCCGCCTTCGGCGCCACACGCTTGCGGAAGCCCTTCGAACCGGGCTCCGCCGCCGCCGGCGAACGCGCGAACGCACCCGCCGGCTGACGATGAGCGCCCCCCTCGCCCTCGGGTGCCTCCCCAGCGCCCGCCTTGGCCATCCCGGCCGCGAGCACCGCCATCGAGCTCCCCTCCTCGTCCGCCCCCGCGCTGTTCACCACCGGCCCGGGCGCGCCCGCCCCCCCCTCCGGCGTCAGCTGCTCCATCCCCAGCCGGTGCTCCCGGGCGTGGACCATCGCCAGCTTGAGCTGGTCCGCGACGGCCTGATCCAGTTGCACGCCGCCGATCTCGATGCAGCGCGCAAACGCCAGCTTCGTCCCGTGCCCGATCAGCACCTTCGTCGAGCCGTACCCGATGTCCAGGTAAAGCGTCCCCGTCCCGTCGTCCGCCTCGTCGTTGCCCTTGAACCCGCCGAACGCCCGGAGCCCGGCCTGGAACTCCGAGTGCATCCCGACCGGCTCGAGCTTCGACGCCCGGAGCGAGCCCATCATTTGTTCCACGAAATCCCGACCCGTCGCGAGGCAGATCGTCTCGAGCTTGCCCCCGCCCCGCTCGCACGGGCCGACCTCGACGTGCCGGAAGACCAGCGCCTCGGTCGGGCACCCGATCTCACGCGGGATCAACGCCCGGACCAGCGCCCCGACGTTCACCCCGTCGGTCACCTGGAACTGCGCGTGCTTGCAGAACGTCCGCATCGACGGGATCGAGCAGACCGCCCGCTTGCCCTTGAAACCGCCCTGCTTGATCAGCTTGGGCAGAGCCGCGAACTGAAACTCGAACCGCTTCTCGTCGTCGGTCAGCAGGTCGTCGGGCGTCGGGAGGCACGCGGCCGCCACCAGGCCCTGCGGCTCGCCCGCCGAGACCTGCAGCACCTTCAGGCTCGAAACCCCGAAGTCGATCCCGATCGGCAGGCCCGACTGCCGGAGCACCGAGATCGATCCCAAACGACCAAGTCCCATGACCCGCACCTCCCCGCAGCGCCGACGCGACCGGTGGACATCACAAAGCCAGACCGACACGCCGGCGCCGAACCGCCCGCGCACGGACCCCCATCCCGACCAAGAGATCGGGCGGGCGAGGACGCCAATTGAGCCGTGGAACCAACCCCCGAAACTTCCGCACCCGCCCGGCTCGCCCAGACCGCACGAGCCGAGCCACGCCCGAAAACCCGCGCTCCTTACAGACGCCCGAGCGCGTCACCCCGACCGGGCCGCCGCTCACGCCCCCCGCATCGCCTCGCTCAGGCCCGCCAGACCCCGCGCCAGGTCCCAGACTTGGCGTTCGCGGTCGCCGGTGGTGTTGCTGATGCCCCGGAGCTCCCCGCAGGGCAGCCCGAGCCGTGCCGCGACGAGGGCGATGCCCGCCCCTTCCATCGCCTCCGCCACGCCCCCCGTGCGCCTGGCGATCGCCGACGCCAGCTCGTCCGTCCCCGAGCACACCGAGACCGTCGCGATCGCGCCGGACACGACCCGCCCCCGCTGGACCCGAGCCGTTGCCCACGCGGCGATCGCCTCGCTCCACGCCGCGTCCAGCGGCATCGACGCCCCCCAATCCTGGGATCCCTCAACCCCCTCCGCCGCCGGGAAGCCCATCGACGCCTGGTCCGAGAACCCGCCCGGGCCCATCAGCCCCACGTCCCCGAAGATGGCCGACGTCCCGATCACGACGTCCCCGATCCCCAGCCCCGACCCCGGCAACGCCCCCGCCACGCCGACGCTGACTACCCCCGCGTGGCGTGCCGGATCCAGGAACCGACCCGCCGCCCCGGCCGCGTTGCTCACCCCCACCCCCGTCCGCACCAGTTCACCCCACGCCCCGAGCGGCACGCGCTCCCACACGCCCCCCGGCGGCTCCACGCCGAGCGCCCCGCAGACCGACGCCGCTTCCTTCCCAGCCGCCACCAGCACCAACACCCGACGCCCCGCCACCCCGTCCAGCGACGCAAGCCTCTGTATCAACGATGCTTCCGACATCTCGCCCCCGCCTTTCGCCACCGGCTATCATCCCACCCCGTTCCGGGGCCGACACGACCCAGCCACCGGGCATTCCCCCGGAAAAGCCTGTGCCAGACCGGCATCGGCCCACGCGCTACCGGCGAAATCAACCGGACGATGATTCGTTGGTATCAATAGCGGCGTCCCAACAACCCGAGCGCCGATGCTTCATTCCCGCCGCGTCTCACACCCGCGGCCCGACGGTCCCAACCACGCCCCCACCCGGCACACACACATCGCGGACGGAGAGAAACCCGATGACCCCGACCCAGCGCCCTTCGCGCTCCGTGCAGATCACCACCCAGCGCCGAGGCGGCGCCCTAGTCAAGCTCATCGTCGGGCTCACCGTCCTCGCGGGCGGGACCGTCGGCGTGCTCGCCGCGACGGGCCAGCTCCCCGGCGTTTCCGGGGGCGAGGCCCGCCAGGTCGCCGAGAACCAGCGCACCGCCAACCTCGCCCGGGCCGAGACCCGCACCTTTGAGATCACCACCATCGCTTCGGGTGAGCTTCAGGCGCGGAACCAGATCGAGCTCCGGGCCGAGGTCGAGACCGGCACCTCGATCGTCGAGATCGTGCCCGAAGGGATCATCGTCGAGCCGGGCGACGTGCTCGTCCGCCTCAGCTCGGCCGCGCTGCAGGACCAGATCGACGAGGAGCTGCTGCGCGTGGAAGCCGCTCGGAACGACCTCGCCGCCGCCCAGACCGCGCTGCGGATCCAGGAGTCGGACAACGCCAGCCGCCTGCGGAACGCGGAGCTGCAGGTCGAGCTGGCCGAGCTGGCGCTGCTCCAGTGGCAGGAAGGCGAGCGTGTGCGCCGCGAGAAGGAGCTCCGGGTGAACCTGGAGAACCGGGAGCGCGACCTGGACCGCCTGCGCGACCGGTTCGAGCAGAGCAAGTCGCTGCTCGCCAACGACTTCCTGAGCCTCGACGAGTACAAGCTCGACGAGATCCGCCTCGCCGAGGGTGAAGCCGCGTTCGCGATCGCTCAGCTCGACCTGGAGACGTACGCGAACTATCAGCGTCCGCGGGATCAGAAGCAGCGTCAGAGCGACGTCGCGAACGCGAAGGCCGACCTGGCGAAGACGATCGAAGAGAACGAGATCAACCTCGCCGACCGCCAGCTCAATGTGACCAGCCGCGAGCGCCAGCTCGCGCTGCGCGAGCAGCGTCTGGCCAAGCTCCGCGAGCAGTACGAGGCCTGCACCGTCCGCGCCCCCGGCGGCGGGCTGGTCGTCTACGCGACGAGCCTCGACCGCAACCGTCGCGGGGGGACCGACGGCCCGCTCCAGGTCGGGCACCAGGTCCGCCCGAACGACCTGCTGATCATCCTGCCCGACACCTCGCGCATGATGGCCGAGGTCCGCGTCCACGAGAGCCTCGCCGGGCGCGTGCGTCGCGGGCAGCCGGCGACCATCCGCGTCGACGCTGCCGGGAACGAGACGTACAGCGGTCGCGTGGAGTCGGTCGGCGTGCTGGCCGAGAGCGGCGGGTGGCGCGACCCGAACCGGCGCGAGTACACCGTCCGCGTCTCGATCGAGGGCGCCAACCCGGACGGGATCCTCAAGCCCAGCATGCGGGCCGAGGCCGAGCTCCAGCTCGGGCGCGTCGAAGACGCGCTCTCGGTCCCGATTCAAGCGGTCTTCAGCGACGGGCCGGTCCGCTTCGTCTACGTCCCGCGCGGGAACCGCTTCGCCCGCGTCCCGGTCGCTGTCGGGCGACGCAGCAACGCCTTCGCCGAGATCACCGGCGGCATCCGCGAGGGCGAGCGCGTCCTGATCGTCGAGCCCGAGCCCAACAGCGTCCTCGAAGAACGCTGGACCGAGGAGCAGCTCCGCGTCGCCGGGCTCACCACCGACGAACGCGGGCAGATCATCCCCATCGCCGCCCTGGAGCGCACGAACAACGGCGCTCCGCCCCAAGGCGGACCCTCACGCGGCAACGCCCCGCGACCGACTCAGGCCGCCCGCACCGCGCCCGGCCCGAGCTGAACTGAGCGCATCCACAACTCTGAAACAAACAACGCCGCGAGCGCACGCTCGCGGCGTTGTGCATTCAAGAGACGCCCGCGCCCCGCGGACCTCACGCCGCGTGGACGTTGCCGCTCCCGCGGATGATGTTCCGCCCCGCCGCCGCAAGATCGAACTCGCCCGAGTGCGTCGGGTAGAAGTTGTACGGGCGGACGTCCTGCCCGTCGGCCTCGGCGATCTCGAGCCCGCGCGCGGTCGACAGGTCCAGGATCTCCGGCTCGCTCTCGTCGTCCAGCGACGACAGCAACGCGTCCTCCCCCGGGGGCAGTCGCATGACCTTCGGGCGGCACGGGTCGGTGGGCGTCCAACCGCTGACCACCCCGCGCGAGCCGTCGGTCAGACGCACGATCGTCCCCGGCGCGTACGCCGGCGCGACCGCCAGCAACGCCTTGAAGATCACCGGATCGATCCAGTGCCGGTACGGCTTTTGCAGCATCGCGTGCAGCGCGCGCACGACCGGCATCGGCTGGTACTCCCCCTCCTCGGCCCGCTCCAGCGTCGCGCTCTCCGGGTGGCGCAGACGATCGAACAGGTCCGCGACCGCGATCAGGCGCGCGAAGATGTGGATCCCGCTCCCGCGGAGCGCCAGCGTCTCGCCGCCGAGCGTGCGACGACGCGGGAAGCCCGAGCCGTCGAACCGCTGGTGGTGGTGCAGCACGGCCGCGGCGGCCGACGGGTCGACCGCGCCCCGGATCAGCTCGTACCCCACGCGCACGTGCTCGCGCCAGCCCGGGTCGCTCTCGTCGTGGCTCTGGTTCCATCGCTGCACGACCTTCGGGTCCAGGCGCAGCATGCCGATGTCGTGCAGCATCGCTGCGACGCCGAGGCTCGTCACGTCCCGCGCCTTGACCGGGTCCAGGCGGTGGCGCTCCCGCACCAGGTAGAAATCCAGGCGGATGCCCATCAGCAGGCACAGGAAACAGACGTTGCTCGCGTGGCGCAGAGCGGGCTGGTCGAGGTCGACCATCTCGCTGACAAACAGGGCGGCCTTCGGATGGTCCGCCAGCTTGTCGAGCAGGCCCAGGATCGCGCGACGGTACGACGCGTAATCGAGCACCGCGCTGGAGTTGCGCGTGATGTCGTCGAACGCGGCCGCGATCTGGCCCGTGATCTCCGCCCGGGCCTTGAAGACCTCCGGGTTCACCACGTCGGCGATGAAGTCGAGCTTGGGGTAGCGGATCCAGAGCTCCGGGCAGCGGATCTCGCGCAGACGCATGATCGTGCGCGCGTCCATCTCGACCCCGGCCTTGAGCAGGAGCGTGCCGTGACGCTTGGGGTGGTAGATCGGCAGCGCCAGCACCATCCCGGGGCGGGCCTGCAACATCGAGACTCGAAGCATCGTCCGCCTCCGCGTGACCGCGGGCTCGTCGGGAGCCCGATCCCACGCGGCTATCGGCCGAATCCGACGCCCCCTTGCCCAAACCGGGCGCACGAGACGCAACTCGGGGCGTTGCCCCCAGACGCGCGCTATCGGACGCGCCCCGCCTACCCGCCCCGCCCGCTCACGTACGCCCACGAGACGTATACCAGGTAGCCCACCAGCAAGAGCACGCCCTCGGGGCGTGTGATCCGCCCGTAGGTCATGAAGATCGGGATGCAGGCGACCGAGGCCGCCAATGCCACCCAAACGTCCCGCGTCATCGCCTCGGGCGGGACGTCCAGCGGGCCGACCAGCCCGCAGACCCCGAGCACCGCGAGCAGGTTGAACACGTTGGAGCCGAGCACGTTCCCGACGGCGATGTCGCTCTCCCGCTTCATCGCCGCGCGGAGGCTCGTGACCAGCTCCGGCACGCTGGTGCCGAAGGCGACCATCGTCAGCGCGATCACGCTCCCCGGCACGCCCAGGTCCTCGGCCACACCCGACGCCCCCATCACCAGCAGGCGGCTCCCCCCCGCCAGCGCGACCGTCCCCAGCAGGATCAGCCCCAGCGGACGCCACAAGGGCGCCCGGCGCACCGCCGGCGAGCCCCCTTGCTCCAGATCGTGGTGGACGTCGGGGTCCAGCGGCGTCCGCGTCCGGTAGGCCCGCAGCACGTACACCAGGATCCCGCCCACCAGCAGCAGGCTCTCCCACCGCGCCACGCGCCCCCCGGTCAGAAACCACGCCGTCACCAGCGTCAGCCCGATCACGATCAGCACGTCGTTCCGCACCGCGCGGTGCTTGACCGGGATGGGGCGGATCGCGGCCGTCAAACCCAGGATCAGGCAGACGTTCGCGATGTTGGACCCGAGCACCGTGGGGACGACGAGCTCGCTGCGCCCGGCGAGGACCATGCCGATCCCGCCCGCGAGCTCCGGCGCGCTGGTGCCGAACGCCACGACTGTCAGGCCGACGACAAACGGGCTCACGCCGAGGCGCAGGGCGAAGACCTTTGCGCCGTCAACGAGCCAATCCGCGCCGACCACCAGCAAGGCGAGCCCGAGCACCAGAAACGTCGCGTCGACAAGCATGCGGGCAAGCGTAGGGAGCGGGCCATGCCCCGCCCCCGATTCAACGGGCCGAACTCAGCTGCTGCCCTCGCGCATCCGCGCCACGCCTTCGGGGAAGGGGTAGCTCGGGAAGACGCCGACGTGCCCGAACTGCCAGAGCGCCGGGCTCGGGTAGACGTCGCCGCGGAAGCCGCTGTCGTACATCGTGCGGCAGACCGTCTCGAAGCTCGGCTCCTGCCCGCGATCGTCGACCAGGCGGTTGCTCCGAGCCCCGAGGAAGCTCACGCTCGCGACCGGGCGACGCTCGGCCCGACCGCTCAGCATCTTCGTCACCGTCGCAAACCCGCGCGACAGGTCCTGCACCGTGAAGTGCTCCCGACCCTTCGGACGCAGCAACGCGAACACCATCAGGCTGTCCAGGTCGTACTTCAGCACGTACGGCTCGCGGTCGTCCCGTGCGTGCACGCTCACCGACTCCTGGAACATCTTCGCGAAACTCGTCACGCTCTGCGGCGACCACTGGCTCGTCGTCACCAGGCTCACGAGCTGCGCGATGATCCCGTGGTCGTTGTCGAGATCGTTCACGCCGCAGACCACCGCGCGGTACCGGCCGTCCAGCACGTCGCGCAGCATGTCCTGCCCCCACAGGATCCGCAGACGCTGCCCGGCGTTGATCTGCCCGCGCTCGCCCGGCAGCAGCGACACACGGTCGGCAAACTGCTCCGAGCTCATCAGTTCGTCGGCCTCCAGGTCGTACAAACGGGGGACAGCGGCTTCGGCGGGCGGATTCGGCATCGGGCACCTCCTGCAAACGCATGGTAACCGATCGCGACCGACCGGACCGACAGCCCCACCGCCCGCGCAGCCCTGTTATTCCGACGCCGACCCGAGCCCGCCCGCAAAAAGCGGAGCCGCGTCGAACGCGCCCTCCAGCTCCAGCAGGCGACGCTTGTTATCCAGCCCGCCGCCGTACCCGTGCAGCTCGCCCGAGGCGTCGATCACCCTGTGGCACGGGACCAGGACCGCGATCCGGTTGGACCCGTTCGCACGCCCCACCGCCCGCGCCCCGCCGGGCGAGCCGACGCGCTCGGCCAGTTGCCCGTAGGTCATCGTCTCGCCGAAGGGGATCTCGAGCAGCGCCGACCAGACACGCCGCTGAAAAGGCGTGCCGAGCAGGAGGATCGGGACGTCGAACCCGCGCCCTTCGCCCGCGAAATACGCCGAGAGCTCGGCCTCGAGCCGGTCGAGCGCCGGGCACCCGCCCGCCCCGACCGTGTCGTGCTCCGGGGGCAGGCCGAGCCATCGCGCCGCCTCGCCCAGCCCCCGCTCGGCCCGGTGCCCGAATTCCAGGCAGACCACCGCCGGCTCCGGGGCGTCGCCGAGCCCGCCCGCGACGCTCGCCGCCGTCATCGTGCCCAGCGGAGTTTCCAGCGATCGCGTGCGGAGGTGGTGCGTCATGGCGTCATCCTACCAGTTGAGTGTCCGCGGCCTCGTCAGCTCTCGGGGGCCGTGTTGACCATCCAGGCGCTGAACGCCTCAAAGAAGGCGTCGAACGCGGGTCGGTGCTCGGGCGGGAAAAGGCCGCGGGCCTGGGCGTCGTCGGTCGCTTCGCGGAGGCAGCGGAGCCAAGCCGCCCGGGCCGCCAGATCGATGCGGAAGGGCAGGTGGCGTGCGCGCATCATGGGCGGCCCGTGGCGCTGCTGATAGAGGGGGGGCCCGCCGCAGAGAAAGACGAACATCGCGCCGGTTTTCGCCGAAGCCGCGTCGAGAGCCGCGGGATCACGAGGGAACATGTGGGCGATCTCGCTCGCCCCGAGGCGCCGATAAAAATCGCGAGCCAGGGCCATCAGCCCCGCCTCGCCCATCGCCTCGTAGACCGCGGGCGGGATGCGATCGGTCCGCGGGGGCCCGTCCGGCGGGGTCCAGATCGGGCGATCCGGGTTCGGCAGGCCCGAGTTCAAAAGGTCGATATCCATTTTGATCGCATTTCGTTTGTGGATTTTCCAAAAGATTGCATCGGTCACGGTTTCAATGGCTCCCCGCGCCCGAACCGATGCATAGGCATGATCCAGATGCTCCGCCGATGGCGTCAGGCGTTCGGCTCGGGCCAAACCCGGGCCGAGGGCGACTCCGAACCCAAGCGGCTCCCGCGCCTCGACGCACGCTACCGCCCCCCGGGCGTCTGCTGCCCGTTGGGCGAGATCGTGGACCTCTCGGCCTCCGGCGCGCGCATCCGCAGCGACCAGCAGCCCATCGTCGCCCCGGGCGACACCGAAACCTTCCGCTTCACCACCGGCAAGCAACGCCTCAGCGTGCCCGGCAAGGTTGTCTGGGTCCGCGGGGCCGACGGCACAACGCTCACCATCAAGGATCACGCCGGGCAGAGCGCCCCGCCCCCGATCGAGCCGGGCGAGGACGGACGATACGAGTTCGGCGTCGCCTTCGCCGACACCCGCCCGGGCGTCCGCGGCGCGCTCGAGGAGCTCGCGCTCACCGGGCGCGTGACCGGCCAGCACCGAACCTCACGCGACGTCGGCGCGTTCGTCGGGGCCCGATCGGACCACGCCGCCGAGAAGGCGACGATCGAGAGCATGAGCCACGGCGAATCGGCGGCGTACCAGCAGGCGAGCATGACGGCGGACGTGGAAGTCGTGGACCTGTACGCCGTGCTGGGCGTCCCGCGCGACGCGGACCAGCTCACGATCAAGTCGGCGTATCACGAACTGGCGAAGCGTGTTCACCCGGATCGCGCGCCGGAAGAGGCCGACCAGGAACGGTTCGTCGTGGCGAACAAGGCCTACCGCGTGCTGAGCGACGAGAGCCTGCGCGCCCGGTACGACGAGATGCTGACAGCCGCCGAGACCCGAGCCGCCTTCGAACCCACCGACCGCGCCGCGGCGTGAGGCGTGGGCCGAGGAGCATGAAAGAAGCGAAAGTCCTGGAGCACTGACCTTGCGGACAAGGTCCGTGGCACATCAACCCCACCGACTCCGATCCCCTGCCCTCCCCCGCCCCAGCGGGGGAGGTGTCGGCGAAGCCGACGGAGGGGGTCCGGCGAAAATCACCTGAATCACAAAGCCGGAGCCCACAGCCCCGGATCTCCCCGGGGCCTGTCTGCGATCCGCCCGGTGCCCGCGTAGACTGCCCGAACGGCTCAATCACGCCGGAAGGGACCTCAGATGACCACGATCGACCCGCACGCCAAGGCGGCCCGCGTGCACGCCGCCGCCACGGATTTTGACCTTGCCCGCCAGATCAGCCCCCGGCGTCACTCGACCCAGTCCGCCGACCTCGACGGGCTCGTCCGCGAGCAGCTCGAGCACTTCGGGATCGACCCGAACACCGACTACGGCAAGCACCTCGCCGCGTTCTGCCGCAGCCTCTACGCCGGGCACGCCGATCTCCGCCGGATGTACGAGCAGGGCGTGGGTGAGCTGTCGAGCCTGGGTCGTCGCGAGCGTGCCGAGCGTTTCGCGGCTCAGAAGTTCCTCGCCTACCAGCTCGCGAAGATCCTGGACACGCTCCAGCAGTCGAGCCGCACGGTGTACCAGAGCGTGGTCGACGACCCGAGCCAGCGCAGCCGCAAGGGCCCGTACCCGGTCTTCGACAACGTGACCGCGTTGTTCAGCGCGCAGCCCGTCATCACGCGGACGGCGACGTACATCTACGCCTGCGCCGAATGGGTCGAAGACGCGTTCCAGGGTCAGGAGCTGATGCTCGAGATCTACTCGCGTCTGCTCAACCCGACGAACGTGAGCCTCGCGAACCAGATCGTGGACGTGGAGGCCGGCGAGCTGGCGCGCGAGTACTTCGCGTGGAACTTCAACAGCGGGATGGCCGCGATCGACTGCATCCTGAGCCACCTCGTCGGGTACGAGGACGTCGTGCTCGCGAGCCGCAACGTCTACGGCGGGACGTACCAGCTCCTGGTCGACTGGTTCGGCAAGAAGAGCAACCTGAACGTCGCGGTCCGCTTCTTCGACGGGTACGACGTCGCGGCGTTCACCAAGGCGCTCGACGAGGTTTCCGAAAAGTACAAGGACCGCCTGGCGCAGGGGCGACAGATCTATGTCTACATCGAGAGCCCGTGCAACCCGCACGGGTACGTGCTGGACGTGCCGGCGATCTGCAAGGCCGCCCATGATCGCGGGCTGACGGTGATCTGCGACTCGACCGTCGGCACGCCGTTCCTCCACCGCCCGCTCCGGCGCAAGGACCCGCTGGAACGCCCGGACTTCGTCGTCCACAGCTACACCAAGGACCTCGCCGGGCACGGCTCCACGACCGCCGGGTGCGTCATCGGACGCAACGAGCGCATGTTCATGGGCAAGCACGACAAGGTCGAAGGGCTCGACGTCGACGGCTCCAAGCGCACCTGGCACGGCGAAGAAACGCTCTTCTGGAACGTCTACTACATCAAGGGCGCGTTCCTGGACAGCGAAAAATCGTTCGAAGTGCTCAACGGCATGCACACGCTCGAGCTGCGCATGCTCCAGAAGTGCATCAACACGCTCACCCTCGCCGAGGTGCTCGGCAAGCACGAGCTGGTCAACGTCAACTGCGCCGCGACGCCCGGGCACCACAACGCCGCGATCCGCGAGCGTTGTCTGTACCTCGGGCTGCCCGCGCCGTTGTTCACCTTCGACTTCGAGGGCGACGGCAAGGGCAAGCCGACGTTCTCCACCGGCGCGTTCAAGCGGTTCTTCGACATGCTCGACCCGGTCTTCGGGCACCAGGTGAGCCTCGGACAGCCGAACACGGTCGTGCTCTGCCCGGCGATCACCAGCCACAGCGAGATGTCGCTGGAGGCGCTCCGCGATGCGGGGATCCAGCCGAGCACGACGCGCGTCGCCGTCGGCACCGAGGACCCGCGGACGCTCATCGCGCACCTGATCAAGGCGGCCGAGAGCTGCCTCGACCCCGAGCGCCCCGGCTTCACCAAGGACTTCCCGTCCCCGGACGAGATCGACGCGATCTACCGCAAGCACTACGCCGACGTGCACAAGCGATACGTCGAGAACCTCCCCCCGATGAGCCAGCTCCTGAACTGACCGGCTCCGGCGGGCGAGCGTGCGCCGGCGCACGAGCCGCTGATCCGAAACGCAAGAAGGCGCGGGCTTTGGCCCGCGCCTTTTTTTGCGCTGCTGCGCCGACGGGGCTCGGGTGGTCCACCAAAAGAAAAAGCACGGGCGGGACGCCCGTGCCACGGCGGTTGCCGGGATGTCTCAGCGGCTTACTTGACGGCGTTCTTGAGGGCCTCGGCCTTGTCGGTCTTCTCCCAGGTGAAGAAGGTCATGCCGTTCTTCTCAAAGGGCTTGCGCCCGAAGTGCCCGTGGCGTGCGGTGGGGCTGAAGATCGGCTTGCGGAGCTGGAGCGTCTCGATGATGCCGCGGGGGGTGAGGGGGAAGACCTCCCGGATGGCTTTGGAGATCTTCTCGGGGTCGGCCTTCTCGGTGCCGAAGCAGTCGACGTGGACGCTGGTCGGCTCGACGACGCCGATCGCGTAGCTGAGCTGGATCTCGCACTCGTCGGCGAGATCCGCGGCGACGACGTTCTTGGCGATGTACCGGGCCATGTAGGCGGCGGACCGGTCGACCTTGGTCGCGTCCTTGCCGCTGAAGGCGCCGCCGCCGTGCCGACCACGCCCGCCGTAGGTGTCGACGATGACCTTGCGCCCGGTCAGGCCGGCGTCGCCGTGGGGCCCGCCGATCTCGAAGCGCCCGGTCGGGTTGACGTGGATCTTGATGCCGGGGTTCCACCAGTCGCCGAGGACGGGCTTGAGGATCTCCTCGGTGACGGCCTTGTGCAGCTCTTTCTGTCGCTCGTTCCAGCTCTTGTCGTGCTGGGTGCTGAGCACGAGGGTGTCGACGCGGACGGGGGTGCGCCCGTCGTACTCGACGGTCACCTGGCTCTTCGCGTCGGGGCGGAGGCCCGGGATGATCCCGTCCCGGCGGACCTGCGCGTGGCGTTCGACCAAGCGGTGGGCGAGCTGGATGGGCAGGGGCATCAGCGCCTCGGTCTCGCGGCAGGCGAAGCCGAACATCATGCCCTGGTCGCCCGCGCCCTCTTTATCCACGCCCTGGGCGATGTCGGGGGACTGCTTGTTGAGCGCGACGAGAACGGCGCAGCTCTCGGAGTCAAACCGCATGTGCGCGTCGGTGTAACCGATCTCGGCGATCTTCTCGCGGACGACGTCCTGGATGTCGACGTAGGTGGTGGTCGTGATCTCGCCGGCGACAACGACCAGGCCCGTCGCGACCATCGTCTCGCACGCCACGCGCGAGTGCGGGTCGTCGGCCAGCATCGCGTCCAGAATGGCGTCGGAAATCTGGTCGGCGACCTTGTCGGGGTGCCCCATCGAGACGGACTCGCTCGTGAACAGGTGGCCCATGCGCTGCTTCTCCCTGCGTGCGGCAAAGGCGGCCCCGGGCGGGGGCGGCCCTCACGTCGTGGCTTTCGCCGACGCCCTCGGGCATCGGCCCCGCCCCGAAACGGGCGAGGAGACGATGCTACCGGGCGAACCGGGCCGAAACCACCTGCACGCACGGGTCCAATAGAAGTGTCTACGCGGCCCGCTTCTCCGCCTGCCGCTCGGAGCTCGGCACGCGGACGCGACGCACCAGCCCCAGCTTCTCCAGCACCCGGATCATCAGGTAGCTCGGGTCAAACTGCCACCACCGCAGCCCGTGCCGGGCGCTGGTGGGGAAGGCGTGGTGGTTGTTGTGCCAGCCCTCGCCGAGGGCGAGCAGGCCGATCAACGCATTATTGCGGCTCTCGTCATGGCTGCGGAACGGCGCGCTCCCCCAGATGTGGCACACACTGTTCACGCTCCAGGTCACGTGGTGGACGAACGCGATCCGGATCGCGCCGCCCCACAGGAACCCCAGCAACGCCCCCGCCCAGCTCATTGTGATCAGCCCGCCCAGCACGGTGGGGATCAGCAGGCTCAGCGTGATCCAGAGCCACGTCCGCTTGTCGATCCACGCGACGACCGGGTCCTTTTCGAGGTCGGCCGTGTAGTTCCGGGCGAAGGTGGGGCGGTCGCGCTCGAGCATCCAGCCGACCTGGGCCCGCCAGAGCCCGCGGAGCACCCCGCCGATCCCGTGCCCGTGCCCGTGGGTGTGGGGAGAGTGGGGGTCCCCGTCGTGGTCCGAGTGCTGGTGGTGCTGGCGGTGGTACCCGCACCAGTGGATGATCGAGCCCTGCACGCTCATCGAGCCCAGCACGCCGAGGATGCCCTTGAGCACCGGCCCGGTCTCGAAGGATCTGTGTGTGAACAGCCGGTGATACCCGACCGTGACGCCGAAGCCGGTCGCGATGTACATGCCGAAGAACAGCGCCAGCGCCGTCCAGCTCACGCCCCAGGGCCAGAGCAGGACAATCGCCGCCGCGAGCGCCACCAGCGGGACCACGATCACGACAAAGTTCGCGACCCGATCCCCGAGCGGCAGCGCCTCGAACGGCTCGTGGTCGTGGGCAGCCAGCGTGGCCTCGCCGCTCGCGTTCGGTCCAGCGGCCTCCCGCACATCCTGCCCGTTCAAGGACCCGTGGGCCCGATCGTGACTCATAGCCTTTTGATCTGAGAGATGCATGGCTGGTTTCTCCGCCCCGCGGGCCTTCCCAAATCACAAGCTGGGATCGCAGAACGTGCCCGATCCATGTTCAGCCGAAACAAATAAACCTCGCGTGATACACGAAGAACAACAGCGGCTCGCGCCGTATTCTAGCGGCCGTCGTCCCCTTCGCCCCAACGCTACCCTCGGATGCCATGCCCCCAAACCCCGAGAAGCCCGCACGCACGCCGACCAGACGAACCCACAAGGGCGACAAGCCCGCGACGCCCCTCGGCGCCCGCGCCCGCCCGCAACGCGGCCTGACCTACGCCGACAGCGGCGTCTCCATCGACGCCGGCGATGCCTTCGCCGCCTCCATCTCCACGCTTCTCCGCAAAACCCACGGCCCGCGCGTCATCGACAACCCCGGCGGCTTCGCCGGCATGCTCCGACTCGACTACAACGAAAAATTATTCCAACGCAATTACAAAGACCCCGTCCTCGTCGCCTGCACCGACGGCGTCGGCACCAAGGTCAAGCTCGCCATCGACTGCCACAAGTACGACACCGTCGGCATCGACCTCGTCGCGATGAGCGTCAACGACCTCATCGTCCTCGGCGCCGAGCCCCTACTCTTCCTCGACTACATCGCCGTTCACAAGGTCGAGCAGGGGATGCTCCACGACATCGTCAAGGGCGTCAGCGAGGGCTGCCGCCAGGCCGGGTGCGCCCTGCTCGGCGGCGAGACGGCCGAGATGAACGATCTGTATGCCCCCGGCGATTTTGACCTCGCCGGCTTCGCCGTCGGCGTCGCCGAGCTCAAGCGCGTCACCAACGCCGAGCGCGTCCGCCCCGGAGACGTCGTCCTCGGGCTCGCCTCCAGCGGCGTCCACTCCAACGGCTACTCCCTCGTCCGACGCATCGTCACCCACGCCAAACTCAAGCTCGACAAGGCGTACCCGGAACTCGAAGACGACCGGCCCCTCGGCGAGGTGCTGCTCGAGCCCACGCGGATCTACGCCGCCAGCGTCATCAAGACGATCCGCTCGTACAAGGTCAAGCAGGTCGTCACCGCGATGGCCCACATCACCGGCGGCGGGCTCGCCGGCAACCTCGAACGATCCATCCCCGAAGACTGCGACGCCCAGATCCGCACCAACGCGTGGGACGTCCCGCCGCTGTTCCGATTCCTCCAAAAGCACGGCGGCGTCGACGAGGCGGAGATGCGCCGCGTCTTCAACATGGGCGTCGGCTACTGCCTGGTCGTGCGCCCGACCTTCGCCGAAGGCGTGAAGAAACGCCTGGAAAAAGCGGGGGAAACCGTCTTCGAGATCGGCAAGATCACCAAAGGCAAAGGCCGCGTCATCGAGAAATAACGCCCCCCTCCCCCGCCCCGGCGGGGGAGGTGTCGGCGAAGCCGACGGAGGGGGTCCGCCCCGAAACCCGCCCGCATCACCCCTTCCGCAGCGCCCGCGCCCGCTCCAGGTACGCGCACACCACCGAGCAGTACGTCGCGTGGCTCCACGTCAGCGGGCTCACGCTCACGGGGTCGCCGGTGTGCGGGTTGAACTGCTCCGCCAGCACGCCGCTGGGCAGCGCCCGCGACGACGCCCACCCGATCTCGCCCTTCGCCTCGGCCAGCTCGTCAAGGTTCTGCGCCCGCTCGATCTTCCACAGCGCGTGCCAGAGCGTGCAGATGACCCACGGGTTGCCCGGCACCTTCTCCAAATCCCCGTGCTCGATCTGGTGGTAGTAATCGTTCGCGTACCGGGCCGCCCCGCCGACGGGCGTCTTCACCCAGAGCAGGCGCTTCAGCTCGGTCATCTCGCGTTCGATCAGCTCATCGCGCGGGTCGAACGCGCCGAAGGCGAACAGCCCGTAATTCGCGCTGTCCGGGGTCATGTCGAGCTCATACCCGCCGTCGGGCTTGGGGGTCGCCATGCGTGCGAAGCGCCCGGCCTCGGCGTTGTGCATGTGCCGTCGCGCCGCCCCCTTCATCCGCTCGGCCCCCTCCAGGCACGCCGCCGCCCGATCCTTTTCACCAAAATCCTCGGCAAACTTCGCCGCCGCCCGCAGCGCGCCGATCGTCGCGCCGACGGTGAACGCGTGGATCCCGCGCCGCTCCTCCCACAGATCCCAGCTCGGGAGCGGGAGCCCGTGGTGATCGCGATAGTCGAGCATCCAGTCGCTGGCCTTGGCGATCAGCGGCTCGTACACCGCCTTCACAAACTCGACGTCGCGGAACGTCTCGAAATGCTTCCGCAGCGCCCACAGCACCAGCGCCGTCTCGTCCTGCTGCACCGGGAGCGTCCGCTCACCGTCCATCGTCCACGGGTGCCAGCTCGACGCGAGGTGCCCCTCCGGCGTGTACTTGTGCAGGAAGTACCCGTCCGGCTCGATCGTGCGCGCACAAAACCGGAAAAAATTCCGGCTCAGCTCGCTCTGACCCAGGCGGATCAACGCCTCAGCGACCAGCGCCCCGTCCCGAGGCCAGCAGTACGAGTAGTGATCCCCCGCGAAGTGCTGGATGTCCGAGTCGTTCGCCGCCAGGATCGCGCCGCCGTTGTCGATCTGCGTGCGCACGACCAGCGCGCTCCGCTGGAAGAGCTCGCGCGCCGAGTCGGGCAACGAGTCCAGCGGCGAGAGGTCGATCGATTCCTTGTTCGCCCACAGGCGCCAGTAGGCCGCCGTGCGCCCGAGCATCCGGTCCGGGCCGAGCTCCCAGACGCTCTTATTGAGCTGCTTGACCTCGTTGTAGCTTCGCCCGCAGGCGAGCCAGCTCGTCACGTGGGTCTCGCCGTTGGCGGGCACCTGGAGGTTGAAGCCGACGGTCGCATCGACCGAGCCCTGGCTGATCGCGTTGCGTCCGAGCTGTCCGTCCTCGGCGTCGCGCCAGGTGCCCTCGTGCCCGCCCATGCGCTTGGCGCCGATCGCCCAGTGATCGACGCCGCACTTGTGCCGGTCGCAGGCGTTGACGATGAAGTAGAAGTCGTCTTTGTAAAAGACGACGCCGAAGGTGCTGGGGTCGTAGTTGGCGGTGTCGCCGACGGGCTGCCCGCCGATCGAGAGGTCGACGTGGAAGAACAGCCGGACGTCGCGGGCCTTGCCCATGAGATCGCGGACGCGGGTTCGCCTGAAATAGACCGGCTCGGCGAAGTCGACCGCGTCCTGGCAGGTCAGCTCGACGCCGAGCCCCTCGTGCCGAAGAACCACGCGGGTGACCAGCGTATCGCGTTCGTACTTGAGCTCGCGCGTCCAGCCGGCGTCCTCGATCCAGGCGAACTTTCCGTCGGCCCAGACGCCGAACCGCTGCACGTGCCCGGCCGTGTGATTGTGACGCCCGACCCGCGGGTAATAGAGGTCCCGCGCCCGGTAGAGGTGATCGAAGGTAAGCAGGAGGTCGCCGTTGCCGACGGGGATGTCGCGAGGCATGGGGGCTCCGAAACAGGGGACAGCTCAAGTGCGGCCCAGAACCATCGGCCGAACGCCCGGCCAAGATCGCCCAGACTCACACCTCGCCCCAACGACCTGAACGTACCCACCACCCACCCCCCCCCCCCCCCCCCGCCCCAGCACACCCCGGGACATAAAAAAAAAAGAACCAGCCCCCCCAAAAAGACCGGGAGAAAAAGGGGGTGGGCCGGTAAAAAAAAAAA
>JBJHBZ010000027.1:0-52308 GCA_050485765.1 Phycisphaerales bacterium | reverse complement strand
CCCCCCTCCCCCCCCCCGCCGCACCCCCGCCCCCGCACGCCCACCCCCGCCCCGCGCGCCCCCGGCTGGGGTGGGGGGTGGGTCATGCGTTCGAAAAGAGCCTATCGCGCCGTCGGCGTCCCGGTTCGACGCCCACCACGCCCCGAAGTGCCCCGCCGATCGACAAAACCTAAACCGTCGCGCCGCTCCGCACGCTCTCGACGGCTGCGCGGAACATCGCCAGCCCAGGAGCCGCCCACGCCCGATCCGCCTCGTCCAGACGCGTGAAGAACGGGTGCCGGTTGACGTCCAACGCTCGCTCCGGGTGCGGCATCAGCCCGAAGATCCGCCCGCTCGCGTCGCAGAGCCCCGCGATGTCGCGGGCCGACCCGTTGACAGGCTCGGCGTACCGCAACGCCACACGCCCCGACGCCTCCAGCCGATCCAGCACCGACGCCGACGCGACCAGCCGCCCCTCCGCGTGCGCGATCGGGAGCATCAGCCCCTCCGCGGGCGCCTCCAGCAGCGGGCGCGTCCAGAGGCAGTCGCACCCGGCTTCCGCGCGCACGCGCACCCACCGATCCACGAAGCGGGCCGACGCGTTGTCCGCCAGCGCGACCGACGCCTCGGGCGCGGCTTCGGGCCAAGCTTGTCCATCCTCCGGGCCCGGGAGAAGCCCCGCCTGGGTCATCACCTGGAACCCGTTGCAGACGCCGATCATGGGCGTCCCGCGGGCCGCCGCCTCGCGCAACGCGGGCCACAGACGCTCGCGGCACCGCAGCGCGAACACCCGCCCGCTCGCGACGTCGTCCCCGTAGCTGAACCCGCCGGGGAACCCGATCAGGTCCGCGTCGTGGATCGCCCCGGGGTCCGACGCGAGCGCGTCGATGTGCCGACGCACCGCACGCGCCCCGCCCAGCTCGAACGCGCGGGCCAATTCTTCATCGCAGTTTGTCCCGGCGGTCCGGAGGATCAACGCGGTCGGCATGAGGGAGGATAGCCGGGCACCACCAAGGCACGACCCCCCATCTCACACAGCTCTCACCCGGGTCTCACCCCGATCCCGCCCGGGCCCGGGCCCGGGCGGCTGATCCGCGAGGCCTGCCCCCTATAGTCCCCTTCATGCCCGGTCGGCCCCGGGCGTTCCCTCGCGCTCGAGATCCCCAGGAGGTCCGCGATGCCGGCTGTCTATCCGTTCAGGGCTGTCCAGTACCAGGGTGGTTCCGGCGACGTGAGCGCCCTCGTCGCACCCCCGTACGACGTCCTCGACGCCAAGGCCCGGGCCGCCCTCCTCGACAAAAACCCCGCCAACGTCGTCGGGATCGACCTGCCCCACGTCCCCGCCAAAGAGCTCGGCCCGCCCGAGGCCTACCAGAGCGCCGCCAACAGCTACCGCGAGATGCTCCTCAGCGGCACCCTCGAACGCTGCGAGCGACCCGCCATCTTCGCCTACCGCCAAACCTTCAACTTCCGAGGCGAAAAGTACCGGCGCTGCGGCATGGCCTGCTGCGTCGAAACCCTCCCCCTCGGCCCGCGCGAAGGCGGTGGCGTCCTCCCCCACGAACAAACCTTCAGCGGGCCCAAGGAAGACCGCCTCGCGCTGATGAAGGCCGCGCAGGCCCAGTTCAGCCCCATCTTCGGGCTCCACCCCGACGAGGACGGCGCCGCGACTACCCTCGTCCGCGAGATCATGGACAGCCGCAAGGCCGACATGACCGCCGACATGGGCGACGGCGTCACCCACGAGGTCTGGACCATCGAAGACGAGGGCATCATCGCCAAGTACGCCGACGCCCTCGCGGGTGAGGACATCTTCATCGCCGACGGGCACCACCGGTACAACACGGCCGTCAACTACCTCGCGAGCCTGGAATCCCAGGGCTCGGTGCCGGAGAACCACCCCGCGCGCCGGTGCATGTTCGTCATGGTGAGCATGAGCGATCCGGGCCTGGCGATCGGCCCGACGCACCGCGTGCTCGGCGGGATGCAGGACTACACGATCGAGCGCTTCGAGGAAGCCGCCGGCGCCCACCTCAACATCGAAGCCTGCGACAACGACCCCCTGAAGATCGAGGACGCGATGGACAAGCGGGCGGCCCGCTCGGATTCGCCCAACGTCTTCGGCATCTACGACTTCGCGACCGGGCTCTGCTTCACCGCGACCCCGGCCGGGAAGGACCCGCTCAGCGACCGCTTCGCCGACAAGCCCGAGGCGTGGCGCACGCTCGACGTCGCGCTCGTGCAGCACCTGATCGTCGAGGAGATCTGCGAGCCCGAGATGAACCGGGGCGAGCCCGTCAAGTGGGCCTTCCCGCACTCCATGCCCGAGGTGCTCGCGATCGGCAAGGGCGAAGAAACCGGAGCCGCGATCGCCGGCGGCGGGCGCGCCCAGGTCGCGATCATCGTCCGCCCGACCCCGCTGGACGCCGTGCGGGACATCTGCAAGGCAAACGAGCTGATGCCGCAGAAGTCGACGTTCTTCTACCCGAAGCTCGCGACCGGCCTGTTCATCAACCCGCTCGCGTAAAGCATCAGGTGCCTGTGCCACTGACCTCTTCCGAGAGGTCAGTGCTCCCGATCTTCCTCTTCTGAAAGTCTCGTCTGGAGCGGGATGCAGGAATATGAAGGCGGCCCGGAGCACTGACCTTGCGGACAAGGTCAGTGGCACAGGGAAAGGCGTTGCCTCAGTCCCTTCGCTCCCCCGCCCCGGCGGGGGAGTTGTCGGCGCAGCCGACTGAGGGGGTCTGGGCAGGTCTCACCGCACAACCCCTCTCACGACCCCCCGTTGATCGCCGTCTGCGCCCAGTGCAGCAGCACCTCGGCGCTCGCGTTGCCCACGGTCTGCGCCAGCGCCTCGCCGTCGGGCCCGATCAGGTACAGCGCCGGGATCGAGCGCACGCCGAGCGCGTTCGCGTCGCCCCCGTTCGCGTCCACGTCGATGTAGACCGGCACGGTGTGCTCGCTCAAAAACGCGACGACGCGGGTATCGGTGAGCGCCCCGGCCTTGAGCGCCTGGCACGGGCCGCACCAGTCGGCCGTCGCCATCGCGAACACCGGCTTGCCCGTGTCCGCCGAACGCTGCATCGCTTGCTGCAGGCTCGTCCGCCCGCCGAACAGCTCCGGCGTCGGCGCGGGCCCGGAACGGAACAGCACCAGTTGACCCACGATCAGAAACACCACCACGCCCGCGAACACCAGCGTGTTGATCAACGCCCTCGACCGAGGCTTGCCTTCCGATTTCATACCGCTCCGCTTCCGGCCCCTCGGCCTGCTCTCGCAAAGGGAAACCCTTGCGCCCGTGCCAATCTTCCGACGCGATCGCCGTCCCGATCCATACTTTTCGCCGCTACCACGCCGGGAGTTCACCCGTCAGCGGCTCCACCAGGTCTTTCGGGGTCGCAAAACCGATCGGGATCCGCCCGCGCTGGATGATCGCGCACCGCGCCGGGCTCTCCACCGTCTGGAGCAACGCCGCCCGGAGCGGCTCGCTCCCGTCCAGGCGCGCCGGCTCCCGGATCAGCGACTCGATCGGCTCGTCCGGGCTGAGCCAGAGGTCCGCGTGACGCAGCACGCCGACGACGCGCCCGCGACGATCCACCACCGGCGCGCGCGCGAACGGCATCGACGCCAGACGCTCCATCAAACGCTCCCGGTCCAGCCCGGCCGGCACCGTCCGCACCCGGCGCCACGCCACCATCTCCTCACCCACGGTCAGGCGACCCATCCGCAGCGCACGGTCGGCCAGCGTCGACTGCGCGGTCGTGATCGAGCCCTCGCCGGCCGACTCCTGCAGCAACGCCGCCACGCGCTCCCGCGGGCTGTCGCTCACCGTCGCCGAAGGATCCGCCCCCACCAGGCGCGACGCCCAACGCCCGAAGCCCACCACCAACGGGAGCGCGCCCACCCCCGTGTACAAGCGACGGCTCCAGACCAGAAACGGCGTCAGACGAGGCGTCAAACGGTCGCTCGACAGCCGGAACACCTCCTTCGGCAGGCTCTCGGCGAAGATCAACAGCAGCGGCGTGATCACCACCGCGCTCAGGATGATCACCCCGACCTCCCCAAGCCCCAGCGCCCCGAGCAACGCCGTCACGCCCACCGTCCCGAAGTAGTTGAACAGGTTGTTCCCGATCAGCAGACTCGCGAGCAGGCGGTCCGGGCGTTCGAGCTCGTGCTGGAGCTGGAGCGCGCGCGCATCGGGCGGGGTCGCGGCCGCCCGCACCGCCAGGCGCACGCGGTTCACCCGGTAGAGCCCCGTCTCCACCCCGGAGCACAGCGCCGAGCCGGCGAACCCGACGCACGCGAGCAGGATCCAGAGCATCGCCTCGGTCGCGGTCACGACGCACCCCCGTCCACGCCGTCGAGCAGTGGCGCGTCCCCGCCACCCGGCGCGTCACGCAGGATCACGCGATCGACCGTCCGCCCCGACACGTGCTCCACCTCGATCTCCACCGGTCCCACCAGCACCCGGTCGCCCACCTCCGGCAAACGCCCGAGGCGGAGCTGCACCAGCCCCGCGACCGTCGACACGCGCCGATCCACCAGCGACGGGTCCAGGCCGAAGTCGTCGATCAGGTCGTGCAACGGCAAGCGCCCGGGCACGGACCACGCGCCCAGCCCGACCAGGTGCGCGGTCTCGCGGTCGCCCTCCGGCTCGTCGCCCACGGCTTCGACCAGCGTGCGCACCACGTCCTCCACCTGCACCAGCCCGCTGACGCCCCCGAGCTCGTCGACGCACAACGCCGTGTGCGAGCCGGTCGCGCGGAAGTGCTCAAGGAGCTGGTCCAGGCGGACGTTCTCCGGCACGAAGCGGGGCGGGTTGAGATAAGGCGTGAGCGTGCGCACGGGCGAGGTCCGCGTCGCGGCGAGGTAGCGCCGAGCGTCGAGCAGCCCGAGCGTCGTCGGGCCTTCCAGCGCCCTGCGGGCGATCGGGATCGTGTTGTGACGGATCTTTCGGAGCGTCGCAAGCACCGTCTCCGCATTCAAATCCCGCTCGTCGATCCACTCGATATCCACACGCGGCGTCATCACGTCGCGCACACGCTTCCGACCCAGCTCCACCACTTCCGCCAGAAGACGCTGCTCGTGCGCATCGATCGCGCCCACGCGGCTCGCCTCGGCGAGCAACGCCGTCAGCTCGCCAGCGTCCGGCGCACGGCTGCGCTTCGCGTGCGGCGCCAGCACCCGCGCCAGCGGGCCCACAAACCCGCTCTCGATCACTCCGAGCAACGGCGCAACCCCCGCCTGCGCCGCCGCGAGCGGACGCGCCAGCAACGCCACCGCCCGCACCCGGTCGGCGTTCGCCAACAGCTTCGCCAGGATCTCCCCGAACAGGATGATCGCCCCCAGCGTCCCCAGGCTGATCGCGACCGCGACCACCGGCGAGCCCGCGCGGAGCACGAGCGCGCTCGAGAGCACGAAGTAGCTCACGTTCACCGACATATTCAGCAACAGCACCGTCACCAGCAGCTTCCGCG
Source organism: Phycisphaerales bacterium (assembly GCA_050485765.1). GTDB lineage: Bacteria > Planctomycetota > Phycisphaerae > Phycisphaerales > UBA1924 > RECY01. The sequence goes on along the minus strand of JBJHBZ010000027.1, from coordinate 46,852 downwards.
GCTCACCCAGCAGCCCCGCCACGACGCGCGACACGCTCGGGTGCTCAGCACGCAGGCGCACGCGGTCCGCGTGCGTCAGGCCGAACAACGCCGTCTCCGAGCCCGAGCACAGCCCGCTCAAGAGCACCAGAACCGGCAGCAGCACCAGGAAAACCACGTCGGCAGACATCGGCGGCTCATGGAAGGCGCGCCCGACCCCCGAAGCGAACCGGGCGACCCTCAGCCCCCGAAGTCCGCCTCCGACGGGTCGTACGCCGGGTCGAGCTGCTCGATCAGGCGCTCGATGTAGCGCCACGCGTTCAGCTCCGTGCGGATCGCGCCGAGCGCCGCCGCCGACGCCGGCTCGCCGAGCGAGGCGAACCGCGACCGGACGTCCTCGATGTAGCCTCGCCTCAGCCCCTCGGCCTCGGCGAGGCACGCCGCCCGGTCCCCGGGCGCCCCCCCGCCCAGCATCGACTCCACCCGCTCCCGCAGCTCCATGATCTCCATCAGAAAGCCCGGGGGCAGGGAGCGATCGGCCCGAGCGTCCGGCCCGCCAAGACGGGCGAGCAGAGCGTTCGCCCTCGATTCGGGATCTTCGAGCACGCGACGGGCCTCGTTCAGGCGAGCCGACGACGCCTCGACGTCGCTTTCTGAATCAACAGAACCCGATTCTGGGGGTTGTCCTTGCAGATCCGGGTGGAGCTGGGCGGCTCGGGCGAGGTAGGCCCGTCGGATCGCGTCGGGCTCCAGGTCGAAGCGGGGGGGGAGGGCGAGGCGGTCGAAGGGGTCGTCGGGGGTCATGGCGAGGCAAGCGTAGTGCCCCCGCCGGGGCGCATTGTGGAACCCCAGGGGGCGTGGGGGCGAAGCGCACACCCACGGCTCGACACGGGGCGCGGGTGTCGGTTATTCTGTGTCGAGCCTGAGCGTGGGCCGGCCCGGAAGGGTCGGTGCGGCGCTCGTGCGATCGGCTCGACGGGCCGTGCCGCCGTGCAACGCGGGGGCGGGTTTGGCTCGGCGAGCGGGCGCCTCGGCACGCGTGCCCGGGTGCGGAGCGGTGGTCCGGGGATAAAGGACCGACGGTCGCGTCGCGGGCGTGGACGCCGCAGCACGGACGGGGGTCTGGTATTCGGAGCGATCCGGGCGGGTTCGCCCGGGAGATCGGCATTCGAGCGGATCGGCCCGGCTGGGGCCGTTCGGCGTGCGAAGGATTCGGACCCGATCGCGGGGCACGAACGCGGACAAGCGAGAGACCGGGCGACGTCGCGCAGGCGCGAACCGCCCTTCAGAGTGGAGCCGGCGATGAAGAACGTGGAGCTGGGCGCGTGGATCTCTGGTCTGGCCGGTCGGGCCTCGGGGCTGAACGCCTCCCGGTCCTCTGCCCGCGCGTCGGAGAGCCCGGCGAAGCTGGAGCAGCTCGAAAACCGCGTGCTGCTGAGCGCGCTGGACGACTTCCCCGCCTCGACCGGCGTCCCGATCGCCGCCGGGCTCGGATCGGTCGCGAGCGAGCTCGGCGCCGGCGAGGACGAGCTGTTCAACTTCGTCCTCACGAGCCGAACGTGGATCGCCCTCCAGGCCCTCGCGACCAGCGGGAATCTCGACACCCGCATCGAGCTCTACCGAGACAGCCCACTCATGCCCGGCACCCCCATGCCGGTCACCAACGCCAATAACCAGCCCCTCGCCTCCAGCAACGACGGCGTCCTGACCGGCGTCGGGACCGTCACCGACGCCTGGCTCGGCGCCGTCCTCAGCCCCGGCACCTATTTCGTCCTCGTCATCGCCGAGAACAACACCGCCGGTGAGTTCACGCTCAACCTCGACACCAACACCATCGTCGGCGGCACGCTCGACGACACCACGGGCGAGCTCGTCATCAACGGCGAGCTCACCACCCCGCGACAGGACACCATCTACCGCGTCGAAGTCCCAGATCTCGAAGAATTCAACGGCATCGCCACATTCAACGCGATCGGCGACGGCGTCCTCGACACGCGGCTCGACGTCTTCGACCGCAACGGCATCCGCCTCCTCAGCAACAGCCAGGCCGGGTTCTTCAACGACGCCTACGGCGTCACACGCAACCTCGCAGGTGAAACTTTCTACGTCCGCATCCGCAGCGACGAGTTCACCGGCCCCAACGCCACCGGCGAGTACGACATCGTCATCGACGGGCTCAGCACGCCCATCGCGCTCGACCCCATTACACGCATCGGAGCCGACGGCGGCGCCGCGGGCGAGACCCTCACGAGCCAGTTCGAGTTCACCGCCCAGGCCTCCGGCGTCGCGATCATCAACATCGCCCCCGCGGGGTTCGTTCAGCTCATCGACGGCACCATCTCCCTCTACAACGAAAACGGCCAGCTCCTCGCCTTCAGCGACAGCTTCTTCGGCGATATCCCCAAGATCAGCACCGTCCTCACCGGCGGCGAGCGCTACTTCGTCGTCGTCGCCGGCTTCGACCAGCCCTTCGCCGGCGCCTTCGCCATCCAGATCGAGTCCTCCATCACCGGCAACACCGATCCCAACGCCCCGGGCCTCCCCGACGACCACGCCAACTTCGACCCGAACGATCTCTCCAGCCTCCAGCGCGCGACCCCGATCATCTGGAGCGACCCGGTCCTGCTCAACGACATCTCCGGGCTGCAGGCCGGCCCGGGCCTCACCGATCACCGCCTCGTCCAGGTCGGGCAAGGGTGGGGGCGCATCGAGAGCGCCAACGACAGCGACCTGTTCGTCTTCGTCCCCCCGATCAGCATGATCGGCGGCTTCGAAGGCTTCCGCGACATCACCACCGACGGCGACGGCAACGTCGAAGAGCTCGACACATGGGCGATCAACAACCGCCCCTCCACCCGCGTCGAGATGCTCATCAACCTCCCGGACTTCTTCTCCAACAGCGGCGACATCCCTGTCCCCGACATCAGCTTCCTCACCACGCAGGTTCGCGTCCTGGACTCGCGCGGGAACGTTGTCTACGGCGACAACACCAACGTCCTCGACGGCGTCTTCTTCCCCCCTGGTCTGCCGGTCTCGAGCGACCCCGCCGGCTCGCTCAATCCCGCCCGATGGCCCGCGGAAGTCGACCCGCAGGACGCCGGCTGGACCTTCAGCGACAACGGCGTCTTCAGCTTCGAGGTCTGGGGCGGCGAGGCGTACTTCATCGAAGTGCGCAGCCAGCAGGCGACCGGGCGGTACAACCTCGAGATCATCGTCGACGCCGTCAGCAACCCCAACGATCCCGCCAACCTCGACCCCGACGGCGGCGAGGTCATCGATCAGATCAGTCTGATCCAGGACCAGCCCCGCGCGGGCGCGTTCGCCGCGGCACGCGAGATCGGGCTTACCCTCCCCTTCTTCGACCGCCGACTCAGCACCACGTTCAGCCTCAACGGCTTCTTCGACCGATCCTCGGGTGTCGCGCGATCGTTCATCTTCACTGACGGGCGCGTCGCGCCGGGGGACTTCACCAGCCCGCCCAACCCCCAGCACCCGCGCCCCGCCGTGATCGCGCCCGATCCGCTCAACACCCTCGACGGCGCGATCGCCGCGGCCGACGGCGGCATCGTCATCCTCGAGGAGCACCTGCTCCCGCGGATCATGCACCCCCTCGACACTGACATCTACTTCTTCCGCGCCCCCAAGTCCGGCGCGGTCGAGATCCGAATCCAGACCAACGACCTCGACGACATCTACCGCGAGATCATCGTCGACGACACCGCCTTCGCCACCTTCGAGCCCGACCCGGACAACCCCGACGAGCCGATCCCGGACCCGACCATCACGGTCAACGAGCGGACCCGCAACTTCGACAGCCCGCTCGACTCGGCGCTGCGCATCTTCAACAATGACTTCCAGCAGATCGCGTACAACAACAACAACCCCGCGATGCGCGGCTCGACCGAGACCCGCGCCGTCGGCACCCTCGGCGAAGTCGTCTTCAACGACCGCGACGCGCGCGTCACCTTCAACGTCGTCCAGGGCGAGGTCTACTTCATCCAGGTCGAGAGCGGGCAGCGCGACGCCTTCCTCGCCAACCAGGCCGATCCCAGCTCCCCCGTCGACTGGATGCGCATGATCGGCGCCTACGACCTGCTCATCAGCACCGTCACCGAACCCTCGCTCAGCGCCATCATCGACGGCGACGACTTCCCAGACGCCGACGTCAACGGCGTCATCCCCGCCACGCTCCCCGCGTTCACACGCAGCATCGCGGCCCACATCGGCATCGGGCCCAACGGCAACGGCGCCATGGCCGGCACCATCCAGCCCAACGCCATCCGACCCAACCCGATCGACACCGACCTTTTCCGCTTCCGCGCCCTCGCCAGCGGCGAGGTCACCGTCACCGTCACCCCCGGGCCCGGGCTCGCGCCGCAGATGTTCGTTGCGCAGAACGACGGCACCGTCTTCCTCAACCAGTCCGCCGCACAGGGACAGACGCTCACCTTCACCTTCAGCGTCGTCCAGGGCGACGACGTCTTCCTCATCATGGCCGGCGCGAACAACACCACCGGCGCGTACAGCTTCAGCGTCAACAGCCCGGCCTTCGTCGATGATCACGCCCGCTTCGGCGATTGGGCCGACGCTACCCCCGTCCATCTCAACGATGCGCTCGACTCGGCCTCGGTCACCGGGCAGTTCGAGAGCTTCGGCGACTCAGACGTCTTCAGCTTCCAGCCCGTCGGCTTCGGCGACATCACCATTACCGTCACCGACACCGACGACCTCCCGCTGGCGATCCTCGACGTCTATGAGTCCACCATCGATCCGGCCGGCAACGTTATCCTCCGGCGCATCGCGTTCGTCGATCAGGCGACCGACACCAGCCGCTCGCTGACCATCCGCCCGACCCCCGCCGCGGATCGCGTCACCGGCGACCTCGAACTGCCCAACTACTACGTCGTCGTCCGCTCCCAGGCGCCAGCGACCTCGATCGGTTCGTACCGCCTCGATTTCAACTACGAGCCCACCGACGACCACGCCGACGAGGGCGAGTTTGACCTCGCCACGCGCATCGACATCGACGAAGAGACCGGCGCCGGCGCCGAGAGCGGCGCTATCGAGATCGCGACCGACAGCGACATCTTCGTCTTCACGCCGCTCGCCCAGGGCGACGGCACCATCACCGTCACCGGCGACAACGGCTTCAACCCGCGCATCCGCCTCTTCCTCGAGGGCGAGACCGACCCCATCGCCACCGTCAACCCAGGCACCAGCACCGCCGTGCTCGACGCCCTCTTCGCCCAGGGCGAGGACTACTACATCGTCGTCGACGCGGGCGCGGGCTCGACCGAGACCGGTACCTACACCCTCGACGTCCTCACCGTTGCGCCCGACGACCACGCCAACGCCGGCGCGTTCGACTTCGCGACACCCCTCACCTTCAGCACCATCAACGGCAACGCCTTCATCGGCATCAACACCCCCGGCAACCCGGGCAACCCCAAGATCGACTACGAGGGCGACACCGACCTGTTCACCTTCGTCGCGATCGAGGACGGCAGCTACATCATCTCCGTCACGCCCGTCGGCGCGCCGGGCTACGCACCGAGCCTCACGATCTTTAACCAGGACCGAAACATCGTCGGCACCGCGTCCGCGGCCGCCGGCAACGTGGTCACCTTCACCACCGGCGACTTCGAAATCGGCGACCGCCTCTACGTCCTCGTCGGCGGCACCGGCACCGGCGAGTACCGCCTCTTCATCGACGGGCCCGTCCCCGGCTCGCCCGGCGAACCCGGCGACCCCGGCGACGTCGACTTTGACAACCCCGCTGCGCCGCCCATCAACCAGAACACCGGCAACGCACGCGCCACCGGCTCCATCGCACAGCCCGGCGACCGCGCCCTCTTCACCTTCACCGTCCCCGAAGCCGAGGGTCGCACGCGCCTCACCGACGTCTACATCAAGGTCTTCCGCGCCGACGGCTCCGCCCTCGACGCCACCATCAGCGTCTTCGGCGCGCCCAACGAACTGCCCGCCAACCTCATCGCCGAGAGCGACGGCCCCGTGCCCGGCTCGGCCGCCACGCTCGAGTTCCAGGCCGCCGCCGGGCAGCAGCTCTGGGTCATCGTCGCCGGCATCGACACCTCCGTCGGCGACTTCGAGATCTTCTTCAACGCCGAGCCCGAGGTCTTCACGCTCTACTACCCCGAGGGCTTCGCCAGCAGCGACATCCGCGAGTTCATCAGCCTCGCCAACCCCAACGACTACGACGTCACCTACACCCTCCGCGTTCAGTACGAGGGCGACCTCGGCGGCGCCACCATCGTCAGCAACGTCACGCTCACCGCAGGATCACGCGGCGGGATCACGCTGAGCGACGGCGCCGGCTTCATCATCGACGGCCTCACACCCGACGTCCCCTACGCCATTATCCTCGAGAGCGACGGGCCCCTCGCCGGCACGCTCGCCCGCTACGACTTCGACTCGGCCGTCGGCGACGCGCTCACCGACCTCACCAGCGACACCTGGACCTTCGCCCGCGTCGAGCGCCAGCCCGGATCGGTCTTCGACTTCCTCGTCTACTACAACCCCAACCCCTTCGACGTCGACGTCACCCTCACCGTCGCCCTCCCCGACGGCGGGTTCTTCACCGAGACCCGCACCGTCGGCGCCGAGCGCCGCGGCGGGTGGAACATCGACCAGACCGCCGACCTGCCCGTCGGCATCTTCGGCGCGACCATCAGCGCCCAGGCGACCGACGCCGCCAACGACGCCGCCTTCCAGGGTGTCGTCGCCTCGCTCACGCACTACAACCAGGCTGAGGCCGCCGGCTTCGCCATCCTCGGCGACGCCAGCGCCGGCTCCACCACCGGCGCCATCACCCGCATCCAGAACGGCGGCGGCGTCACCGCCGAGATCACCATCTACAACCCCGGCGACACTGACGCCGTCGTCACCCTCAACGGCGACTACATCCGCGTCAACCTCCCGGACTACTTCCGTCAGGTCAACGTCCCCGCCGGGCAGACCGTCGTCCTCCGCGGCGCGGGCATCGGCTTCGCCAACAACCAGCCCGTCGGGCTCACCTACACCAGCAACGTCCCCGTCACCGTCGCCGCCGCCGAGTTCCAGCTCGGCGAGGCCAACGCCAACGCCGGCGTCAGCGTCGCCAACGAACGCTGGTTCTTCGGCGACGCCTTCATCAATTCCCTCCTCGCCGGCGAGAACTATTTCGAGACCCTCGCCTTCCACAACCCCACCGACACCGACACCACCGTCACTATCGAGCTCCTCTTCCTCAACAGCGACGTCGAAACCATCACCATCGACCTCGCGGCCGGCGGCTTCGCCGAGCTCCTCCTCCACCAAGCCCCAGAAATCCTCAACCGCGCCGACCCGCTCAGCTACTTCTCCATCGTCGTCTCCGCACCACTGCCCATCGTCGCGACCCTGACCCACTACGACCTGTTCCTCTCCGGCGGCTGGAGCATCGCGGGCAGCAACATCGGCATCCCCACCCCCTTCACCCTCCTCTAACCCTCACCCCCCAAACCCACACACGACGGGCGTCCCCACACGGGGACGCCCGTTTTTCGCGCACCTGCAGTCTCTTGGTGGGACGGGCGTCCCGCCCGTCGCGCCCGTGCCCCTCAACACGCCAACCACCCAAACTTCAAAACCCCCTGCAGAGCGTGTGTTTCCGGAGATCGTGGACAAGCCCGGACGAGCTACCTCGTATACTCCGCCCATGGCTTTAGAAGGATCGAACGCCAAACCCGCCCATCCCGCGCGCCGCACCCGCGCCACCGCCCTGATGAACCAAAAAGGCGGCGTCGGCAAGACGACCACCACCGTCAACCTCGCCGCCGCCCTCGCCGAAGCCGGAGAGAGCGTCCTCGTCGTCGATCTCGACCCCCAGGCCCACGCGACGCTCCACCTCGGCGTCGACCCGGCGAACCTCGACGCCTCGGTCTACGACTGCTTCGAGGACCCCGCCGCCGCACCGGACGCGATCGTGCGCATCAACGAGCACCTCGGGCTCCTCCCGGCGGAGACCGACCTCGCCGCCGCCGAGAGCGACCTCGCCGGGCAGCCCGACCGCAACCAGCGCCTCCGCGCCGCCCTCAGCAAGATCGACGGCTGGTTCGACCACGTCTTCTTCGACTGCCCCCCCTCGCTGGGCTTGCTGACGCTCAACGCCCTCGCCGCCGCCGACCGCGTGCTGATCCCGATGCAGAGCCACTTCCTCGCGCTCCAAGGCGTCGGCAAGCTGCTCGAGACCGTCCAGCTCGTGCGCACGAACCTGAACCCGCGCCTCACCGTCGCCGGCGTCGTCCTCTGCGCCCACGACACACAGGCGACCCACGCCCAGGAAGTCCTCGCCGACCTGACCGAGTTCCTCGAATCCCAACGCGGCTCCGACGCCCCGTGGTCCCGCGCCCGCGTGCTCGACCCGCACATCCGGCGCAACGTCAAGCTCGCCGAGTGCCCCAGCTTCGGGCAGACGATCTTCCAGTACGCCCCGTGGGCCCCGGGGGCGAACGACTACCGCAAGCTCGCCGAGTCCTTCGCCGCCCTCGACAATACGCCCCAGTCTGAGCCACCGAGCCCGAGCCCGAACGCCGACGCCAGCGAGCCGCCGACGGTCCACGTCGTCGCGTCCTCGCCCGCTCGCGCGACCCAGGACGAGCCCTCGGCGTGAGCCCCGAGCCCACGCCGAGCCCGCGCACCCTCCAGATCGTGCGCACGCTGACTGCGCCCAAGCTCCGCCTCGCGGCGTTCATCCTCTACACGCTCGCCCTCTGCCTCGGCACGCACTGGCCCCGACTCACCATCGACATCGGCGACTTCCACCGACCCGACCTCGCCCTCCACCTCGCCGCCTTCGGCGGGTTCACCATCCTGCTCATCGCGAGCAACCTGCTCGGCGACTGGCTCCGACCGCTGACCGCCCTCCGCGCGTTCGTGGTCGCCGCCGTCTTCGCCGCGATCAACGAGAGCACCCAGGCGATCCCCGCCCTCGGACGAACCGCCGCCCTCGACGACTACCTCGCCAACCTCCTCGGCATCACACTCGCCACCAGCGCCGCCCTCGCCATCACCATCCCCTTCGGCCGAAAACTCACCGTCGCCCTCTCCCGCGAGCCCGCGAGCGGCACGCCTCCGCCCTCCCCCGCCCCGGCGGGGGAGGTGCCCGCGCAGCGGGCGGAGGGGGCTCTCCCCGATCCCCCAGCACCGCCCACCCCATCCCTCGCCGCCGGCGTGCGCACCTTCGGCCTGGTCACCCTCGTCAGCCGCCTCCTCGGGCTCGCGCGCGACCTGGTCACCGTGCGCATCTTCGGCGACACCCTCGTCGGTTCCGCCTTCGCCGCCGCGTTCGCGATCCCCAACCTCTTCCGACGCCTCTTCGGCGAGGGCGCGCTCGCCGCCGCCTTCATCCCCGAGTACGCCGCCCTCGATCAGGACGACCCCCGCCGCGCCCAGGCCTTCGCCAGCGTCACCATCGCCGCGCTCGCGCTCGTCACCGGCGCGCTCACGATCGTCATCGAGCTCGCCCTCCTGTTCGTGCTGCTCCTCGCCGGCGACGACCCGGATCGCGCGCTCAGCCTGCGCCTGATCATGCTTCTGCTCCCCTTCATGCCGCTGGTCTGCGTCGCCGCGATCCTCGGCGGGATCCTCCAGACGCACCACCGCTTCGCCCCCTCGGCCGCGATGCCGGTCCTGCTCAACCTCTGCATCATCGCCGCCGCCGTCCCCTTTCTCGTGCGCACCGAGCCCGCCCCGATCACCGCGGCCTACGCGATCGGCATCGCCGCCCTCATCTCCGGCCTCCTCCAGATCGCCCTCGCGCTCCTCGCCCTCCGCCGCCACACCCGATGGCGCATCCCCGATCGCCCGCTCCTCGACGAACTCCGCGACCCCGTCCGGCGCACGCTCCGGCGCTTCGGCCCCGTCGTCCTCGGCATGGGCACCGTCCAGCTCTCCGCACTCCTCGACACCCTCGTCGCGATGTACCCGGTCTGGGTCGGGCCCACCATCCTCGGCGCCGACTACCCGCTCGACCCGGAGAGCAACGCGATCCTCTTCTACGCGCAACGCCTCTACCAATTCCCCCTCGGCGTCTTCGGCATCGCCGTCGCAACCGTCGTCTTCCCCATGCTCGCACGCAGCGCCGCCGACGTGCGCGCGCCCGACGGACGCTTCGCCGACACACTCCGACGCGGCGTCCGCCTCAGCCTGTTTATCGGCATCCCCGCGACGGCCGGGCTCCTGCTCGTCGCACCGGATCTTGTCCGCGTCCTCTTCCGAGCGCCCGAAGGGTCGGAGCTGGGCTTCAGCGCCGAGGGCGCACGGCGCGCGACCCTCGTGCTCGTCTGCTACGCGCTCGCCGTCTGGGTCTACAGCCTCAACCAGCTCTGGACCCGCGCGTTCTACGCCCAGGGTGACACGGTCACGCCGCTGCGCGTCGCGATCGGCACGCTGGTGCTGAACCTGACGCTCAACCTGATCCTGATCTGGCCGCTCGCCGAGGCCGGGCTCGCGCTCGCGACGGCGATCGGCGCGATGGCGCAGACGGTCGCGCTCAGCCTGCTGCTCAAGCGCAAGACCGGGTGGAGCCCCTGGTCCGGCGCCGTGCTCGCCTCCGGCGCGCGCACGCTCGCGGGCGCGGGCGTGCTCGTCGCGGGCGTGCTCGCGGTGCAGCACCTGATGCCGTGGGAGGAGGACGCGTGGGCGACGTGGGCGCTGCGCCTCACGACCAGCGTCGGCGTCGGGATCGTCGCCTTCACCCTCGCCGCCGGCGTGCTCCGCCAGGCGGAACTCCGCCAACTCCTGCGCAAGTAACGCCTGACAGCTCGGTCAGCCTCGATCCGATGTGCCACTGACCTTGTCCGCAAGGTCAGTGCTCCGGGCCGCCCTTCTCCCCCTCCCCCGTTCCAAGCACCTCCGCCCAACAACAAAAGAGCGAAGATGAGGGAGGAGACACGGAGCACTGATCTCTCAGAAGAGGTCCGTGGCACAGGCTCGCATCCGTTCTGGGGCTGGGCCGCGAAGAATGTGCATGCCCAGAATCGACCTGACCGACAAGCCGATCGCGATCGCCGGCGCCTCGAGCGGGATCGGCGCCGCGACGGCCCGAGCGTGTGCCCGGGCCGGGATGCCCGTCGCCCTCGGCGCCCGGCGTCTCGACAAGCTGCAAGCCCTTGCCGAGGAGATCCGCGCCGCCGGCGGCAAAGCGATCGCCGTCGAGTGCGACGTGACCGATCCCGAGGCGTGCCGACGCCTGATCGAAGCGACCGAGTCCGCCTTCGGCCCGCTCTTTGCCGCCTTCGCCAACGCCGGGTACGGGTACGAGGGCTCGGTGCTCACCGACGACGAAGACCAAGCCCTGCGCGACATCTTCGAAACCAACGTCTGGGGCTCCCTCCACGTCATCCGCCCCGCGATCGAACGCCTGCGTGCGCACGGGCGCGCCGGGCACGTGCTGATGTGCTCGAGCTGCCTCAGCAAGCTCGGCGTGCCGTTCTACGGCCCGTACTGCGCCACCAAAGCCGTCCAGGATCACCTCGGGCGCGCCCTCCGCGCCGAGCTCGCCCGCGAAGGCATCGCCGTCAGCACCGTCCACCCGATCGGGACCAGGACCGAGTTCTTCGACGCCGCCGCCGCGCGCTCCTCCAGCGGCAAGCTCGCGTTCCCCACGCCCGACGCCGTGCGCCAGCCGCCGGAGAAAGTCGCGCGTGCGATCGTCCGTCGCCTGCGCAAGCCCCGCGGCGGCGAGGTCTGGACAAGCCTCGGCGCGCGCACGATGTTCGCGATGGCGAACGCGATGCCGGGCGTCACAGACGGCATCATGGCGAAGGTCCTCGGGCGCCAGCTTGAGAAAGCCGCACGCTGAAACGCCGCCCGCGCCGTCAGGGCGTGCGTCCGAACCGCTCCGTAGCCTGTTGCGCCAGCTCGCGCAGGCGCTCGCCCGTGAAATCCGCGACGGCTTCGAGCGTCGCGGGGGGTGTCCGCCCGACGGGCCTCGCGAGGGCGATCTCGCGCCGCGGCCCGCCGCGGTTGATGCGCACGTACCGCCGCTCGCGGCCGCGGTCGCCGACCGCAGCCATCTCCGGCACGATCGAGACGCCCAGCCCGAGGCGGACAAACTCCAGCAGCGTCGCGAGCTGGGCCGTGCTGCACGCGATGCTCGCGCCGAGGTTCTTGGCGCTGCAGAAGCCCGAGATCTGCTGCCCGAGGCAGTGCATCTCGTGGAGCGCGACGCGCGGGCGGTCGCGCAGGTCGGCGAGGGTGATGCGCCCCGCCTCGCCCAGGTCGCTCGAAGCCGGGGCGACGACCAGCATCGGCTCGCTCCCGAGCACCCGCACGCGGACGCCGTCGTGGTCGATGGGCGTGGAGACGATCGCAGCGTCGAGCTCGCCGGCCGCGAGCCGGTCGGCCAGCGCCTCGGTCAGGTCCTCGCGCACCTCGACGCCCGCGCGGGGGAAGCGCCGACGCAGGCGCGCGACGACTGCGGGCAGGACGTAGGGCGCGATCGTGGGGATCGCGCCGAGGCGGAGCGTGCCGACGCCGCGTTCGACCTCGCCCGCGAGGTGCTCCCGCGCGTCGTCGGCTTCGGCGAGGATCCGGCGCGCACGCGGCAGCAACGCTGCCCCCGCGGGCGTGAGCGCCACGCCACGCCCCAAACGGTCGAACAACGCCTGCCCGAGCGAGGACTCCAGGCGTTGGAGCTGCTGGCTCAGCGTCGGCTGGCTCACGCGGCACCGGTCGGCGGCGCGCGTGAACGAGCCCGCCTCCGCCGCCGCGACAAAGTACCGGAGCTGGTGTAATTCCATAGATGCATTCTATGGCTTATACAGTCTCTGCCGGGTGGATGGCTATGGGCATGGCGGGTAGGCTTTCCCAGAGTCACGGGCCGAGCTTCCGGGGATGGTCCGCGAAGGAATTCGATCTTCTGTTCAGCACGCGATTCGCGAGGAGGCGGCACATGTCGGATCAGAACGGGCACAGCAACGGGGCTCCGAAGCACCACGCGTCGGCGGGGGACACGTGCCCCGTGCTGACGACCGCCGAGGGCGCGCCCATCGGGCGTCAGCACGCGATGACGGCCGGGCCCAAGGGTCCGTTGCTCATGCAGGACGTGCAGCTCATCGAGCAGATGCAGCACTTCAACCGCGAGCGCATCCCGGAGCGAGTCGTCCACGCCAAGGGCTCCGGCGCGTACGGGACGTTCACCGTCACCCACGACATCACCAGGTACACCAAGGCCTCGGTCTTCTCCAAGATCGGCAAGCAGACCGAGCTGTTCCTGCGGTTCAGCACCGTCGCCGGCGAGCGCGGGGCGGCCGACGCCGAGCGCGACGTCCGCGGCTTCGCCGTCAAGTTCTACACCGACGAGGGCAACTGGGACATGGTCGGCAACAACACGCCGGTCTTCTTCGTCCGCGACCCCTACAAGTTCCAGAACTTCATCCACACCCAGAAGCGCGACCCCAAGACCAACCTCCGCGACATGGACATGCAGTGGGACTTCTGGAGCCAGTGCCCCGAGAGCCTGCATCAGGTGACCATCCTCTTCAGCGACCGCGGCCTGCCCGCGAGCTATCGCACGCTCCACGGCTTCGGCAGCCACACCTACTCGCTCATCAACGCCAAGGGCGAGCGCGTCTGGTGCAAGTTCCACTTCAAGAGCAACCAGGGCATCGAGAACTGGATGGACGACAAGGGCGCGGAGGTCATCGGGCAGGACCGCGAGAGCCACCAGCGCGACCTGTTCAACGCGATCGAGAAGGGCGAGTTCCCGAGCTGGACGCTGAAGATCCAGGTGATGACCCAGCAGCAGGCCGACGAGTGGTCAAAGAAAACGGGGTGGAACCCGTTCGACCTCACCAAGGTCTGGCCGCACGGGGATTTCCCGCTGATCGAGGTGGGCAAGCTCGAGCTCAACCGGAACCCCGAGAACTACCACGCGGAGGTCGAGCAGGCCGCGTTCAAGCCCTCCGCCCTCGTCCCCGGCATCGGCCCGAGCCCCGACAAGATGCTCCAGGCCCGCCTGATGTCCTACGCCGACACGCACCTGCACCGCCTCGGCGTCAACCACCACCAGATCCCGGTCAACAAGCCCCGATGCCCCGTCATGCACTACATGCGCGACGGGCAGGGCGCGACGGCCGAGACCTACGGCTCCCGCCCGAACTACTGGCCCAACACCCGTGAAAACACCCCCATGCCCAACGAAAAATTCAGCGATCCCGCGTGGGACCTCGGGCAGGCGGTTGTCGATCGCTACGACTCGACCGAGGACCACGATGATTTCACCCAGCCCGGCAACCTCTACCGACTCTTCGACGACGGGCAGCGCGACCGCCTGACCACGCGCATCGCCGGCGTGCTCGGCCAGGCCCGTGAGGAAGTCCAGATGCGACAGCTCTGCCATTTCTTCCGGGCTGATGAAGACTACGGCAAGCGCGTCGCCCAGAAACTCGGGATCGATCTCGAGCAGGCGATGGGGAACAAAAACGCAGCCACGGCGGTTCGGTAAGGCGAACACCCGTTTTCCTCGGGGCCTGGCAGAGGGGTGGAAGGAGCGTGCGCTGTGAGAGGCGTCATGGTGAGCGATCTGGCGGGCATCGCGGCCTCGATGGTGATCGCGACCGCCGCCGGCTGGAATGTGTCGCCGACGGACGTTCCGCCAGAGTCCGCCCTGCCGATCTCAGAAATCGTCGGGATACTCGAAGACCGCGAGCCCGGCGTGCTGACGCAGATCGAGTTTGACGATCGCGTCTGGGAGGCGCAGCTCAACGTCGGCCCGGCGTCCGGCGTCAGGATTGAGATCGACCCCTCCGACGGCTCCGAGATCCGACGGCACGACGACGAACGCGCCGAGCAACCCCCGGCCAACGCCATGGCCCTCAGCGAGATCCTCAACGATCTTGAGAACCAAGACTTCGGCCTGATTTACGACGTCGAGTTCGACGACGGCTACTGGGAGATCGAAGCCAAACGCGAAGGCACCGACGTCAAGATCAAGATCGACCCCGTGACCGGCGAGCCGAAACGCTAACCGCGTCCGGGCAAACCTTCCCCCTGCCCATCCCTCAGGCGCCTCGTGGCTTTATGCTGCGGGGCGCCCTTTTTTCAATCATCTTGGACAGCGCGCGCACGCTCGGATGGGGCCTTCCGCGCCAGAGCACGCGCTCCGTCTTCGGCGGACGCATCAGTTCGCTCGCGGCAAGAGCCGCCGGAGGCAACACCCGGAGCAGGGCTCGAACCTGCGACCTGCGCTTTAGGAAAGCGCTGCTCTATCCAACTGAGCTATCCGGGCACGCACAATTCCGCCGAGAGTTTACGCCCCGGACGGGCCTTCGGGCGTGTGCCCGCACTCCGGGCACGCGGCCGCGCCGGGCGTCTGGGCACGGCTGTACCCGCAGGCGAGACACAGCCCGCGGCGTTCGCGTCCCGAGATCTTGCGCGTCGCCCACGCATGCACGCCGAGCTGGATCAGGCCCGCGAACAGGTGCGACAGAGCCGCGAAGCTGAGCGTGTTGATCAGCAGGCCGAGCCAGTAGATGCGCGGCATGATGAGCTCGGTCGGATCGACATTCTCGGCGTAGTTCCCCAGCAGGCGCCACACCATCCGCTCACGCCAGTTCCGCGGCAGAAAATCCGAGTCGCTGATCTGAGCGTCGGCATCCGCGACCGCGACGCTCGTGACGCCCGGCAGAGGCCAGCCGAAGCCGATCGTATACAGACGCTGGTAGGCCGGCACCCCATCGATCCAGAGCCCCTTTGCCCCGAGTCTCGCCTCCACGGGTTTGGACGTGTTCCCCTGCCCAGTGTGGTAGTTGAACAATCGCCGCTCCGTCACAGGGTCAGGCTGGCGAAGGACGTCGAGCTTGCGCACGCCGATGTCGCGTTCGACGCGCCACCGGTGCAGCCGCCCTTGCTCGTCGTAGAACCGCCCGTGGTCGTGCGTCTTGTAGCTCGGCGCCCAGACGCTCTGTGCCCCGCCGAACATCCAGTTTGACCTGTTCAACTCCATCGCCGCCGAGAGGCGCACGACCGCCAGCGCCAGGACCAGCCCGAGCAGCAGCGACACCGCGGCACGCCGCAGCGGGCGGTCCTTCTTCGCCGTTTTCACACGTTTCGCCCGTCCCGTCTTCATCGCACCCATTCCTCCTCCGCCCCCCGCGCCCACACCCCGACAACCTACCGAATCCACGCCCGCCCCGCTCCGATCTTCTTGCGATTCCGCCTCGCGTCTTGCACGCTTCCGCCCCGCTCTCACCCGCCCCCGCCCCTCCCTACCATCCCGCCCCATGGAAGCAGGCATCGTCGGTCTCCCCAACGTCGGCAAGAGCACCCTCTTCAACGCCCTCACGGCGGCGGGGGCGCTGGCTGCCAATTACCCCTTCGCCACCATCGAGCCCAACGTCGGCGTCGTCCCCGTCCCCGACCCCAGGCTCCACCTCATCAACAAGCACATCCCCACGCAGAAGCTCGTCCCCGCCATGCTCCGCCTGGTCGATATCGCCGGGCTCGTCCGCGGCGCCAGCAAGGGCGAGGGCAAGGGCAACGCCTTCCTCAGCCACATCCGCGACGTCGACGCCATCGTCCAGGTCGTCCGCTGCTTCGACAAAGCCCCCGGCGGCGAAGAGATCACCCACGTCGACGGCTCGGTCGACCCCGTCCGCGACATCCAGACCATCGAGGCCGAGCTCATCCTCGCCGACCTCCAGACCGTCGAGAACGCCCGCGCCAAGGCCGAGCGCGCCGCCCGCGGCAAAGACCGCGACGCCCTCGCCCGCCTCGCCGCGATCAACGCCGTCCACGCGACGCTCGAAGAAGGCCTCCCCGCCCGCTCGGTCAGCGTCACCGACCCGGAAGCCATCCGAGGCATGCAGATGCTCGGGCTCATCACCACCAAGCCCATGCTCTACGTCGCCAACGTCAGCGAGGACGACCCCAACGGGCGCGGCCCGCTCGCGATGCAGGTCCGAGCCCACGCCGAAGCAAACGGCGGCGAGGTCGTCCCCGTCTGTGCGCGCATCGAGAGCGAGCTCAGCGAGCTCGACGAAGAGAGCAAGAGCGAGATGCTTGCCGACCTGGGCATGCAAGAGCCCGCGCTCAACGCCCTCGCGCGGGCCGCCTACCGCCTGCTCGGGCTGCAGAGCTTCTACACCGCCGGCGAGAAAGAGATCCGCGCCTGGACGATCCCCAAGGGGACCAAGGCCCCGCAGGCCGCCGGCGTGATCCACACCGACTTCGAAAAGGGCTTCATCCGCGTCGAGTGCTACAGCGTGAGCGACCTGGACGAGCTCGGGAGCGAGAAGAAGATCAAGGAAGCCGGGCGACTGCGGATCGAGGGCAAGGAATACGTGATGCAGGACGCGGACGTCTGCCATTTCCTGTTCAGCCGCTGAACCGAGCCCACAGCCTCAGCAACGCACAAAGCGTCGACGCGCTGAGCAAAAAACACGCCGGATATACACCCGCCCACTTTAGGGGTATACCGTGTGGTGCTGCGCGGCTCGTGTCGCGTGCGATCTCGGTCCGGGCTCGGCCCGCACCGGGTTCGGGCTCTGGAACCACAGGAACAGGAGAAGATAGATGCACCACACCCGCACCACGGCTCTGACACTCGCGACCATCGCGATCGCCGCCACCGCCGCCCAGGCGCAGTTCCAGTTGGTCGGCGCCGAGTTCCGCAACCCGTCCTTCGTGGGCAACACCACGCTCTGGGATATCGATCAGGCGACCGGGGCCGCCAGCAACCCGCGCCAGATCACGGCCGACGTCTCGCTCGGGCTCAGCTTCGGCCCCGACGGGCGGCTGTACAGCTTCACCGATAGCTTCGGGAGCATCAACGGCGTGTCCAACAACGGCGCGCTCTACACGATCGACGCCGCCACCGGCGCCGCCACACCCGTCGCGGGCGACCTCGGGCTCGACGTCTTCGGCGAAGGCGATCTCGACTTCAACCCGCTCACGGGCGAGCTCTTCATCGTGACCAGCTCCGCGGGAACGACCGCGCTCCACACGGTCGATCTCAACACCGGGCTGGCGACCACCGTCGGCGCGACCGACGCCACCAACGCCAGCGGCATGGCCTTCCAACCCGGAACCGGACGCCTGTTCGTGCTCGACACCACCTTCGCCTTTCCACCCACCACCAGCTTCTTCCTTGAAATCGATCCCGCGACCGGCGCCACGCTCAACTCGGTCGAGCTCGGCCTCGCCCTCGGCACCGTCGCCGGCATGGCCTTCGACCCCATCACCGGCGATCTCTATCTCGCCGACGGGGACTTCAACGCCACCAACACCCTCTACACCATCGACCTCAACACCTTCGACCTCACCGTCGTCGGCGAAACCGTCGCTGGACAACCCCCCGCAGGACTGGGCGGGCTCGCCGGGCTCGCCTTCATTCCCGCCCCGGGAGCCGCCGCCCTCTTCGGGCTCGCCGGCATCCTCGCCGCGCGTCGTCGACGCTAACACCGCCGACCGCAACAGCCCAGGCGTCTCGCCTCCTTCCGGATCGGGGGCAAGGCATGCGTGATGCAGGACGCGGACGTCTTCAGCCGCTGAGTTTCACGCCGCCGCTGCGGCTCAGGACGCGGATCAAAACGCAACAGGCGGCCCCGCGCTCGCGGGGCCGCCTGTCATTCAAGCCAAACTCAAGCAAAAGACTCAATCCCCGCCGCGCAGCTTGGCCAGCAGACGCAGGATCTCGATGTAGAGCCAGACCAGCGTGAGCAGCAGCCCCGCTCCGGCGTACCACTCCATGTGCTTCGGCAAACGCTGCTTCGCCCCGGCCTCGATGAACTGGAAATCCAGGATCAAAAACAGGCTCGCCAGCCCGACCAGCAGCAGGCTGAACCCGATGCCCAGCGGCGAGCGGTCGGCGTACAGGTTCGGGATGTTGAGCCCGAGCAGCCCGTTCCCGACGATCAGCGCCAGCATGTACACCAGCACCGCGCCCAGCGCGCACATCATGATCTTCGCCATCGTCCCGCCGATGCGCACGAGCCCGGTCACATACGCCATCAGCAGGCCCGCGAGCACGCCGAAGGTCAGCAGCACCGCCTGAAAGATCATCCCCGTCGCCTCGGGGTTGACCGCTCCACCCTCACCCGAGCCCAGCCAGCGGGCCGCGATGAAGATACTGAACCCCGAGACGTACACGCCCTGCAGGATCGCGTACACCGGGGCGAGGAACGGGCTCAGCTTGTGAACAAAGCCCATGCCCAAGAAAACAAAGAACCCGACCACCGCCGCCCCGATGCTGATCAAGAGCATGCCACCGAAGTTCCCGCTGTTGGCCATGCCCGAGAAGAGCGTCCAGGACGCGACGGCTGCGGAAATGCACAGCCCGACGAGGATCGCCGTCGCCGTCACGGTCCCGTTGATCGTCATGACCTTCGCCGGCGCGTCGTACGTGCGTCCGTCGGCCGAGGCGAGGTCGTCCCATCGCTGGGTGTTCTCAAAGCCGCGGAGCGCGGGGTTCGCGGTGCGGATCATTCGTGCATCTCCTTGCGTCAAACAGGCGAGCCCGGGTTCCACACCCGCCCTCACACACACGCGGGCGCCCCATTCCGAAAACAGGCACGCCGCGCCCGGATACGACCGGATTGGGATACGAATAGGTATCGTACCACATCAAGCCCCGGATTGAGCGAATCACCCCAGGCCCGGACGCGAGCCCCAAGGCCACGCTCGGATCACGGCTCGAAACGTACACCCAGCCGGAACGCCGGTTGCGAGCGGGGCACACCTCAGGATCACTTCTCAGAACCGCGTCTCAGCACACGGCGCGATCAGCTCCGCCGCCCGAGCGCCCACCCGACGACGCCCGCCAGCACGATCACGCCCGCGGCGATGCCGGTGTACATCACCCAGCTCCCGGCGATGGTCTCCACCATGCCGCCGCGGCTCAGGTTGCTGCTGTGGCTGATGAAAGCCAGGATGGTGACCGTCGCCGCCAGACCGAGCGCCACGATCATCCCGATCGCGAGCCCGCCGACCAGCCCGGAGCCCGCCCCGTCGTACGGCTCGGCCGCCACCATCATCGGGGCCGCCGGCTCCGTGAAGCCCGTGCTCGTGCCCGGGGATTCAAACAGGTCCCCCCCGCCGGCGAAGGTCTCGGCCCCCGCGTCGTTGCCCCCGGCGTACACGTCGTCCATCAGGTCCGCGCCCAGGCTGGTGTCGTCGCCCTCGCGCGTCAGGTCCAGCAGCCCGGAGCCGGAAGCGCTCGAGTCAAATCCGCTCCCGCCGCTGGTGGCGAAGTCGCCGAGGTCCGGCCCGTCGGTCACCTGCGTCTGGGCCGCCGGGTCGGCGTCCTCGGTCTCGTCGGGATCGAAAATGCTGATGCCCGTCTCGCCCTTGTTGCTCGAATCGTCGAGGTTGATCGCGCCGGCCGAGCCGCTCGAGCTCAGGCTGATCGGCTCGAGGTCGCCCGAATCTGCGAGGGGGATGAGGTCGTCGTCGTCATCGGGGGCGCCGACGCTCTTGCCCGTCCCGCCGATGCTGGAGCCGCCCAGGTCGAAATCGTTGCCCGAATCGGCGAGCCCGATATCCCCCGCAGCCGAGTCGGCGAGGCTGATGTCCTCGTCATCCCCGGCGAGCAGGTCGACCTGATCCTTCTTGAGCATGAGCTTGCCGTCCGCTCGAAACTCCTGGATCTGGCCGCTGGTGGCCATCTCCTGGACTTCCTCCACGCTCTTGCCAAGGCGCTGGGCGGCCTCTTCAAGGGTGTAGAACATCTTGGCCATGATCGTGGTCTCCGGCGTGGGCTCAATGAGTCGGGCGCGATCGCCCGGGGCGGTACGGTACGCGACCCGAGCCGCAGCGCCAAGCGGGGGCCCCCTTACCCGCGTCACGCCCCGGTCGGGAGGGCCGGTCGGGAGGGCCAGTCGGGAGGCTCGGTCAGTAGGGGAAGTCGGGAGGCAAAATCGGCGTCCGTCCGGGCCACTCCTCCGGGCGAACGCCGAGCCGTGGAGCCACAAAGGCCCATCCAACCTACGCCCTCCCAAACCCGCCGGTTCCATCCCCTCGCCGCCCCTCGCGCCCCGCCGCGCGTTCGGGCGGCGTTCAATCTGTGGATGTCTTGGCCCCGGGTCATCCTGCACGTCGACATGGACGCCTTCTTCGCGTCCGTGGTCCAGCTCGACCAGCCCGAACTCCGAGGCAAGCCCGTGCTGGTGGGGGGCTCGGGTAAGCGCGGCGTCGTGGCGGCGGCGAGCTACGAGGCCCGCGTCTTCGGGTGCCGCAGCGCCCAGCCGACGGCCGTCGCCCTCCGGCTCTGCCCGCAGGCGATCATCGCGAGGCCGGGCCCGGGGCGGATCCGCGAGCAGAGCGAGCGCGCGTTCGCGGTCTTCGAGCGCGTGACGCCGCTGGTGCAGCCGCTCTCGATCGACGAGGCGTTCCTGGACGTGACCGGGAGCGTGCGCCTGCTGGGCGAGCCGCGGGCGATCGCCGAGCGGATCCGGCGCGAGGTCTTCGAATCGACCGGCGGGCTGACCTGCTCGGTCGGCGTCGCGCCCAATAAGTTCCTCGCCAAGATCGCCAGCGACATGGACAAGCCGGACGGCTTGGTCGTCATCGAGCCGGAACGCGCCCACGACGTGCTCGACCCGATGCCGGTCACCGCGATCCACGGCATCGGGCCCGCGGGTGAGGCGAGCCTGGCGCGACTCGGCGTGCGCACGATCGGGGCGCTCCGCGCCCTCCCGCCGGGGGTCGTCCGCGATCGGCTCGGCACCTTCGGCGAACGTGTCCACCGCCTCGCGCAGGGGCTCGACGACCGACCCGTTCGACCCGATCGCGAGGCGAAGAGCATCGGGCACGAGCGAACCTTCGGCGAGGACCTGAGCGACCCGGATGAGGTCCGCGGCGTGCTGTGCGCGCAGGCCGAGGACGTCGCCCGACGCCTCCGCAAGCACGGACGCCTGGCGCGGACAGTGACGATCAAGGTGCGATACGGCAACTTCGAAACGATCACACGCCAGCGCGCGATCGACGCGGAACACGAACGCCCGACGGACGGCACCGACGCGATCTGGGCGGCGGCCCGCGCGCTCTTCGAAACATGGGCCCGCCAGTTCCGCCCGGTGCGCCTCATCGGCGTCAGCGTCAGCGGCCTGAGCGAAGCAGGCTCGACCGAGACGCAGATGGGCCTGTTCGCGCCCCCCGAGGCGACGGACGAACGCCAGCGCGCCCTCGACCGGGCCGCCGACGCGATCGCCGAAAAATTCGGCAAGAACGCCGTCCGCCGCGCCCGATCCATGCGCGACGCCGACGACCGGTCCTGGTTCTGAAGCGGGTGATGTGCCACTGACCTCTTCCGAGAGGTCAGTGCTCCGTGACGTTTCTCCCTTCACTAGCTCCCCATACCGACAGCGTCCGAGCGAAGGAAAGGTCTAGAAGGGCGGCCCGGAGCACTGACCTTGCAGACAATGTCAGTGGCACATCTTTTGGACCGATGCGCGGATCTGGCTGTGCCACTGACCTCTTCTGAGAGGTCAGTGCTCCGCGGCTTCTCTCACTTCCATCTCGCCTTCTGACACTCTGCGTTCGAGTGAGAGGGGAGCGTTGGAAGCGGGGCCCGGAGCACTGACCTTGCAGACAAGGTCAGTGGCACATCTTTTGGACCGATGCGCGGACCTGGCTGTGCCACTGACCTCTTCCGAGAGGTCAGTGCTCCACGCCTTCTCCGACTCCCTTACAGCAACACCGCCGCCGCGATCTGGATCGTGATCCACGCGAACACGCCGGCCGCCAGATCGTCCAGCAGCACGCCCCACCCGCCGCGGATCTTCTCCAACCGGCTCATCGGCCAGAACTTGGCGATGTCGTACGCCCGGAACGCCAGGAACGCCGAGACCAGCACGAGAAACGTCGTCAACCCCGTCGTCCCCACCGCGATCGGGAGCGCTAGCAGCGCGACCGACTGCCCCGCGACCTCGTCGGCCACGACTTCCTTCGGGTCCTTCCGCCGAAACCGGATCTCCGCCAGGTCCCCCTGCATCACGCACGCGACCGACGCGCCGACGAGCATCGCGAGAACGAGCGCGTTGTAGAGCACCGGGTGCGTCGCGGGGTGAAGGCCCATCGCGATCGCAAGCCCGGCGATCACGACCGGCGGGATCGAGCCGAACGTGCCGCTCATGGGCAGGTGCCCCAGCCCGAAGACGGTGAGCAAGGGGAAGCGTCGGGCCGAGAGCGGGCGAGTGTCGGTCATGGGCGGGCTTTCGTGGCTGGGCGCGCGGCGCGGACGGCTTTGGCAAGATACGGCCACGCGCTCGCGACCGTGATGAGCGTCGTCACCCACGCAAGAATCGACCCCACGAGCGACGGCTCCTCGGGCGTCGGCGTCCAGACCGCGGCGAGGACCAGCAGCAGCGGGGCCGCGCCGGACTGGGCGATCATCTTCAGCTTCCCGCTCAGCGAGGCGGAAAAGTCCACGCCCATCGCCTCATAGACCGCGCGAAGGCTCGTGACCAGCAGCTCGCGACCGAGGATCACCACGACCATCCACGCCTGCACCCCGAGGCCCTCGAA
Source organism: Phycisphaerales bacterium (assembly GCA_050485765.1). Classification (GTDB taxonomy): domain Bacteria; phylum Planctomycetota; class Phycisphaerae; order Phycisphaerales; family UBA1924; genus RECY01. The sequence goes on along the minus strand of JBJHBZ010000027.1, from coordinate 23,368 downwards.
CGCCGGCCCGGCGAGCATCACGAACGTCCCGAGCACGAGCAACTTGTCGGCCAGCGGGTCCATCACGCGCCCGAATAGGCTCACGGCGTGCCACTTCCGCGCCAGGTGCCCGTCCAACGCATCGGTGATCGCGGCGACAACGAAAAAGACCGCCGCGAGCAGGACCGGAGCGTGACGAGCCCACCCGTGGGCGAGCCGGTCGCCGAGGGTCGCGCTGGCGTCGGCGATGGGCTCGAGCGTCGCGATCGAGAGCAGCGCCACGACGCCGACGGTCAGAAGCAGGCGCAGCCCGGTCAGCGCGTTGGGCGTGTGCGCCCGCCACCCGGTGGCAGGGGCGGCAGGCTGTGCGGTCGCGTCCGGCATCGCCACCGATCCTACTCGGCCCGCCCCGGGCACACATCCTGTGCCACTGACCTCTTCCGAGAGGTCAGTGCTCCGGGCCTGAAAGCACTGACCTTGCAGACAAGGTCAGTGGCACATCACCTCGGAGTTCGCGCCTCCCCTGCCCGCCCCAGCGGGGGAGGTGTCGGCGCAGCCGACGGAGGGGGTCCGGAAGAAATCGCCAAAAGCTTGAGGCGTTCAAGGGCCAGATCCGGAGCACCAGCTTCCCGTCGCCTCCAGAGGCGCCCTGTCGGTTGCGGATGACCGGCGCGGGCTGGTTGAAGGCGTGTCGGGGGGGATCTATCCTGCCTGCCCGTATGGGCTCGCGCGGTCGGCGCGGGCCGCGGGCCTGCCGACCGTTGGTCGGCTGGGTCGTGTTGGGCCCTGTCCGGAAAGGGTGCCGCTCGTGGAGCAATTGCTCAGCCCGTTCCTGTTGTACGGGGCGATCGCGTTGGGTGGGATCGGCGTCTGTGTCGCGCTCCCGCGTCGCGGCGTCAGCCCGCAGGCGATCGGTGCGCTGCTGGCGGCCCTCGCGGGCGCCGCCGTCCTGATCGGGCTCGGCCTCGGCGCGCCCGAGGCCTTGCCCAACATCCATTTCTACATCTTCGCCGCGATCGCCCTCGGCGCCGCCCTCCGCGTCATCACACACCCCCGACCCGTCTACGCCGCCCTTTACTTCGTGCTGGTGGTGCTCGCCTCGGCGGGGTTGTATCTCTTGCTCAGTGCAGAGTTTATGGCCTTCGCCCTGATCATCATCTACGCCGGCGCGATCCTCATCACCTATCTGTTCGTGATCATGCTCGCGACCCAGGCCCCCACGGAGGATCGCCAGGACGTCCTGGCGGAGTACGACGTCGCGGCTCGCGAGCCCGTGGTGGCGACCGGGGCGGCGTTCGTCCTGCTGGCGGTGCTGACGACGCTCCTCTTCTCCGGCATCGGGCAGTTGCCCGAGCCGCGGGACGCGATGGCGCGGGACGGGTTGCTGGCCGAGCTGCCGAGGCGGGTCGAGGGCTCGCTCCGGGCCGAGGGGCTCCTGAACCGGGGGGACGAACTCGTCTTCCGGGCCGACGAGCCCTGGGCGCTCGAGCTGGACGCGTCGGAGCGGACGGTGCTGGTGCAGCGGGCGACGGGCGAGGTGGAAGCGGTCCCCCTGCCGCCCGCCCTGCGCCTGCGGAACGTCGAGAGCCTCGCGTTCAACTTCTTGAACGAGCACCCGGCGACGATCGAGATCGCGGGCGTGATCCTCCTGATGGCGATGCTGGGCGCGACGGTCCTGAGCCGTCGCCAGGTCGAGCTGGACGAGGATCTGAAAGCCGCTCAGGCGGCCAAGCTCCGCCTCGGCCCCGGCAAGGGAGCGGCCGAGCCCGCCCCGAAAGCACCCGAAGGCGAGGGGGCTTCATCGCAGCGCGGGCTGCCGGGTGGTCGGTTCAGCTCGGGCGGGCGTGAGGCCCGGGGCGGGGGGCAGGCGTGATGCACGACGTCCTGACGCTGGCGCAGGCGGGCGGGTCCGCCCCGATGGCAGGGGTGACGCTCGCGCACTACCTGTTCGTCTCGGCCGTCATGTTCGCGCTCGGGCTCGTCGGCTTCCTCGTCCGACGGAACCTGATCGTGATGTTCCTCTGCACCGAGCTGATGTTCCAGGCGTCCGGCATCGCGCTCATCGCCTTCGCACGCTACCACATGGAAATGTCCGGGCAGACGTTCGTGATCTTCGTGCTCACCGTCGCGGCGGCGGAGGCGGCCCTGGCGCTCGCGCTGGTCGTCCTGCTCTTCCGCAAACGCGACAGCCTGAGCACCGAGGCGTGGCAGGAGATGCGCGGCTGATCGCCCGCGCCGCACGGTGGTTGAACACGGGCTCGCGTCGAGCCCCTGACGGGCTGGAGGGTTGCGCTTGTTGATGCACAGCGCGGTGCAGAACGCGGCGGAAGCGGTGGCGGGCGGGGCGGTGTCGGCCGCCGATGCCGCACGCGCCTTCGCGCTCCCAGACGTCACCCAAGGCCCCTGGTGGGTCGCCCTGATCCCGTTCCTCCCGCTGCTCGGCGCGGTCCTCTGCGGGCTCTGCGCAGCGTTCAAGATCAAGAGCAAGCTCCCCGCCTGGATCACCGTCGCCCTCCTGGCGACTTCCTTCGCGATCACCGTCGCGATGTTCCAGCAGCTCTCCGGCGGGGCGAGCATCAGCCACGCCTTCCGCTGGATCGAGTTCCGCTGGGGCCCCGAGGCCGACCAGGTCTTCACCGCCAATTTCAGCTTCTACGCCGACAACCTGAGCATCCTCTGGATGCTCTTCGTCACCGGGCTCGCGACGCTGATCGCCCTCTACGCCAGCGAGTACATGAGCCATGACGTGGGCACGGGCTACTGCCGGTTCTTCGCGGCGTTCTGCCTGTTCGTCTTCAGCATGAGCTGCCTCGTGCTGGGCGACAACCTCATCCTGCTCTTCCTGGGCTGGGAAGGCGTGGGCCTCTGCTCGTACCTCCTGATCGGGTACTACTACAAGAAGCCCAGCGCGGTCGCCGCAGCCAAGAAGGCGTTCATCATGAACCGCATCGGCGACCTCGGTCTGCTGATGGGGATCTTCCTGACCTTCGTCCACTTCGGAACGGTGGAGTACCGCGAGCTGTTCGCACTGGCCGAGCCGTATGTGCGGGCGCTCGAGGCCGGACGCATCGGTGACATCCCCGCGATCGTCAACCTGATCCCGGTCCTGCTGGCGATCGGCGCCTTCGGCAAGAGCGCGCAGTTCCCGCTCTACGTCTGGCTCCCGGACGCGATGGAAGGCCCGACCCCCGTCAGCGCGCTCATCCACGCCGCGACGATGGTCACCGCGGGCGTCTACCTGATCGCCCGCACCTACCCCCTCTTCCTCGCGAGCGAGATCGCCCTCCCCCTGGTCGCCTGGGTCGGGGCGATCACGGCCCTGCTCGCCGCGACCATCGGCATGGCCCAGTTCGACATCAAACGCATCATGGCCTATTCGACCGTGAGCCAGCTCGGGTTCATGTTCTGCGGCCTCGCGGTCCTGACGACCGTCGGCGGCGTCTTCCACGTCCTCACCCACGCCTTCTTCAAGGCCACGCTCTTCCTCGCCTGCGGCGCCGTCATGCACGGCTTCGCCGGGCAGCTCGACCTCCGCAAGCTCTCGGGCGTCATGTTCATGCCAGGGTGGCTCATCGTCGGGCTCGCGATGCTCGTCGGGTGCCTCAACCTCGCCGGCTTCCCCTTCACCGCCGGGTACTTCAGCAAAGACATGATCCTCGCCGAGGCGTTCATCACGCCCACCATGGCCCCGATCGGGTGGATCCTGCTCATCACGGCCGGACTGACGGCGTACTACACCTTCCGCGTCTTCTTCCGCGTGTTCGTCGGCCCCAAGGAATACCACCCCGGGGACGACCTGCACGGCGAAGAAGAAACCGACGTCAAACACCACTCCGAGCAGGTCGAGCAGGGCGACCCGCAGGCCGAGGCGGTCGGCGAGAAGGCGCACGGCGTCGGGCAAGAGGCCCACAGAGCCGACCAGGCCGAGGAACACCACCACGGGCACGGACACTTCCACCCGCACCCCCCGGGGTGGGCGATCAACACGGTCCTCGCGACCCTCGCGATCGCCTCGATCCTCGCGGCCGGGCTCTACTTCATCGGCGACAAGGGCTGGGTCGATGGGATGCTCAAGAGCTCCACCGCCCAGCAGGTCTACCTGACGCAAGAGGGCACCCGCGTCTCGGGCTACGCCCTGGTCACCGCCGAGCCCGCCGCCAAGGGGACGTTCTTCGGCTTCGACCCGCACAAGGCGATGTACTTCGTCTCGGCGGTGGTGGGGCTGATCGGGATCGCGGTCGCCTTCGTGCTGCACTACCTGGGACGGACCGAAGCCGCAACCTCCAAGGCCGACGCCCTGGTGCCCAAGCTCGGGCCGATCGCGACCTGGGCGCAGGACAAGTGGCGCGTGGACGAGCTGTATGAGCTGGTCTTTGTGAAGCCGCTGCGGGTCATCAGTCACATCTTCCACGTGATCGACAAGCTGCTGATCGACGGGCTGGTGAACCTGTTCGGCGTGCTGCCGCGGATCATCGGCTCCGCCCTGCGCCCGGCCCAGAGCGGGCAGCTCCAGGGCTACGCCGTCGGCATGGCGGCCGGGGTCGCGTTCATCCTGCTGGTCGTGGTCCTGATGGCCGTCGCGGGCGCGGGGGTGCCGAGTTGATGCTCTACCTGTTGATGGCCGTCCCCCTCCTCTTCGCCGCGGTCATCGCGGCGCGCCCGGCGGAACACGCGCGCTGGATCGCGCTGGTCGGCACCGGCGTCGCCGCCGTGCTCACCATCTTCGTCATGCTCCAGTTCAGCTACTTCCACGCCGGGTCGATGCAGCTTGAAGCCTCGGCCCCCTGGATCCCCGCCCTCGGCGTCACGCTCGACGTCGGCGTCGACTCGGTCAGCCTCCTGCTCATCGCCCTCACCGCACTGCTCGGGCCCATCTGCGTGTTCGCGAGCTGGACCGCGATCACCACCCAGCAGAAGACCTACTACGTCTGGCTGCTCATCCTCCAAACCGCGATGGTCGGCGTCTTCGCCGCCCGCGACCTGGTCTTCTTTTACGTCTGCTTCGAGTTCACGCTGATCCCGATGTACGTCCTGATCAGCCTCTTCGGCTCCACCAACCGCAAAAAGGCCGCGACCAAGTTCTTCCTCTACACCTTCACCGGCTCCATCGTCGCCCTCGCCGGCCTGGTCTACGTCGCGTGGTGGCACGCCCAGGCCGCGGGAGAATGGACCTTCTCCATCGCGGCCCTCGGCGAGACCGCCCGCCAGATGCCCCTGAGCGTCCAGATGCCCGTCATGATCGCGATGCTCCTCGGCTTCGCGGTCAAGGTGCCCCTCTTCCCCGTCCATACCTGGCTGCCCCTGGCCCACACCGAGGCCCCGACGGCCGGCTCGGTCATCCTCGCGGGCGTGCTGCTCAAGCTCGGGACCTACGGCATCTACCGCTTCGTCCTCCCCTTCGTCCCCGAAGCCGTCACCGTCGCCGCCCCCACGCTCGCGGTCCTCAGCATCATCGGCATCGTCTACGCCGGGCTGATCTGCTGGGTGCAGACCGACGTCAAGAAGCTCGTCGCCTACAGCTCGGTCAGCCACCTGGGCTTCTGCGTCATCGGCCTGTTCGCGCTCAACCACGTCGGCATCAGCGGCTCGGTCATGTACATGATCAACCACGGGCTGAGCACCGGCGCGCTCTTCCTGCTCATCGGCATGGCCTACGAGCGCTACCACACCCGCAGCATGAAAGAGCTCGGCGGGCTGGCCGCCAAGATGCCCGTCTGGGCCACGTTCATGGTCTTCTTCGCGATGGCCTCGGTCGCCCTCCCCGGGCTCAACGGGTTCGTCAGCGAGTTCATGTGCATGATGGGCGTCTTCCAGGCCGACGCCTCATGGGCCGCCGCCGCCGGGAGCGTCACCCAGGTCCCCGGCGCCACGCCCGGCCCCCTCGGGCCCTGGTTCGCGCTCGCCGCCGGCACCGGCGTGATCATCGGCGCGATGTACGTCCTCTACATGGTCGGCAAGGTCTGCTTCGGCCCCTTGGTCGAGCCCGCCGGGCACGACCACCACGAGCACGACGCCGACCACCTCCCGCCCGACCTGACCCCCCGCGAGATCTGGACGCTCGCGCCCCTCGCGGTCGGGTGCCTGGTGCTGGGGCTCTACCCCTCGCCCGTCCTGGACACGATCGAGCCGAGCGTGTCGAACGTGGTCCGTCTGTACGACGACCGCGTGGAGTTGCCGCCGATGCTGCCGACCGGTGACGAGCCCGACGCCGGCGATCGCCCCGCGGAGGTGATGCCGTGAGTGAAAAACTGGCGATCCTCTGGCCCGAGATCATCCTCTTCCTCGGCACCTGCGTCGTCATGATCCTCGGGCTCAGCCCGAAGGTCGAGGCCCGCAAAGCCTGCTCGGCCATCGCGGCGATCGCGATCATCCTCGCCGGGCTCGTCGCCTCCCTCACCCCCAGCGGGGGCTCCGCCCTCCTGCCCGAGCTCATGAACTACAGCAAGGGCCTCATCGCGATCATCGGGCTCCTGCTCCTCTTGCTCGCCAACGGCACCGTCGACCGCGCCGAAGAACGCGCCATCGCCGCCGGGCGACGCACCTTCGATCCGCTCCGAGCCACACGCGGCGAGTTCTACGCCTTCTTCCTCTTCAGCCTCACCGGGCTCATGCTCTGCGCCTCCGCCGACGACCTCATCTGGCTCTTCCTCGCCCTCGAACTCACCAGCCTCCCGACCTACGTCATGGTCACCATCTCCACACGAGGCACACGAAGCCAGGAAGCCGGCGTCAAGTACTTCTTCCTCGGCGCCCTCGGCGCCGCGATCTTCCTCTACGGCTTCGCCCTCCTCTACGGCGGCACCGGCACCACCAACCTCACCGAGATGCACGCCTACTTCGCCGCGCACGGGCTCAACCCCATCGCCACCGCGGGCCTGGTCATCAGCATCGTCGGCATCGGCTTCAAGATCGCCGCCGTCCCCATGCACTTCTACACCGCCGACGTCTACCAGGGCGCCGCCGCCAGCGTCAGCGCCTTCCTCGCCTTCGTCCCCAAGACCGCCGGCTTCCTCGCGATCCTCGCGATCGTCGCCGCCCCAGGCTGGGCGCACGGCACCAGCGGCGAGAGCCTCCCCCCCGAGCTCCGCGTCACCCTCTGGGTCATCGCCGCCCTCACCATGACCGTCGGCAACACGCTCGCCCTCATGCAGACGAGCATCAAACGCATCCTCGCCTACTCCTCCATCGCGCACACCGGCTACATGCTCGTCGGCGTCATCGCCGGGCCCGGCGACGGCTCCTTCACACAGAACGGCGTCTCCGCCGTCCTCTTCTACCTCCTCACCTACGGCGTGCTCAACCTCGGCGCGTTCGCCGTCGTCGCCTGCCTCGAGCACGATCGAGGCGACACCACCGAACCCGACGAAGCCGACCACATCGACGACCTCAAAGGCCTCTGCAAAACCAAGCCCGTCATGGGATGGGTGATCGTGATCAGCAGCCTCGGCCTGCTCGGACTCCCGCCCCTGCTCGGCTTCTTCGGCAAGGTCCCCCTCTTCACCAGCGGCATCGCCGCCGGCGAGATCGCGCTCGTCCTCGTTCTCGCGATCAACTCCGCGATCGCCGCCTTCTACTACCTCCGGCTCGTCAACGCCGCCCTCCTCACCGATCCGGACCCCAAGGGCGAAACGCTCCGCGAAACACCGCTCCCCATGCGACGCGTGGCGGCGGTCGTCGCCACCGGCGGCGTCATCGTCCTCTCCATCGCCGCCGGCGGCCTCATGTCCGCCGCCGAACGAGCCGGCACCTACGCCCCGATGACCCTCCCCCAAGCCCAGCAATACCTCGAAATCGCCGGCCGAGCCGCCCAAGCCGCCGAACTCCCAGAACCCCCCTAAACCCCGCGCACGCCCATCCCCGCCCTCCCCATCCCTCCCCCGCCCCAGCGTGGGAGGTGTCGGCGCAGCCGACGGAGGGGGTCCGGCAGGAAATCACCAAAACGGCAAAGGGCCAGAAGACCAAACCCGGAGCGCACCTCCGGATGTGCCACTGACCTCTTCCGAGAGGTCAGTGCTCCCCACGCAAGAACACTGACCTTGCAGACAAGGTCAGTGGCACAGCACTCCGCCATCCGCGCATCCCCCTGCCCTCCCCCGCCCCAGCGGGGGAGGTGTCGGCGAAGCCGACGGAGGGGGTCGGGTGGAAATCACCAAAATCACAAAGCGCCAAAGGCCCAGATCCAGAGACACAGCTCCGGATGTGCCACGGACCTCTTCCGAGAGGTCAGTGCTCCCCACGCCAAAGCACTGACCTTGCAGACAAGGTCAGTGGCACATTCACTCACCGACTCCGATCCCCTGCCCTCCCCCGCCCCAGCGGGGGAGGTGTCGGCAAAGCCGACGGAGGGGGTCCGCCGCACCCCTCCGCACCCACGCCTCTCAAACCGCCGGCGTCGCCTTCACCCGCTTGGTCACGATCACCTGCCCGCCCACCCCGACCAGCGCCACCGCGACCCACAGGATCAGGCGTGCGGCCGGGTCCTCGCCCAGCATGCTCGGGATCGTCAGCTGCGCCGTCCCCGCCGCGAGCGCCAGCCCCAGGAGCCAGACCGCCGACCCGGCGAGCGCCGTCACGACCATCGCCGACCGCTTCGGCATCGCCAGCCCCACCAGCAGCCCCAGCACGCCCCCCGCCAGCCCCGAGCCGAGCAGGACGAACCGCTCCCGCGCGGGGATCGAGTCCCACAGCGCCCCGGCCTCGTCGCGCCCGGAGTCCAGGGCCGAGCGTGTCCGGGACGCGAGCGTCTCCCTCACCTCGCCGGTCTCCGGATCGACCCGCCCGCCGTCACGATCGGCGCTCTCCCGGGCCTCTCCTCCATCTCGTCGTTCGCGTGTCGTTTCGCCGTCGCGTCGCCCGAGCCCGAGGTCGATGCGCACCGGCATCTCCAGCACGCCGCGGTCGAGCGAGGCCCGCCCCGTGCGCACGCGTCCCTCGCCCTGCCCCAGCCCGTCGACGGTCTCCACCGCCGCCGCCACGCTTCGCGTCGGCGTCTCGGGCAGCCCGTACCGGTCGATGTACAAGCTCGACGCCAGCACGCCCGCGACCGCGAACACGCCCGCCGCCGCCAGCGCGATCGTGAACCGGAACACGATCGCCGACGCGATCATCCCCAGCACCGACCCGCCCGCGAACCCGATGTACGGCGAGGGCACGCCCTCGATCACGTCCGGCCCAAACGCCGGGAGCAGCACAAACCCCAGCGTCGCCCCGATCACAAACCCGAGCACCAAAAACATCGGCTTCGCCAGGCGCGCCCCGAAAAGCCACAACCCCACACCCGCCAGGATCGCGATCCCCAGCAGCGCGTGCAGCTCGATCGGCCCGCCGCTCATCCACGAGCTCAGGCGCGCGCCCACGTCCGACGCAAACTCGCCCCACGCCGGATCGCTCAGGATCGAATCGCCCGCCGACTCGAGCTCCTCGCCCAGGCCCTCGGCCATTCCCTCGCCCAACCCTTCGCCAGGGTCAGCGCCCGAGCCGTCCTCCATGCCCTCGCCGCCGGGGGCCGGGGCTTCGCCCTTCGGCGTCTGCGCTCGCGGGGGCTCGACCGGCGCGATGGGCTGATCCGGGCGCAGCGGCGCGGGGCGCGGCGTCTGCCCCGGCTGCGACGGGCGCACCCAGTCGTCCCACCCGTCGCCCGCGATCGCGGGCGCGACCACCGCCGAGCCCGCCGCCACGCCGACCGCCGCGCGCCCGTGCGCGGCCCGGGGCGTCGTGTTGTGGCTCGGCAAACTCATGACAGTGGGGGCCTCAGACTCGGGACGCCTCCGAGCCAACTATATCGACCGCGGCTCGAATCCCCGAGCCCGGCGCGACGGACAAAACCAGATGCCGACGCACGGCAACGGGTCGTGCGCACACACCACCCGTTGTGGGTATCGGCCGAGCGGGAGTTTGCGGTCGCAACCGATCCGAGAAAAGAGTGAACGCCCCGATCAGCCGATGTGCCTTGCAGGCTCGGGCATCTGGGCAGCGCCCGAGAACACGCGCAAAACATGCGCATCCGCACCGTTTCGGCGTGCTGGGCGAAGGAGGATGACCGGGTGAGCGACACGCCAGACCCCAACCAGCCGCGCCCGACCGCTATTCAGCCGACCGCCGACCAGGTCGACGAACGCACCATCGCCCAGGACGAAGCCCTCCGCGAGCTGCGCGAGCGCATCGACGCCGCCGATGCGGCCCTGGTCCGCCTGCTCAACGATCGCGCCAGGCTCGTGCAGCAAGTCGGCAAGGTCAAGCAGCGCGACGGCACACCGATCTACGCCCCGCACCGCGAGGCCCGCGTGCTCGAACGCGTCTTGGGCATGAGCCAGGGCCCCCTCCCGGCGCGCACGATCGAGGCGGTCTACAAAGAGATCATGAGCGGCTCGTTCGCGCTGGAGCAGCCCCTGCGGATCGGCTACCTCGGGCCCCCGGGGTCCTACAGCCACCTCGCCGCGACGCGACAGTTCGGGCAGAGCGTCGAGTACGACGACCTCCACGAGATCGCCGGCGTCTTCACCGAAGTCCGGCGCGGGCACGTCGACTACGGGCTGGTCCCCATCGAGAACTCCACCGGCGGCGGGATCGTCGAAACGCTCGACGCCTTCAAGGGCGCCGCCGGCGAGCTCAGCGTCTACGCCGAGGTGCAGATCAACGTGCACCACGCGCTGCTGGCGAACTGCGCCCCGGCGTCGGTGCGCCGCATCCATTCCAAGCCCGAGGTCTTCACCCAGTGCCGCACGTGGCTCGCGACGCAGTACCCGCAGGCGGAACTCGTCGCGGCGCCCAGCTCCAGCCGAGCCGTGCAGATCGCGCTGGAAGAAGACAAGCTCGCGGGCTCCATCGGCGCGCCCCCCGGCTCGGCCGCCATCGCCTCGGTCCTCGCCGGGAGCATCTACGGGCTCAACGTCCTCTTCGAAGAAATCGAGGACAACCCGAGCAACATCACGCGGTTCTTCGTGCTGGGGCGACAGGCCGCCGGACGCACCGGCGACGACAAGACCTCGATCATGTTCGACACCGTCGACGCGCCTGGGGCCCTGGTGCGCGTGCTCAGCGTGTTTGAACGCCACGGGATCAACCTGACCCACATCGACAAGCGCCCCAGCGGCAAGACCAACTGGCAGTACACGTTCTTCATCGACGCCCAGGGACACCGCGACGATGCCCCGGTCGCCGCCGCGATCGACGAAGCCCGCACCCACTGCAAAGAACTCGTCGTCCTGGGCAGTTACCCCCGCTCCACCCGCATCCTCTAATCAAGCCACGCCGATTCCCCCCTGCCCTCCCCCGCCCCAGCGGGGGAGGTGTCGGCGCAGCCGACGGAGGGGGTCCGGCAAAATCGCCAAAATCACAAAGCGCCAAAGGCCCAAATCCAGAAACACGGCTCCGGATGTGCCACTGACCTCTTCCGAGAGGTCAGTGCTCCCCACGCAAGAACACTGACCTTGCAGACAAGGTCAGTGGCACACCAACTCCACCGACTCCGATCCCCTGCCCTCCCCCGCCCCAGCGGGGGAGGTGTCGGCGCAACCGACGGAGGGGGTCCGCCGAAACACACCCCGCTTCACCACCATCCCTCGGAGTTCATGCCCGACGGGAACCGCGAGCCCCGGTGGTCGTAGAGCGGTGGACGCGGCGCGGATGGCTCGCCGGCTTGTGCGGCGGGCCGAGTGGGTGTATGCTCTGCGTCGGACTGGGTCGGCTCTGCAACGGAGCCGCGTCGGATGCCCGGTCAGAGCTCGGCCGTGCCGGCCGCGTGGAGCACCTGAACGCGTGGGCCGCTGGTTCGGCCCGGTGCGAGGGCGCTCGGCGTCGGGTTGGTGGGCGCGGGCGTGAACGAAGCGGTCCCGGCGTGCGTGCCCTCTGCGGGCCTTCGCCGGGCGGTGCCCGAGCGAGCGTCGGGCAAGCCCCAGGAACGAGCGAACGGGTCCGGACACCGTGCCGAAGCCGATCGCGGAGCGTAAGGACGGAGCGAATCGGCCCGTGAGGCGAGCCTTCGGGACGTGGAGCGGCGCGGGAGCCGTCGGCGTCGTGGTTCGCCCGGTGCGGGTGTGGATGTGGGCGGCGTGCTCGGACGGGGCAACCCGGTTACGATCACGCCCGCTGCAAAGGGCGGCCAGCGCGGCCGCCGGTCTGCGCCGTGACCGCGCCCGTCCACCGGGCGCGCGCCGCGGCGCGTGAGAGAACGAACGGATTCCCCTCGGCCCGCCCGTTGCGCGGGTGTGCCGTCGGGCGTGTTGTGAAGCGTTGTCGAGGAGCCGCCATGAACCGTTCCCGTCGCCCGTTGCCCCGAGCCGTCCGCAGCCGCGTGCCTTCGCTGGATCACATGGGCGCGGACGCCCCGCTCGACTCCTGGGGCGCACTGGCCCGCGGCGGGGCCGCCTCCGGCGCCTCGCGTCTCGCCGAACTCGCGGGACGCGCCGAGGTCGACGCCCTCGAGCCGCGTCAGCTCCTCTTCGCCGGCGGCCCGCTGGTCATCCCCGGCGCGCCGGGCGACTACGGCAGCATCGTCGGCCAGTTTGGCTATTTCGCACCCTACCTCGCGCCGCTGCAGGAAGTCGGCGATCCGGACGCCGAGACCATCCTCGAAGATTTTGCGAATGAGGAAAACCTCAACCCCGGGCAGGGCATCCCAAGCGGGTTCACGTTCGCCGACAGCAACCTGCGCGTCTTTCACAACCTCCTGCCCGTTTCGGCGGGCATCATCTACCGCGCCAACCTCGACGGCGACGGCGCGCCCATCGACGGCACCGAGCGACTCGAGGTCAACTTCCGCCAGCCCGGCAACACGTTCAACCTGCGCATCTCCGTCGAGGACAACCCGACCCTATTCATCCCTGTTAACGCGATCCGGATGGATATCGGGACCGGCGGCCTCGCCGCACAGCCGATCGACACCGACAACACCGTCGTCGAGCTCTTCTTCCAAGGCCAACTCGTCGCGAGCTACACCGGGCAGGAACTCCGCGACCTGAACACCACTGGCGTCGGCGGCACCGGCTCGTTCAACTTCGTCACCGGCGACCCGGACAACGCCTTCTTCGACGAGATCCGCTTCACCAAGGTCAGCGGCGCGGCGACCAACGTGTTCACCATCGACAACGTCGAGTACGACGTTGTCAGCAACATCTACGCCGAAATCTTGGGCTCGCGTGTCCACGGCGTGCAGTTCGTGTTCCAAGGACCCGCCGGCGCGTCGATCGAGATGTTCGATCTCTACGGCCGCCCCATCCAGCTCACCCTCGCCATCGGGGCCGTGCCGGGCGTGGACGGCTTCATCATCGCCGACCCCGACGGCACCGGATCACCGCTCTTCAACGACGGCATCGGGCGCATCGTCATCAACGGCACCGACGTCTCCTCCAGCCTCACCATGGTCGGCGGGCTCATCGAAGATGGTGTGTTCGTCCTCACCGAGAGCCTCGCCGGCGAGATCGAGGTTCTCGAAAACGAGAGCGGCTTCGGCTATCGAGCCATCCTGACCGATTCCGGTGATTTCGAGGTCACCGGCCTGCCGGAAACCGGCGGCTCAGTCATCATCGGGTCGCCCTGGCTGCGCCCCCAAGCCAGCTACAACCCCGGCGGCCTGCCCCCGGGCGTCGCGCTCTTCCAGCCCGTCACCAGCGGTTTCAACCGCGCCGACCAGGGCATCTTCGTCGAGGGCGGCGCCGACATCGGGCGTGTCGACATCCTCGGCTTCGTCCACGGCTCCAGCCGCTTCACCGGCACCGTCGGCACCTTCAGCGCCGGCGTCCTCATGGGCTCGCTCACCTTCGCCGGCGACGTCCGCGACATCATCGTCGGCACCGACGCCGGCCTCTGGCGAGACGACCCCGATTTCACGCTCCCGCCGGGGTTCACCGAGTCCCTCTTCGCGACCGGCTCCCGCATCACCGTCGGGCGCACGCTCGGGGAATACCTCGTCGCCGGGCGTTCCGCGGTCGACATCACCGTCAACGGCGACCTGAGCAACCCGGACGCCGTCCCGGCCCGGGACAGCCGCATCTACGTCGAGCGCGAGGCCACGTTCCCGATCCCACTGGACGCCGACGAAGCCGCCGTCGTCGCCCGCCTGGCCCAGGGCCCGGCGGTCTTCTTCGGCGCGGGCAACCGCCTGCTCCGCTTCGACGTTCCGTTCGGCGGGGTTCTCTTCGCCAACGACGCCTTCCTCTCGGCCGAGTACGTCGGGCACGCCGGCACGAGCGTGCAGATCTTCGGCACCATCGGCGGCGCCAACCCCGTCATGGACTCAGAAGACCTCGCCGACGTCTACGCCTTCCCCGCCGCCAAGGGGCGCGAGGTCGTGATCGAGGTCACCAACCCCGCGATCTTCAACCTCCGCGTTATGGACGCCGACGGGCGGACACTCGCGGCCCTCCAAGGCCCGGACACCACGGCGCGACTTGGCGCACGCGGGCAGCTCCGCTTCAGCGCGCCGCACGACGGCACGTTCTACGTCGTCGTCGGTGCCGCGTCGGCCGTCCAAAACCTCTTCGGCGAAGTAGGCGTCATCGGAGACACCACCTACCAACTCGTCATCAACGGCATGGCGCCGGTCAACTTCGGCTCCTACCGCGTCGGCGTCGGCGGCAACGTCCCCACCGGCGGCGTCACCAACATCAACCTCCGAAGCGGCAACATGGGCGATGTCCGAGTCGGCACGTCCTTCCTCAACGGCTCACGCGAGTTCGAAAGCCCCCTCAGCTTCATCAACACCACCCTCGCCAACGACGACAGCGCCATCGCCTTCACACGAGGCACCTTCACCGTCCCGGGCAACCTCTACAGCGTCACCGCCGGCGGCGACATCGAGGGTGCTGGGGACATCCGCTTCTTCATCGGCGGCAACCTCGGGCACGTCGTCACAGGGCTCAACCCCCTCGCCGGCGCGACCAACGACGGGCTCCAGGGTGACGTCTGGGGCGTCACCTTCAACATCGACGGCGGCGCGGGCTTCTTCGATATCCGAGGCGCCATCGGCATCAACCAGGACGGCGATACCAACGCACTCGTCGCCGCTCCTTTTGTCATTAACACCGGCCTCGGCGACGGACCCGGCGACATCGGCTTCATCCGCGTCGGTTCCCACGTCAACCCCGCCGCCTTCCGCGTCAACACCGCGCCCGGCTCCACCGTCGGCGGCTTCGTCATCACCCAGGACCTCGAAGACGAACTCGACGGGCGAGGCGTCTTCCCCGGCCTCGCCAGCAGTGCCGCGCCCCAGCTCATGTTCAACCTCGGGCCCGGCTCCGACATCCGATTCGTTGATTTTCCGCAATATGCCACGCCGGGCGCGGCCAATGCGTCCATCCCCATCGTCGGCGGGCAACCGCTCGAATTCGTCGACGACGCCGGCGGACGCGTCCGCATCAGCGTCGTCGGCGCCCCAGCCGGGCAGACCTTCGGCCAAGTTCGGGTTCTCCCCATCAACGGCTCCCAGGGCGTCGCGATCGCACGCATCGACGTCGACCTCTCCGGCGGCTTCCGACTCGACATCACCAGCCTCGGGCCCGTCGGCGACATCATCAGCATCGGGCAGATCAACATCACCGACGCCACCGGCGGCGCCAGCATCCGCATCGATGGCACCAACCAGATCGACGTCTGGCGCATCCGGCAGACCGGCGGCGAAGCCTTCACCTTCATCGAAAACATCACACCCGGCGGTGACATCGTCGCAATCGACGTCGTCGGCGTAAACCGCATCACCGTCAACGGCAACCTCGGCGCCACACAGATGCCCAGTCTCGCCCCGCGACGCATCGGGCCCTTCCTCGGCATCGCCTCAGGGCTCCAGACCGAGGTCGGTGGTGCGATCGGTGTCACGCCCGAAGCCATGGGCCTGTGGAACGGCGAAACCTACCGACCCATCCGCAGCATCCCCGCCGGTGGCGGCGGCTTCGCCGACGACCACGGCCTGCCCGTCGACCCCTACCTCAACGGCGCCATCATCCGAACCGGCGTCGTCAGCCTCGTCTCCGCCAACGGCTCCATCGGCGACGTCATCCTCCAAGGCGGCGCCGGCACCGAGGTCACCAGCATCGTCGCCAACGCCAACCGATCCACCCCCCAGGGTGAGTTCCACGGCATCGTCGGCAACATCTACGCCCACATCGTCAACAGCGTCAACGTCGGCGACGGCCTCGCCGGCCCCGGCCCCAGCCCGCTCGCCGAAGTCGGCATCTTCGCCGACGACGACATCCGGCTCGTCCTCGCTGACGTCCCCGGCGCCAACATCGCCGGGCTCATCGGCGCCTTCAACATCGACGGCGCCACGCTCAACAGCGACGGCACCCTCGGCGTCCAAGGCATCGACCGCATCGAGGTCCGCTCCGGCGGTGACTACATCAACGCCAGAATCCTCGGCCAAACCCTGCACCGGTTCTGGGATCCGAACACCGCGGTCAACGACGGTGCCGTCAACTCCGGGCTCATCAACCAGATCCTCGGCCTCAACGCCGACTTCCGCTACTCCAGGATCACCGGCAACACCCTCAACGTCTTCCGCATGACCAACGGCGATTTCGACGCCTCATCGATCACGATCGGCAACAACGTCGGCGTCATCGAAGCCGCCAACTTCCGAAACACCACCCTCGCCGGCGAAGTCAACGAATCCCGCACCAACCGCATCGAGGTTTCCCGCAACCTCGGCTCCATCCGAGCTCTCAACAACGGCGACATCCTCGACCTCGACGTCCTCGTCTTCGAGAACATCACCGGACGCATCGAGGCCCGCAACATCGCCCGCAGCACCTTCGGCGTCGCCAACAACGTCGTCCTCGTCCAGACCACCGGCTCCGTCGGCGGCTCCGAGTTCACCTTCGGCTCACTCAACCGGTTCGAAGTCGGCACCACGCTCAGCGCCAGCACCATCACCGTCAGCGGCCCCGCCCTCGAGATCCGCGCCAACGTCGCGATCCGAAACGCCGTCATCAGCATCACCGGACCCGATGGGCGGCTCGACACCCTCGTCACCCCCGGCCTGCTCAGCGGCGTCGTCAACTCCGCCGGACCCATCGGGCGAATCGAGTCCACCACCAGCGACGTCCGACTCCGACTCACCACAACCACCGCACGCGGCACCGTCAACGAGATCCGGTCCGGACGCGACATGGAACTCGACGCCGACATCTCCGCACGCGTCAACACCATCAACGTCGGCGGCAACCTCGGCAGCCGCACGACCATGAACTCCATCGTCCTCCGAGACAACCTCCAGAACGTCACCGTCGGCGGGCAGCTCTACTCCGACATCCGTATCGGCGGCAACCTCACCGGCACCATCGGCATCAACGCCAGCGGCTTCGCCCCCAACCTCCCGGGCAACTCCGTCATCGGCACGCCCAACATCGTCGCCAGCGGCAGCATCAACACCATCATCATCATCGGCGACTTCGGCGGACGAATCATCAGCCACGCCGGCGGCATCCAACGCGTCGGCATCGTCGACGGCTCCCTCCTCCCCAACGCCTCCATCACCGCCGAAGCCGGATCCATCGACGAGGTCCGAATCGACCGCGGCAACCTCTACGGCAACATCCACGCCGATTACACCATCCGAGCCATCGGCGTCTTCGCCGACGACAACGGCGTCTTCGGCGACATCGGCGTCAACCCCAACCGCTCCGCCTTCACACCCTTCAGCAACACACGCAACCAGCTCCCCCCCGGCGTCGTCGCCACCAGCGCCATCAACGGCCCCCGAATCACCGCCGGGCACAACATCGGCGGCATCTACACCTCCAACGGCTCCATGTTCGAAGCCTTCGTCTTCGCCGGGCGAGCCATCGGCACCATCTGGATCAACGGCAGCATCACCGCCGACAGCCAGACCGCCGGCCTCCCCTCCGTCATCAGCGCCGCCGACTCCATCTTCGAGATCCGAGTCTCCGGCAGCATCGACCGCGCCTACATCCTCGCCGGCGTCACTAACTTCGGCGCCAACGGACGACCCGGCGGCTTCGGCCCCAACGCCGACCAGGGCAAGAGCGGCAAGATCTACACCATCAACGCCGCCAGCATCGCCAACAGCATCATCGCCGCAGGCGTCAGCCCGGGCGACGACGGGCTCTACGGCACCGCGGACGACCGCGCCTGGCCCGGCGTCAGTTTCGTCGGCGCCATCAACACGCCCAACGTCGCCAGCACCACCGTCATCAGCGACGCCTTCGGCGACGCCCTCGACGCCGACGCTCGCTTCAACACCGCCAAGCCCGCCCTCATCGCTCACCCCGACGCCAACGCCCCCTTCATCGGCACCAACATCCCCTCCGGCGGCACGCTCAACATCGACCTCGGCAACGGCGAAACCGCCACCATCGCCTTCGCCGGCCCTGGAGAGGCCGTCTGGGACCAGATCGGCCGACGCGTCATCTTCCGAAACACCAACTTCTCCAGCGAGATCCGCGTCACCGCCACCGGCGACACCGCGCAGCTCAGCAACTTCCGCATCGTCGGCGTCAACGACGCCTCCATCGGCGTCGTCGAGGTCAACGCCTCCCTCACCGGCGACAGCAGCATCTACATCGACGCCTACGTCCAGAACGTCACCGTCACCGGCCCATGGACCGGCACCGGCAACCTCACCGTCGGCGAGCACGCCACCACTGTCAGCCTCGGCTCCTTCACCGCCGGACGCATCAGCGGGCCCAACATCGCAACCCTCAACGTCAACGGCGCCTTCGCCTCGGCCGTCTTCGACAGCCGCGGCAGCAGCGCCATCGAGATCATCTCCTCCGCCGCCATCAACATCAACGGCGACTTCCGCGGACGACTCTTCAGCGAGGGCACCGTCGGACGCGTCATCATCGCCGGGCAGACCGACGTCGCGCTCATCCAGATCTCCGGCAGCCTCGGCCAGTTCTCCACCAACAGCCTCCGCAACACGCGACTCGCCATCACCAACAGCCTCAACGACGGCATCAACGTCGTCGGAGACTCCACCAACACCGCCATCATGTTCGGCGTCAACCTCGGACGCGAGGCCGACTTCGACAGCGTCTCCGGCGCCGGCAACGACACCGTCCGAGCCGGCTTCGCCAACGCGCCCATCAACATCGGCGGCAACTTCTTCCGGAGCAACATCGTCGCCGGCAGCCTCCGCGGCGCCGACGGCTTCTTCAACACCGCCAGCGACCTGCTCACGCCGGGCCTCAGCGTCATCAGCGAGGTCAACATCGGCGGCTCCGGCACCGGATCCAACGTCTTCAGCGAGAGCTACACCATCTCCTCCACCGGCGCGCTCGGCCCCGTCCGCATCGCCGGGCAGACCGGCCAAAGCGCCGGCAACTTCAGCATCCGAGACGCCCAGCGCACACCCGTCCCCATCCAGGTCGTCGACCTCCGCGTCACCTCCGCCTCCGCCGTCTTCACCGGACGCATCACCTTCAACCAGGACATGAACGCCGCCACGCTCGCCCCGGCGCTCACCGTCACCGAAGTCCGAGGCAACCAGCGCATCACGCTCGTCCAGGACGTCGACTACTTCCTCGAGTACAGCCCCGCCGACCGCGAGCTCCGAATCCGCTTCTCGCGAGCCATCACCGACCGCAGCCTCCCGCAGACGCCCGGCCTCGCCGGACCCGGCGTCTACCGATTCGAGCTCGACCAGAGCGTCCTCCGAGCCGCCGACCAGGGCGCACGCCTCGACGGCGACGCCGACGGCGTCGTCGAAGCCAACGACAACTTCAGCCAGGACAACTTCGTCGGTGACCCCGGCGACCGCCTCATCCAGCAGTCCTACGACCTCTCCGACCCCCTCGGACGAACCATCACCGTCGACGCCTACGGGCCGTTCCCACTCAACGTTGTCATGGACAACAACTACAGCCCCGACGGGCTCCCCGATATCAACAAGCCCTTCACCGTCCGAGGCTTCCTCGGCGACAACCCCAACACCGACCCCTCGCTCTTCCAGGCGATCGAAGACGTCGACCTCTACAGCATCACGCTCCAGGCCGGACAGATCCTCCGGCTCGGCGCGCTCAACGGCTCCGCCTCCGACGCCATCCGATTCGTCAGCGACCTCGACGGCAACCTCTTCTTCGGCTTCAGCGCCGACGAGCCACTCCGCCG
This sequence comes from Phycisphaerales bacterium, assembly GCA_050485765.1. Taxonomy (GTDB): domain Bacteria; phylum Planctomycetota; class Phycisphaerae; order Phycisphaerales; family UBA1924; genus RECY01. The sequence continues at coordinate 3,328 of JBJHBZ010000027.1, read as the reverse complement.
ACTCCCCGGGGCGCCCTCATCCATCGACACCGGCACCTTCTCCGACAACTACCTCGTCCTCGAAACCGGCACCTACGTCATCGGCGTCGCCAACACCCTCGCCACCTTCAACGCCCTCGGCCCCGCGCCCTTCCCCGACGACGGCTTCAACCCCAACGCCACCGGAAGCTACACCTTCACCGTCGAGGTCTACGACGACGGCAACTCCGGCTTCAGCGCCGACACCGACGCCGGCAACGGCGACATCATCCGAAACGCACCCCCCCTCAGCGAGTTCGCCGGACCCGACGGCATCTTCGGCACCGACGACGACGTCCAGGTCGTCTTCCGCGAAAACTACGCCTTCCGAGTCCAGTTCAACGACCAGGGCGTCCCCTTCGTCATCGGCACCAACAGCCAGGGCATCACCAGCACACTCGACCCGCAGACCGGTATCCGAACCAGCACCGTCCTCGGCGCCATCGGCAACCCCAACTTCGCCGGCGTCCCCAACGACATCGTCCCAGACCTCGACGTCTACCACCTCAACGGGCGAAACCCCATCCAGCCCGGCACGCGGATGCGCATCACCCTCAAGCTCACCGAGTTCGGCGGCGACCTCGGCTCCAGGTTCGTCCTCGACGACGCGCCCTTCAGCTTCGTCGGCGACGCCATCCTCGCCCTCTTCGACACCTCAAACTCCACCAACGTCGAAGACGCCGAACTCATCTTCGCGCCCACCGACTTCCGACCCAACGGCGGGCCCGCCAACACCGTCATCGCCGACAACGGCGTCAACCGCTACGGCTTCGACACCAACGGCGACTTCTTCATCGAGTTCGTCATCCCGGGCACAGACCCCGCCACCTACGCCGTCTACGTCCAGGGCGCCTTCAACACCGACTACGCGCTCGAAGTCATCACCTTCCCCGGCGCCAACATCACCGGCACCAGATCGCAGAACGTCCTCCTCGAGCTCAACGGCGGCACCATCAACTGGCTCGAATCCGGCGGCGTCACCACAGAACTCGACGGGCTCAACCTCGCCGCGCTCGGCTTCGTCGGCACCGTCCCCGACGGGCGAACCGTCGAGCAGTTCGTCCAGCAACTCATCATCAACAACCTCAACGCCGTCTTCCGCGACTCCGGCTTCGACGTCCGATTCAGCTTCAACCCCGCCGACTTCGAGTTCCAGGACTACTCCACCGTCTTCATCACCGGCGACATCGACCCGCTCATCAACGCCTTCGACGCCTCCAGCGCCTTCGGCTTCAACCTCTTCCCGGACCTCGGCTTCAACCCGTTCGCCGGACTCCTCTCCAACCCCTACGGCTACAGCGAACGCTCCGACCCGCTCAACACCGACCCCAACGACGAAGCCGTCGTCTTCGTCCCCAGCCTCGCCACACTCGGCTACACCCCAAGCACCACCGGCCTCACACTCTTCAGCCAGTCACTCTCCGCAGCCGTCGGACGACGCGTCGGCGAGCTCCTCGGCCTCCGACTCAACGCCAACGACTTCGGCATCAGCAACGACATCCTCGCCGCCGACAGCGTCCCCGCCGTCCCCGGCCTCGGCAACAACTACACCATCGACACCACCGCTCGACGACTCAGCGATCCCTTCGACTCCATCGGACGCACCGCTTTCTACATCGGCCGCCAGTCCTCCGGCTCACTCCTCGACAAGCTCCTCAGCACCCCGTAAACACGGCGACAACCACCCAACAACACAAAACCCCCGCGATCCCTCGCGGGGGTTTTTCGTTGTCAAACCTTCCGTCCCATCAACCGTCCGAAGGACGCACCCGATCCCCTCGAACGTCCCTACGCCGCCGACGTCGCGCCGCCCTCGCGATCATCGCGCAGCTCGCGGACCGCCCGCCGATGCTCATCGACCGCCATCGCCACCAACTGCGCCGCCTCGTGCGCCCGGTCGATCAGCGACGACAGCCACGACGACGCCTCCTCCACACGCGACCGCAGCAGCTCCAGACGCGGCCCCATCGACGCGTCCAGCTTCTCGTCGATCACGCTCGTCCCGCTGTCCAGCACGCGGCACCGGTCCTCCACCTCCCGCAGACGACGCGCCAACGCCTCCTGGCGACGCTCCACCGCGTCCACGCTCTCCGCCGAGCCCACAACCGCCTCGCCCAGCAGCCCGCGGATCTCCTCCGCCTGTGACATCAGCGACGCCAGGTCCTCCCCACGCCGCTCCATCGACGCCCGTGCCGCCTCCAGGCGATCCAGCATCTCCGCGAGCGTCCCGTCCTCCGCGCCCCCCGCGTCCTGGCCGCCCATCAGCCGCTCCGCACGCTCCACCAACTCCCGCACGCGAGCCAGCTCCGGCCCGTTCGCCATCGCGCTCACGCGCTCGGCCCGCGCCTCCAGCGCCGAGCCCGCCATCTCCGCCTCCGCGTGCAACTCTGAAAGACGCGCTGCGATCGTCGCCCCGGTCTTCTCCAGAGCCTCCAAAGCCGCGTCCCCCTGTGCCTCGAACCGGTCCTGCAGATCCCCCGCCTTCCGCTCCGTCGACGCCACCTTCTGGTCGAGCGCCGCAGCCGCGGCCTGCGCCCGCGCGATCACCGGCCCCGTCGCCGCCTCCGCGCTCCGCGCCGCCGTCGCCGCCGCTTCCTCGCCCAACGACTCCAGACGCTGGGTCGCCGCTTCCAGCTTCGCCTCGGCCGCGAGCGCCCGCGCCTCCAAACGCTCGACCGTCGCGCTCAAACGCTGCTCCAGCCCCTCCACACGCGCCGTCACCACCGCCTCGATCCGGCGCTCCACGGCTTCCGCCAGCGACGCCTGATCCGTCGCCTTGCTCAGCAACGCCTCGGCCGCACGCAGACGCTCATCCAGACCCGGCAGCAGACGACCCGCCGCCTCGATCTTCTTCTGCAGCAGCCCCGTCCCCTCGCGCAGCGACGCCCGCAACTCGCCGATCCCGCCGGCCGCACCGTCCAGCGCGTGACGCTCCGCCGAAGCCGAGCGGATCAACGCCTTCAACTCCTCGGCGTACTGCTCAAACGCCCGACGATCCAGCACCCGCGGCGACAGAAACACCGCGTCCACACCCGCATCGGTCGGCTTCGGCTCCGCGAGCACATCCGAACCACCAACCAACCCCGCCCGCGCACGCGCCGTCCCCTCTGTCACGGACCGGGCCACCGACTGCGCTACTGACTGTGCCATGAAGCCACACCTCCTACACACGTGTTATCGGTCATCCCACCCCACCAACCCCACCAGAAGCCCCCTCCCGAATCCGCCCTCCCCCGCCCCAGCGGGGGAGGTGTCGGCAAAGCCGACGGAGGGGGGCCGGCGGAAATAGACCAAAACTCAAAGGGCCCGA
>JBJHBZ010000026.1:0-53544 GCA_050485765.1 Phycisphaerales bacterium | reverse complement strand
CCCTCCGCCTCGCGTTGCTCGGCACCTCCCCCGCCGGGGCGGGGGAGGGTGTTGTTTTTGGCCCCCTCCGCCTCGCTTGGCTCGGCGCCTCCCCCGCCGGGGCGGGGGAGGGCGGGGGAGGTCTTGCTTTGCTCGGCGGGGCGGGGCTGGGGGTGTTCGGGGGCCGGGTTGGGCATGGGGGATCCTAGAGTCGGGGCATGAAGCATCGGACGTGGTCGTGCGTGTTGGTTGGCTTGGCTTTGGGCGCGGGGTTTGGGGAGGTAGCCGTGGCGGGTGAGCCCGAGCGTGTGCCGGCGCACCGGGACTGGCGTGAGCTGGAAGCCCCGCTGCTGACGCGTCATGTGAAGCTGACCGACGAGTCGCGGTTTGTGAAAGCCGGGGAGGCGTATTTCAGCCCGGACGGCTCGTGGATCGTGTTCCAGGCGGTGCCGGTGCCGCCGGAGGGGGAGGACCCGAGCCCGCACTATTCGATGTACGTCGCGAAGCTGTCGCGTGACGAGCACGGGCGCGTGTCGGGGCTGGAGGGTGAGGCGATCCTGCTGAGCCCGCCGGGCTCGGCGAACACGTGCGGGTGGTTCCACCCGCAGTTTCCGTGGCGTGTGATGTTCGGCTCGACGCTGAAGCCGCCGGGCGTGGACGAGGGGCCGGGGTTCCGTGTGGGGACGCGTCGGTACGTGTGGCAGTTCCCGGAGGAGATGGAGATCGTGCAGCGGTCGGTGCCGGAGATCTGGCACGACCTGAACATGGCCGACGAGCCGCAGCCGGAGATCTTGCCGGTGATGACGCCGGACTTTGGCGAGGACGCGGTGCGTCCGGTGGTGATCTTCGAGCATCCCGGGTACGCGGCGGAGGGGTCATGGTCGAGCTGCGGGCGGTTCATCCTGTACACGCACGCGGAGATGCCCGAGGGCGGGGGGCGTCCGGAGGGGAACCTGTGGATCTACGACGCCGAGACGGGCGAGCGCGAGGCGTTGGTGGTGGCCCCTGGGTACGACGGCGGGCCGTTCTTTGCGCCGGACGATTCGATGATCTGCTACCGCTCGGATCGGGCGGGGGACAACAAGCTGCAGTTGTTCGTCGCGACGCTGGCGCGTGACGGGGAGCGCGGCGCGATCACGGGCGTGGGGCGCGAGGTGCAGTTGACCGACGACGGGCACGTGAACTGGGCCCCGTACTGGCACCCGGGGAGCGGGACGGATGACGACGGGCGCGCGCACGGGACGCTGGCGTACACCTCGAGCCGAGCGGGGCACGACAACTACGAACTGTTCGCGCTCCCGATCGATCGTGCGATGGCGGGTGCGGCGTTGCGTCGGGGGACGCCGGGGGGCGTCTTGCCGCGACGGTTGACGATGGCCGACGGGTTCGACGGGCTGGGCGTGTTCAGCCCGGACGGGCGCTATCTGATGTGGACGAGTCAGCGCCGCGAGCTTGGCTTGCCGGGGAGCGGGTCGAGCCAGCTCTGGATCGCGGAGCTTCCGGAAGGGGCGTCGGCGTCGGACCTGGCGGGCCCCTTGGCGGCGCGCCAGGCGGAGCTGCTCGCGATCGCGGCGGCGGAGCTCGACGGGCTCGACGTCGCGGGCGTGCGTGTGTCGCACGAAGCGTTTGGCGGTGAGTGGCTTGTGACGCTGACGCCGGGCGAGGCGGGCGCGTGGCGGGCGCGGACGTACCGCGTGCGCGCGGACGGTTACTGCGAGCGCGTGCGCGACGGCGGGGTGTGAGGCGCGCCGGGGAGCGACGGTGCGGATGAAATCGTGAAATTCGGGCTTGATCGGTGAGCCTCGATCCGTAGGCTGGGGACATTGGGATATTTCGCCCGGGTCTTGGGCGTCGGCATCGGTCGGCGCGGCCGCGAGCGGGGGATCGGGAGCTGGGAAGGGCTCGACATCGAGAGAGACCGAGGGAACGCCCGCCCGCCGGGCTGGCGTTATTTGTGCGCACACGTGTGCGCGTTGTCCTGGGATTCTGCACAGAGGAGACAAGACATGCAGAGGATTGGGCGCGTTGCCGCGACGATGGTCGCGGCTGGAGTGGTGTCATGCGCGGTCACGCCGGCCGACGCGAATTTCAACCTGATCGGGTTCAACTTCACGACCCCGACGGCGGCGACGCCAGACCCGCAGAACTGGAACCGTCTGTCGGTGAATGATGGCTCGACAATCAACAACGTGGTCGATGAGACGGGCTCGTCGACGGGCGTGAGCATCACGTGGGGCGGCTCGCCGCAGGGGCCGCTGTATCTGTCGACGTCGACGCTCGCGCCGGACGCGACGCCTCAGTATGACTACGACCTGTCGGGGATGGTGGGGTACGGGTTCCGCGCCGGGAGCGCGCTGTTCGCGACGCTGTCGGGGCTGGAGGCGAACGCGCCGTACGAGGTGTGGTTCGTCGCGTACCGCGGCGGGGGCGCGATCGACAACCTCGTGAGCGTGAGCGACGGCGACACGCTCGACGCGGTGTCGTTTGCGCAGCAACTCGCGTTCGACGACAACGACGGGCGGTTCATCGTGAACAGCACGGTGTCGAGCAGTTCCCAGAACTGGAACGACCTGTCGATCGTGGTCCAGAGCAGCAGCAACGGGACGCTGACGATCAACTGGGAAGGGCAGACGCAGACCACCGTGGCGGGCGCGCTCGCAGTGCGCCTGATCCCGGCCCCGGGGTCGCTCGCGCTCCTGATGGGCGCATCGCTGGTGGCGGCTCGTCGTCGTCGCTGAGGAGGTCGAGCGAGTCGTCCGGCGATGTTCTGAGCCGCGGGCGTCCAACGGGCGTCCGCGGCTGTTTTGCATCGGGGCATTCGGCGGGGGTTTCCTGCGTTCGAATGGTTTCCGGGAGGCCCGGTGTTTCTATGATGGCGTGCGGGCCGGCGTGGCCCGGGTGTCGGAGTGGTGCGAACGCGAGCGTTGTTGATGACCGAGCCCGAAGACTTCGGCTTCTCGCCTGTGCGCACGCTGGCGCACGTTTCGCAGGCGGTCCAGGCGCCGGGGCACACGGGCTTCTGGCACGGGCTCTTGGCGGACCTGCTGAAGATCGAGCCGGAGCTGGCGAGTTCGACCAGCCCGGATCCGTCGGACCCGTCGCACTCGCACCAGTTGTTCTCGCTCCCCGCCAGCGGTGGGGGTGTGGGGGAGCACGACCGCCCGGTGCGGCTCGGGGCGTTGTGGATCGAGCCGCCGGAGGGCGTGCGCGTGGACGCGGGCGTGGTGGCGCTGCACGGGTATGGGAATCCGGGGCCGCTGAGCGGCGAGCGGGACCGCTGGCGCGCGGTGAGCGAGCGGGGCGTGCGCGTGCTGGCGCTGCGGGTTCGGGGGTACCCGGGCTCGTCGCGCGACGTCGGGGACTGGCTGGACCGGACGGCGTTCGGCGGCGGGTGGATCACGCACGGGCTGGATGAAGCCGCGGGCGAGCTCTGCGGCGGGCGCGGGGGGGACGGGGCGCGCCGGTGGGGCCTGATCGGCGCGGTGGCGGACGTCGTGCAGGCGGTGCGGGCGTTGCGCGGGACGCTCCCGGAGGGGACACCGATCTATCTTGCGGGCGAGAGCTTCGGCGGGGGGCTGGCGACGATCGCTTCGGCGCTCCTGGCCCGCCTGGATCCCATCGACCGGCTCTGCCTGGGGCTGCCCTCGCTCGGGGACTGGGCGTGGCGGTTGGAGCACGCGACAAAGCGCGGGGCCGGGACGGGGTGGGAGGTCGAGGTCTTCCTGGAGCATCACCGGCACCTGCACGAGGGCGTGCGCCAGTTGCTGGCGCTGACCGACGCCGCGATCCACGCGCGGTACGTCGACGCGCCGGCGCTGTGCAAGCTGGCGCGCCGGGACGACGTGGTGCCGGCGCCCGCGGCGGCTGCGGTGTTCAACGCGTTGCGGGCCGACCCGGGGCTGAAGTGGCGGTTTGTGGTGCCCTACGGGCATTTCGACGGTGGGCTGGGCGCGGCGCGTCGTCACGCGCTGTTCGAGCGTTGCCGCACGGCTTTTCTGGATCCGCGTCGCTCGCCCGAGGAGAGCATGGGGGAGTGGGAGCCGCGGATGCACCACGGGGATCAGGGCCCGCCCGGGGAGACGCTGCGCGAGACGCAGGGGGGGCTGTTTGTCGAAGACGGCGCGTCCACGCCGCTGGGCGAGGATCGTCGCGTGATCGAGGCGTACGAGCGCGCGGGGCGGACGCTGGACGACCTGCCGTACACGGAGGAGTTTGAGACGCTGCTCGGGGATCTCGGAAGCGGAGCGGACGCGCGGGAGGTGCTGCACCGGTTGCAGACGCTGCGCAAGGCCGGTCGCTTGCCGAAGCTGGGTCGGAGCGCAGCCAAGCCCCCGGCGATCACGTCGGAGGAGGAATCGCTGCTCTCGGCGCTGGTGGCGGACGCGGCTGGCGGGCTGGGGCGGCGCGATCGCCTGCCGTACGCGCCGGAATTCGATCGCTTGGTGGAAGAGTTCAACATCCGCACCGGGCGGGCGATGAGCCCGCACGACGTGTGGCGGTTGGTGGCGAAGCTGGCGAAGTGAATCGCGCGGGCGTGCGCAGTGGAAGGGGTGTTTGTGTGACTAAGTCGTTCCGCGCGTTGCTGACGGGGCTTGTGGACTATGCGGGGCTGTTCCCGCCGGCGAAGCTGGAGATGCAGAAAGCGGTCGAGAGCTTCGCGCGGGACAGCATGGGGGCGCACGCGTGGGTGCAGGGTCGGTTCATCTGCCCGGCGACGCGCCTGGAGGAGCTGAGCGAGCACGCGGCGTCGCTGATGCCGGGGACGCACGCGACGAGCGGGTACCGCGAGCACGCGGATATGCAGGAGCCGTGGCGGGTGAGCGTGGTCTGCGACACGGCGCTCGAGTCGGCGCTGGACGCGATCGACGTGTTCAACGCGCGCCACAGCGAGGAGCAGCACGGGCGTGCGCAGGCGGACTCGATCGAGATCCGCGTGCAGAAGGTGGGCGAGATCGACGAGGCGCTCGACGTGCTCCCGGACGACGTGTTCCCGTATTTCGAGGTGCCCGTGGAGGGGGATTGCCGCGGATTTGTGACGGCGGTCGCGGGGAACTCGGCGGCGGCGAAGATCCGGTGCGGAGGGATCACGCCGGACGCGTTCCCGAGCTCGGCGCAGGTGGCGGCGTTTGTGCATGCGTGCGCCGATGCGCAGGTGGCGTTCAAGGCGACGGCCGGGCTGCACCACCCGGTGCGGGGCGAGTACCCGTTGACGTACGAGGCGAACCCGCCCCGCGGCCTGATGCACGGGTACGTGAACGTGTTCCTGGCGGCGGCGCTGGTGAGCCGCGCGGGGCTGAAGCGGGAGCAGACGGCGCAGCTGCTCGAAGAAACCGAGGTGGGAGCGTTCGAGTTCACCGATGAGCGCGCGTCGTGGCGCGGGGCGTCGGTCGATCTGGCGTCGCTGGCGGAAGTGCGCGAGCGTTTCGCGCTGAGCTACGGGAGCTGCTCGTTCGACGAGCCGGTGGGGGATGCGAAGAGGCTTGGGTGGCTGTGAGCGTGCCCTCCCCCGCCCCGGCGGGGGAGGTGCCGAGCATCGCGAGGCGGAGGGGGAGGCGAAGCGAGTGGCCAGCGACCCCAAACGCTTCCGGGAGCTCACACGCCCGACGCCCAAGGCGCAGGGGCTGTCCCGGGTGCTTCGCTCGGCGGAGACGCCGCCGGAGGGCAAGCTCTGGGCGCGGTTGCGGCGGAAGCAGTTGGATGAGCTTCGGTTTCGGCGTCAGCACGCGCTCGGGCCGTTCGTGGCGGATTTTTATTGTCACGAGGCCCGGCTGGTCGTCGAGGTGGACGGGCTCGCGCACGATCGCGTGCGGGATGCGAAGCGGGACGCGTGGATGACGTCACGCGGGCTTTGTGTCGTGCGGGTGCGGGCGGTGGATGTTGAGCGGGATATCGTGGCGGTGTTGTCGCACGTTCGTCGTGCGGCTTGTGCACGGCTGGAGGCTTCCCCCTCCGCCGACTTCGTCGGCACCTCCCCCGCCGGGGCGGGGGAGGGCATTGCCCGCCCGACGCTCATTCTGGATCAAACGCAAGAGACGGAGCCCCCATGACCTACCCCATCGACCACACCCACGACCCGGCGCTTCGGAGCTGGGTGGAGAGCGCCAACGCCGAGGCCGGCGAGTTCCCGATTCAGAATCTGCCGGGGTGCCGGGCGCAGCGGCTGGATGAGATCGAGGCCGAGGGGGACGCGGAGTTGGCGCCGGTCTTCCTCGCGACGCGGATCGGGGACGAGATCGTGGATCTCGAGGCGCTCGCGGACGCGGGGTTGTTTGAAGGTGTGTTCGACGACACCGACGAGGGCGTGATGGGCTTTGCGCTCGCGGAGTATCTCGTCGGGGCGTCGCCGTCGGAGCGGGTCGCGTTCCGGCGGCGGCTGAGCGAGCTGCTTTCGGAGGGTGACGATCGGCTTCGGGATGACGAAGCGCTGCGCGAGGAGGCGGTGACGCCGGTGTCGCGCTGCGTGGTGCTGCCGGCGCTGGAGCCTCGGGATTACACGGACTTTTACGCGAGCGTGTACCACGCGACGAATGTCGGGAACATGTTCCGCCCGGGGAACGCGCTGCTGCCGAACTACAAGCACGTGCCGATTGGGTATCACGGTCGAGCGTCGACGGTGGTGCCGAGCGGGACACCGATCGTGCGTCCGAAGGGTCAGCAATCGCCGGCGGAGGAGGGGGGCTCGCCGGGTTTCGGGCCTTGCAAGCTGCTGGACTACGAGCTGGAGGTCGGCTTTGTCGTGGGTCGTGGGAACGAGCTCGGGTCGACGATCCCGCTCGAGGAGGCCGAGGCGCACATCCTGGGGTTGTGCCTCGTCAACGACTGGTCGGCTCGGGACATCCAGAAGTGGGAGTACCAGCCGCTGGGCCCGTTCCTCGCCAAGAGTTTTGCGACGACGGTTTCGCCGTATCTGGTGACGCTGGAGGCGCTGGCGCCGTTCCGTTGCTCGGCGTTCGAGCGCGCCTCGGGCGACCCGCAGCCGCTGGGGTATCTGTCGAGCGACGCGAACCGTGCGCACGGCGGTGTGGACCTGACGCTGGAGGTGTGGCTGAGCTCGGCGAAGATGCGCGAAGGCGGGCACGGGCCGGTGCGTCTGAGCCGCGGGTCGTTCCGGGACATGTACTGGACGATCGCGCAGATGCTGACGCACCACGCGAGCAACGGGTGCTCGATGCAGCCTGGGGATCTGCTGGCGAGCGGGACGGTGAGCGGGAAGGCGCGGGAGAGCCGCGGGTGTTTGTTGGAGCTGACGTGGGACGGGGACTCGTTCGCGGAGCCGCCGGTGCTGGTGCCGGGGACGCAGCGGACGGCGATCGAGCTGCCGACGGGCGAGACGCGGACGTTCCTGGCCGACGGGGACGAGGTGATCCTGCGCGGGTGGTGCGAGGGTGAGGGGCGGCGTCGGATCGGGCTGGGGGAGTGCCGCGGGGTGGTGCGGGCGGCGCGGGGGTAAGTATCGTTCGCGACGTGCGTGCTGGAGGAGCGTTGGAGTGACGGGCGGGACGCCCGTCCCACGAGGTTATGTAGCTTTTTCGGGATACGCGAGCTATGCCTTCGCCCGGAACAGCGCCAGGCAGGCGGTGTGCCCGTGGAGGTGGCTGGCTTTGCCGACGGGCCCGATCTCGCCGCCGGCGAAGAAACCGGCGAGGGGGACGGTGGGCTCCGGCGGAGCGATGGGCTTGCCGCCTTTGGCGAGGTCGCTCCCCGCGCGGGCGGGGCTGAAGGCCCGGGCGAGGGCCTCGGCGTCGTGGTTCGGGCGGTCGAACAGGCGCGTGCCGCGGCTGTTGCAGGTGATCAGCAGCGCGCCCGCCGGCGTGCCGTGGATCGATTGCCCGTCGAGCAGGAGCGCGAGGTCCTCGTCGGCGGTCTGCGCGTCGCGCGTGTGGAGGCGGACGGTCTGCCCGACGCGGACGAGGTCGGCGACGGCCAGGGCGCCGTGGTTTTCGTCGGCCCCGATGATGTTGCGGATGAGATAGTCCCCGCGTCCGAAGCGTTCTTTGTACTCGTCGATGACCAGGCCGAGGAACAGGCCCTTGCTGAGCTGCTCGCGTTCGTGCTCGGTCGCGTCGCTGACGGCCTCGCGCACGGCCTGCAGCGCGGGCTTGCCGCCGAGCTCGAGCAGCAGGTTCTTCCGCGCCTTGGTGATGACCATGTTGTGCCCGACGGGTCGGCAGCCCTGGCTGACGACGGTATCGACGCGGAGCGGGCCGCGGAGGGTGAGCCCGACGAGCCCGTCGCGCCGCGTGCGGTCGTCGAGGACGAGGGCGTTCTGCCCCGGGGCGCGCCCCGCGCTGGCGACGCCGCCGATGAGCGGGGCGTTCGGGGCGAAGGCCTTGCGTGCGGCGTTGAGCGCGGGCAAGAGCTTGACGGTGGGGACGCTGAAGGGATCGAGAAAGAGCAGCGACGCGGCGGCGTCGGGCTGATCGAGGGCGATGGCGGTCGCGAGCTCGCGGACGCCGGCCTCGTCGTCGGGCTCGACACCGCGGAGGCGCGAGCCGTCGAAAGGCTCGATCTCGACGCCGGGGAGGCTGGCGCCGAGGACGGCGACGCCCGGGGCTCGCTCGAGCTCGGTCGCACCCGCGAGGACGCCCTCGGCGCTGACGGCGATCAGGTGGCGCGGCGCGAGCTCGGCGCGGACGGCTTCGGCGACACGCTCCATGCTCCCGGCGTGGTGGGCGCTGACGAACAGCATCGCGAGGTCGGCCTGGCGCACGCTCCGGGCGCTGAGCGCCTCGGCCGCGGCGTGGGACGCCTGACGGGCCGCGACGATCGAGTCCGGGTTCCCGCTCAGCCCGCTCGCAAAAACGGGCGCACCCGGGGCGCGCGACGCGGAGGGATCGTGCTGTGGCTGCGGTGCGGGCACGGCGTGATCGTATGCGCCGGGGCGTGCCTGGGTTCTATCGGGCGGGTCGGAGATGACTGCTCGATGCGTGATGCGATGAGCCTCCGCCTCGTCTCGCCGGACGCCCCCAGACGGGCGAGGCGCCCGTCCCACGGAGCCGCCCAACGGAACCTAGCCTTGCAGCGGTGCAAAAAAGCGTGGAGGCTTCGGCATGAAGATCGTCGGTTGGATGGTTGGGTATGCGGCGGTGCTGGTGGCGGGGGGGCTGCTCGCGGTGCTGCTCGCGCCGGATCCGAGCCGCGCGACCAGTGCGCTCTACGCGACCGGGGCCGCGGCGGTGCTCGTCCTGCTCGCGGCCGGGCTCTCGGCGATGCTGCCCAAGAGCAAGCCGCTGGGCATGATCGGGATCCACGTCGGTCTGCTGCTCCCGCTCCTGTTCGCCGGCGTTTTCATGATGCGGGCGGTCGGCGTGCGCGGCGACGTCGCCGAGTATCGCGAGCAACGCGAGCGCTTCGCGGAGCTGGTCCGCAGCGATATCGAGCCCGACACCGACGAGGCGTTCACCGACTGGCTCGTGCGCGAGGCGTACCGCGACGCGTACCAGGCGGGCGAGATCGACGTGGAGTTTGTGGGGCTCGATGCCTTCCGCACGGCGCCGGAGTTCCGGCGTCTCCGCCGCGTGAACGATCACGACAAGACGTACCTGGTCCTGGTGCTTGGGGGGCTGGCCGCGATCAGCGCGGCGGCGTTCGTCGGCATGCTGCGCCAACGCCCGAAGCCGGAGGATCGCGGAAAGGCGGGCAAAGACCAGACGCCCGGAGCGTGAGCGAGGCCGGCGCACGATGCGGTGATGCCTCGACGGCATGACCCCTGTGCCACTGACCTTGTCTGCAAGGTCAGTGCTCCGGCAGCTTGCTTCAGGATCGATCGCGCCAACAGGGTTGGTTTAGGCTCTGTTTTGCCGGATCGGTGGGGCGGGCGCCAGAGCCCGTCTTGGAGCGTCGGGCGAGACGGGCCAGAGGCCCATCCCACCAAGCTTCAGAAGACGGATTCGATCCGTCAAACAGAACCTAGGACGAAGCGGGATCGCACGGGCGGGACGCCCGCGCGAGGGGCTCATGCCGGGCGGATGCCGCGGTGGAGCTGCTGCACACGGTCGGCCTGCTCTTTCCGCACGTGCTCGAGGACCAGACGCGGCACCTGCCACTGCCCCTCCTCGGCCGTTACGTTCGAGCAGTGCTCCACCAGACACTGGTACAGGAACTTGAACGCGTCCCGCGGCTGGTGCATCTGGTTCAGCGCGTCCACGATGTCCTGACGCGCGACGTCCTCGGTGAACAGGTCGCGCAGCGTGATCGGCTCGGCCCCCGGGCTGCGGCAGGCCTGCAGGCGCGCGTCGCACAGGTCGTAGAGCATCGCCCCGGTCCACGTCAGGCGCTCGATCAGGTTCTGCTTGTCCAGACGAGCTTCCTGAAAGAACGAGGCGGACTCTTTGAACAGGGCGTGGCGCAGCTCGATCGGGAGCAGCATCTTCACGCCGAAGCGGTCCTGCTGGAGAAACTTGTTGTTGAACAGCGGCCAGACCAGCGCCCGCATCCGCTCGGCGTCGCCGGCGATCAGCGTCGGCTCGTCCACGCGGTCGACCACCGCGAGGATGCCCGTGAACCCCAGCTCGCGCAGCACGCGACGCAGCGCGTCGAACAGCTCGTACCGCTGCTCTTCGGAGTCCTGCACGGGGAGCACGCTCGGCTGGCGCTGCATCGTGTCCAGGTATTCCAGGCTCTCGGCGAGCGAGGGCTCCGGGCGGTCGAGCATCCGGAGCTGGCGGCTCAGGCGGCGCGCGATGCCCGCGCGAACGAGGCGATCCCAGAACAGGCGCTTGAGCAGGAAGACGCCCCAGACCGCGACCGCGCCGCTGAAGACGCCGATCCAGAAGTTGTTGCTCTCTCCGCCGCCCACGGTGAAGAACGCCGCGAGCACCGCGACCGGCAGCACCCACCCGCCGTAGGCGAGCAGACGCGACCAGACTTCGCGCGAGGGCGTGGGCAGTCGGAGCAGGCGTCGGACGGCGTCGGTCCGCTCGTGGGCGAGCGGGTGGCGGTCGTAGATCGCCTGGAGCAGCAGCAGCTCGCGTCGGGCTCGCTTGCGCATGCTCTTGCCGAGGCGGGCGGTGTCGATCGTGCGAAGATCCTCGCCCGCGTCGTCCTCGCGGAGCACCGCGTCCACCAGGCGCGTGACGCCGACCGAGAGCATCGCGTCCATGTGGTCGGCCAGGCGCACGCCCTTGATCGACTCGAGCGGGTCGCGGTGCCCGCTCCGGGCGTGCAGGTGGTCGAGCTCGGCGTTGAGGTCGTCGTAGGGGATGAGAAAGACGCGGCTGTCGGGGTGGCGCGCGTTGTGGCGGGCGAGCTCGTCGGCGATCTGCATGCGGATCGCGGTCTTGCCGCTGCCTTTTTCGCCGAAGACGACGGCCGTCGCGGGCGCTGCCAGCTCGCCGATGATCTTTTCAAAGTCCGAGTGGTACGCGCTGACGTCCCCGCGCCGGGCCGCGGGGGTGGAGGGCGTCGCCGGGTCGGCGTTCTCCTTGCGTGCGGCGGCCTTGCGCATCGCCATCCGGGCGAAGACGGCGTCGTGACGGGCTTCCTCGCCGCGGAACGGGTTCTCCTGGATCTGCCAGTGCTCGAAGAACTGCGACAGGTTCATCCGGCCTCCCTCGCCGCCCACGCGGGCCCGTCATCCTACGGCGCTCAGTGATCGACGCGCTTGCCGAGCCTCGGGGCGATCTCGCCCATCATCTTCTCGAGCGTGGCGGCGTTCTTGGCTTCGAGGTTGAGCCGCAGCAGGGGCTCGGTGTTGCTCTTGCGGACGTTGCACCACCACCCGTGCTTGTCGAAGCAGTCGATGGTGACGCCGTCGAGCTCTTCGAGCGCGCCGTCGTAGTCCGATCCCGGGCCGAAGGTTTCCTTGAGCTCCGCGAGCGCCTCGTCCTTTTCCTCGATCTCGAAATTGACCTCGCCGGACTGGGCGTAGCGGGCGATGGGCTTGACCAGCGCGCTCATCGGCTTGCCCTCCTCGGCCAGCACGCTCAGCACGGTCGCCATCGCGATCACGCCCGAGTCGGCGTTAAAGTTGTCCGCGAAGTAGAAGTGCCCGCTCAGCTCGCCGCCGAAGCATCCGCGACGCTCGGCCAGCTCCGCCTTCATGAACACGTGCCCGACGCGCCCCTTCACCGGCACGCCCCCGGCCGCCTTGATCTCCTCCGCGACCGCCTTGGTCGAGCGCAGGTCGTAGATCACCGCCGTCCCAGGGCGGGCCTTCAGAAAGTGCTTGCAGAGCACCGCGGTCAGCAGGTCGCACCCGACGATCCCGCCCTTTTCGTCGACCACGACGCACCGGTCGGCGTCGCCGTCGAAGCAGATGCCCAGGTCCGCCTTCTCCGCGACGACGGCTTCCTGGAGCTGGGCGAGGTTGGACGCGACGAGCGGGTTGGGCTCGTGGACGAACTCGCCCTTGCTGTTGTCGAAATTGAGCTCGACGATCTCGAGCCCGGGCACGTCGGCGCCCTTCTTGCCGAAGACGCGGGGGACGGTGGTGCCGGCCATGCCGTTGCTCGCGTCGATCACAACCTTGAGCTTCTTCCCGCCGAGGTCGAGGAAGCGCCGGACGTGGGCGATGTACGCGTCCCAGAGGTCGCGCGTCTCGCTGCGCCCGATGACGGGCAGCGTGGTGTTGCGATCGACGATCGCGGCGTGCTTGCGCACCTCGGCGAGCCCGGTCGGCTCGCCCACGGGCTTCGCCTTGCGCTTGGAGACCTTGAACCCGTTGTACTGCGGGGGGTTGTGGCTGGCGGTGACCATGACCCCGCCGGCGCAGTCGAGGTGGTTGATCGCGAAGTAGACGAAGGGGGTGTCGACGAGCCCGACGTCGATGACGTCCCCGCCGTGGGTGTTGATCCCGCGGATGAGCTCGCTGGCGAGCTTGGGGCTGCTGGTGCGCATGTCGCGCCCGACGACGACGTTTTTCATCATCGGGGTGGACTCGCCGGCGGCCTCGGCGTCGGCGAGCAGGAACTTGCTCACGCCGAAGCCGATCTGCCACGCCATCTGGTCGGTGAGAAGATCGGGGTAGGTCCCGCGAACGTCGTACGCCTTGAACACCCGTCCGAGCATCGAGTTCTCCGCTTGCCGTCTGGAAGTTGTCCGGGTTCGAGCGATCCCCGCCCCGGCTGAGCCGAAAGCCTAGCAGCCGTCCCCGGTGATGGCACAGTTCCCCTTGTGCCACGGACCTCTTCCGAGAGGTCCGTGCTCCCCGCCTTTCTTCCCTCCAATGCTCTTTCCCTTTGCAATCCCTCCGTTCCCGAGCATGGAAAAGCGCCGCCGCCCTCAGAAGGGCGGCTCCGCGTTTCCATGGCACCAGACACTCAGCCCGGCGCCCTCACCGCAGCTCCCGCACCGGCACGCCTTCCGGCAGCGCTTTCAGGAACCACCTGCCGTACGGCTTGGTCACCAGGCGCGGGTCGAGCACGACCACGCGTCCCTTGTCACTCGCCGAGCGGACGAGCCGCCCGAAGCCCTGTTTGAACCGGATCACGGCTCGCGGCAGGCTGTCCTCGCGGAACGGGTCGCCCCCGCGGGCGCGGACGCTCTCGGTCCGGGCCTCGGTCAGCGGGCGGTCCGGGGGCTCGAACGGGAGGCGCGTGATGATCACGTTCCGGAGCCCGGCGCCGCGCACGTCGACGCCCTGCCAGAAGCTGGCGGCCCCGAAGAGCACGCTCGACGGCTCGGCGCGGAAGGCGTCCAGCATCGCCGTCCGCGAGCCGTCGAGCTCCTGGGCGAGCAGGGGGCACCCGAGCGCCTCGAGCGGGCCGCGGAGTTCCTGAGCCGCCTGTCGAAGCGTCCGCAGGCTTGTAAAGAGCACGAACGCGCCGCCCTTGGTCTCGGCGGCGTGGTCCATGATCCGTGCGCACAGCTCCGGCAGGTACCGCGCGTCGTTCGGGTCGGGCATCGTGCGATCGACAAAGAGCTCGACCTGCTGCGCGTAGTCGAACGGGCTCCCGAGCTGGAGCGTCTCCGCGCCCTCGCACCCGAGGCGGGTCATCGTGTGGGCGAACGCCGTCTCGGCGTGCTCGGTCGCCTCGCCCGCGCCGACGGTCCGCGTCGCGAGCGTGGCGCTGGTGAGCACGACGGAGTGCCCTTTCTCGAACAGGTGTTCTTTGAGCAGCGGCGCGACCTCGATCGGCGCGCAGGCCGTCGTGACCCGAACGCCCTGCCCTGCGCGGCTCGCGTGCTCGCGACGCGCCACCTCGACCCAGTACGCGTACCCAGGCAGGGCCTGGTTCAGGATCGCCTCGGCGGCGTCGGCGATCTCGGCCGCACGCTCGGCGTAGGCGTTCAGCTCGAACTTGTCCGCCTCGCTCTTGGCCAGGTCCTTCATCGAACGCAGGCGCACCGAGAGCGCGTTCATCGCCGGCGTCAGCGCGTTCTCCACCATCTGCGGGCGGCGCATCCGACCGGTCGGCAGGTCGCCGCGCTCCACGAGGCGGGCGAGCTGCTCGAAAAAATCCCGCGTCGCCTCCTCGGCGTCCATCACCAGCCCCACGGCCCGCTCGACGGGCTGCAGGTCGTCGTCGATCAGCTTGAGCTGCGCGAGATACCCCTTGCGCGTGCGCCGGTGAAAGAGCGTGCCCAGCAGGTGCATCGCCTTGCCCTCGCTGACGCTGAGCCCGAAGTGGTCGGCCGCCGCGTCCTCGACGCCGTGCGCTTCGTCGAGGATCACGTGGTCGTACCGCGGCAGGAACCCGACGCCGCGGGCGCGGAGCGCCAGGTCGCTGAAGAACAGCGCGTGGTTGCAGATGAGCAGGTTGGCGCGTTCCATCTCGCGCCGGGCGGACTGATAGAAGCACACCTGGTGATTCGGGCACTTGCGCCCCATGCAGTTGCCCGAATCGGACTGGACCTTGTCCCACACGCCCGGGCGCTCCAGCGCGGGCAGCGTGCTCAGCGTGCCGTCCTCGGTCTCGTAGGCCCAGTCCTCGATGACGTGCAGGGACCGGCGGGCGGCGGCGTCGGGGAAGAGCCGATCCTGGCGCTGACTCGCGAGCTTCAGACGCCGGATCGAGAGGTAGTTCCCGCGCCCTTTGACGAGCACCGGGCGCAGGTCCCCCCGCCAGGGCGCGTCCGAGGGTTCGTCGCCTTCCGGCGCGAGCGTGGACCGCAGGAGCGGGACGTCGCGCTGCACGATCTGCTCCTGGAGCGCGATCGTGTTGGTCGCGACGACCACGGTTTCCCCGTGCTCCACCGCGCGCAGGACGGCCGGTACGAGGTAGGCGTAGCTCTTGCCGACGCCCGTTCCCGCCTCGACGAGCAGGTGGCTCCGCGATTCGAGCGTGCGCGCGACGGCCTCGGCCATGCGCAGCTGCTGCGGG
Source organism: Phycisphaerales bacterium (assembly GCA_050485765.1). Classification (GTDB taxonomy): domain Bacteria; phylum Planctomycetota; class Phycisphaerae; order Phycisphaerales; family UBA1924; genus RECY01. The sequence continues at coordinate 38,302 of JBJHBZ010000026.1, read as the reverse complement.
CGAGGCTCGTAGTCCCCCCCCAGCGCCCGCGCGATGACCCCGCCGCTCCCCAGGATCGCATCCAGCACACCCGGCACGCGAGATGGTACGGAGCTCGCCCCCGTCGGCGGATACCCCGCCTCAGCCCCGGCGGGTGACGGGCAGGACGCGGAAGCTGCGTCCGAGGACTTCGCGGCTGTCGGTGCGCATCCAGCGTTCGAGCACGCCGGCGTAGACGCTGCGGAAGTCGATGAGGTGCTTGAGGTCCCCGTCTTCAAGGTCGCGGAGGGAAGGGTGCTCGCCGATGACGCCGGCGCGGGCCATCGGGCCGAAGAGGAACATGGGGGCGGCGGTCCCGTGGTCGGTCCCGTTGCTGGCGTTCTGCCCGACGCGCCGCCCGAACTCGCTGAAGCTGACCGTCAGCACGCGCAAGTCGTTGCCCTGGGCCTTGAGATCGTTGTAGAACGCGCGGACGGCCCCGCCGAACTCGGCCAGCAACTGCCCGTGCCGCCCCTGCGCGCCGCCCTGCTGGGCGTGGGTGTCGAAACCGCCGAGGGACACGTAATAGACCCGGGTCTTGAGCCCGGCGCGGATCATGCTCGCGATCATCGACATCTGCTGCGCGAGGCGCGTCCGCGGGTATTCGACCAGCGGGCGCTGCGAGACGGCCCGGCGGATCAGGTCGCTGGAAACCCGGGCGTCGAGCGCGGTGCGCACGAGGAACTCGGCGGTTGTCTCGGGATGATGATGCCCGTGCCGGTCGTGGGGCGCGGGCGCCGGGGCCGGGGGGCGCTCGCTGAGCCGCTGGTGGGGCTCGGCGAGCGCATCGTGCAGGTCTTCGCCGAGCCATCGGAACAGGGCGGCGTTCTCGAACGCGACAGGTTGCACCTCGCGCCCCTGCATCGCGAGGGGGGCGGTGCGTCCGATCGCGACGCTCGGGACGCGCCCGGCGTCTTCCTCGGGCGAGCCGGCGCACTCGTTGTCGACGTAGCGCCCGAGCCATCCCGTGCCGGTGCCGTTGGTGTCGGCGGTGTGCCAGATGTCCATGCTCTTGAAGTGGGAACGGTTGGGATTGGGGTAGCCGACGCCCTGGATGACGCCGACGAGCCCCTCGTCGTACATCGCTTTGACGTCGGCGAGACGCGGGTGGAGCCCGAGCCCGTCGGCGCCGCGTCCGAAGCGGAGGACCTCGCGCTCGGGGACGGCGATCCGCGGGCGGGCGTTGTAGTAGCCGGCTTCGCCGAAGGGGATGACGGTGTTGAGCCCGTCGTTGCCGCCGGAGAGCTGGAGGACGACGAGGACGCGATCCTCCGGCACGCCGGGGGTGGAGCTGCGCCCGCCCATCGCGGCTTCGAGCGCGACGGCCGAGCGTTGGAGAAACGACGGCGCGACCACGCTCGCCGACGCGAGCGCGAGCGAGCCGAACGTGAACGCGCGACGCGTGTAGGCCCTGGCTTCAGACGGGTTGTTGTGCAAGCTCATGGCGGGTTCCCAATACCTAGTGCCTAGTGCCTTCATCTAGCAAAGCTGGTACTCCGGCATCGCGGTGATCAGCAGGATCGCGCCGGTGACGGCTTGCGCCTGCCCCACGCCGCCGTGCTCGGCGATGAACGACGCGATCGTGCGCACGCTCTCGGGCGGGCGCTTCGCGAGCATGAACCGGAGGAGCTGATTCGCCAGGGCCTCCGGCTCGCGGGCGGCGGCCTCGTCCTCGCGGGCCAGCGCCCGCACGAGCGGGGCGGGGTCGTACGCGTCGGCGGGGCGTGCTTGCCGCTGCCCGGCGAGCTGCCCGGTCAGCAGGTACGCCGTCGTGTTCTGGCGCGTGTACAGCGTGTTGGTGTTGATCCACCAGCGCCCGCCGGGCCAGCCCGCGACGCTCGGCGGGAAGAGCAGGTTCTGGCCCATCAGGTCCATCGCGTCGAGCAGGGCGGGCAGGTCGCGCGTCGGCGTGCGGAGCTGGCGGATCGAGCCCACGAGCAGCTCGGCCGGGCTCTTGATCAGCTCCCCCCGCACCTCGTCGGCGTAAAAATGCGCGCTCCGGAACACCTCGCGCAGCACCGGCGCGACCTGATACCCCGAACGCCGGAGCGTCTCGCCCATCGCGTGGACGTACGAACGGGTTTCGGGCGAGGCGCCGGGGTTGCGCCGGTCGTCCCAGTTGTCGGGCAGGGGCGCAACGAAGAAGCGGTAAAGCTTGGCGGCGATGAAGCTCGCGCAGGCGCGCTGGGCGAGGATGGCGCGGACGAAGGCGTCGCCGTCGAGGTTGCCGCGCACGCCGAGGATCTGCTTGCTCCCGTGGTCGTGCTGTCGCTGGTTGAAGGTGAACTGGTTGTTGGTGAAGGTGTATCCGGTGAGGGCGCGGGCGCCTTCGCGGATGTCGCGTTCGGTGTAGTTGCCGACGCCGAGTGCGAAGAGCTCCATGAGCTCTCGCGCGAGGTTCTCGTTGGGGTTGCCCCGTCGGGATCGGTGGTTGTCGAGGTAGGCGAGCATCGCGGGGTCGCGGATGATCGCGTGCATGAGCTCGGCGAAGCTCCCGAGCGCGTGCGCACGGAAGAGGCGGTTCTGCAGGAGCATGTGCCACGAGTTCTCGATGGCGCGATAGTTGGTCGCGAAGTGACCGTGCCAGAAGAGGGTCATCTTTTCTTGCAGCGCGGCGGGGGACTCGATCATCCGCGTCAGCCACCAGCGCTGGATCGCACGCGCCTGCTGCCGATCCTCGCGCTGACGCTCCTGGATCATCGCGCGCAGGCGGGCGAGGGCGTCCTCATCCCCGCGAGCGGCGGCCTGGCGGTAGGCCTGGCGCTGCTCGGGATTCGGCTCAAACATGATGTCGTCGCGGATCTCCCGCGGCGGGGTGTCGTCGCGGAAGTCGGCCTCGCCCGGGTTGAGGAAGTACTCGACGCTCCGCTCGAGGCCCCAGTCGGCGACGAGGCGGACCTGCTCCGGCGAGCCGCCGAAGCCGATGCGCGCCAGCAGATGCCGGGCTTGGTCCGGGCCGAACGCGCCGGGGTCGAGCGGGGCGATCGCGGCGCGGGCTCGGGCCTGCGGCGTCGTGCGCGGGGTGACGTCGCTCCAGAGTCTGGACATCGCGTTCTCCGCTCCGCGGCGGGGCGTGCCGCCGTTCGCTCAACGCCCGGTGCACGAGCGCATTGCACGCGCCCCTCGCCAGAATCGGCATTTCTGTTGGGGCGTGCAAGCGAAAAGCGGGGTATGGCGGGCCTGTTCGGGGCTCGTCAGCGCGGGGCGCGGGCGAGGCGGTGCCCCCAGACCGCTGTCAGCGTGACAGCCGCGAGCAGCAGCGCCCCCGTCGCCTGGTGGCTCGTGGTGATGAGCGCTTCGAGGACGGGGACGGTCGGGGCCTCGGCGAGCATCTCGGCGGTCGGGATCGGCCCGCGATCCTCGCGCATCGTGACGGCGGCGAGGGTCACCCACCCGAGCACGAACTGGATCGCGACGACGATCATCGCGCCCATGCCGAACCGGCGGAGCCAGCGGGCGCCGTCGGTGGGCGGGGTGGTGCTGCTTTCATCGCGCTTGGTGCCCGCGGCTCCGGCGAGCCCGGCGAGGAGGACCACCACAAACGCGAACAGGACGTGGGACCACAGCGCGTGGGCGGCCCCGAGGTGGCGGTAGGTCGCGCCGAAGACGAGCTGGATGAACAGGCACGCGAGGGCCGCGAGGGCGAGCGCGCGCGCACGCCGCCCGATTGCGCGCTCGGCATCAGGAACGGCTTCGTCCGTGCGCACATACGCGAGGCTGAGCATGGCGGCGACGGTGACGGCGAGCGCGAAGACCATCTGCCCGCCCACGCCGTGGAGCAGGGCGTAGCCGAGGGCGTTCTCGGTGACGCGGACGCCGCCGGCGATGCCCTGGAGCGCGACGAGCACGCCGAGCGCCCCGGCGGCTTCGCCCGCGCGATCATGGATGAAGCTGCGCACCAGCCACGCCGCCGCGACGAGCGCGAGGGAGACAAGGATCGGGAAGAGCGCCCCGGCCGAGAGCGAGGCGGCGAGGTGGGCGAGGAGCGCGCCGAGCCCGATCGCGACGAGCACAACGACGCCGCCGATCGCGCGGGCCCACCCGTGCGGTCGCACCGCGAGGGCGGCGACGAAGAGTGTGAGCATCGCGAGCCCGACGAGCGAGCCGAAGAGGCGGTGGGTGTGTTCGAGGAAGATGCGCTGGTCGGCCATCAGGGCGATGGGGTAGAGGAACATATTGGCGCCGTAGGTCCCGGGCCAGTCGGGGACGGCCATCCCGCTGTCGGTGCTCGTCACCAGCCCGCCGATGAGCAGGAGTGGGGCGACGGCGATCGCGGCGACGAGGGCCAGGCGGGCGAGCCAGCGGTCGTGCCGGTCCGCGGCGAGGGTGAGGGGGCGGTGGTTCCGGGTGCGGATCGAGCCGCCGACCGCGCCGGCGGCCGCCCCGATCGCGCCCGAGAGGGCGAGGAAGCCGAGCACCATGAGCCCGGCCCCAGGCCGCAGACGCCCGATCGCCTCGGCTTCGCCCAGCCCGGCGGGCTGTTCGACGAGCTTGCTCCCCAGGATCAGCAGGTTGACCATCGCCGCGACGACGCCGGCCCCGAGCCCAATCTTCCAGCCGCGACCAGCGCCCTCGCCGCGCGTTGCGAAGAAGACCACCCCGGCGAACGTGGCAAGAAGGATGGGCCCGGCGAGGGCGGCTTCCAGGCGAACCGCTGGCAGGTGCGTCAGGAACCAGACCGCCCAGAGCGCCACCGCTCCCGCGAGCCCGTGCGCCAACCACAGACCGGGCAACGGGTTAGCCATTTTGGCAAGGGCGCGATCGTCTTCGGCGAGCGCGACGGGGTGGGGCTGCGTGCCTGCGGTGCTCATCCTCGACGCCTCCGTCATCCGGGAATCTCAGGCTCGGCGGAGAGCCCGGACATTTCGGATGATATCCACCGGAATCTCGCGGGCGTGCTGCTGAGACTCAGTGTCGATTACGGTCTAACAGCACGCAGCCCTTGACGGAGTCGCTTGGGGGCGGAGAAATTGCTGTCCGACAAGAACCGGCACGGGCAAGCGTAGGCGTGTATGCTGCCCGCTCGCCCGTGGTTGCGGTTCATGTCTGGTCGCGGCGCGAGAGGGGATCCCCTGTTGCTGAATCCTGGTCGGGGGTGTTTCGCCCGCGGGTTCGGCCGGAAGAATCGAGGAGTGTCAGCCCGATGTCGGCGATCTTCCCGAAGTGGACCAATGCGGTGCCCACCATCGGTGCCATGGGCGCCCTGGGCGGGCTACTCACGGTGGTGGTGGGCATGTGGTATTACGCGACGCCCGATTTCTGGGAGGTCGGGTACATGCCCACTCAGCCCGGGGATGGCTTCAACCACCAGCTGCACGCCGGGCGTCTGGGGATGGACTGCCGGTATTGCCACACCAACGTCGAGACCTCGCCCGAGGCGAACGTCCCGACGGTGAGCACGTGCATGGGGTGTCACACTGAGGGCATGCTCGCCGGGAGCGACGTGCACCGCGTGGGCTGGGTGCGTGAGGCGTACGCGGAGGATCGCTCGATCCCGTGGCGTCGGATCCACAAGCTGCCGGACTATGTGCGCAATTTCCCGCACCACGTGCACGTGCAGGCGGGCGTGAGCTGCTACTCGTGCCACGGTCAGATCGTGGGCATGCCGGTGGTGTTCCAGGCGGAGAGTTTGAGCATGGGCTGGTGTCTGGAGTGCCACCGCGAGCCGGAGAAGCACCTGGTGCCGCGCGATCAGGTGACCAAGCTGGTGTGGGCGGAGCAGGAGTGGTTCGCGTTGCCGGTGAGCCAGCGTTCGCACGAAGGCGTGACGGCTTCGGACCTTCTGGAGAGCCTGCGTCAGGCGCCGCCTCAGAACTGTGCGGCGTGCCACCACTGACGCGATCGGCGTCGGTGTTCCGGATGGGTTGTAGCGGTGCGGGTGTGTTGAGCCAGGTGTAAGTCGCAGCGTTGAGCCTGCGAGTGAGGATCGCGACGACGATGAGCCACGACCAGTGTCCGTCGACGAAGGGCAAGCGTTCGCCGGATCAGGCGAAGCGCAAGCTGCCGACCAGCAACGGGCGCCCGGTGTGGCGCAGCCCGGAGGAGTACGCGGACTCCGCGGAGTTCCGCGAGCTCCTGGAGCGTGAGTTCCCGGCCGGGGCGAGCGAGCTGGCGAAAGAGAGCCGGCGCGACTTCATGAAGTTCATGGGCGCGGGCCTGGCGCTGGCGGGTGCGGCGACGATCCCCGGGTGCCGCCGACCGGATCACAAGATCTACAGCTACTCGCGCGAGGTGCCGGAGCGCGTGGTGCCCGGCAAGCCGCTGTGGTACACGACGAGCATGCCGCTGCCCGGCGGCGGGGCCGAGGGGCTCATGGTCGAGACCCACGAGGGGCGCCCGACCAAGATCGAGGGCAACCCGCTGCACCCGATCAACCAGGGCAAGACCAGCGCGTGGAGCCAGGCGTCGACGCTCGAGCTCTACGACCCCGAGCGCCCGCGCCGCCCCGTCTTCGGGAACCCGGCCCGCGGCAAGCTCAACGCCACCATCGACGACTTCAAGGCCTGGGCGACCGACCACCTCGCCGGGCACGAGGAGGACGGCGGTGAGCGCCTCGCGTTCATCGTCGCGAAGAAGACTAGCCCCACGCGGAACAGCGTCCGCGATCGCCTGCGCGAGCGGTTCCCGCGTGCGTTCTGGCTGGCGTACGAGCCGACGCAGAACGACGCGGCGATCGAGGGCTCCACGCTGGCGTTCGGGCGCCCGATGCGCGAGCTGCCGCGACCGGAGCGGGCGAACGTCGTCGTGACGTTCGATCGCGGGCTGCTGGAGCGCGAGGCGATGAGCCTCCCGGCCTCCCGCGGCGTCGCGCGGATGCGCTACGTCGACGGGCCGAACCAGCCCATGAGCCGCGTCTACGCGATCGAGAGCGATTTCACCGCGATGGGTTCGATGGCGGACCACCGCCTGCGTCTGGCGCCGAGCCAGGTCGGCAACGCCGCGATCGCGATCGGGCGCGAGCTGCTCGGGCGGATGCAGTCGGGCACGACGCGCCAGCTCCGCGAGGCTCTTGCGAACCTGGGCGATGGGCGTGGCGAGGGCGTGGGCCGCGAGTTTGTCGCGGCCGTCGTCGATGACCTGCTCGCGGACGGGAACCGGGGTCGGAGCCTGCTCCTGGCGGGCGCGAGCCAGTCGGCGTCGATCCATGCGCTGGTCCACGCGATGAACGCCGCTCTCGGCAACATCGGGCAGACGGTCAGCTTCCTCCCCATGAGCGACGAGGAAGCGGCCAGCAGCGTGCAGGGCCTCCGCACGCTCGCGAGCCGCATGGAGCGCGGGCAGGTCGAGACGCTGGTGACGGTGGACGTCAACCCGGTGTACGACGCGCCGGCGGACCTGAACTTCGCGGAGCTCTACGCCCGCGTGCCGCACACGATCGCGTACAGCCTGAGCCTGACCGAGACCTACGACGCCGCCAACCGCTGGCAGCTCAACGGGACGAGCTACCTCGAGAGCTGGGGCGACACGGAGGCGGGCGACGGCACGATCGCGCCGATCCAGCCGATGATCGCGCCGCTCTACGCCCCGGCGATGAGCGAGCTGGAACTGCTCGCGTTCTTCGCGGGCGATTCGGACCCCGACGGGCACCGGATCGTGCGCGAGCACTGGCAGCGCGGGATGCGCCTGACCGGTGAGCGGTTCGACCAGGCGTGGGCGCGGGCGCTGCACGACGGCGTGCTGGCGGGGAGCACGCCCCGCCCCGAGACGCCGAGCGTGGACTACGGCGCTGTCGCGCGGGCGATGGTGACCGCGGGCGTCGCGCCGGCGCCGACGTCGGCCTCGCTCGAAGTCGTCTTCACCACCGGGCACGTCCACGACGGGCGATACGCCAACAACGGCTGGCTGCAGGAGCTTCCCCACGGCGGCACACGGGTAGTCTGGGACAACCCGGTCCTGGTCAGCCCGCGGACGGCGCGGGACCTCCGCCTCGAGCCGCTCGGCGGGGCCGAAGACCCCTACACGCGACGCCAGATCCCCCAGGCGCGCATGGCCCGCCTCGCGGTGGGCGGGCGCACGGTCGAAGTCCCGGTCTGGGTCATGCCCGGGCTGGCCGACAACGTCGTCCAAGTCATGCTCGGCTACGGGCGCACCGTCGGCGGGACCGTCGCGAAGGGCGTCGGGATCAACACCTACGGCGTGCGCACCAGCGACCGCCCGGCCGTCGCCCGCGGCGGCACGCTCACCCGCGTCCGCGGGAGCTACGAGATCGCGAGCACCCAGAACCACTGGTCGCTGGAAGGACGCGACGCCGTCGTCCGGCAGATCGACAAGCCCGCGTGGGACAAGCACTCGGCCAAGCCCGTCGTGCCCAAGCCCGACAAGATCTACGGCGACATCGACGCCTGGGGCGACGATCCGCAGCGACTCAACGTCGCGGAGAAGATGGGCGAGCTCAGCCACACGCCCTCGAACATCAGCATCTACGTCAACCCGATGAACCGGAGCCGCACCGAGCCGGACCCGGACGCGATCGGGTACAACCGGGCGCTCCGTCGGGATATGCCCCCCGCCTTCGCGATGGGCCCGCAGTGGGGCATGACGATCGACATGGCGACCTGCACGGGTTGCGGCGTCTGCACGGTCGCGTGCTCGGCGGAGAACAACATCCCGGTCGTCGGCAAGCGGGAAGTCGCCAAGGGGCGCGCGATGACGTGGATCCGCGTCGATCGCTACTTCACGGGCGACGACCTGAACAGCCCGGACCAGATGCTGCACCAGCCGATCGCGTGCGTCCACTGCGAGAACGCGCCGTGCGAGGTGGTCTGTCCGGTCAACGCGACCGTGCACGGGCCCGAGGGCACCAACGACATGGTGTACAACCGCTGCATCGGCACGCGGTACTGCTCCAACAACTGCCCGTACAAGGTGCGCCGGTTCAACTTCTTCGACTACAGCCAGGCGAAGTTCAACGGCGGGTGGGTCGCGGAAGAGGAGACCGGGCTCCGCCCGCGGAACATCAACTTCGTGCCCCCGCGTCTGCGCGAGCAGGTCAACGAGATCAGCAAGATGCGGATGAACCCGGACGTGACGGTCCGCAGCCGCGGCGTCATGGAGAAGTGCACCTACTGCATCCAGCGCGTCAACCGCGCCCGCTTCGAGATGAAGCTCAAGGGCGCGGACACGATCCCGGACGGGTTCGTGCAGACCGCCTGCCAGCAGGCGTGCCCGACCGGGGCGATCACCTTCGGCGACATCCTGGACCAGGCGAGCAAGGTCAGCAAGGAGCGCGAGACGCAGCGTTCGTACCTGCTGCTCGGGTACCTGAACGTCCGCCCGCGGACGAGCCACCTGATCCGCGTGAACAACCCGAACCCGCGTCTGCGCGAGCCGGTCGACCCGCTCGACTACGGGCACGCGGACGCGAGCGGCTCGACGTTTGTGGAGCCGCGGAAGCGTGACGAAGACCAAGGCTACGCCATGAGCCTCCGCATCCTCGGCACCGGAGCCCCCGCATGAGCGCGATCAACCCTGACGAACAGACCGCGCAGCAGCTCGCCGGGCTCCGCCCCGCCTCCGCGGGCGCGCGTGCCCGCGACGCGGACGTGGGTGACGGGACGCTGATCGAGGCGCCCGGCGAGCGCCCGCCGCTGGTCCTCAACGACCGCTCGGTGCACGACGTGACCGAGATCGTCTGCGGATACGCGGAGAACGCGCCGCCGAAGTGGTGGCTCCCCGCCTTCCTGATCGCGGCGAGCACGACGGGCCTGCTCGGCGTCGGTGTGCTCTACCTGATCATCACCGGCGTCGGCGTCTGGGGCCTGAACAACCAGGTCAACTGGGCGTGGGACATCACCAACTTCGTCTTCTGGATCGGCATCGGGCACGCGGGGACGCTGATCTCCGCGATCCTCTGCCTGCTCAAGCAGAAGTGGCGCACCGCGGTGAACCGCTCGGCCGAGGCGATGACGATCTTCGCCGTGACCTGCGCCGGCATCTTCCCGGCGATCCACGTCGGGCGGATCTGGTTCATCTGGTTCGTCTTCCCGATCCCCAACTCGAACTACATCTGGCCCAACTTCCAGTCCCCGCTGCTCTGGGACGTCTTCGCGGTGAGCACGTACGCGACGGTCTCCGGCCTGTTCTGGTACATGGGCATGATCCCGGACTTCGCGACGATGCGGGACCGCGCGATCCTGCGCCTGAACGCGTCGGCGTCGGCCGGCGAGAAAAAGAAGCTCCCCGACCTGCTCCGGGCCTACATCTTCACGCTGCTCGCCCAGGGCTGGCGGATGTCCAGCCGCCACTGGCACCGGTACGAGATGGCGTACCTGCTGCTGGCGGGCCTGGCGACGCCGCTGGTGCTCAGCGTGCACTCGATCGTGTCGTTCGACTTCGCGACCTCGGTGGTGCCGGGCTGGCACACGACGATCTTCCCGCCCTACTTCGTCGCGGGGGCGATCTTCGGCGGGTTCGCGATGGTGCTGCTGCTGCTGATCCCGATCCGGGAGCTGTACGCCAACTTCAAGGACTTCCTGACGCTCCGTCACCTGGAGAACATGTCCAAGATCCTGCTCGCGACGGGCATGATGGTGGGCTTCGCGTACGCGATGGAGTTCTTCATCGCCTGGTACGGCGGCAACGAGTACGAGTGGTACGTCTTCATCAACAACCGGGCCAACCCGGCGATGGCGCCGTACTGGTGGGCCTACTGGGCGATGATCGCGTGCAACGTGCTGAGCCCGCAGGTGTTCTGGTTCAAGCGGATGCGGACGAGCCCGCTGGTGATCTGGATCGTGGCGTTGTTCGTGACGATCGGGATGTGGTTCGAGCGGTTCGTGATCATCGTGACGAGCCTGCACCGGGCATGGCTGCCGGCGACGTGGCACATGTTCTGGCCGACGTGGGTCGATATCGGGATCTTCGTGGGCTCGATCGGGCTGTTCCTGACGCTGTTCCTGCTGTTCCTGCGGTTCGTGCCGGTCTTCCCGATCGCGGAGATCAAGGCCGTCTTGCCGGAGGCGGACCCGCACGGGCACGGGCATGACGCGGAAGACGCGCACGAGGCGCACCGGGCGGGCGTGGGGATGGGCGTGACGACGAAGGGGGCCGAGTGATGTCGATCGCAGGGAGCATCGCGGATTACTTCCCGTTTGTGGTGCGCAAGCCCCCGGCCCGTTTCCGGACCGAGGACGACCGCCCGGTGCACGGGATCATGGCCGAGTACTCGACCGCCGCCGACGTGTACCACGCCGCTGAGAAGGTGCGGGACGCCGGGTACAAGAAGTGGGACGTCTACAGCCCGTTCCCGATCCACGGGATCGAGCAGGCGATGGGCGTGAAGCGGACGCTGCTGCCTCTGATGGTCGCCGGCGGCGGCTTCACGGGCGTGGCGCTCGGCTCGCTGATGCAGTGGTGGATCTCGGGCGTGGACTACCCGCTGATGAAGCAGGGCAAGCCCTACGCCGCGTGGGAGCCGTTCGTGATGGTCAGCTTTGAGCTCGGGATCCTCTTCGCCGCGTTCACGGCGTTGCTCGGGATGCTGGCGCTCAACGGGCTGCCCCGCTGGCATCACCCGCTGATGCTCAAGGAACGCTTCCTTCGCGTGAGCGACGACCGGTTCATCATCGTGATCGAGGCCGAGGACAAGAAATTCGACCCGGACGCGACCGTGAAGCTGCTGGAGGACTCGGGCTCGTCCCGGATCGACCTGGTCGAGGACGAATGAGCGAGGCACCCCCCGATCGACGTGCCGCCACGACCCGTGCGCACCACCCTGTTGAAGGCGACCGACCTGTGAACCGCACCCTGACTCGCACGACCGGATGCCGCGCCGCGATGCTGCTCGCGGGCTGCGCGGCCGGCGCTCTGACCCTCGCCCTCGCGGGCGGGTGCCGGGGCGACCGCTCGGACAACCCGCCGCGCCAGTTCCTCCCGGATATGGACGACCAGCCGCGCTGGCACGCCCAAGGGGAGAGCCGCTTCTTCGCCGACGGGCGGATGATGCGTCTGCCGCCGGACGGCACGGTCCCCTTCGGGGCGTGGCCGCTGCTGAACGACGAGGCGGGCCTGGGTGAGGCCGTCGCGCGTCGGGCGAGCTTCCTGAAAGAAGACCGAGGGTTTTACGAGGGTCTGAACGCGGACGGCTCGCCGGTGCGGACGATCCCGGCCCCGGTGACGGGCGCGATGCTGGAGCGCGGGGCCGAGCGGTTCAACATCTTCTGCGCCGTCTGTCACGGGTACGAGGGCGACGGGCAGGGGATTGTGGGGACCAAGTGGTCCTACCCGGTGCCGTCGGTCCACCTGGAGCAGTACCAGCCCGGCGGCGACCTCGGGCAGGATGGGCACATTTTCCGCGTCGCGATGTGGGGCGTGGTCGCGCCCGACGGGCGGACGGCGATGCCGGGCTACGCCCACGCGCTGAGCGAAGAAGACGGCTGGGCGGTTGTCGCCTACGTGCGGGCCCTCCAGGCGAGCCGCCAAGGCAGCATCGATGACCCGAACATCCCGGAGAGCGTCCGGCGCAACCTGCGTCAGCAGCGGTCGGCCGCCCCGACCCCGCCCCCGGCGAACAACAACAACGGCAACCAGAATCAGGACGGCGACGGGACGCCCGTCTCGATGAACGGAGGCGCCCAGTGAGCCAGATGACGGCCGAGCAATACCGGGCCCAACTGGAACGCACGCGCCGGCACCCGGCGCTCGCGGAGGACAACATCAGCCTCCCCGCCGGCGCGGGGACCAAGCTCAGCGCGCTCTGCTTCGGCGTCGCCCTGGTCGGGCTCGCCCTCACCCTCCTCGGGGCGGTGGTGGTCAACGTCAAGCACGCCCTGGCGGCCTATCAGGTCGGGGTCATGAGCGTCCTGGGCATCGCCCTCGGCTCCATGTTCTTCATCATGATCTTCCACCTGGTCAACGCCGGGTGGCATGCCACCATCAAACGTCAGTGGGAGCACCTGCTCAGCATGCTCCCCCTCTGCGTGCTCCTGGTCTTCCCCGTGCTCGCGATCGAGGTCATCCGGGCCGTCCTCGCGGGCGAGAATGGGGGCGATGGCTTCCTGCTCTTCGAATGGCTCAACCCCGCGATCGCGAGCACCTTCCTCATCGAGCACAAGGCCGGCTTCCTCAACGCCCCGTTCTGGCTGCTCCGCTTCGTGCTTTATGCCGCGATCTGGATCTTCCTCGCCCAGCGCCTCTACAGCCTGAGCAAGCAGCAGGACCTCACCGGCGACCGCTGGCTCACCCAGAAAGCCCGCTTCATGAGCGGGTGGGGCACGCTGGTCCTGGCGCTCACCAGTTCCTTCGCGGCCTTCGACTGGATGATGTCGATGGACTACCGCTTCTTCAGCACCATGTGGGGCGTCTACTACTTCGCCGCCAGCGCCGGCGCGAGCGTCGCGACCCTGGTCATCGTCCTGGCGATCCTCCGCGGGATGGGGCGACTCACCGGGGCCGTCACCGACGAGCACTTCCGCGACCTGGGCAAGTTCCTCTTCGCGTTCAGCGTCTTCTGGGCGTACATCGGCTTCAGCCAGTACTTCCTGATCTGGTACGCGAACATCCCCGAAGAGACCGCTTACTACCTCCGGCGCATGACCGGCGGGTGGGAGGCGCTGAGCTTCTTCCTGATCGTCGGGCACTTCGTGGTGCCGTTCGTCCTGCTCCTGTTCCGTCCCGTCAAGCACTCGACGATCGGGCTGGCGCTGGTCTCGGCCTGGCTCCTGGCGATGCACGTGCTCGACATGGTGTGGATCATCCGCCCGATGGTCTACGTGCAGGACTGGGCCGTGCGCGATCCCGGGCCGACCGGGTGGTGGCTGGACGTGGCGGCGATCGTGGGCGTCTTCGCCCTCTTCGCCGGCGTGCTGATCCGCAAAATCACCAGCGGCCCCCTCGTCGCCGCCAATGATCCCTACCTCGACGAAGGCCTCAAGCACAAGAACTACGTCGGATAAACGGATATCGTGATCTTTTAAAGCCCGTGCGGCCGGGCCACCCCTTTTCAGGGCACTTCAGCCGCCTTCAGAGCCCCGAATCGCGACACGATCGACGGATCGACCGCATCGGATCTACGATTGGCACGAACCGTTCATGCAGTCGGGCCGGAAAAGTTCCTGCCCGGCAGTAAATGGTGTCTTGGTTCGCCCGGGTACCGCAGCTGGTGTCGAAGGGTCCGCGCATGAGTGACAAGCTGGAACACACGCCCCCGCCTCCGCTGGAGCATCTGGACGATTGGCACCAGCACACCCCCGAAGAGGGCGTGCCTCAGGCGGAGCACGCCGCGACGGTGAACGTTGCGGTGCTGAGCTTCGTCGGCGTGGTGATCGTGGGCGTGGTGATCGCGCTGGTGCTGCTCGTGGTGATCTACTTCCAGGCGTACAGCTCGACGCTGATGGCCCAGAAGGCGGAGAACACCGTCTGGTACCAGAGCGAGTACCGCCCTTACGAGGCCGGCGCGATGCGTCGTTTGCGTGAGTTCGGATGGCAGGACCAGGTCGACGGCGTCGTCCGGATGCCGATCGATCAGGCCAAAGCCCGTGTCATCGAGTCGTACCAGAACACCCGGCGCTGATCACGCCGACGGGAAAGCAGAGGCCGAACAACGTGCCGAGTGTGAAACCCTCCATCCAGCCGATCGCCGACGCTCACGGGCCCGCGCCCGTGCGGCGGCGTGGTTGGCGTGCGGCGGTGGGGGCGTTCCTTAGCGCGGGCGTGCTCGCCCTGGCGTGTGCGCCCGCTTCGGGCGCGGATGACGACGAAGTGCCGGAGCCCCGGCTCTCCCCGGCCGTCGAGGCGATGCTCGAGCGGATCAAGCCCGAGACCGACAACCGCCCGCTCGAGGCCCAGGGCCTGGAGGTGGTGGAGCGGACGGGCGAGCGGGTGCCGGGCGAGTTGGTGCTGACCGACAGCCGCGGACGCGCGGTGACGCTCGGGAGCTACTTCAACGACGAGGGGCGTCCGATCATCCTCGCGATGGTGTACTACGACTGCCCCGTCGCGTGCACGGCCGTCCTGGACCGCATGTGCGCCAGCCTGGCGCGTCTGAATTACGAGCCGGGAACGGACTACCAGATCGTGGCGGTGAGTTTCGATCACACCGAGAGCCCGAGCGACGCGGCGATCAAGAAAGAGCTGGCCCTCGCGGCGCTCGACAAGCCGCTGACCCCGGAGGTCCGCGCGGGCGTGGCGTTCCACGTGACCGACGCCGCGACGGCGCGGATGCTGTCGGACGCGACGGGCTTCCCGTACCGCCTGCTCCCCAACGGGGAGTACAGCCACCCGATCGCGGTGATGATCCTGACCCCGGACGGGACGATCAGCCGCTACATCCACGGCTTCGACTACCCGCCCCGTCGCGTGCGCCTCGCCCTGCTGGAAGCTTCCAACGGTCAGATCGGCGCGTCGATCGGCGACTTCTTCATGGCGATGTGCTTCCTCTACGACCCCCGCAGCGGGGCGTACACGCTCCAGGCGTTCCGCGTCATGCAGGTCGGCGCGGTCCTGAGCGCTCTGGCGATGGGGGCGCTGATCGTCACCCTCCGCATCCGAGAATCCCTCCGGCGGAAGCACCGCCTGACCCCGGTCCCCGCGTGACCCCCCCGAGCAACATCCCCAGAACCCACCGATGGACACGACCATGACAACGCTTGCAGACGGCTTCTGGCACTGGCTCTGGTTCGGCGATCAGGCCTGGACCGACACCGCGCGCGGCACGGACGCGCTGTTCATGTGGATCTTCTGGTTCAGCGCGTTCTGGTTCGTCGTGCTGATGTCGTTCATGGTTTTCTGCGTCGTGGCCTACCGGCGCCGCCCGGGGCAGCCGACCCCTCGTTCCAGCAGCCACAACACCCCGCTCGAGATCGCCTGGACGGTGATCCCGAGCCTCGGCCTGGTGTACATCTTCTTCGCGGGCTTCCAGGGGTACATGAACAAGGTCGTCGCCGAGGGCCCCGCGCTGGAGTACAGCCTCGAGGCCTACACCTGGGGCTGGGACCTGAGCTACCCCAACGGGATCCAGAGCGCCGAGGCGACGCAGATCCTGGACGTGAGCACGCGCCGGGCGGCGATCCCGATGCCGGGCCAGGCGCCGACGGTCGACCTGGAAGCGGGCGGCCCGTCGGTCACGCACATGCAGTACCCGATCTTCTACGTGCCCGAGGACCAGCCGATCCGCCTGCGGATGACCAGCCGCGACGTGATCCACAGCTTCTGGGTGCCGGACTTCCGCGTGAAGTTCGACGTCTTCCCGAACCGGTACACGAGCTACTGGTTCCGCACCGAGCGCCTGAGCCAGAGCGACCCGGTCCTCCCGGAAACCAACGGGCAGCGGTACCGCGACCACATCATCTACTGCGCGGAATACTGCGGCGATTTCCACTCGGAGATGCTGGCGATCCTGCGCGTGGTGAGCCGTCAGTACTACGCCGAGTGGGTGCAGACCGGCGGCATCGACGAAGAGACCACGCCGCTGGCGGAGCTCGGTCAGATCATCTCGCGCCGGAGCGGGTGCTTCGCGTGCCACTCGGTCGACGGCAGCCGCAACACCGGCCCGACGTGGCAGAACGCCTACGGCTACGACGTGCAGCTGACCACCGGGCAGACGGTGCCGTACGACGCCAACTACATCCGTCGCTCGATCGTCGAGCCCGCAGCCGAGATCCACGCGGGCTACCCGAACCAGATGCCGTCCTACGCCGGGGTCTTCAGCGAGCGCCAGATGAACGGCATCATCGCCTACATCCAGTCGCTCTCCGACCGCGGCCCGGTCGACCCGTTCGCCAACGGCGACCCGGACGATCCCGACGCCCAGCCGGACAGCGATCCGTCTGATCCGGAAACCGGCGTCGAGACCGAGCCCGAAACCGACGCCGAGCCTGACACCGAGAACAACCGGGCGAGCGAAGCCCGATCCTGAGCTTCTGACTTCCTGACGACACCCCGATCCACGATCCCGGCCGCAGCCCCGAGGGCAACCCATGAGCACGATCGATCATCACAGCCAGATGCCGAGCCACGATCCCCACGGCGGTCACCACGAAGGCTCGTACCTCACGCCCGTGGGCGGGTTCTGGGCCACCGTCTGGGACTGGTGCACCACCGTCGACCACAAAAAAATCGGCGTGATGTTCCTCTTCGCCATCCTCTTCATGTTCTTCCTCGGCGGCGTCGCGGCCCTGCTCGTCCGCATGGAGCTGCTCGAGCCCGTCCGCGTGCTCAGCGACGGCTCCATCGCCGGGCAGTTCACGCGAGCCCTGTTCAACCCGGACGGCACCGTCGCTGAGCACAACAACTACTACAACCGCGCGTTCACCCTCCACGGCGCCATCATGACCTTCATGGTCATCGTGCCCTCCATCCCCGCCACACTCGGCAACTTCTTCCTCCCCATCATGATCGGGGCGAAGGACGTCGCTTTCCCGCGGCTCAATCTCCTCTCCTGGTACGTCTACTTCTTCGGCAGCATCTTCGCCGTCATCGCGATCCTCGGCGGCGGCGTCGACACCGGCTGGACCTTCTACACCCCGTACTCCACGACCACCGACGCCGACCACTGGCGCGTCGTTCTCATGATCGTCGGCGTCTTCATCCTCGGCTTCAGCTCCATCCTCACCGGGCTCAACTTCATCGTCACCGTCCACAAGCTCCGAGCCCCCGGCATGGGCTGGTTCGATATGCCCCTGTTCATCTGGGCGCTCTACAGCTCCGCGATCATCCAGGTCCTCGCGACCCCGGTCATCGGCATCACCATGATGCTCCTCATCGCCGAACGCGTCTTCAAGGTCGGCATCTTCGACCCCGTCCTCGGCGGCGACCCGGTCCTCTACCAGCACTTTTTCTGGTTCTACTCCCACCCCGTCGTGTACATCATGATCCTCCCCGGCATGGGCGTCATCAGCGACATGATCGCCGTCCACAGCCACAAGCACATCTTCGGCTACCGCGCCATCGCCTTCGCCTCCCTGGGCATCACGGCGATCAGCTTCCTCGTGTGGGGGCACCACATGTTCACCAGCTCCGGTGAACTCGCCGCCGCGATCTTCAGCGCCCTGACCTTCCTCGTCGCCGTCCCGACCGCGATCAAGGTCTTCAACTGGATCGCGACCCTGTACAAGGGCAACATCAGTCTCAACACGCCGATGCTCTACACGCTGAGCTTCCTGTTCCTGTTCTCGATCGGCGGGCTGACCGGCCTGCCCCTCGGCGCGCTCGCGACCGACCTGCACCTGCACGATTCCTACTTCGTCGTCGCCCACTTCCACTACGTCATGATGGGCGGGACGATCATCGCCTTCGTCGGGGCGATCCACCACTGGTGGCCCAAGATGTTCGGGCGGATGTACAACGAGGCCGGCGGCATCCTCGGGTGCATCCTCGTCTTCATCGGCTTCAACATGACGTTCTTCACCCAGTTCATCCTCGGCACCCGCG
This sequence comes from Phycisphaerales bacterium, assembly GCA_050485765.1. Lineage (GTDB taxonomy): Bacteria > Planctomycetota > Phycisphaerae > Phycisphaerales > UBA1924 > RECY01. The sequence goes on along the minus strand of JBJHBZ010000026.1, from coordinate 19,918 downwards.
GCATGCCCCGCCGCTACGCGACCTACCTCACCGAGTACCAGGACCTGCACGTCATCTCGACCGTCGGCTCATGGGTGCTCGCGCTGGGCTTCCTGGTGCACCTGCTGGTGTTCGCGCACTCGCTGGTCGCGGGGAAGAAGGCGCCGCCGAACCCGTGGGGCGGGATCAGCCTGGAGTGGGAGACCGAGAGCCCGCCCCCGCTGCACAACTTCCACCACGAGCCGATCGTCAAGCACGGGCCGTACGACTTCGAGCACGTCGTCCCGCCGCACTGCGACCCGGCCGAGTACCCCGTCCACGAGCGCGACCCGAACCGGACCCACTGACCTACCCGCCGATCCATGCGCCGGGCCCGATCCGATCGGCCCACACGCCGAGACCGCACGACTCACGAGGGGAAGCACGACATGGCCTCGATCCACACCGGCGACCCGGCCAAGCCCGACCTCGCCAAAGCCCCGCGCTGGCAGACCTACACCCACGGGCATCACTGGCGCAACGCCCAGGACGAGTTCGACGCCGCCAAAATGGGCATGTGGCTCTTCCTGACCACCGAGGTCCTGCTTTTCGCCGGGCTCTTCGTCGCCTACGCCGTCTTCCGCATGAAATACCCGGAAGCCTTCGTCGCCGGCTCGCACCACCTCAGCATCAAGTGGGGCTTCATCAACACCGTCATCCTGCTCGTCTCCAGCTTCACTGTCGCGTATTCCATCCGCTGCGCCCAGCTCAACAAGCAGGGCCTGCTCAAGCTCAACCTGCTCATCACCATCGCCTGCGGCTTCGCCTTCCTCTTCATCAAGGGCACCTTCGAGTACTACCCCAAGCTCATGGAGGGCAAGGCCCCGGGATGGTTCTTCAGCTACCCCTACGCCGAGAGCCCCTGGGAGCCGATCTGGTGGGGCCTCTACTACTGCGCCACCGGCGTCCACGCCCTCCACGTCATCATCGGCATGGGCCTGCTCTTCTGGGTCTACCTCGGCGCCCGCAAGGGCAAGTACGGGCCCACCCACTACACCGGCGTCGAAATCACCGGCCTCTACTGGCACCTTGTCGACCTCATCTGGATCTTCCTCTTCCCCCTCCTCTACCTCATCCACTGACCCGCCCCGTGAGCCCGCCCCGAGAGACCGACCCTCAGCGACCTCAACCCCCACGGACCCAAGCCATGAACGAGCCCCATCAGCCCGCCATCAACGACCTCGACCCCCACGGGTTCCAAGAGGGCGACCACGACCACGGGCACGTCATTCTGCCGCTCCGCACGCTCGTGCTCGTGCTCGCGGCCCTGCTCTTCTTCACCGTCCTGACCATCAGCGCCGGCTCGGCCGAGGTCTGGATCAGCGAGAAGTTCGACGTCGTCATCCCGACGTGGGTCAACGTCATGGTCGCGATGAGCATCGCCACCATCAAGGGCATGCTCGTGCTGATGTACTTCATGCAGCTCAAGTACGACAACCCCCTCAACACCATCATCTTCCTGTTCTGCCTCTTCGCCTTCGCCCTGTTCATGGGCCTGACCGCGATCGACCTCGGCAACCGCGACCGCATCTACGCATGGAAGGCGCCCGCCATCATCGAAGGCGGCAACAGCGTCGGGCTCGCGACCGAAGCCGCCCCGCACAACTTCCCCTCCGGGCAGTCCATCGCGACCTGGGCCCGCGAGCGCGAGATCGCGACGATCGGCCCGGACAAGTTCGCCGCCAAGATCGAAGCCAGGCACCCGCCGGAGCAGTCCAGTAGTGAGATCTCCCGCCCGGCCCGCGGGCGCACGCCCGGGCTGTTCGACACCGATTGACCCTGCCGCCCCCCTCTCCTGAAATGACCAGAACCCGCCTGATCGCCGCCGCCTGCGCCATCGCCAGCGCGGTCGGTCTTGCCGCGAGCGGGGCGATGCTGGTCCGCGGGATCGCCCGGTTCAACGAGGACCACCCGTCGGGCATCAACTACACGCTCCCGCTCCTGGCCGACAGCATGCGGTTCCACGGGCGGGACATCCGCGTCACCGACGACGTGGACGACCGCGGACGCGGGGTGGTCATCGTCACCTACGCCGACCGCGTGCTCGAGCTGCCCGTCCGCATCCCGCAGCCCAACCCGCTCCCCGGGCTCGCCCGCCACGCCGACTGGTTCACCATCGTCCGCTTCATCGAGGCCCCGCCCAAGACCTCGCTCGAGCAAGCGATGGCCTTCGCCAGCGCCGGCGAGATCCCCGACCGCCTCGTCGTCGTCGAACGCATCCCCCGCCTGGAGGCCAACCAGGGCGCGATGGGCATCGAGCCACCCGACGAGTGGGGGTGGCGCAACGTCCAGCGCAAGAACTGGTTCTTCGGCTTCCACGAGTTCATGCCCGACGGCTCCATCGAGTCCACCGAGCTCCGCTTCCCCACCACCCGACGCCAGCAGGCACCCCTTGAGGGCGAGCTCCGATACGGCACGTGGCAGTACGACGTCGCCTTCCAGGTCATGCCCAAGGGCGCGGCCCCGCGACAGGACTTCACCGAGGGCGCCCTCGTCCAATCCGGACGCGCCTTCGGCCTCGCGAGCGTCAGCCTCATGGCACTGCTCGTCAGCCTCGCCGTCCTCGCCGCCCCGAGCCGGGGCGCACGCCCGCGATAGCTTCTGACTGACGAATCCATCTTCTGAAGCCTGGTGGGACGGGCCTCTGGCCCGTCGCTCCGACGCTCCAAGACGCGCTCTGGCGCCCGTCCTGCCGAGCCGCCAAACAGAGCCTAGTCGCTATCCAGCGGGAGCACGTCCGAACGCCGCCCCTTCACCCAAGCCTCGTACCGCGGCCAGAACAGCTCCAGGATCACGATCTTCAGGCACGCCGCGATCGGGATCGCCACCAGCAGCCCAAAGAACCCGAACAGCACGCCACCCGCCAAGGCCGCGAACAAAATCAGCGGCGTCGACATGTCCGTCGTCTTGCCTTGGATCGTCGGCGTCAGCACGTAGTCGTCCAGTGACTGCACGATGAAGTAGATCGCCGTCGGCGCGAGCAGCACGAACCAGATGCTCCCCCGAAGCCCCTCGTGGCTCTCCAGAAACAGCAGCCCGATCGAGACCGGCACCCCGATCAACGCCAGGTACGGCACGATCGCCAGCACCGCGACCGCCGGGCCCAGGATCAGCGGCGCCGGCACCCCGATCGCCCAGTACCCGATCGTGAACAGGATCGCCTGGATGAACGCGATCGTCAGGCGGCCGCGGATGAACGCGCTGATCACCCGGTCGAACCGGCGGACGAGGTGGTGCGCCGTCGGCTTGTTCTTGTCGGGGATCAGCGAGTCCCCGAAGCGGATCACCTTGGGCCAGCCTGAAGCGACGAAGAAGAAGAAGAACGCCGTCAGGAACGCCATGAGCCCCAGCGTAAACGTCGAGCCGACCAGGCGGATCGCGCTGGTGATCGCGTTGGTGCCCACGTCGGCGGCCGTGGTCGCGAGCCGCTCCATGTTCGCCCGCGTCCAGGCGTTGATCGCGTCAACCGCCGCCGTCATCGTCTCATCATCGATCGCCGCGAGCTGATCGCGGATCCAGACCCACCCCGGCCCGCCCGACTCGCGGAGTTCGTCCATCACCGCCGCGTGTTCCTGCCCGTCCCTCTCCGGATCGAGGCTCAGGCTCTGCTGCACGAGCCCGATGATGGTGAACTGACGCGCGACGAGCCCCACGCCCTGCACGATGCCGAACGAGAGCGCCAGCACGCCCGGGAGCACCACGACCAGCCCGAACGCCGCGACAATCCCCCCGGCCGCCATCTCGCGCGAGAGCTTCGTTTTCGTCGTCAGCCACCGCACGACCGGCTCGAAGAGGTACGCGAGCAGGATCGCCAGCACGAGCGGCACCGTCACCAGCGAGATCTTGTTCCCCACCCACAGCAGCCCGATCAGCCCGCCGACGAGCAGGATGTCCCGGATGAACTGGATCTGCCACAGGTGCAGCTCACGCCAAGACCGCTCGCCGCGGACCCGCGGGGCCCCGGGATCGGGCGTGGGGGTGCGGGGCGTGTGTTCAGAAGGCTCGCTCATGGTCGGAGAATACCGCCCGCCGAGCCTCGGCACGCAAAAGCCCGTGGCATGGGCGTCCCGCCCGGGCGCCAGCCAGCGCACCTCTCAGTCTTTGTCGAAAAAGGCCGAGCCTCTCAGGCCCGCCCGCTCGTCTCCGGGGCCTCGCCGAAGCCCCCCGCACGGGCCGGGCTCGCGAACGCCTCGTCGAAGTCGAACACGTCGCGGAAATCCTCGATCGAGTCGTCCTCGGTCGTCCGCATCAGCCCGGCGTCCACCATCGCGAAGACGATCTTGCCGAAGTCCTCGGTCTTGCGGATGCCCCAGTGGCGCAGCACCGTCCCAGCCAGGTCGCCGAACTGCTCGATCGCGTAGTCACGGATCCCCAGGCAGAGCTGCTGCCCGGAGACGTGGCGCGATTCATCATCGTCCAGCGGCCCGATCGCGTGCGCCCCGTGCGTTGTCTCCACCGTGTGCGCGAGACCCTCGCGCACAAACTGGAACGCCTCCGGCGGGAACGGGCCCGCACGGTCACGCATCGATTTCCAATCCAGCGGCACGTTTGACACGCCTGCACTCCACACGCTCGCGGCTTCGGGCACACACCAACGCCCATCCGCTCCTTTTCCTTCGCCAGAATGCTAGCCCCCGTTGCAGAAATCGCGGCAAGCTTCCCATCTTCACACGGCGCAAAAATCGCACCCCCGCCGCGCACGCCCTTCCCCAAACACCCCACACAACCCGCGCCGCGGGCCTCAGAAGGGGGGTCGGTGCGTGGGAGCCCCGCAACCGGCGGGCCGAACGCGACCGCGGGGCCGAACGCCGCATGTGATGTTCACCCCAACCCCTCGCCGCCTGCTCCCGCCTCCCGCTCCGCCGCCCGATCGCGAACGCTGACGTGCGGGCTGCCCGTCGCGTACCACCGCAGCGGCGCCGCCGCCCACGCCCCCGCGTAGTCCACCCCGATCCGCGTGGTCCGCGTCACGCCCTTGACGGGCGCCCCGCGTTCGAGCCAGAGCTCGCCCGGCGCGCACAGATCAACGCCGTTGAGCCCCCTGTCGATCCCGAGCGCCTGGCAGAGCTTCGCAGGGCCCGAGCAGAGGTCCCGGTCCCGCATCACCCGCCCCGCCCGCTTCACCCCGCCGAGGCGTCGGGCGCGCATCGGCTCGAGTCCTTCGGTCGGTTCGATCGCCCGGATCAGCACGGCCGCCGGGTAGCCCTCCCGCTCGCACACGATGTTGAAGCAGTGGTGCATGCCGTAGGTGAGGAAGACGTAGCTCGTCCCGGGCTCGCCGAACATCGGCTCGGTTCGCGGCGTGCGTCGCCACCCTTTGCTGTGCGCCGCCGCGTCCTCGGGCCCGAGGTACGCCTCGGTCTCCACGATCCGCCCCGCCAGGCGCTCGCCGCCCGCGAGCGTGCGCACGAGCACGCACCCGAGCAGCTTCGGCGCGAGCGAGCCCGCGTCGGTCGCGAAGAACGCTCGATCGAGCCTGTGTGCGTCGCGGCTCACGCGTAGGCGTGCAGGCCCGGGAGCAGCAGGTTGACCCCGAAGTACGTCCACAGCATGACGAAGAACCCGATCACGCTCAGCCAGGCCGTGATGAGCGCCTTGTTCTTGCCCGTCGTGAACCGGAGGTGGATGACGATGAGATAGACGATCCACGTGATCAGCGCCCACGTCTCCTTCGGGTCGAACGCCCACCAGCGTCCCCACGAGTGGTCGGCCCACCACGCGCCGAGCAGGATGCCGACGCCCAGCGTCCAGAACGCGAGCTGGAGCACGGTCATCAACGCCGTGTCGAGGTCCGCCAGCGTGCGCGCGGTCGTCTTCTGGCGTGGCACAGGCGTCTCGCCCGTGCTTGCTCCGCCCATGCTCCCCCCAAGAGTGCGCCCGCGATCCAGCGCCGCCGCAGACACCGCCTCCATCCGGTTCGCACCCAGCACGCGGCTCGCGTAGTGCGTCCCCAGGTAGAACAGACTGATGATGAACCCCAGCCCGATCAGCCCGTAGCTCACCAGCACCGTCGTGACGTGGTACTTCAGCAGGACCGACGTGTTCAGGATCGCCGCCTCGCGCTCGATCGTCCGCCCCGGGATGCCCGTCTCCGTCGCGGCGATGAGGATCAGGAACCCCGTCGCCGACGCGGCCGCCGCGAACAGCGGCTGCTTCCTCGCCACCGCCAGCCCCAGCCCGACCACGCCCGCGAACAGGCTCACACCCGTCATCGACTCGAACTGATTCTGAATCGCGAACCGCTCGGCGATGATGCACCGAAGCACAAACCCGAACGCGTGCAGCAGCAGCCCCAGGATGAACAGCCCTGTCCCCAGCCCGGTCAGCCACGAACGCCCCGTCCCGAACGCAAGGATCAGCGCCACCGTCGCGAGGAAGTACGCCCAGTACCCGTACGTGAACGCGTTGGAGCGGTTGTAAAGGTGCTCCAGCTCGGCACGGCGCGTCGGGTAGAGCTCGCTGTTGACCGTCGGCAGGATCTCCGCCAGTCGCCGCGCGGCGTCGTTGACACCCGCCGGGTCGAGCGCGCGCCACGCGCGCCCGAGTTCCGCCGCCGCCGTGCGCGCCGGGTGATCGGGCGCGAGCTCGCTCAGGTGGTGCCAGGTGTCCCCGCGGTAGCCCGGGGCGATCAGCCGCATGTTCGCGGCCGACTGATCCCAGAGCCCCAGCCCGCGCCGCACGTTCGCCAGCGCGTCCCGGTAGGGCTGGTTGAAGGCGTACCGCTCTTCCAGCTCCGGCCCGAACCGCTGGGCCATCATCGGCGTGATCCGCGTCAGACGCATCCAGCGCGACTGCATCGCCCCGTCGTCCGGGAACGCCGCCTCCACGAACACGCGCCGCAGCGGCAGGTAGTTCACGTGCAGCAGCGGGCGATCGACGTAATACATCGGATCGATGATCAGGTCGAGCAGCGTGAACAGCGGGTCGTGCGCGACCAGCTCCACCCGCTCCCCCGCAGGGATCGACGTGTGCAGGTGCCCGCTCGCGTGATCGGCCGCGGCGTACCCCGCGCCCGACGCCTCGCCCGTCGGCAGCACGTCCTGGTACGCCCGCCGCCCGGTGATCGTCTCGACCGTCTCCATCGCGAGCGTGTCAAGGATCTTCACCCGCCCGTTGTGCAGGACCGCCAGGCGTCGCAGGGGCTCGAGATCGACCGAGCGGTAGAACGCGTTCTTCTGGGCCGCGGTCGGGCGGCGCTCGAAGACCATGTTCGCCTCGCCGAACGGGTTGGGCAGCTCGGCCGACGCTTCATCGACCATCGCCGACTCGGGGTGCTCGTTGCCCGCGGGGGCGTACTGCGCCATCGCCGGCGAGGCGAGGCACGCCAGCAGCACGCACGCCGCCGCCCAGAGGCACGACCGGAGAGCCCGCGATCCATCGACAACGTTCATTGCGTGCATGGTCCTGTTTCCCGTGCCGCCCGGCGCGGTGCGCGCATCGGCGGCGAATCCGTCGCGTTCAGATCGACGCGTCCTCGCCCGCGGACAGACGACGCCCGGGTGTGATCTCACCCCGGGCCGCGGCCTCGGCGAGCCGCTGCTTCTCACGCCGCACCAGGTACGGCTTCAGATAAAACGCCCACGGGATCCCCACGCCCATCATGATCCCGCCCAGCGCGATCACGTGGATCCCGGGGTTGTTCCCCACGCCCAGGATCGTGAACATCGCGTACGGGCGATCGAGCAGCCCCTGGTCCGCGAGGCGCTGCGTCTCTTCCCAGTTCGCGCGGTCCCACCCCGCCTGGCTGAACTTGTACTGGTTCGGGCTCACGCCCGTCACCAGGCGACGGAGCACGCCGACGACCGGGTTCGGCGCGTCGTACACGTTGTGCGGCGCGGTCAGCGGCGCGTTGAGCCGCGTGACGTGCTCGAACGCCTCAAACCCGCTGCCCGAGCCCGTGCGCATGAAGCTGAACCGGTCTTCCACCGGCTCCACACGCACCATCGACTGGTAATCCCGCGGTGCGCCCCGGTGGTCGTACGCGATCATCTCGAAATCGATCAGGCGCAACTGGAACCCCGGGAGCGGGTGCTGACGCCGACCCACCGCGATCCGCACACGGCGACCGTCCGGCAGGTCGAACCGTCGCGCGTTCTCCTCCCCCTGCAAGCCCAGGTACCGCGTGAACGGCACCCAACGGATCTCCGACCACTCCGACGAGGCCTCCCCCGGGCGACGACCGCGGATCGTCCCCGAAACCTGCACCGCGAACATCGCCTGCTCGTGCGTGCCCGTGAACGAGCGGTCACGCTCGTTCTCCGGCACAGGCACCGGGCGGTCGAACACCTCGGTGTGCGCCCAGCGCTCGCCCAGACGGAAATCGATCAGCGGCACCGCGTCCCGCAGCACGCCGTCCTCGGGAAGCGGGTCGAACACGCGCACCCCGCCGTCCGGATCGCGCACGATCGCGCGCACACGCGGCGTCTGGCCGGTCGTCACCTCGTCGAAGTACACGCGCAGACCCGTGTGCGGCACGTAGCCCAGACGCAGGATCGACTCGTCCGCCGTCCGGCGGCTCGGCGACATCATCGCCGCCTCCGCCGACGCATCACCCGGGTCCAGCAGGTCCTGCGAGATCTCCGGGAACGCGTGGTAGACCCACCGGTCGAACGTCTCGCCCGTCGGCGTCGTCACACGCACGATCGCGACGTCCGTGCTCGCGCCCGCGTACCCCTCGGTCACGATCGGGAACGGCGGCTCGGCGTGCAGCTCCTGCACCTCGATCCGGAACCCCGCGAGCTGGATCGGCACCTCCGGAGCCGCCGGGAGCACTCGGCGCGTCGGTCGCCCGCCCTCTTCCTCGCTCGGGATCTCGATCACCAGCATCGGCCCCGGGCCCGACGGGTGACGCTGCGACAGGTCGCGCCAGCGCGACTCGGGCATGTCCCGCGTCATCTCCAGCGCGATCACCTGGTTCGACGAGATCCGGTGCGCCGGGTCGTTCGGCAGGAGCGCGAACCGGAAGACCGGTCCCTCCGGCACGCGCCCGGACTCGTCCTCCAGGCGGCTCATCAGCTCGATCACCTGCAACGGGTTCGGGCGGAAGCTCAGCGGGCGGTTCGGGCCCGTCGGCTCCGGCGCACGGCGCCAGTCCCGCTCCGGAGCCGCGTACGGCGCGTACCCCACGATCTCGAACCGCAGGTCCTCGTCCACGATCAAGCGCACGTTCTCCGACGCCGGCACGTCCGGCGCGCGCACGCGCAGCGCCCGCCCCGTCTCCTCGCTCAGGTCCAGGCGTCGGGTGCGTTCGGTCAGGTCCCACAGCGTCGCGGGCCCGCCGCCCTCGCGATCCGGCACGCCCGCCGTCAGGTTGTACGCGTTGTAGCGGGGCACGCCCGCGATCGGACGCTGCTGCCAGCCGCGGAACTGATCCACGTACAACGCCATGTGCGTGTTGTCGTAGAACATGCGCTGCGGCACACCGATCCCCGGGCGTCCGAGCGATTCATCGAACGAGCCCGCGATGAGGATCGTGTCGCCCTCTTTCTTGAGCGCCTGGTAGTAGACGCTCCCGAGCGCGATCGTCACGATCCCGGCGTGAACCGTGAGCACGCCGATGTTCTTGAAGTTGAACTCGATCCGCCGGAACGTCGCGACGGTCATGTTGATGACGAACCCGAGCAGGAGCAGGCGCATCGGCCACCAGGAGTAGAACTCCAGCTCGCTCATCTCAAACCCCGGCAGGTGCCGGAGCGTGACCGATTCGTGCGCCGCGGAGAAGTCCGCGAAAAAGCGCACACCCTCGCCCGTCGCGGGATCGAAGTGCAGGCTCGGCCAGGCGTAGCGATGCCAGAGCCACGCCGCGAGCGGCGTCAGGATCAGGAATGTCAGCACCGTGCTCGCGAACGCGAGCCCTCGGCTGCGCGGCGCGAGCACCGTCCACGACACCCCCGCCGGGAGCACCGCCACCACCAGCACCGCCAGCAACACGGTCCCGATGTACACCGCCCACGTCGGGATCAGCGCGAGCAGCCCGATCGGCACGCTCGCGAGGATCCCGTAGAGCGAGACCAAGACCAGCAGCACGACCGCGAGCCAGATCGAACTGAACGCCCGCAGCGTCCACTTCGCCGGCGCAGCCCACCCCGGGAAGAACCGATCGTCCCACGCCAAGCTGCGTCGCCACTTTGCGCTCATGCACTCCCCGGAAAACCACCCCCTCGGGTCGGTCCAGAATCAGGTGGCTGATCGTAGGCCACGCTTCGCCCAAGCCTCCAGGCAGATTCCTGCGAAACAGGATTGATTCCCGTATCGCAGGATGTCATCCCCTCCGCCTCGCCCCTCCCCTTGCCCTCCCCCGCCCCGGCGGGGGAGGTGTCGGCGCAGCCGACGGAGGGGGTCCGACAGGAAACCACCAAAGCAGCAAAGAGCCAGAAGACCAAACCCGGAGCGGTTCATCCGGATGTGCCACGGACCTCTTCCGAGAGGTCCGTGCTCCCGCCCGCCCTTCAGCACACCTCCAAACCTCCTCCTCCACCAGTCTCGATCTGAACAACGAGCGATGAAGATGAATGAAGACCCAGAAGCACTGACCTTGCAGACAAGGTCAGTGGCACAGCACCTCCTCCCCTCGCCCTCCCCCGCCCCGGCGGGGGGAGGTGTCGGCGCAGCCGACGGAGGGGGTCCGGCGCAGACCACCAAAACCAAGAACGAGCCAGGAAGCCCCGGAAGCACCGACCTCTCAGAAGAGGTCAGTGGCACAGGGGCGTGAGACATCAATCGCGCAGGAGCATGTCCACCTCGCCATCACCCCTCAGCACGTCCTCCAGCGTCGAGCCCGCCGCCGCGATCAGGCCGAGCGGGCGCCCGCCGACCACCCAGCGGCACCGATCCTCGTCGATCCCCAACGCCCGCGCCCCGCGGGTCGTACACATCGCGAGCAGGGCGAGCGGGTCGGCCCCGTCGCGGGCGTGGAGCAGGCGGGCCTCGTCGAGCGGCGAGAGGCGGCCGGTCCCCCCCGGGCAGCTCACGAGGCTGTCGGTCCCGAGGCAGACGTTGACCCCGGCCTCCAGCATCGCGCGGTAGCGGTGGGGCCCGAGCGTCTCGGGCGAGGCGAACGCGTCGCTCGAGCGCGGGCAGTAGGCGACGCTGACGCCCGCGCGGGCGAGCACGCCGAGCAGGGCCTCCGCCTCGCGCCCTTCCCAAGCCGCCGGGCAGTCGTGGACGTGGGCGCACAAGAACGGGCTCCCGTTCTCGCCCGCCGCGACGAGCGCCCGCTCCAGGTGCTCGATCGGGTGGCGCCCGCGCCCGACCTGGGCGGCGAGCGTGGCGTCCCAGAGCCCGAGCGACTCCAGAAACGCCCGCTGCGGGCCGCGGGCGTGGGCGATCAGCTCCCGCTCGGCGTGGCTCTCGGCGAGGTGCGTCGCCAGGTGCAGCGCCGACGACGGGGCGGACGCGTTCCACCGCGCCGCTTCGCGCGCCAGGGCGCGAAACGTGGGCTCCGCGACCGAGTACGGCGCGTGCGGCTGCAAGCCGAGGCGCACGCCCGCCTCCGGAGCCACCCGGAAACCCGCCTCGTGCGCGCGCAGCAGGTCTAACGCGGCTTCCAGCCCGCGGGCTTCCCCGCGACCGATGCCGAAGAACTCGATCTCGCTCACCCCCAGCAGCGGCCCGTCGGCGAGGGCGCGCCAGGGTTCGAGGCTCGCCCGCCCGCCCGCGGCTCCCGCGACGTCCCCGACCGCCGCCACCCCGCCCCGGATCGAAAGCTGGACCCCCAGCCGCACGCTGGCGCCGATCGCCTCGGGCTCGGTCGGGCGTCCGAGGCGGACCATATCGAGCCAGGCGGCGAAGGCGCCGGGGTCGGCGGGGTCGCTCGGCGGGCACGGGCCGAGGGCCGTGAGGTCCAGGTGCGTGTGCGCGTTGACGAACGCCGGGAGGAGGACCGAGCCCGGGCGGTCGATTGTCCGGCGTTGTTCGGCGGGGGTGTGCGCCCAGGCGTCGTGGTGTTCGAGGTCGCGTGCGGGCCCGATTGCGAGCAGCGCGCCCGGGGAGAGGTGGTCGGCGTGGCGCGTGTCGAAGAGGGCGGCGACGGGCCCGCGGGCGTGGACCGGGCCCCGGTCGTCCCAGGCGCCGTCGGCAAGGACGCGCAGGATCCGCCGGTCCGGGGCGGGATCGGGGGCGTCGGGTGGTCGGGGGATTGGCGGATTCATGGCAACCTCTCCGGGCGTCCGAAGATAGCGATGATGCGGGGCGTGTCCCGTCGGGGGCGCGTATTCTGCTTTGTAGAGCCGAGCGATTCGGCACGCCCGCCCCGCGACGGATGCGGGGCGGGGCGACCCCGGGCGTGAGCCCGGTGATGGAACAGACGCGGCATCCACGGAGGCCTTGCCATGCAGACCCGACCCTCTCGATCCCGCCGGCTTCTGGCCGCGGCCACGACCGTCCTCGCCGCCGGCACGCTCCTCGGCGGGTGTGTCAGCCAGGAAGCCTACGACAACCTCGCCGACACCAACCGCGGGCTCCAGAACCGCAACGCGGAGTTGGTGCGCGACGTGGAAGGCCAGGAGGCGATGATCCGCCAGCTCCAGGCCCAGCAGAATCGGACCGAACAGGCGCTCGCCGAGCTCCGGCGCGAGAACAGCTCCCTCCGCGGGACGGTGGGCGAGCGCGAGCGTGCGCTGCGCGACTTCAACGAGCGCCTCGCGGGGGTGACCTTCGGCGAGCTCGACGCCGAGACCAGCCGCGCCCTCTCGCGCCTCGCCGCGGAGAACCCGGAGCTGATCAGCTACGACCCGGACCGCGGGATGCTGCGGTTCGCGAGCGACCTGACCTTCGCCTCGGGCTCGGCCGAGCTGCGCGACACCGCCAAGAGCGGGCTCGCCGCCCTCGCCCGTGTCCTCCAGACCGCCGCCGGTGCGCAGTACGAGATCCACGTCGTCGGGCACACCGACGCGCAGCGGATGGCGAACCCCGCGACGATCCGTCGTCACGGGAGCAACATCGGCCTCAGCGCCAACCGCGCGATTTCCGTCCGCGACGAGCTGGTCTCCCTCGGCGTCGAAGGACGCAAGATCATGGTCGCCGGCTGGGGCGAGTTCCGACCCGTCGCACCCAGCGGGCCCGGCGGCGCGACCCCCGCCAACCGGCGCGTCGAGATCTTCCTCACCCGCGCCAGCTCGGCGATGGAGCTCCAGCCCAGCGAGGGCGGGAACGCCGCACCGGCGCCCCGCGGGGGCACCGGCGGCGTCGGCGTCGATCGCCAGGCCCCGCCCCGTCGACAGGACGCCGGCGGGAAGTAAACCCCCGTCGCCGCCGACGACGACGCGCATCACAGATCCGCACGCACGCCCCGGCCCCGACGCCGGGGCGTGTTCTTTCGGCGTGTTCTTTCACCGGCCGCGTGCCGGGCCCGTCGCGTGCGCCCCTACGCTCTGCCCATGCCGATCGGCGCTGTTTCAACCCGTCTCGCAACGCTCGGCGGCGCGGTCTACGCGGGGCTCGAAACCCTCGGCGCGTTCACCCGCTTCGCCGCGTCCACCGCGATGGGCGTCGGCTCGGTCCGCACCTGGTCCCGCCAGGGGCGCTTCCGCACCCAGCTCTTCCGCGTCGGCACGCTCAGCGTCCCCGTGCTCATGGTGACCGGGGCGTTCATCGGCATGGTCCTCGCGATCGAGGGCTACCTCCAGTTTCAGAGCGTCGGGCAGGAGACCCGCCTCGGCGGGGTGATCAACGTCTCGGTGGTGAAGCAGATCGGCCCGGTGCTGGCGGCCGTCATCCTCGCGGGGCGCGTCGGGTGCTCGCTGACCGCCGAGCTCGGCGCGATGCGCGTGAGCGAGCAGCTCGACGCGATGCGCGCGCTCGCCGCCGACCCGATCAAGGTGCTCGTCGTCCCGCGCGTGCTCGCCTGCGCCGCGATGATCCCGGTGCTGACGATCGTGAGCAACATCTGCGGGGTGTTCGGCGGCTGGCTCGTCTGCACGCAGTTTTACCCGACCGATCCCGCCGCCTATTGGCAGTTCAGCCAGGCGTTTGTCAACTGGTTCGACATCACCAACGGGCTGGCGAAGAGCGTGTGCTTCGGGATCGCGATCGGGCTGATCGCCTGCTGGAAGGGCTTTACGTGCGAGCCCGGGGCCGTCGGCGTCGGCAAGGCGACGACCTCCAGCTTCGTCACCAGCTTCATGGCGATCATCATCATGAACCTGCTGCTCGCCAAACTCTTCAACGAGCTCGACCTCATCCGAAGCGGCGGCGAGCTCGACCCGATCTTCGGCTGAGCGGGCGACGGCAGCCGGTGGTGATGCTCGCGGGTAGCGTTACCGCTTCTTGGGCTTGCGCTTCTTCACGCCGCGGGCTTTTGCCTTGGTGGAGCCCTTACCGGCGAGGGAGGGCAGGCCCTGCATGCCCGCCATGCCGCCCGCGCCGGAGAACTCGCGGGCCGCGGCCGCCTTCTGCGACCCGCTCATCCCCGCCATCGTCTTGGTGAGCTTGTTGATCACGCCGAACTGCTTGACCAGCCCGCCCACCTCGTCGATCTTGACCCCGCTCCCCGACGCGACACGCTTCCGGCGGCTCAGGTTGATCACGTCCGGCTTGGCCCGCTCCTGAGGCGTCATCGACTCGATCATCGCCTCCACGCGGTCCATGTGCTTCTCATCGATGTTGATGTCCTTCAGCGCGCTCCCCACGCCCGGGAGCATCCCCATGATCTGGCGCAACGGGCCCATCCGGCGCAGCGTCTTCATCTGCTTCAGGAAGTCGTCCATCGTCAGCTCGCCCTTGGCCATCTTGGCTTCGAGCTTCTTCGCGTCCTCCTCGTTGACCTGCTCCTGCGCCTTCTCGACCAGGCTGACGACGTCGCCCATGCCCAGGATCCGCCCGGCCATCCGCTCCGGGTGGAACGCCTCCAGCGCATCGAGCTTCTCCCCGATCCCGACAAACCGCAGCGGCGCGCCCGTTACCCGCTTCACGCTGATCACCGCCCCGCCCCGCGTGTCGGAGTCGAACTTGGTCATCACCACGCCGTCGATCGCCAGGCGATCATGGAACGCCTTGGCGCTCCGCACGGCGTCCTGCCCGGTCATCGCGTCCACGACCAGAAAGATCTGGTGCGGCGTCAGCGTCCGGTTCACCCGGTTCAACTCGTCCATCAGCTCGTCGTTGACGTGCAGACGCCCCGCGGTGTCCAGAATCAGCGTGTCGATCCCCTCGGCCCGCGCCCGGCGCAGCGCGTTCTGGCAGACCTCGACCGCCACGCCCACCGCCTGCCCGTAGGCCTTCGCTTTCTCGGGCTCGCCGTGGAATAGCACGCGGGCCGAGCCGGGGAGCTCGGTGTCGGCCTGTCGCGCGACGGTTTCGAGCTGCTCGATCGCGGCCGGTCGCTGCAGGTCCGCCGCGCAGAGCATCACGCTCCGCCCGCGCTTCTTCAGCCACCCCGCGAGCTTGCCGCAGGTCGTGGTCTTGCCGCTCCCCTGCAAGCCGCACATCATCACGATCGTCGGCCCGGGGCTGATCCGCAAAATATCCGGCCCGGCGTCCCCCGGCGCCAGCCCGCCCTCGGCGTCCGGATCACCGCCCAGCAGTTCCACCAGCTTGCGGTGGACGATCCCGATCATCTCCTGCCCGGGCTGGAGGCTCTTGGTCACCTCGCGCCCGATCGCCTCGCGGAGAACCTCCTCGCAGAACTGCTCGACGACGTTGTACTCCACGTCGGCCTCGAGCAGAGCCGTGCGCACCTCCTCCATCGCCTCGCGGACGTTGGATTCGGAGATGTTGCCCTTGCCGCTGAGCTTGCGGAGCGCGTTGTTGAACCCGTCGCTGAGCCGATCGAACATGGCAATACCGCCCGCCGTCCGGGGTTGGTTCCCGTTCCGGCGTCGCGTCCTTGGGGGTTGTCGATCAGGGCCGTGACCGCAGCCGGGCGGAGTGTAGGTCGTCGCGCCGTGGGCGGCGGGTTCGCAAGCCGCATCCCTCGCCCCGTCCCGGGCGATACCCTTGACCCGCATGAACCCCCTGTTCGACCAGCGCCGGTACCTCATCCCGTTCCGTTCCGGGCTGCTGCCGCAGATCTTCACGGGAGTCCTGGTCGTCGGCGGCGGGGTGGCGGGGCTTCGGGGGGCTCTCGCGGCAGCCGACGCGGGGGCGGAGGTCATCCTCCTTTCCAAAGGCCCCTTTGAGCAGACGGCGACCGCGTGGGCCCAGGGCGGCGTGGCGGCGGCGCTCGAGCCCGGCGACACCTTCGACGCCCACATTCAGGACACTCTCACCGCCGGCGCAGGGCTCTGCGACCGCGACGTCGTGCAGATGGTGGTGGAGGAGGGGGCCGAGCGCGTGCGCGAGCTCTTCGCGTGGGGCATGCGCGTCGACGCGGGCGCCGACGGGAGGCCGACGCCCGGGATCGAGGGTGGGCACTCGGCCCGGCGCATCTACCACGCCGGGGGTGACTCCACCGGCGCGGAGATCCAGCGCCTGCTGACCGCCCGTGTGCGCGCGCACGCCAACATCCGCGTCTTTGAAAAATGCTTCGCGCTCGACCTGGTGACCCCGAGCGACGAGCCGGGCAGCCCGGTCATGGGCGCGATCACGCACCACCCTCGCTACGGGCTGCAGATGATCTGGGCGAAGTCGACGATCCTCGCCAGCGGGGGGGCGGGGGGCGTGTACCGGGAGACGACCAACCCGCCGCAGGCGACGGCCGACGGGCTCGCGATGGCCTACCGCGCCGGGGCCGAGGTCGCCGACGCGGCGTTCGTGCAGTTCCACCCGACCGCCCTCTACCTCGCGGGCGCGCCGCGTCTTTTGATCTCCGAAGCCGTCCGCGGCGAGGGCGCGCACCTGGTCGACACCAGCGGGCACCGCTTCATGCAGGACGTGCACGAGCTGGGCGAGCTGGCGCCGCGGGACGTGGTGAGCCAGGCGATCGTGCGCCAGATGCACAAGCAGGGCGGGCGTCACGTGTGGCTGGATTGTCGGCACATCGAACGCTTCGCCGAGCGGTTCCCGGGCATCGCCGGGCGTCTGAAGCAGTTCGAGCTCGACCCGCAGCGCGACGCGATCCCGGTCCACCCGGCGGCCCACTACACCATCGGCGGCGTCCGCACCGACGACCACGGGCGGAGCAGCGTGCCCGGGCTCTTTGCCGCGGGCGAAGCCGCGTGCACCGGGCTGCACGGGGCCAACCGGCTCGCGAGCAACTCGCTGCTCGAAGGGCTCGTCTTCGGGGCGCGCGCGGGCCTCTGCGCCGCGGGGGGGCACGCATTCGCCGGCGCCAACGGCACGCGCACCGCGCCCGTCCCGATCATCAGCGATATCCGTCCGAGCGAGCACGCCGAGCTCGACCTCGCCGACGTCCGCTCCAGCCTGCGCTCGGCGATGTGGCGGAACGCGGGGCTGATCCGCACCGGCCCGAGGCTCGCCGACCTCGCGGAGATGCTGAATTTCTGGGCCAAGTACACGCTGGATAAGATCTTCGACGACCCGATGGGGTGGGAGACACAGAACCTCCTGCTCGCGGGGGCGATCATCGCGCGGAGCGCCTCGTGGCGGGAGGAGTCCCGCGGGTGCCACGCGCGGGAAGATTTTCCGGGAACCCGTGACGGGTTTTGTGCGCACGACGCCTGGCGGCGCGGGCGCGACGAGCCCACGCGAACGCCCGCGGGCGAGGCCCTCGCGAGCTGAACACCGACGCCGAGGCGGCGCATGCCACGCACACCCAGACGCATCTCGACCGGAACGCTCGCGACGATCGGCGCGGCCGCGATCCTCGGCGCGTGCGAAACCGAGACCCGCGTCATCCGTCAGGATGGCATGATGCTCGCCAACCTCCCCGGCGCGACCGGCGGCGGCGCGACGCCCGGCTCCGCCACGCCGAGATCACAGGACGTCGTCGGCCTCCCCGGCGGCGCGCCCCGCGAGACGCTCGACGACGGCACCGTCATCCTCCGCGCCCGCACCGGGCGGCAGCTCATGGGGCACGTCTTCACCACGCTCCGCGACAACGAACGCGAGATCTTCGTCGACCAGGTCCTCAGCGCGCGCACGCGACAGGAGTTCTACGACCGAGGGCTCGACCCCGAACTCGCCTTCGACGAGCTGAAGAGCCGCTCGGAGTGGATCGAGAGGCTCTTTCAACGCATGCCGCAGGGCGAGTTCACCCCCGGCGTGCTCATGCAGCGCCAGGGCGACCGCGTCTACCGCATGACCGTGACCGGTATGGCGGCCGAGGGGCTGCGTTGGACCTTCATGGACATGGTCATGGAAGACGGCAGCTGGCGGCTCCGCTGGTTCGGGGGGCAGTGAGCGGGCGGCATCGGCGCCCCGGAAACGCCCAGCCGTCCGCGGCGGAGCTTTTCCGGGTCTTTCATCTCTCTTACGCTCTCGGCGAGCGCGCACCCTACCCGGCGCTCGACACGGAAAAGCTTCGCCCCTTCGGGGCTGCGCGTTTCCGTGGCACCGGTTGTCGGATTTGAACTCCTGGAGGCGCGTTGCACCCGCGTGATCTGGCGTACATCCTGGCGGGCGTCGCGATGTCGCCGGTGATCCTGCGCAAGAGCCGCGGGGATTGGCCCGCGCGGTTCGGGAAGACCGAGCCGCTCGCGCCGGTTGCGCCGGGCCAACTCGGGCGTGTGCTGCTCCATGCGGTGAGCGTGGGCGAGGTGAACGCGCTGCGTGCGCTGGTGCCGCGGCTTGCCGAGGAGGTCGAGGTCGTTGTCAGCGTGACGACCGACACGGGTATCGCCCGGGCGCGCGCGCTGTTCGAGGGCGAAGCAAAGCTGGCGACGGTCGTGCGCTACCCGCTGGATTTCTCGTGGAGCGTGCGCCGGTTCCTCGATGCCGTCCGACCGGACGCGGTGGGGCTGGTGGAACTCGAGCTGTGGCCGGGCTTTCTCTCGGCGTGCCGATCGCGGTCGATCCCGGTCGCGGTCATCAACGGGCGTCTGAGCGAGCGATCGTTCCGCGGGTATCACCGCTTTCGGCGCGTGGTCTCGCCGATGTTCCGCGAGCTCGCGTTCGCGGCGGTGCAGGACGGGGCGTACGCCGAGCGGTTCGAGGCGATGGGCGTGAAGCCGACGGACTGCCTGCTGACCGGGAGCATGAAGTGGGACGCGGCCGACCCGGACGCGGTGCATGAGCCCGCGTTCGTGCGCACGGGCGAGGCGCTGGCGGCGGAACTGGGTATCGACCGCACGCGCCCGCTGATCGTCGCGGGCTCGACGGCTGAGGGCGAGGAACAACTCCTGCACGAGACGGTCGCGGCGTTGGCATCGAGCGGGCGGGTGTTGCCGGGCGTGCAGCTCGCGTGCGCGCCGCGACAGGCGACGCGGTTCGACGACGCGGCGCGGGACATGCCGGGGTGCGTGCGTCGGAGCGCGGGCGCACCCGGGGCGCCGGGCTCGACGCGGTTCCTGCTGGACACGATCGGCGAGCTGCGCGCGCTCTACGCGATCGCGGACGTGGTGGTGCTGGGGCGGAGCTTTGCGCCGCTGTACGGGTCGGACCCGATCGAGCCGGCGGCCCTGGGCAAGCCGGTCGTGATCGGCCCGAACGTCAAGGACTTTGAGCACGCGGTGGGGGCGTTGGAGGAGGCCGGGGCGCTCCGGCGCGTCACGCCCGATTCGCTCGGCGAGGCGCTCGCGTCGATCCTGAGCGATGCGCCGGCGGCCCGCGCGATGGGCGAACGCGGCATCGCCTGCGTGCGCGCGCACCAGGGGGCGAGCGAACGACACGCCGAGCTGTTGCTCAGCCTGCTCTCGCCCGCGGCTCGCGCCGGGGGCGAGGGCTCTCGGGATCTGGTCGGGGGTGCGCCGGGGCCTTCCGGCGACGCGGCGGCGGATTCGGCGGGGGTTGGTGTCATACCATGACCGCTCGGCCCGTCGCTCCGGCGCGGGGCGGGAACCCCTCGGGGGCGTAGCTCAATCGGTAGAGCATCGGACTTTTAATCCGCAGGTTCAGGGTTCGAGTC
>JBJHBZ010000025.1:0-55950 GCA_050485765.1 Phycisphaerales bacterium | reverse complement strand
CCTTGGCACCGGGACGACGTCGCGACTCCCTCTGCGCGCCGTGCCCATCTGCGTTCAGTGTGACTGTACAGATCGTGTGGCACGCCGCCAGTGGTTGTGCACCCAACGAACACCGCACGTCCGACGTGGTCCGCCGGCGTCGGTGACGGCACTCAGTGTCCAGCCGCGCCCTCACGACGGCGACCCAGGATGACCCACAGCCCGCGGGCGACCACCTCGAGGCGCGCCTCGTCGCGCGAGCCGGCGCGACGCGACTGGGCCTGCGGGTGCGCGATACGCTCGGGCGCTGGCGGCGCAATGTCGCCGTGCTGCTCGGGTTCTCCGTCGGGAAGGACGTCGGCTTCCTGGGGCCCGAGGCCCGGGGGCCCGGGCGGCGGGGGCGGGGATTAGGAGGGAAACGGTTGCTTTCGTCTCACGCCG
Source organism: Phycisphaerales bacterium (assembly GCA_050485765.1). Taxonomy (GTDB): domain Bacteria; phylum Planctomycetota; class Phycisphaerae; order Phycisphaerales; family UBA1924; genus RECY01. Next base: position 55,530 of record JBJHBZ010000025.1, on the reverse strand, counting down.
CTCGCCCCTCCCCCGGGTGGGGCGGTGGCGGATGGGGGTGTGCCGGTTGTGCGGGTGGGGGTTTTGGGGGTGTTCCGGTCGTGGTGTGAAGTTGGGGAAAGTGGGGGTCGATGCTGGAGCGTGCTGTTGAGGCGCGCCCCGGGCCGTTCTGGCCGGCTGCACGCGCGTCCTCGGGCAGGGGAGGTCGCGATGTCGGACGGGGCGTCGAACAACGGGTGGGCGGAGAAGAAGATCTTCACCACGGGCGAGGCGGCCCAGGTCTGCAAGGTCAGCCAGCAGACCATCATCCGCTGCTTCGACTCCGGTCGTCTCAGCGGCTTCCGCGTGCCGGGGAGCAAGTTCCGACGGATCCCGAGGGACGAGTTGCTCCGTTTCATGAAAGCCAACGGCATCCCCTCGGACATCATCGAGGGGGCCAAGCGCCGCGTCCTGGTGGTCGACGACGACCCCCAGATCGTGGAGATGTTCGTCGACATCCTCGGGCGGGACGACCGTTTCGAGGTCGAGACGGCCTCGACCGGCTACGACGCCGGGCTGCTCACCGAGAGCTTCCGCCCCCACCTGATCATCCTGGACTACATGCTCCCGGACCTGAACGGGAACGTGGTCTGCCAGCGGATCCGGGCGAAGGCGGAGCTGGCGGAGACCAAGATCATCTTTGTGTCGGGCGTGGTGAACCAGCAGGAGGTGCAGGGGCTGCTCCAGGCGGGCGCGGACGACTTTATGAAGAAGCCGTTCGACGTGGAGAAGCTGATCGCGAGGATGGCGGAGCTGCTGGAGATGGAGTCTTCGGGAGCCGAAAAGAGCCGTTGATGTCGGTGTGTTTCGGGCGTGGGGTCGGCGTGGACGCCGGCGGGCCTGAGGACGTGCGGCAGAGACGGGCGGTTGCTCGATGTCAGACGCTGGGGACAACGCGGCGGGGTCGTCGGCTCGGACCGAGGCCGGGCGGGCGCGCCAGGTCGAGCTGATCCTCCAGCAGGTCGACGCGCTCCCGACGCTCAGCCCGGTCGCGACCCGTCTGCTCTCGGTCTCGTCCGTCGACGAGGCGGACCTGGACGAGCTGGTCGGGCTGCTGGAGACCGACCCGTCGATGACGGCTCGGATCCTGAGCCTGGTCCGCCGGGCCGACAAGGGCGCGAACCAGGACAACATCACGACGGTCCGGCGCGCGGTGATCATGCTCGGGCTGGAGGCGGTGCAGGCGGCGGTGCTCGCGGTCTGCGTGTACGAGCTGTTTGATCGGGCGGGGCACGACCTGGACCGGCACGCGGCGCGCGGGCCGGGCGGGGTGTTCGATCGCGTCGGGTTCTGGCGTCACTCGGTCGCGGTCGCGTGCGCGGCCCAGTCGATCGCGCGGGCGCACCCGGGCAAGGGCGTGACGCCGGACGAGGCGTTCGTCGCCGGGCTGCTGCACGACATCGGCAAGCTCGTGCTCGAGCTGGTCCTGCCGCGGAGTTACGGGCGTGTGCTGGAGCTGGCCGAGCACCGCGGCGTGGACAGCGCGGGCGTCGAGCGCGAGCTGATCGGTCTCGACCACCACACGGCGGGCAAGCGGCTCGCGACGCGGTGGGGGCTCGGGCGCTCGCTCGCCGAGGTGATGTGGCTGCACTCCCAGCCGCTCCGCTCGCTCCCGGACGTGCCCGGTCGCGCGATGATCGAGCTGGTGACGGTCGCCAAGGCGCTCTGCCGTCGCTTGCACGTGGGGTGGTCCGGCGATTTTGCGCCGGACGCGGACCTCGCGACGCTCTGCCTGGAAGCCCAGCTCGAGACGGCGTCGGTCGAAGGCGCGGCTCAAGGTCTGCACGCGGAAGTCGGCGCGCGGTGCTCGGCTCTCGGGCTGGACGAGACCTCGAGCCCGGAGCTCCTGCTCGCCTCGATCGCGACCGCCAACCGTCGCCTGAGCCGGATGAACGATGCGCTGCAGGCGCGGGCCGCCCAGTCGCAGCAGCAGCGCGCGGTGCTGGAGGCGATCGGCGCGTTCCACGCCGCCGGTGCGCCGCAGCGATCGGTTGTCGAGGCGTTCAGCGAGATCGTGCGTTCGGCGGGGGAGGTCTTCGGCTCCGGGTTCTACGGCATCGTCTTCCAGCCCGCGCCGGGCGAGCTCTGGCACGTCCACCAATTCTCGGCCGACGGGCACCTGGTCCGGAGCCAGCTCATGGAGCCGCCCCCGGGCGGCGCCGACGGGCCGCAGGACCTGGGCTCGATCGGCACGGGGCGCGGGCTGCGCGTCGGCGTGATGGGGCTGATCCCGTGGCTGAGCGATTTCCTGATGGACGCGGCAGACGTCCGGCGCGTCCGAATCCTCCCGCTCCGCGTGGTGGAGGGCGACGACCTCGCCGGCGCGGCCCCGGGCGGGGCGGCGGCGGCCCTGCTGCACGACCGCGAGCCCGAGGGCGAGGGGCTGACCGATCGACTCCTCGAGCCGCTGGTCGCGACCTGGGCGTGGGCGTTCAACGCCAGCGCCCAGTTTGAGCGCGCGCAGCGGCTCGGGGAACGGCTCGCCGAGAGCAACCGATCCCTCGCCGAGGCGCAGGCCCGCCTGACCGAGGCGGCGTCGATGGCGCGACTGGGCGAGATGGCGGCCGGCGCGGCGCACGAGATGAACAACCCGCTGACGGTGATCTCCGGGCGGTGCCAGTTGCTGGCGGATCGGGCGGCTAACCCGCAGGAGCGGGCCGCTGCGAAAGCCGTCGTCGCCGCCGCCCGCCAGCTCACGGACCTGATCACCAGCCTGCACCTGATCGCCGACCCGCCGGAGCCGAAGCTGGTGCCGACGGCCGTTTCGGACGTGCTGACCTCCGCCGTTCGGGAAGCGCGGACGCGGACGGGCGCGATGGGCGACGTCCGCGTGACGGTCCCCGCGGGGCTGCGCCTGGCGCCGATGGATCGGGAGCTGATCGAGCGCGCCGTCCACGAGCTCGTGCTCAACGCGATCGAGTCGGACCCGACCGGGCTGGTCGAGGTGACCGCCGCCGTCGACGGGGTGGACGACCGGCTGGTGATCTCGGTGCGCGACTACGGGCCCGGGCTCAGCGAGCGCGGGCTCAAGCACGCGTTCGACCCGTTCTTCAGCGAGAAGCCGGCGGGGCGGCAGTGCGGGCTGGGGCTGTCCCGGGCCCGGCGCATGGCCGAGCTGCACGCCGGGACGCTGCGGATCGAGAACGTCCAGGGCGGCGGTGTGCTCGCGCGCCTGACCCTGCCCATGCGTCACGAGCGTGACGAGGCGTTGTTTCCTCCGATCGAGCGCGAAGCCGCCTGAACGCCGAAGCCCGCCCCGGAAACGACCGATAGCCAGGGACCCAAGGAGAGACGACGATGGCGAGCGAGAAGAAGCCCAGGATCCGTCGGACGACCGTGCGCGAGTCCCAGCCCGTGCGGGCGATCGCGAGCGAGAGTATCGAAGCCGAGAGCGCCGGCGCGGGGCGGGTGCTCGTCGTGGCGCCGACGCGTCTGGAGCGGGATCGCGCCCGGGCTCGCCTCGGCTCGGCGGGGATGCAGGTCGCGGTGGTGGGGCGTGTCTCGGCGGCGGCCGACCGCGTCGCCGCGGGCGACGTCGATCTCGTCGTGACGCACGCCGCGCTTCCTGATGGCTCGGGGCTGGACCTTGCTCGCGCGATCGCCGAGACCCGCGCGTCGGTCGGGGTGGTGCTCGTCGCGCCCGAGGCGACGGTGGGGCTGGCGCTCGAGGCGATGCAGGCCGGGGCGCTCGACCTTCTGAGTGAAGGCGACGACGCGGCTTCGTACGCGCAGCGCGTTCGCGCGGCCCTCGTCCGCGCGCGTCGCGTCGCGGTGCGAGAAAAGCGCATCGCCCAGCTCCGCGAGCTGTGCCGCCAGCTCAACGAGGCCCGAGACGAGGTGACCAAGCACGTCGGGAGCCTTTGCGACGATTTGGTCGACGCGTACCAGGAGCTCAGCGACAAGATGATCGAGGCCGGCGCCGCCGCCGAGCTCAACGCCGCCCTCCGCGCCGAGCTGGATATCGAGGACCTGCTCCGCACCGCGCTCGAGTTCACGCTCGCCAAGATCGGCCCGATGAACGCCGGTGTCTTTCTTCCCGGCTCCAGCGGGGACTACGCCCTGGGGGCGTACGTCAACTACGACTGCCCGAAGGGGACCAGCGAAGCTCTGCTCGACCACCTCGCCGACGCGCTCCCGCCGTTGGTCGAAGGGCGCGACGGGCTCACGCTCCTCCGCGACGAGGCGTCGCGCACGGCGTTCCTCGGCCCGAGCTCGTCCTGGCTCGACGCGAAGGCCGTCGTCGCCTTCGCTTGCGAGCACGAGGGGGAGGCTCTCGCGGTCTGCGTCTTTTTCCGCGATGAAGCCCAGCCCTTCGACCGCGACGCGCTGGCGATGTTCGACACGCTGCGCAACCTCTTCACCAACCAGCTCGCGCGCGTCATCCACCTCCACCACCGGCACCTGCCCCGAGACGCCTGGGGCGACGACAACCACCCCTTCGGCGATAGCGGCGACAGCGACGACGACCACTTCGGCCCCGACTGGCGCGGCGGCATGGCGGCCTGAAGACCTACCAGCGGATCGGCGCGAAGCCGGGGCCTTCCAGTTGGGCCAGGCGATGCGCGATCGAGCGGAGCAGGGCGTCCTCGCCCGCCGGGTCGCCGAAGCGCCCGATCGTGGCGACCAGGCGGATCGCGCCGTCCGGCTCGCGGGTCGCTTCCAGATGCCCCGGGCGGTTGTCGACCGTGAGCAGGGTGTACCGGCGGCTCGTGTGGTCCGGGCTGGTGCGGGTCAGGACGGCCATCTCGTGCCGACTGGTCGCGGCGCTGACGGCGGCGTCCAGGTGCTTCCACGCCCCGCCCGCCTCGAGAGCCGTCGGGTCGGGGGCGGCCTGGAGTGGGAGGCTTTGTGTCGCCGCGGGGACGCAAGCGGGGAGGATCAGCAGGCTCAGGCCCAGAAAGAGCCCGATTCCGGGGATTGATCTGGTGTAGGGTGTTTGCGGGATGTGGTCGGTTGTGGTCTTGGGGCGTTTGGAATTGGCCGAGATTGTGGGCGTGGGGGCGGTAGCATTGGGTTCGCCTTGGGGTGCGAGACGGAGCAGCGATCGCGTGGAAGTCACGGTTCGAGTCCCTTCCGGTCCGGAGCGCGTGCTCGTGGTGGGCCCGGGCGAGCGCAACTTAAAGATGTTGCGCGAGACGCTCGGTGTCATGATCGCCGCGCGGGACGCGACCATCAAGCTGTCGTCGGACGACGCCCGCTCGCTGGCGGCGGCGCGCGCGGTGCTGGAGCGGCTGGCGGAGCCTTCGGGCCCGGGGCGCGGGCCTCGGGAGCGTTCGCGCCAGCAGGTGCTGGACCTGATCGCGGAGGAGGGGGACCGTTCGTCGCGCGGGCCGGCGGGTGGGGAGCTGCGCGCGGGCGAGGCGTTGCGGTTTGAGGCGGGGCGCCCCGGGCCCCGCCCGTCGAGCGTCGATTGGGACGGGCGCCTGGACGTGTACGCGGCCGGTCGCCCGGTGAGGCCCAAGACGGAGAACCAGCAGTACTACCTGGAGGCGATCCGGGATCACGACCTGGTCTTCGGCGTGGGGCCGGCGGGCACGGGCAAGACGTACCTCGCGGTCGCGGCGGCGGTGCATCTGCTGAAGACCGAGCGGATCCTGAAGATCATCCTGGTGCGTCCGGCGGTGGAGGCGGGTGAGAAGCTGGGCTTCCTGCCGGGCGGGATCGAGGCAAAGGTGAACCCGTACCTTCGCCCGTTGTTCGATGCGTTGCACGACATGATGGACTTCTCGACGATCCGTCGTTTTATGGAGAACGACATCGTGGAGGTGGTGCCGCTGGCGTTTATGCGCGGGCGCACGCTGAACAACGCGGTGATTATCCTGGACGAGGCGCAGAACTCGACGCGTGGGCAGATGCAGATGTTCCTGACCCGGATGGGGCACGGGAGCAAGATGATCGTGACGGGCGACACGACGCAGATCGACCTGCCGGACCCGACCCAGAGCGGGCTGGTGGACGCGGCGCGGCGCCTGCGTCGCACGCCGGGCGTGGCGTTCGTGCATCTGGATCGGGCCGACGTGGTGCGTCACCCGCTCGTGCAGCGCGTGATCGAGGCGTACGGGAACGACCGCGGCGAGCGCGAGGGCGAGCGCCTGTTGCGCGAGGCCCTCGGCGGCGCGGGAGCGCCCGGCAGCGGCGCGGGAGGCGTCGATGCCTGACCGCGGCACGCGAACCGGGGCGCGCAGCGCCGGCGGCGGAGGGCGCGCCGGCAAACGCGGCACGCGCTCCCGGCGCGCCGCGCTGCGCATCCGCGAGCCCGACCTGCGTGACCGCGTCCGGCGCACGCTCCAGAGCGGGCCGTTCGGGTGGGCGCTGGTGACGTGCGCGGCTTTCGTCCTGATCGCGAGCGCGGTGGTCATCTGGACGCGCGAGCAACCGCTGGTGGCGGTCGGGCGCGTCATGAGCGAGACACGCGACGTGCGCGTGACCTTCACGATCGCGGACGAGTCGGAGACCTCGGCCCGGCGGGACCTGGCGCGCCAGCAGACGCCGCGGGTCTTCGTCGCGGACGAGGCGGCGATCGAGTCGATCCGCTCGAGCCTGGAGAACCTGCCGACGGCGCTGGCGGGGGCGTCGAGCCTGGACGCGGTGGAGCCGCAGATCCGCGAACGGTTCCGTCTGACGTCCGACGGGCTGGCGGCGATGCGTTCTGAGGCGGGCTCGATCGCGTCGTGGCAGGAGCGGGTGCGCCGCCTGCACGAGCTGCTGCGCGAGCGTCCATTGCTGGACGCGCAGACCTGGCAGCGGGCGCTGCAGGAGGGGTCGAGCTCGCGGATCGAGCTGCGGGTGGGCAGCGTGCGCCTGAGCGTGCCGCGGACGGCGGTGGTCAACATCTCCGATCAGGACATGTTGGAAGAGGCGGCGCTGAGCCTGGCGCGCCGCGCGGGGTTTGAAGGGGCGTCGGCGTCGGTGGTGGCGGGGCGATTGGTGAGCGGGGGACGCCCGACGTACCGCTACGACGCCGCGGGGACGACGGCTGCGCAGAACCAGTCGGCGCAGGCGGTCGAGCCGGTGGAGCGGGAGGTCCCGGCGGGGACGCCGATTTTCAGCCGCGGGCAGACGCTGTCGGCGGCGCAGTTCGAACTCCACAAGGCCGAGCTGGCGGCGTTCGGCGCGAGCGAGGACGGGTGGGCCCGCCCGCTGCAGCGCCTGGCGCTCGTCATGGCGGTCGCGTCGGTCGCGCTGGCGGCGGCGGTGTACGGGGCGATGTTCGTCCCGCGACTGCGCCGCAACCCGGGGCGGATGGCGGGGCTCGGCGTGCTGATGGGCGCGTGCCTGCTGCTGGCGTCGGTCGCGAGCGCGACCAACCCCCAGCTCCTGGCGCAGACCGCGAGCAGCCCCGTGCTGTTCGGCGCGGTGATCCTGGCGATCGCCTACGACCGGCGGGTCGCGCTCGCGATGGGCACGCTGCTGGCGGTGCTGGTGGGGCTCGCGCTGCGCCTGCCGATCGGGATGCTGGGGGCGATCCTCGCCGGGGTGTGCGTCGCGGCGTGGCGCCTGGGCGAGATCCGCGACCGGCGCGGGCTGGTCGCGATGGCGCTGTGGACCGGGCTGGCGCTCGGCGTCGCGGTGCTGCTGGCGGGGCTGATCGAACGCCCCCTCAACGGGGAGAGCCTGCGGGAGACGCTCTTCGATGGGGCGATGGCCGCGCTCGGCGCGGTGCTGGTCGGCGCGGTGACGCTGTTCGTGCTCCCGCTGGTCGAGCGGGCGTTCGACATCACGACGGGGATGACGCTGATCGAGCTGCGCGACCCGAAGCAGCCCCTGCTGCGACGCCTGCAGCAGCGCGCGCCGGGGACGTACAACCACTCGCTGAACGTGGCGTCGATCGCGGAGGCGGCGGCCGACGCGATCGGTGCGGACCCGCTGCTGACCTACGTGGGCTCGCTCTACCACGACATCGGGAAGATGAACAAGCCCGAGTATTTCGTGGAGAACCAGTCCGGGGGGCCCAACCGGCACGACAAGCTGAGCCCGGCGATGAGCCTCCTGGTGATCGTGGGTCACGTGAAGGACGGGTCGGAGATCGCGCGGGAGTACGGGCTGCCGCGCCCGTTGTTGCACTTTATTGAGGCGCACCACGGGACGACGCTGGTGGAGTATTTCTACCAGCGTGCGCGTCAGAAGGCCGAGCAGGAGCTGGAGGACACCCGGGCGTCGCAGGCCGAGGGCGAGTCTCGGAGCGCCGGTGGTTCGCGTCCCGCGCCGGTGCCGGAGCCGGAGCTGCCGGCGGAGGTGGAGTACCGGTACCCCGGTCCGCGTCCGCGGACGAAAGAGTGCGCGATGCTGATGCTGGCCGACGCGGTGGAGAGCGCGACGCGGACGCTGACCGAGCCGACGCCGAGCCGGATCGACCAGCTCGTGCGCACGATCGCGAACAAGCGGCTGCTGGACGGTCAGTTCGACGATTGCGACCTGACGCTGCGCGAGCTCAACATCGCGGCCGAGTCGATCAGCAAGACCGTCGCGGCGATCTACCACGGGCGGATCGCCTACCCGACGGACAAGCGCGACGAGACGCGGACGGGGCAGACGACGGCGGCGAGCGGGGCGCGGTAAGACGCGGCTGCGGGGCGCGGGGGCGTTGACGCATGGAAGAACCGGAAGCGGGCGAGCGCCGGGGGCCGAGGGAGGCCGACCGGGGCGGGCGTCCGGTGCGCGCGGGGTGCGCGGAAAGGTTCGGCGATGATGATCGGCACAAGGCGGGGTTGGGCGTGGGCGGCGGCTGTGGTGGTGGTCGCGGGCGCGCTGCTGCTGGCGGGGTGCGGGAAGCACGGCTCGCCGGAGTCGGCGGCCAAGGCGTGGCTCGACGCCCTGGGCCAGAACAAGGCCGACCGGGCGGTGGCGATGATCATCCCGTCGGCCCTGGCGAAGGACGAGAGCGTGCACCGGATGCGGATGACCGAGCAGGCGAAAAACATCAGCGCGGAGAACGGGCGGTTCAAGGTGATCGATTCGCACCGCGACGGCGACTCGGCGACCGTGCTCGTGCGCGCGACCAACGGGAAGAACGAGGTGGACTGGGTGCCGATCCGCGTGCAGCGCGAGCGGGGCAAGTGGTACGTGCAGCCGTCGATGTTCGGCGGGTGGTGACGAAAGCGCAAATCTGCTGTGCCACGGACCTCTTCTGAGAGGTCCGTGCTCCTGATCTTGCTCTTCTTCCGTATCTCCTTTGGAACAAGATGAAGGGATTGGAGGCGGCCCGGAGCACTGACCTTGCGGACAAGGTCAGTGGCACGGGGAGCCCGTCCGGATCTGGGCCTTTGGCGCTTTGTCGTTTTGGCGATTTTCGGCCGGACCCCCTCCGTCGGCTTCGCCGACACCTCCCCCCGCTGGGGCGGGGGAGGGAAGGGTTGCCTACTTACGGCGTGTAGCAGTCTTCGAGGACTTGCCGCCAGTCGTCGAGGTTGGTCACGGCGATCATGCGTTGCTTGACGGCTTCGGGCTGGGGGTGGTGGGCGGCGAAGCGGATGCCGAACTTGCGCATGGTCTTGCCGGTGTGGAGCTCGCTCCGGCGGGCGCGGGCCTCGTCGTCGGTCGCGCCGATGAGCGTCTGGTTGACGCGGAGGGCGAGTTCGAAGTGCTGTTCGAGCACGTCGCGCTGCTCGGCGAGCGTCGGCGCGGCGGGGGCCTCGCCGGCGAGGATCTGGCGGCACTGGCGGAAGAGCCACGGGTTCCCGATGCACCCGCGCGCCACGCTGACGGCGCTGACGCCCGTGTAGGCGATCATGCGGAAGACGTCGGACGCGGTCCAGACGTCGCCGGAGCCGAGGATGAGCCGCCCCGGGTGGCGACGGCAGATCTCGCGGAGCAGGTCCCACCGGCTCGGGCCGATGTATTTCTGCTGGACCGTGCGCGCATGCACCGTCACCCAGGCGCACCCGACCTCGTACGCCGCGGTGAGGAGGCGTTCGAAATTCTCGGCCATCTCGGGCGTGTCGTCGAAGGCGCGACGCATCTTCACCGTGACCGGGATCTCGGCGGGGACGGCTTCGCGCACGGCTTCCAGGATCCGCACCGCGCCGACGGGATCCGCGAGCCAGTGCCCGCCGCGCGCTTTGCTCGCGATCTTCTTGACCGGGCACGCCAGGTTGACGTCGATCGCGGCGAAGGGCGGGCTCGAAGGTTTCGCCAACTCCTCGCCGGATTCTGGAGGGCTGAGATCGGAGCCGTGGTAGGCCATCTTGCGGTAGTCGCTGGGCTTGCGCTGGCCCTGTTCGATCATCTTCAGGGCGGCGGCGGCCATCTCGGCGGGGTCGCTGCCCATGATCTGCCCGACGAGGGGGGCGTCCTCGTCGCCGCCGGGAACGTTGTCGTGGAGCGGGCCGAGGTCGGCCTTGGCGAAGCCGCGGCCTCCGGTGAGGAGCGTGCGGTCGAGCAGCGCCTCGGTGACGCAGAGGGGGCACCCGTGTCGCCGGGCGACGATCCGCATCGCGGCGTCGGAATAGCCCGCGAGCCCGGCCTGGTACATCGGGGCGTCGAACCCGGCGTGAGTCGCGCTCGGGGGGACGAGCTCCAGGAAGCGTGGGTCGACGGCTCGCCCGTCGTGGCGCTGGAGGATGGTTTCGGCGATGCGCCGGGGGTCGAGCTCGTGAGCCGAGGGCGTCTGGGGGCCCGCAGGGGCGATCGCGGGGCTTGGGGCGGTGGCGTTGTTGCCGTGGCAGGACATCGGGGGGACGATACGCGGATGAAGCACAGTGTTTTGCGGATCGCGGCGTGGTTGGGCTCGGCGGGCCTGGGTCTGGGCCTTGCCGGGTGCGGGCCGAGCCGGGATATGACGCACGCGCGGGCGTTCCCGCAGGGGACGGCCCGGGTGGGGTCGGTCGATGCGCAGGCGTTGATCTACGACCGCTCGATCGAGATCACCAACACGACCGAACGCGACTTCGGGGCGGGGACGGTCTGGCTGAACCGGTGGTACAGCCAGCCGATCGAGGGGCTGGGGGTGGGGGAGCGGGTGCGTCTGCCGCTGCGGGACTTCCGGGATCGGTACGGGGAGCGGATCCGCGAGGGGGGGTTCTTCGCGACCGAGGCGCCGGAGCGTGTGGTGGTGGCGGAGTTGGAAGTGGCGCGGGAAGACGGCCGCGGGGAAGAGATGGTGGGTCTGATCGTGGTCACTCGGCGGACGGGGCGGGAGCGGTAGGTGTCGCCGGGGTGGTGGCTGGGCTGTGCCACGGACCTCTTCGGAGAGGTCCGTGCTCGGGCTCTTTTTCTTCTTCATGTCTCGATTGGAGCGGGATGAAGGGGATGGAGGGGGGGTGGTGGGAGCACTGACCTTGCAGACAAGGTCAGTGGCACGGGGGCCCGTCCGGATTTGAGCTTTTGGCGCTTTTGGCTTTGGCGATTTCGGCCGGACCCCCTCCGTCGGCTTTGCCGACACCTCCCCCGCTGGGGCGGGGGAGGGAAGGGTGAGGGAGAGCACTGACCTTGCGGACAAAGGTCAGTGGCACGCGGGGATCCGGGGTGTGGAGTTGGTGGGTGAGTGGGTGGAAAGGGGATTTGCATGGCTCGGGTTTGTGTGTTTGGGCCGCACCCGGATGATCAGGAGTTGGGGATGGGGGCGACGGTGGCTCGGCTCGCGGAGCAGGGGCACGACGTGCTGCTGGTGGACGTGACCGACGGCGAGCCGACGCCGATGGGGGATCCGGCGACGCGGGCGAAGGAGGCGCAGCTGGCGTTGGAGATCCTCGCGCCGAGCGCGGCCGCGCGCGCGCAGTTCGGGTTTGATGGCCGCTTGCGGCGCGTGCAGCTCGACCTGCCGAACCGGTTTGTGGAGCACACGATCGGGAACCGTCACACGATCGCGGGTGTGCTGCGGGCGCAGCAGGCGGAAGTGATTTTTGTGCCGTACTTTGAGGACGCGCACCCGGACCATCGCGCGGTGACGCGCCTGGTGGAGGACGCGCGGTTCGACGCGAAGTTGACGAAGATCGAGATGCCGGAGCCGCCCGCGGCCCGCCTGCCGGGCGGCGAGACGGAATCGATGCCCGTCGGCGAACCGTGCTACGCGAAGTGGGTGTTTTATTACTACGCGACACACCTGCGCTGGGTGGCGGACCCGAGCTTCGTGCTGGACGCGACGGGGTATATGGAGCGCAAGCGTGCGTCGATCGAGGCGTACCGCACGCAGTTTGTGCTCCCGGAGAAGAACCGGGGCGTGGTGGAATGGGTGGAGGCGGCGGGGCGGTACTTCGGCAGCCGCATCGGGACGGCGGCGGGGGAGCCGTTCTTTACGAAAGAGCCGCTGGGGTTGATGGGGTTGGACGGGGTGGTGATGTAGAAAGGCACTAGGCATTCGGGACTTGGGGGAGCAGGGCGCCGAGGAGGTAGCGCCATTCGGCGTAGTGGTAGGGGATGTGGTGCTCGTCGTGGAGTTGGCGGATGTCGGCCTGGGCGTGTTCGCTGAGGGTGTGCTGCCAGGACTGCGCGGTGCGGTCGCAGAAGTAGACGCGGCAGCCGAGCGGGCGGGCGGGGTGGACGGCGCACCGGTTGGCGACCTGAAACGGGCAGTTGCCCTGCGCGAGGGCGCGGTCGATCGCGGGTGCGGTGAGCTCGGGGGCGCCGGGGATGTGCGCACGATCGAGGACGGTCGCGGCGGCTTCGAGCCCGGTGGTGTAGAGGCGGTGCCCGGTGTTTTCGAAGTGGCAGCAGCGCCCGCTGGCCCAGCAGGCCGGGCCGCGGGCGGCGATGCGCTGCGCGACGTCGTTGTAGATCGTTTGAAGCCGTTGGCGGACGTCGTCGCGTGCGGCGGCACGGAGCCACTCGGCGGCGTGGGCGCGGTCGGCGTCGTCGTAGCGGAACTGGGCGAGGGTGAGGGGCATGGGACGGGGGAGTATTGGGGAGCGGGAGGGGAGAGGGAGGAGGGGGAGCCCCCTCAGTCGGCTTTGCCGCCAGCTCCCCCGCCGGGGCGGGGGCGCGAAGGGGGGGTGCCACTGACCTCTTCTGAGAGGTCAGTGCTTTTGGTTTTTGCGTTCTTGGAGGGTGTTGGTTGGAGAGAGTGAGAGGGCGGCCGGGAGCACTGACCTTGCTGACAAGGTCAGTGGCACGGGGGGAGAGTGCAGGGGTGGGGGTTAGCGGGTTCGGGGGTGGGTGCTTTTTTCGTCTTCGATGGCTTGGGCTCGGGTGATGCGGATGTGTTCGGGTGGGTAGAGGTGGCCTTGGTTGAGCCCGGGGCAGGTTTGCATCGCTCGTCGCCAGTCTTTGGGGTGGGCGAGGTTGTCGGGCCAGAAGGGCCAGGTGCGGCACTGAGCGGGTCGGTGCTCGTAGACGGCGCAGACGGCTTTGCCGGGGATGGTGTCTCGATCGAGGAAGACGCAGTCGTGCCCGTGCTCGGTTTTTCGTTCGCGGAGGCTAGGGCCGAGCGGGGTGTGGTGGGTGTAGGCGGCTCGGAAGTCGGCCTCGCCGAGGTCGAGGCGTTGCGCGAGGGCCCGTGCTTCGTCGGGGGTGAAGAGGACGTAGCCGGGCGGGCCGGTGCAGCAGTTGCCGCACTGCGTGCATTGAAACCGGAGGCCGGCCTCGTTTGGCTCGGCGGCGTGGGTGTGCCCGGGCTCGTCGAACCATTCGCGTGGTTGCGTGCAGCTCATGGGTGTTCCGGGGTGCAGGCGTGTTCGTCGTCGGGGTCGTAGCGGAAGGCGACGATGGTCTGGTCGTCGTCGCGCGCCCGGGACTGGCTGAAGCGGTAGAGGTCGGCGTGGATGGCGTCGACGATGGTGTCGGGGCATGCGGCGGCGTTGCGGATGGCGTGGTCGAGGCGTTCGAGGCCGAACATGTCGCGAGCCGGGTTGAAGGTTTCGGTGATGCCGTCGGTGTAGAGGACGACGGTGTCGCCGGGTTCGAGCTTGAGGGCGGTGGATCGTGGCTGGATGGGCGTGAAGAGCCCGAGCGGGACGGTGCCGTCGGTTTCGAGGCTGACGACGCGTGCGTCGTGCTTGCGGAGGCGGGGCGGGTTGTGCCCGCACCGGGCGTAGGTGAGCGTGGCGTTGGCGGGGTTGTAGATCGCGAAGAAGGCGGTGACGAAGCTGCCTTCGAGGTTGGCGCGGAGGAGGCGGTCGTTGGCGTAGGTGAGGACGGCGTCGGGCGTGGGGTCCGGGTCCTCGAAGCAGTGGAGGATGGCTCGGAGCATGGCCATGACGGTGGCGGCGGCGGCGCCGTGCCCGCTCACGTCGGCGATGAGGATGCCCCAGGAGCCGTTGGCGAAGGGGAAGAAGTCGTAGTAGTCCCCGCCGGCCTGATCGCTGGTGAGATAGCTGGTTGCGAGGTGAAGCCCCGGGATCTCAGGGCTTTTGGACGGGAGCAGGCCGCGCTGGATCTGGGCGATCTGTTGGAACTGATCGCGGAGCTTGAGGTTGGCCTCGGCGAGCCTCTGGGCGGTGACGAGGTTCTTGGTGGCCCCGCCGAAGAGGTTGGTGGTGAGGATGTCCTGTTCGAACTCCTCCATGGTGAAGCCGCGGGGGTGTTTTCGGAATCGGAAGAGCCAGTTGAGTGGTTCGCCGGCGTCGTAGGCGGGGATGGCCTGGCAGGAGCCGACGCCGCCGATCTCGCGGATTTTGGCGCCGAGGACGGGGTCGTGCTCGAGGCCGAGGTCTTCGAAGAGCTGGGGCGCACCCTCGGCGAGGACGGCGCCGATGAAGCCTCCGGTGTGGGTGGGGAGGGTCTCCCACTGCCGCCAGGGGTCCGGGGCGTCGGGGTGCTTGCCGGAGGTGGGGATCTGCCCGGGGGTAAAGAGGCGGGTGACTTTGTACTCGCCGTCGCGCAGCCCGCGTTTGGAGACCGAGGCGATGAGGTCGAAGGGGCGGAGCTTGCGGAGCCCGCGCCCGAAGGCGGCCAGCACGTCCTTCGGGTCGTCCATCATCGAGATGTCGCGGAGCACCTCGGTGAGGAGCGCGACGTTGGGCCGGGATTGGGTATGGACGCGGCGCACGCGTAGGCAAGGTTAGTCGGATCGCGGGCGTTGGGCGCGGCGGTCGTGGGGGGGCGCCGGTTTTTAAGGGCGAGCCGGCGTGCCGGGCTTGGGCGGGCCTTCGGACCGGCGGAGCAGGCGGAGCGCGTTCAAGACGACCACGATCGTCGAGCCTTCGTGCAGGAGCACCGCCGCCCCCAGCGGCGCGATCCCGATCGCCCCGAGCGGCGCGACCAGCGCGATCACCACCAACGCGATCGTCAGGTTCTGGCGCACCACCGCGCTCGATCGGCGGCTCAGCGCGTGCGCGTCGGCCAGGCGGCGCAGGTCGTTGCCCATCAGCGCCACGTCGGCCGTCTCGATCGCTGCGTCCGCGCCCGCGGCCCCCATCGCGACGCCCACCGTCGCGCGGGCCAGCGCCGGCGCGTCGTTCACGCCGTCGCCCACCATCGCGACCGAGCCATGCTCGCGCAGCAGCGCCTCGACCTCGCGCACCTTGTCCCCGGGGTGCAGCTCGGCCCGGACGAGATCGACGCCGACGGCCTCTCCCACGCGAGCCGCCGGGCCCGCGCGATCGCCGGTCAGCATCACCAGCGTGCGCACGCCGCCGGCCCGCAAACGAGCGACGGCCTCCGCCGCCGATGGGCGGATTTCGTCGCCCAGCGCGATCACCGCGACCGGCGAGCCGTCGATATGCACAACCGCCGTGGTGCGCCCCTCGCGTTCGCTGCGTTCGATCGTCTCGCGGACGCCGCCGGGCCATGCCGCCGCGTCCTCGCCGGCGCCGGCCCGCGCGATCTCCACGCGCACGCCCTCGACCACGCCCGACGCCCCGCGCCCCGGCGTCTGCGTCACCTCCGACGCCTCGGGCAGCGAGCCGAACCGGGCCCGCGCCGCTTCCGCGATCGCCTCGGCAAGCGGGTGCGTGACGCGGGATTCCACCGCGCCCGCCAGTCGCAACGCATCCTCGAACCCGGGCTCGGCGTGCGTTTCGTGCACGCTCGGCTTGCCGGCGGTTAGCGTGCCGGTCTTGTCCAGCGCGATCGCGCGCACGCGCCCGAGCGATTCGAGGTGGGCCCCGCCTTTGAAGAGCACGCCGAGCTTCGCCCCGCGCGCGACGCCGCAGAGCACGGTCGCGGGCGTGCCGATCGCCAGCGCGCACGGGCTGGCGGCGGTCATGAACGCCATCGCCCGGTAGAACGCCACGCCCCACGAGATCTCGAACACGAGCGGCTGCACGAGGAAGACCCCCGCCGTCAGCACGAAGACCAGCGGGACGTACCACGCCTCGACGCGTTCGGTGAAGCTCTGGGCCGCGGATTTCTCGCCGCGCGCCTCGGCGACCATCTGCATGATCCTCGCGACGGTCGATTCGCCAGCCGGCTTGCTGACGCGCACGCGCAGCAGCCCGCCGGCGTTGAGCGTGCCCGCGAACACCGCGTCGCCGGTGCGCTTCTCGACCGGGATCGGCTCGCCCGTGACCGTCGATTCATCCACCGCGCTCACGCCCTCGATCACCTCGCCGTCCAGCGGCAGGCGGTCGTACGGGCGCACCAGGATCTCTGAGCCGATCTCGACCTGCTCGACGGGCACGGTTTCCACCTCGCCGGTGGCGCGTACGAGCTGGGCGGTGTCGGGGGCGAGTTCGCCGAGCGCGTGGACGGCTCGCTCGGCGTGCCCGAGGGCCGCGTGCTCGCCCGCCGCCCCGAGCCCGAAGAGGAAGAGCAGGAAGACGCCTTCTTCCGGGTGCCCGATCGACGACGCCCCGATCGCCGCGGCGAACATAAGCACGTCGATATTCACCTTGAACGAGCGCACGCTCTGGAGCGCTTCCGGGAACGTCTTGCGGCTCGTCAGAAACGCGGCGATCGCGAGCAGCGACCAGCGCGCGATCTCGCTCGGCATCTCCCCCAGCGGCGCGAACCACCCGACGAGCCACCCCATCACCAGCACGAGCCCGCCGACGAGCGCGAACGCGATATCGGGCTGGGCGCGCAGGAACGCGATCGTGCGCGCCACGCGCCCCCGATCACGGGCCCGATCGCGTGCCCGCTCCGGCTCGGCGCTGAGGGTCAGTTCGACGGGCGCGGGCGAGACGCGGCGGGCGGCCGCGACGTCCGCCGTCACGCCCATCGGCGACAGGGCTTCGGCGATCTGCCCGATCGGGCACGCGCCGGGCCAGAATCGGAGCGTGACGCCGCCGGGTGAGACGCGGGCCGTCGCGTCGAGTCGCAGCGCATCGACGCGTTCCTGCGCGCGCTGCGCGTCCTCGCGCGTCGAAACGCCCGAGAGGGGAACGAGCAGCGTGACGGGCTCGGTCGCGCGCGGGACGGGGCGCGGGTCGATCCGAGTCCACCCGCGATCACGCCAACCGCGGGCGCGACGAACGCCCGGCGGGGTGCTCTCGGGATAACGAGCGCAGGCCGCGCACGGCTGCGCGTGCCCGGGCGTCCCGCAGGGGCGCATCGTCGGGAGCGGGATCGGCTCCCGCAACGTCCCAGAATCTTCATCCGAAGCCGGCATCACCCGATCGTATCGGCCGATCCGCTCGCCCCCTTCGCCCGCCTCGGTCCGGAGCGCACATGAGAACCCGTCGCGACAGGGCGACGATGATGCCGCCACGCGCCGAGCAGGATGAGCCCGAAGGGCGCCCACCAGATCAGATCGTTGGTCAGGATCGTCCATCCGAAGGAGAGCGGGAAGATCCCGCGGATCAGCACCGCGTCCACGAACCCGATCGGGCCGAAGATCTTGCCGAGGAGCCCCACCAGGATGATCGGCCAGTGCCGGTACGGATCACCCGCTGCGATCCAGTACCCGACGCCGTAGACCCCGACGATCATCCCGATGCACTGCCACAGGGGGACCGTGACGTTCCCCGGCGCCCCCATCGGCGAGGTGTCCAGCCCCAGCGCACGGAAGAGCGCGAGCGGGAAGAGGACCACCAGTCCGCCCCAGAGCACGTTGTAGACCCCCGCGAGGCGGAGCACGACCCGCATCCACGGGCGGGGCCCGTCCGCCGGCGCGAGCGGGCTCACATCTTCACCCGAGTCTTGATGCGGCTCAGCCCGCCGTCGATGCCGAAGTTTTGCCCCGTCACCCATGCCGCATCGGGCGACATCAGCCACGCGGCCAGGCTCGCGACCTCGTCGGGCTCGCCGATGCGCCCGAGGGCGTGCATCGCTTCGGAGGCTTTTTTCGCCATCTCGTTGCCGGTGATCGCCTTGGCGCCGGGCGTGTTGACGAGCCCGGGGGCGATGGTGTTGAAGCGGATGTTCTGCGGCGCGTACGTCGCGGCGGCCGAGAGCGCCAGCGCCTGCACCGCGCCCTTCGCGGCCGCGATCGCCTCGTGGTTGGCGATGCCGGCGTTGGCGGCGGCGGTCGAGAAGAGGACGACGCTCCCGCCCGTCTGGCGCATCGCCTTCGCGGCCCCGCGGACGACGCCGATCGAGGTCCAGAGGTTGAGCCGCAGCGTGCGCTCGAACTCCTCGTCCGTCGTCAGGTGCGCGGGCTTGAGCACGATGCTGCCGACGCAGTTCGCGATCGCGTGGATCGGGCCGAACGCCTTGCTTGTGCGCTCAATCCACGCCTCGACGTGGGCGGGATCGGTCGCGTCGAGCGCGTCGGTCGTGTGCTCGCCCTCGGTCGGGGTGTCGAACTCGCTCGCCAGCGCGCGGAGGCGGTCGGCGTCGGTCGCGCCGAGGGCGAGGCGCGTGCCGCCGCTCGCGAGGCGTTGGGCGAGTCGGCTGCCGATGCCGCCGGTCGCGCCGAGGATCATCGCGGTTTTCGGGAACGTGCCGGACATGATGGGTCGCCCTCCGCTCGCGGGTGCTGGATTGTGAAGCGGCTTGAGGCTTCGCCGCCGGGCGGGGCGCGGATGCGAGGCGCCGGCTTGCGTCCGGGTTTTGTTTATATCTGGATCCGCGGGTCTGACGCGCGTTCAATAGCTTCGATGCTCGACCGCTCCGCACAACCCCGCCGCCAGCGCCACGCCGGGCCTCGCCTGGTCGCGTGCTGTTGTTGTTGCGGGTGTTGCGTCTGTCGCGATTGCTGACCCCGCGTCGGCTCGCTCGCGACCGTGGGCGGCGTCTCTCGCCGCCCGAACCCGATCTCCATTCCACCCGAAATCCCTCCCGAACCACCCGTGCAGACCCGATGCACGATCCACGGCGGCGATGCCCATGCCCGGCACGACGCGACGGAGACCCCGCGATGGACCGCGACAAGCGCGTGTACGACAACGTGTTCCAGCTCCTGCCCAGCGTCGAGAACCCGACGCCGATCGTGCGCATCAACAAGACCCTCGGCGTGCCGGGGTTTGATCTGTACGCGAAGCTGGAATGGATGAACCCGTTCGGCTCGGTGAAGGACCGTGCCGCGAGCTTTCTGATCCGCGACCTCGAAGCCCGCGGCGAGATCCGCAAGAAGGACGCCGACGGCGGCGGGCGCGCGATGGTCGAGCCCACGAGCGGGAACACGGGGCTGAGCCTGGCGGTGATGGCGTCGGCGCTCGGGTACGGCATGCGCGCGGTCGTGCCGGACAAGGTGCCGCTGAGCAAGAAAGCGCTGCTGAAGATGGCGGGGGCCGAGTTGGACGTCATCAACGACAACCTCTGCCCCGCGCCCGGTCTCGGCGAGGGCTCGATCGGCATCGCCAAGTCCCACGCCAAGGCGCAGCGCGACAGGTACGTCATGCCCAACCAGTACGAGAACGAGCAGAACGTGCGCGCGCACATGGAAACCACCGGCCCGGAGATCTGGAAACAGACCGAGGGACGCATCACGCACTTTTTCGCGAGCCTCGGCACGGCCGGCACGATCACCGGGTGCGGGCGGTATCTCAAGCAGCAGAACCCGGCGATCAAGGTCTACGTCGTGGTGCCCAACGAGGGGCACGACGTGCCGGGGCTGCGCACGCCGAGCGAGCTGGCGACGACGAACCTGTTCGATCGGTCGGTCGTGGACGAGATCATCGAAGTCGACGGCGAGCTGGCGTTCCGGACGGCGTTGGAGCTGATCCGTCAGGAAGGCTTGCTCGCCGGGCCGAGCAGCGGGCTGATCTATGAGGGCGCGCGGCGCGTGCTGCGCCGCGATCCGGCAAGTGTGCAAGGCGGCGTGGGCGTCGCGATTTTCTGCGACGACGCGTTCAAGTACGTCAACAGTTTTTTGAAGCACGTCCCCGAGCTTGCGGAAGGGACCGAGGCTTGACAGAACGCCGTGGCACGGGCGTCCCGCCCGTGCCGCGATGGGAACGATCACCGCCCCGCGCCGCGCGGGCTCAGACAACGGAGCGAACACATGAGCGAGTACGCGAATAAGGACGTCCTGGTCACGACGGACTGGGTCAAGCAGCACCTGAGCGACCCGAAGATCAAGCTGGTCGAGGTGGACGTGGACACCAAGGCCTACGACGCCGGGCACGTGCCGGGCGCGGTCGGCTTTAACTGGGAGACGCAGCTTCAGGATCAGGTCGCGCGAGACGTCATCAGCAAGGGCGAGTTTGAGGCTCTTGTCGGGCAGGCCGGGATCAGCCGCGACGACACCGTGGTGCTCTACGGCGACAACAACAACTGGTTCGCCGCCTACGCGTTCTGGATCTTCAAGCTCTACGGGCACAAGGACGTGCGCCTCATGAACGGCGGGCGCAACAAGTGGCTCAACGAGGACGACAAGGAGCTCACCGTCGAGAAGCCGAAGGTGACGCCGACGACGTACAAGGCGAGCGAGCCGGACTGGTCGCTCCGCGCCCGCGTGACGGACATCCTCAAGATCGTCGAGAACAAGAGCGCGAACCTCGTTGACGTGCGCAGCCCTGATGAGTTCAGCGGCAAGGTCATCGCGCCCCCCGGCATGAGCGAGACGGCTCAGCGCGGCGGGCACATCCCCGGCGCCAAGAGCGTCCCCTGGGCGACGGCCGTGCAGCAGGACGGCACGTTCAAATCCGCCGACGAGCTCCGCAAGATCTACCTCAAGCAGCAGGGCGTGGACCCGAGCAAGGAGACGGTCGCCTATTGCCGCATCGGCGAGCGGTCGAGCCACACGTGGTTTGTGCTGAAGTACCTGCTCGGGATCGAGAAAGTGAAGAACTACGACGGCTCGTGGACGGAGTACGGCTCGATGGTCGGTGTGCCGATCGAGAAGTAACGCTCACAGCGCATAGGCACATCTTCGCGATCAGGATGATTACCAACGAAGACGGGCGGCCCTCGAAAGAGGGCCACCCGTTTCATTTCTCAAACCAGGCGCCTTCTATGGCGCTCGATAACGCGGCTTTAGTCGCAGCCTTGGAGGAAGAGGTTGAGGAAGTAGTTGAGGTCCGCGGTGTTGACGACGCCGTCGGGTTGGCCGTCGAGCGCCGGGCCGGACATATCCGCCACCGGCATGCCGGCGAGCCAGGCCGAGAGGTAGTAGTTGAGGTCCGAGGTGTTCACGATCCCGTCGGGCACGCCGTCGAGCGAGGGCCCGGTGAGGTCGGCCGCGCACCCGACCGGGAGCAGCGCGATGAGCTGGACGTCATCGATGTTCCAGCCGGAGTAGGTCACGCTCGTGTCCGTCGGGCCCATGCCCCAGCGGATGTAGAGCGTGCTGGCGCCGTCGGCGATCGCGGAGATGTCGTACTCGACGAGGTTCCAAGAGGTATCGATGATGGTGTTGCCGAAGCCGGCGGGGTTGCGCCAGATCTCGGTCCACGACGTCCCGTTGGTGGAGACTTCGATGGTGGCTCGGTCAAAGGTGGAGTGCTCGACGCCGAGCCAGCGCTGGAAGCGCAGCGTGGTTTCGAAGAAGGTCGACGCGTCGATCGCGGTGGTGGTGAGGTAGCGGACGGGCAGGTTGTTGGGGTAGGCGCCGTTCAGGTTGTACCCGTAGACGTTGGGGCCGGTCGCGCCGGAGCTCGGGTTGCCGCCGTTGGCGGTCGGCTGTCCCCAGGCCCAGTCGCCCTCGGTGGTCCAGCCCGGGTTGGTGTTCATGTTTTCTTCGAAGACGACGCCGGTGGAGCCGATGGAGATCGTCTGCGTCGCCTCGCTCGAGTCGTTGCCGTCCTCGGTCGCGTAGAACGTGAAGGTATAGTTGCCCGCGTCATCGATCGCGGGGCGGTAGACGAGGGCCGAGCTCCCGGCGGTCATCGCGTGCGGGACGCTGGTGATCGAGCTGTTGCCGTCCCAGAGGATGCCCGAGGCGGGGAGGCTGGTGACGACGTAGCTGATGTTGCCGGAGCCGGCGGCGATCGCGTTCAGGTCGAACGAGATCAGGCTGTTGGTCGCGCCGGTCGCCGAGCCGTCGAGCGCGATCGGCGGGCACTGGGCGCCGGAGGTCTGCGGGCGCAGGCTCCAGCTGTTGAGGGTGCCGGTGTCGCCGCCGGCGTTGTCGCTGACGGTGAGGGTCCAGGTCCCGCCGACGGGCAGACCGTTGAAATCGGCCATCGAGCCCGGGCCGTCCGCCGGCTCGCTCACGCTGTAGCGCCGGACGATGTCGTCGGCGCTCCCGCCGGTGCGGTCGTGCAGGGTCACGCTCACGCCCGTCGGGTTGGTCAGGATCAGGCGAAGGTCACCGATGAAGGTGTGCGTGATGTCGATGTCGACCTCGAGATCGCCCACGCAGTAGGTGTCCGGCACAAAGATCGTGCTGTCAAAGCTGCTGTTGTCGTTGATCGGCAGCGGCGTGTCCGTCGCGGTGTACAAGAAGCGGCCCACGTCCAGCGAGACGCTCCGCACCAGCTCCGCGTCCGAGTCCATGTTCACGAACCGGACGTTGCCCTGGTACAGGCCCGACGCCAGCGACTCGGCCTCGGGCGCAAAGCCCACCGTGACGTCCACCGACGAGCCCGGCTCGCCCTGTCCGGGCAGCAGGAACGACGTCGACGACGCGCTGATCCAGCTCGCGCTCGGCACGACCTCGACCTCCACCGGCGTCGGACGCTCGTTGGTCACCGTGTACACCTGCGTCGCGTTGAACGGCCCGCCCTCGGGCCCGCCCGAGACCAGCGCCACGCTCGGGCTCACGCTGATCAGCGTCTGCCCGATCTCCAGCCGGTGCAGGCGCTCGCTCGCGACGCTGTTGTCCAGGTCGAAGAACGTCACCACGCCGTCGTACACCCCGCGGCTCAGCGTCGCGGCCGAGGGCGCGATCGTCAGCGCGAACTGGGCCGAGCTCCCGCCCGCGAGCGTGCCGCCCGCTGGCGCCGAGGGCGAGCCATCCAGCAGGAACGCGCCGTTCGGATTGGAGAACGAGACCGCGTAGTCGATCGGGTCGCTCGTCGGGTTGTTCAGCGTGTAGATGACCGTGTCGTTGGAGAACGGCCCGCCCACCGCGCCGATGTGCGTCGTGTTCCCGCCCGGGGTGACGGCCAGGCCGACCTCCGGGATGAAGTCCTGGAACCGCATCGTCAGGCTGACCTCTTCAAACTGCAGCCCGCTCCCGGTGTTGCCCGTGTCCGGCACGCGGTTCGACTCGGTGCACCCCGCGCCGGGGCGGGTGCGGTAGTCCGGCGCGCCGCGCACCAGGATGCCCACGACCTCGTACGTGTCGGTCCGGATCACCATCGAGCCCGAGTTCCCGCCGTACGCGTCCAGGTTGGACCGCAGGAACGTGTCCGAGCCCGCGAGGCTCTTGACCTCGGCACCGCCGGCGATCTTCTTCGGCATCACCGCCGGGTGACCGATCATCACCAGTTCGGTCCCCACCGGCGGCGGGGTGTCCCGCGCGATCCGGACCGGGTTGCGCCCCACGACCGGGCGGTCCACGCGGCTCACCGTGTGGTCGTACCCGCCGCCGAGCTCGCGATCGATGATCTCGGTGATCCAGTACACGTCGTCGGCCGAGACCACCGTCGGCGCGCTCCCGCCCTCGGTGTCGATCTCGAAGCCGAACAGGTAGCCCCAGGTCCCGACGCTGCTCGAGCTGATGCAGTGCCCCGCGGTCACGATGATGTCATCGCCCACGAACCATGCGCTGCAGTTGCCGATCGTCGGCTGCCCGCGGAAGGGCTCGTCCGCGCAAAAGCTGGTCCCGAACGTCCCCGTCAGCAGCGTGTACGTCCCGTCCCCGTTGTCCACCACCTCGCTGCTGTGGATCACCACCGCGCCGGCGTCGCTCATCGCGCGGATCGTCGGGTCGATCGTGTCGTACTCCCACACTTCCTTCCGGTCGTCCTCGCCGTAGATGACCCGCTCGCCGATCGGCTCGGCCGGGCTCCGCACCGAGCGGTAGATCAGCTCCGCGTACGCCCGCTGCCCGGCCACGCTGTCCGGATCCTTCAAAAAGATCTCGATCAGGTGTTTTTCGTACTCCGTCGCCTCGTCGAACGGCTTGTTCGCCAGGCTCGTCCCCGCCACGCCCATCAACGCCGCCACCGCGGCACCACGCCCGGCCATGCCAAGCCAACTCCTGCGACTCCTCATCACGATTCACTCCTTTTGTGCACCTGACCACGGACCACTGCGAGGCGCCCGTGCATTGCGGTCTTCATCGAACCCCGTGCATCCGCAACGCCCTTTCGCACGGATACACACACACGCGGACTCGGACCCTCGCCCGCGAACCGTTCTTCATTCCGGCAAACACGCCCGGCGCCCACGCGCACGAACACCGGCGGCCGCCGCCGTCCGCAAAGACGACCGCAGCCCCGGCCCGAGCCGTGTGTGCCGCATCCCTCACATGCAGAGCAGGTCGCCCGCACGGGCAACCCCGGCCGCCGTCCGCGGCCCAGACGTCCTCCCGGAACCCAGCGCTCCGACCACACCGACGGGCCTCCGCCCTCGGCATGCATCCCCGGACACGTCGCCCAACACGCGAAAGGCGCTCCTCGCGCATCCGGGAAAGCCCCAACCTAGCGGGAATCCGGACTCGGCACAAGAGGGATTCTCGCACGCCGACACGGGCTTTTCCCCCTACGCTGCCCGCATGACCGAGCCCGCCGACACCCCCCATCATGAAACCAGCCCGCACGAGCTCGCCCCGCGCACGATCGACGCGTTCCTGCGCGATCTGGCCGCCAAGACGCCCGCCCCGGGCGGCGGCGCGGTCGCGGGCCTGCTCGGCGCGATCGCCGGCGCCACGGCCGGCATGGTCCTGAGCTACTCCTTGGGTCGGCGGGCGCTCGCCGAGCACGAGCCCGCGCTGCGCGCGCACGCCGAGGCGATCACCAGACTCCGATCGGTCTGCCTGGACCTCGCCAGCGAGGACGCGGAGGCGTACGAGCGCCTCAACGCCCTGCAGAAACTGCCGGAGGGCGACCCGGCTCGGGCGGGGCTCGCGTCGGCAGCTTTGGCGGCGGCCCGCGTCCCCCTTGCCTCGCTTGCCACCGCCTGCGACCTGCTCCGACACCTCTGCGACCTCACCGGCATCACCAATCGGCACCTGCGGTCGGACCTGGCCGTCGCGGCGATCGCCGCCGAGGCCGCCGCTCGCGCCTCGGCCTGGAACGTCCGCATCAACCTGCCCGCGTTGTCACCCGAGGACGCCGAAGCCATGCGGCACGAAGCGGACGAGCTTCTCCGCA
This sequence comes from Phycisphaerales bacterium, assembly GCA_050485765.1. Taxonomy (GTDB): domain Bacteria; phylum Planctomycetota; class Phycisphaerae; order Phycisphaerales; family UBA1924; genus RECY01. Next base: position 30,115 of record JBJHBZ010000025.1, on the reverse strand, counting down.
CCGCTCGGGCGTTGGCCGAGCAGACCGAGCGCGCTTGCGCGTGAGCCCGACGAGCCGCGGCGGAGCCCGGGCCTGCTACTCCGGCCCCCGGTCGGGCCTGGGGGCTTCGGGAGCGACATTGATGAAGCCCGTGGTCGCGTCGAGCAGCTCGGGGCGGTGGTCGTCGGGCGTGTCGATCGGCGGCGCGGTGCGCGCGGTTCGGAAGGCGCCTTGCTCGTAGGTCTCTTCGTCGAAGCGCACCCCGGCCGCGCCGAGCAGCATGCCCGTCGCGACGGCGAGGTCGATCTTGGCGAGCTGGTAGTCGGTGATGGCCCGGATCTCGGCGACCTGCGCGTCGGCGAGAGCCGCGGCGGCTTCGAGGACGTCGTTGCTCGTCACGCGACCGACGCCGAACTGGCGCTGCTCGGCCTCGAACGCGCGCGTGTTGAGCACCACGCTCTGACGCGCCGCCAGCACGCGCTGCCACGTGGAACGGGTCTGGTCGACGGCGTCGTACACCTCCTGGCGGATGGCGACCCGACGGGCTTCCTGCGTGCGCAGACGCTGCAGGCGCGTGAGGATCGCCGCGCGGATGCGGCTCTTGGCGGCCTCGTTCCCGATCGGGATCTGCGCCCGCAGCCCGAGCTCCCAGTCCGCGAAGTCGCGGTCGCTCATGAGCTCGAAGCTGTCGCCCAGCGTGCCGCCGAGCCCGTTGATGCGATAGGTGTAGTCGGCGGTGAGCAGCGGGAGGGCCTGGTTCTCGGTGAACTCGATGGTGCTCGCGTCCTGCGCGAGGCGGAGCTCGAGTTCGAGCAGTTCCATACGCCGCGCGAGGGCGGACGCGGCGAGCGCCTCGACGTCGAAGAGCAGCTCGAGGGGTTCCGGATCGGTCGTCGTGACCAGCGCCGCCTGCCCGCCGATGTCGAGCTCGGGCGCGTTGATCAGGCGTTTGAGCTCGCGCTGCGTGCGGAGCACGTCCGCGTGCGCGATGAAGATCGCTTCCAGGCGCGACGCGACGCCGGCCTGCGCGCGGATGACCTCGATCTCCGGCACCGTGCCCGCGTTTGCCTGGCGCTCCGCGCGGGCGAGCTGGGACTGCGCGAGCTCGAGCTGCTGCTGCGCGACGTCCAGCTCGGCCCGCGCGCGGAAGAGCCGCCAGTACGCCCGGTCGGCGTTGGCGAGCTGGCGGATCGCTTCGAGCTTGGTCTGCGCGAGCGTGGCGCGCCGGTCGTACGCGGCGACGCGGATCGCGTGCGTGTTCGCCCGGCGCCCGGCGCCGCGGAGGAGCTGGTGGCTGATCGAGAACTCGAGGTCGGTCGTGTACGAGGGGTTGAGCGTGCGGAACTGGTTGTTGTCGCTGCTGCGGCTCATGGGCAGGGCGACCCGCGCGGTCCCGCCGGTGCGGAGTGGCACATCCACCGCCGGCACGAGGCGCTGCACGCGGGCCTGCGCGCTGGCAAGGTCGGTCGCGGTGGCGGCGTCGGTCTCGGTCCAGCGGAAATCGGTGGTGAAGGTCGCTTCGAACGCGGCTTCTTCTTCCGAAAGCCGGGCACGGGCGATCGCCGGGGCGACGAGCGCGACCCGGAGGTCGAGGTTGTTGGTGAGGGCCGCGGCTCGCACGTCCTCGATCGCCAGCTCGACGCGGGCGCGATCGTCGAAGCTCGGCGCACCCCGGCGCAGGGCGTCCGCCTCCGCGGCGGCCTCGTCGAGCGTGCGCGCCGGGCGCGTGAGGTAGTCATCGGGACGGAAGGCGTCGATCTCGCGCGTTCGCTCCGGCACGCCGATGCGGCGCCCGTAATCGCGGTCGCTCGAGGCGAGCGGGTTCGCGGTGCAGGCGGGCAAGAGCGCGGCGAGCAGCAGCGGGGCGGCCGCGGCGTGGCGCCACCGCGCGGGCGGGACGCCCCTGCCACGGGGGGAGTGGGTGTGTGCGGTGGTGCGCGGCATGGTGTGTGGTTCCCCCGGAGGCTTGTTATTCGTGCCGGAGCGCGTCGATGGGGTTGAGGCGTGCGGCCTTGATCGCCGGGAACATGCCGAAGACCACGCCCACGCCCCCGCTGAAGGCGAAGGCGAGCGCGATCGCCCAAGGCGGGATGCTCGCGCCCTCCAGCGGCATCTGCGGGACGTTCTGCAGCCCGATCGTGATCCCCTGCCCGATCGCCAGGCCGATCAGCCCGCCGACCGAGCACAGCACCACCGCCTCGACCAGGAACTGCGTGAGGATCACGCCCGGGCGTGCGCCGACGGCCTTGCGCAGCCCGATCTCCCGCGTCCGCTCGCTCACCGACACCAGCATGATGTTCATGATCCCGATCCCGCCCACGAGCAGGCTGATGCTCACCACCGCGCCCGCGACGGCCGTGATCCCCGCCGCCAGGCTGTTGAACTGATCGATGAAGCTCTGCAGGATCTCAATCCGGAACGTGTCCGGCGCGTCCGGATCCAGGTCGCGAGAGGTGCGCAGCACGTGGCGGATCTGCGCCCGGGCTTCCTCGGCGGCGTTCGTGTCGCGCATCTGCGCCACGATCGTCACCCAGTCGTACGGGTTCATCGTGTAGGCGGTCTGGAGCGGGACGAGGACCTCGGCCGTGCTCGTGTTGCCGCCGCCCTGGAAGATCGTCGCTTCTTTGGTTTCGACCACGCCGACGATCAGGAAGCGGCGCTGGTTGAGGAGCAGGAACGTCCCGGTCGGGTCGGCGGGGAGCTCGAGCTCCTCGATCGCCGTCTCGTTGACGATGCAGACCTGGCGGGCCTCCTCGTCGTCGGCCCGGACGAACGGTCGCCCGAGCATGACCTGGCGGTCCTCGATGTCGTGCCACTCGGGCCAGATCCCGATGACCTGCACCCCGCGGGCCAGCACCGACCCCGCGCGAACGTCGTACCGACGGTTGGTCACCGGCGTCAGCATCTCGATCGCGTCGGCGTGCTCCAGGATCAGCTCGGCCTCGGTGCGCGTCACGCGCGCTTCCGACCAGCTCATCGTCGCGCGCAGCTCCTGCGGCACCCAGCCCCAGACGTACACCTTCCGCGCCCCGATCGTCTCGAACTCCTTCAGCACAAACGACCGCAGACCGCCCAGACCGGCGATCACGGCGATCACGCTCGCGACGCCGATGATGATGCCAAGAGCCGTCAACAACGCGCGCGTCTTGTTCGCCCAGATCTGCCCGAGCGCGAGGAACACCGTCTGGAACAGCACGCGGATGACGATCACGGGGCGGCCTCCGCGCCGCGGGTCGCGGCTTCGTCGACGCGGGCGGCCTGTTTGTCCCGCACGGCTTTCGCCGACTCGTTCGTCCGCGCCACCCGCTCCAGCCAGTCCCGGTGGATCGGGTCGTGGGCCGTCGGCTGATCGCTGAGGATCTCGCCGTCCCGCAGGCGCACGATCCGCTCGGCGTGCCCGGCGACGTCCTCCTCGTGCGTCACGATCACGATCGTCTGCCCCTCGGCGTGCAGCTGCTTGAACAGCGCGATGATCTCGTCGGTCGTCTTCGTGTCCAGGTTGCCCGTCGGCTCGTCGGCGAGCAGGATCGCCGGCTCGTTGACCAGCGCCCGCGCGATCGCCACCCGCTGGCGCTGCCCGCCGGAGAGCTGGTTCGGGCGGTGCCCCGCGCGGTCCGCGAGCCCGACGCGATCCAGGGCCGCCTTCGCACGCCGACGCGCGCTGAACATGTGCGCCGGCGAGTAGAGCATCGGGAGCATCACGTTCCGAAGCGAAGACTGCCTCGGCAGCAGCTCGAACGACTGGAAGATGAACCCGATCTCGCGGTTGCGCACCCGCGCGAGGCGTGCGGCCCGCATCTTGTGCGTCGGGTGGTTGTTGAGCTCGTAGCTGCCAGCGGTCGGCTTGTCGAGGCAGCCCAGGATGTTCATCAGCGTGGACTTGCCGGAGCCGGACGCGCCCATGATCGCGACAAACTCGTTGCGCGCTACGTCCAGGTCGATCCCGCGGAGCGCGTGGATCTTCTCAACGCCGACCTTGTAGGTCTTCTCGAGTTTGCGGATGCGGATGGTCACGGTGGTGGGGTTGTGTGGTCGGGGTTCTTGGTCGGTGCTTCGTGGCGCGGGCGTCCCGCCGGTGCGCGGCGTGCTTTTGGGGGGGCGCACGAGCGCGACGCCCGTGCCACGGGGAAGGAGCGGACGGGTTAGCCGTCCGTGCCGGCTTCGGGTTCGGTTTCCGCTTCGGCGGTGCCGATGGGCTTCGGCGCGTCACGATCTTTGAGCTTCTGCCCGTGCCTGAGGCTGACCAGCACGCGGAACGGCCCGACGACCACGCGCTCGCCCGCTTCCAGCCCGGCGATGATCGCGGTTTCCGTCAGGTCGCTCGGGCCCGTGCGCACGGGACGGGCGCGGGCCTCACCCGCGTCGTTCATCACGAAGACCACGCGGGCGAACGTCCGGGCGGCGTCGGCGTGCGGGCTCGCGTCCACGACCTCACGCGGGAGCTCGTCGATCCGGCGATCCAGCACCGCCTGGCTGGGCACTTTCACCACGTCGAAGAGGCGCTCGACCTCGATCTCGGTGTTGGCCGTCAGCCCCGAGCGGAGGGTGGGGGCGTCGTCGTGGGGTTCGAGGAGGATCTCGGTGTCGAAATAGCCCACGCCGTCCTGCGCGACCTGGCGTTTGAGCCCGATCCGCTGGACGAGCCCGTCGAAGGTGTAGTCGGGATAGGCGTTGATGTAGACGCGGGCGCGCTGCCCGGGCTGGACGGCGGCCATGTTCGTCTCGTCGACCTGGGCCTTCAGGAGCATGACCTCCAGGTCGGCGATCTCCATGATGATCGAGCCCGGGTTGTTGGTCGTGCCGACGATGACGGTCTCGCCGACTTCGGTGTTCAGGCTGGTGATGGTGCCGGCGATCGGGCTGGTGATGATCGCGTTGTCGAGGTCTTTCTCGCGCTGGGCGATGACGGCTTTGGCGATCTCGATGCCCTGCTCGGCCATCCCGAGCTGGCTCCGGGCCGAGAGGTACTCGGCCTCGGCAAGGTCGAGCTCCGCCTGCGCGATGTCCTTGGTGTCGAACAGCTCCCGCGAGCGCCCGAACGCCGTCTGGGCGCGGATGAACCCCGCCCGGGCCCCGTCGAGTCGCGCCTCCTCGCTCCGGAGCTGCGCCTCGGCCGACGCGAGGGCGGCGGCCAGGTCCCGCGCGTCCAAACGCACGACCACGTCCCCCGCCTGGACCGCGTCCCCCTCCCGGAACGGCAGCGCCGTGATCCGGGCCGAGACCTGGGCCGAGATCGCGACGTTGGTCCGAGGCTCGATCGACCCCGGAGCCGCGACCGTGCGGGCCAGGTCCCCCTTAACGGCTTCGCGCAGGATGACCTCCGTCGGGGCGGCCTGCCGGTTGGCGAGCCGGGCCCAGCCGGAGCCCCCGGCTTCAGCGGTCCCGGTCGCCGCCCCCGCCCCGCCCCGGAGCATCACCCCCGCGAGCGCAAGCCCCCCGAGCACCAGCACGACCAGCACCACGATCCCGATCAGCCACTTTCGCACGGCTCATGCTCCGAAATCTCGATCCGGGCTCGCACGCACCGGCATCCACAGGGTCGCCACGCGACCGTCGTTGGGCGGTTCCCTCTGCGGCTTTCACGTCCGGGACATTCCTACCTACAACTCAGCGCTCCGCCCGTCGCAGCCGCCCCGGTGTCCGCTCGGAGCTCGACGATACCGGGCTCGCCCGCCCGACGCGGCCCGGGACCTCCCCGCGGCCGTGAGAGAGAGGGCCCGCTATCCTCGACCGATGCCTTTCCGCTTTCGCATGCTCTTCCTCGCGGTGCTCGCGCTCTGGTGCGTCTCCGGGCTCGGGTGCGCGGGGCGGGGCGCGGGCGAGCCGACGGTGGTGCTCCCCCCCGGGCGATACCCAGAAGCGTTCACGGCCACGCGGGATCTCCTGATCGCACGCGGCTTCGCAGTCGAACGCGTCGACGCCCGCAGCGGGGTGATCACCAGCACGCCCAAACGCACGGCCGGGCTCGCCACGCCCTGGGACCGCGAGCAGGCGACGTTCGGCGACGAATTCCGCGACGTCATGAACCGGCACCGGCGCGTCGTCCGCGTCTCCTTCACGCCAGCCGACCTCGCCGAGCCCGAATCGGGCCCGCGCAGCCCAGCCGCGGTCGGCGATATCGAGTCGGACCCGGCCTCCCCCGCCTCCCTCGGGGTGCTCGACCTCCGGGGATACGACGGCCCGGTCCACGCCCGGTTCCACGTCACGCTCGAGCGCGTCCACCGCCCCGGCTTCCGACCGGAGCCCGCCTCGATCCGGCTCAGTCCGATCAGCGAAGACCCGGCCCTGCGCGAACGGGGCATGTGGCCCGAGTACGCCGTCGCGATCGATCGGGACCTCGCCCTCGAACGCCAGCTCGCCCAGGCGCTCCGTCGCCGCCTCGCGCTCCCGATGCCCACGCCCGAGCCTTGACCCAAGCCTTCCCGGCTTCGGTCCGTCGCCCCCGCGCCCCGCGCCGCGGGCGGGTGCCGAGTGTCCAGCGCCTTCCTAGACTTGGGATTGTCCCGGGTTTCCGGCGTGTACGGCTTCGGAGCGGGTTGTGATGCGAACGATCGAGGGGATCGGGGTGTCGGCGGGCGTGGCGATGGGCCGCGTGTTTGTCGTGGACACGGATCACCGTCGCGTGTCGCGTCGTGAGATCTCGCCGGAGGACGTGCCGGAGGAGATCGCGCGGTTCGAGTCGGCGTTGGTCTCGTCGATCGCGGACCTGAACGCGGTGCACGCCGAGGCCGAGCGCCAGATGGGGCGCGAGGCGGCCAAGGTCTTCCTGTTTCACCTGGGCATGCTGCAGGACCGCTCGCTGGTGGACCCGATGCGTGCGTTGATCGCCGAGGACCACCTGAGCGCCGAGTACGCGGTGAGCTCGGTCTTCCGTCGGTGGGCCGAGCGATTCGGGGCGATGCACGACTCGGCGTTCACGACGAAGGTGAACGACATCTACGACCTCTCCGAGCGGGTGCTGGGGCACCTCGCGGGCGAGCGCCAGAGCAAGCTGGCGGAGCTGACGGGCCCGACGATCGTGATCGGGGCGGAGCTGACCCCGAGCGAGACCGCCGGCTTCGATCGCGAGAAAGTGCTGGGCTTCGCGACCGAGTACGGCGGGAAGACCGGGCACACCTCGATCGTCGCGCGGGCGCTGGGCCTGCCGGCGGTGGTGGCGGCCGAGGGCGTGCTCAACGCGGCGCTCCACGGCTCCCGGGCGCTGGTCGACGGCGAACGCGGGCTGGTGATCCTCGACCCCGACGAGGCCACGCTCGAGCGATACGCCGGGTACGCCGCGACCGCGGAGAAGCGGCGCGTCTCCCTAGCGGAGCTGACCGACAAGCCGGCGATCACGACCGACGGCGTCGAGATCGAACTGCTCGGCAATATCGAGTTCCCGGAGGAGATCCCGAGCGTCCTCGGGCACGGCGGGGTCGGGGTGGGGCTCTACCGGACGGAGTTTCTCTACCTGACCGGCGGGAGCGAGCCGACCGAGGACGACCATCTCGACGCCTACCTCGCGTGCCTGCGTTTGCTGGAAGGGCGGGCGCTCACGATCCGGACGGTGGACCTGGGAGCCGATAAGTACACGCAGGAGCGGGCGGCGATCCCGGAGCGGAACCCCTTTCTGGGGTGCCGGAGCATCCGGTACTGCCTGCAGCGCCTGCCGATGTTCAAGACGCAGCTCCGGGCGATCCTGCGGGCCTCGGCGGAGGGGCCTTTGAAGATCATGTTCCCCCTGATCACGAGCGTGGGGGAGCTGCGCCACGCCCGGATGATCGTGCGGGACGTGATGGAGGACCTGGCCGAGGAGGGGATCCCGTTCGACCGGGACATCCCGATCGGGATGATGGTCGAGGTGCCCTCGGCGGCCGTCATGGCCGACGTTTTCGCGAAAGAAGTGGATTTTTTCTCAATCGGGACGAACGACCTGATCCAGTACACGCTGGCGGTCGATCGTACGAACGAGCGGGTGGCGAGCCTCTACGCCCCGATGCACCCGGCCGTGATCCGCCTGATCCGCGACGTGGCCCGCTCGGCCCGTCGGAGGCAGGTCCCCGTGAGCTGCTGCGGGGAGTCGGCGGGCGACTTGGAGTTCGCCGTCTTGCTGATGGGGCTCGGGTTGCGTACGCTGAGCGTGACGGCGAGCGCGCTCCCAGCCCTCAAGCGGCTGGTCCGAAGCGTCGGCATCGCCCAGTGCGAGCGGGTGGCCCGAAAGGCCGTCTCGTTCGATTCGGAGGTCCAGGTCGCGGCATATCTCCGCGACCGGGTCCGCAAAATGGTTCCCGAGGCGTTCGACGGTCGGGCCGTCGAATGACCGGGTCGCCGGGCCTTGTCGGCTCGGCGGGTCGGCGCTTCGGACACAGCTTTCCCCCGGCGTCGCCGGCGTGCAGGGTGCCTTTTCACAGGCCCGTGCGTGTCGGCCTCGGACAACGGGTCGAAGCCGACGCCCGCGACACGCGGGCGTGCCACGGGCGATGAGCCCGGCGACCGCGGGGCGGCGTTTCGACGCCCCGGATCGGTCGCCGCGAGGCCCCCATCGCACGCGGCAGGGCAGGGCGCTCTTCTCGAGCGCGCGTCCCGGCGATCGCCCGTGGTCTGAGCCCGCCCCCGTGTGCGAGCGCTCGTTTGGTGAGCGCTCTCGGGGTCCGTGGACGCCAGTTGCCGCGAGTGCGCTCCCGCGTGGTGCTGATCCTTCCCGAGATCGACGGTGTCCGTCTGTCCGCTGCCGATACGGCGCGGCCGGGCGGCGTCGCGCGTCCCGGGTCCGGTTCGGTGCGGCGTCGTGGGCGGGCCCGCCGCTGAGAAGAAGACCGAATTGGCAGAATCCAAGCTCTTGATTAACTACGTGCCGGGCGAAGAGTGCCGGGTCGCGATCATCGAGGACGGCAAACTCCAGGAGATCCACGCCGAGCAGCACGGCAAGGCCAACCGCGTCGGCAACATCTACGTCGGCAAGGTCATGAACGTCGAGCCCTCGATCCAGGCGGCCTTCGTCGACTTCGGCGTCGAAGAAAACGGCTTCCTCCACGTCTCCGACCTCCACCCTCAGTACTTCCCGGGCGAGGACGAAGAGACCACCGAGCGCGTCGGCAAGAAGACCCCCCGGCGCGAGCGCCCGCCCATCCAGCAGGCACTCAAGCGCGGGCAGGAGATCATCGTCCAGGTCCTCAAGGACGGCGTCGGGACCAAGGGCCCCGCGCTGACCAGCTACCTCTCCATCCCCGGGCGATTCCTCGTGATGATGCCCCAGATGGACAAGGTCGGCGTCTCCCGCAAGGTCGAGGACGAGGACCAGCGCCGCGAGATGCGACAGATCCTCGATCAGCTCGAGCTGCCCGAGGGCTTCGGGTTCATCCTCCGCACCGCGGGCATGGAGCGGACCAAGACCGAGCTCAAGCGCGACCTCGCCTACCTCGCCCGCCTCTGGAAGGACATGGAGCGCCGGCGCAAGCAGGGCAAGAAGCCGCGTCTGCTCTACACCGAGAGCGACCTGCTCGTGCGCACGCTGCGCGATTTGCTGACGACCGACATCGACGAGGTGATCATCGACAGCCCGGTCGCGCTCGAGCGGGCCAACCGGTTCATGAAGATCGTCGCCCCGCGGAGCCAGGCGAAGCTGACGGCCTACAAGGGCCAGCTCCCCCTCTTCCATGCGTTCGGCGTGGAGGACCAGATCGCGGCTATGCACGCCCGCGAGGTGCCGCTCCCCTCCGGCGGGCGCCTGGTGATCGACGAGACCGAGGCCCTGGTCGCGATCGACGTCAACAGCGGCAAGAGCCGCGACGCGCGCGACGCCGAGACCAACGCCTTCCGAACCAACATGGAGGCGGTCGACGAGATCGCGCGCCAGCTCCGCCTGCGCGACCTCGGCGGGCTGGTCATCAACGACCTGATCGACATGCGGAGCCCGAAGCACAACCGCGAGGTCGAGCAGCACTTCCGCGAACGCCTGAAGCGCGACCGGGCCAAGAGCACCACGCTCGGCATCAGCCCCTTCGGCATCCTGGAGATGACCCGCCAGCGCATGCGCGGCAGCCACGAGCGCGTCCACTTTGCCGTCTGCCCCTCCTGCGAGGGACGCGGGCTCATCCAGCGCCCCGAGTCGGTCGCGGCCGACGCGCTCCGCGAGCTCTCGGCCCTGCTCAGCCAGGAGCGGGTCGCGAAAGTCGAGCTGGTCGTCAGCCCCCGCGTCGCCGGTGAGCTGCTCAGCTCGCGCCGCCTGACGCTCAACCGCATCGAGCGGGCCAGCGGCAAGCGCGTGGACGTGCGCGTCAGCGAGACGCTCCCGGCCGGCAAGGTGCGCTTCTACGCCTACGACGAGCGCGGCGCGGATATCGAGATCGAGCGTCTGCCCACGATCAAGCTCCGCAAGGGAGACCTCGAGGTGTACGAGGGGGACGCGAACACGTCGGCGAGCTGGGCGATGGACCTGGAGTCGGAACGCGAGCTGGCGTCGGCCGAAGCCGCCCCCCCGCCCGAAGCCGAGACCGCCGACGAGGAGGGCCCGGTCGACCCGATCTCGTTGCTCGAGCCGGAGGACGACGAGGGCTTCGGGCACGTCGAGGGCGCGTCCGCGCAGGGCGAGGGCGAGGGCGGGAAGAAGAAGCGTCGCCGACGCCGTCGACGTCGCCGCGGCAGCGGTGAGGGCGAGGTCGCGGAAGGCGAACGCCGCGAGGGCGAGCGCCGGGGCGAGGACGCCGAGCAGTTCGACGGCCCGGACCACGACGGGTCGGACGAGGACGAGCCGTCCGCCGAGGCCCGCGCCGAAGGGGGCGCGTCGGAGGGCGAGGGCGAAGGCGGGAAGAAGAAGCGTCGCCGTCGTCGCCGCCGTCGCCGTCGCTCGGGCGAAGGCGCGGAGGCGGGGTCGGGCGAGTCGTCCTCGGCGGAGGGCGTCGGCTCGGCCGACGGCGAGCACGCCGAAGCCCGTCGCAGCGATCAACTGATGGACGCCGCTTCGGAAGACGAGGCGCCGGAAGCCAGCGAGGACGAGCAGGCCGAGCAGCCCTCGCCGGAGCCCGCCAAGAAAAAGCGTCGGCGTTCCCGCGGCAAGCGCGCCGCCTCGAGCGAGACGGACGCGACCGAGCAGGACGCCGCCCTACCCGCCGACGAGGCGCAAGAGGAGCCCGGCGAGCCCGTCAAGAAGAAGCGTTCGCGTCGCGGCGGGAAGAAGGCGTCCCCGTCCTCTTCGGAGACGAAGGCGGACGCCAAGCCCGCGCCGGACGCGCTGGAGGTCGAGCCCAAGCCGGCGAGCAAGGGGCGTCGCCGCTCCGCGTCGAGCAAGAGCGACGCCGACGCGCCCGCCAAGTCGGCCCCCAAGCCGAGCGCCGGCGTCTCGCCCAACGGGCAGGCGTCCAAAAAGAGCGACGCCCCCGTTCCGGTGAGCAAGCTCAAGCCCCGACGCTCGCTCTACGGCGGCGCACGACGCCGACTCGGGCCCGGCGAGATCCCCGCCAACCGCGAGGAGTAACCCCGGCGTGGCGAACCAACCCGCGAGCACCAACGCCGATCCGAGTGACACGCTCGCGGCGCACCGCCCCCCGGCGGTGCGCCGCGTCGTGATCCTCGGCTCCACCGGCTCGGTCGGCAGACAGACGCTCGACGTCATCGACCACCTCAACGCCCTGCACGAGCGCGGCGAGTGGGCGACGCGATACGAGGTGCTCGCCCTCGCCGCCGGGCGGAACGCGGACGCGCTTGCCGAGCAGGTTCGGCGCTATCGCCCCGCCCACGCGGCGCTCGCCGAGGGCGAGCTCGGCGTCGGCGACGTGCCCTGCCGGGCGTGGCTCGCGCGCGAGCCGCACGCCGACCCGGCCTCCTCGATGGTCGCGGCGCTCGGGCTCGAGGCGGGGACGGACATGGTCGTTGCGGCGATGGTCGGCTTCGCCGGGCTCGGCGCGACGCTGGCGGCGGTCGAGCACGGCGTCGACGTCGCGCTCGCGAACAAGGAAACGCTCGTCGCCGCGGGCTCGCTCGTGACGGGCGCCGCCCGGGCCTCGGGCGCGCGACTGCTCCCGGTCGATTCCGAGCACGCGGGCGTCTGGCAGTGCCTGATGCGCGTCGGCGCGCCCCCGCCGCCGATCGAGCGGTGCCCGCCGGAGATCGCCCGCGTCACGCTCACCGCCAGCGGCGGCGCGTTCCGCGACTGGACCAAAGCCCAGATCGCCCGCGCCACCCCTGAGGACGCCCTCAACCACCCGACATGGGACATGGGCGCCAAAGTCACGATCGACTCGGCGAGCCTTATGAACAAGGCGCTTGAGCTGATCGAGGCCCACTGGCTCTTCGGGCTGGAGGCCGATCGCCTCGCGGCCCTGGTTCACCGCCAGTCCATCGTCCACGCCCTCGCCGAGACCACCGACGGCTCGGTCATCGCCCAGCTCGCCAGCGCCGACATGCGCGGGCCGATCCTGCACGCCCTCGCCTGGCCCGCGATCGCCCCCGCCCGTGCGCCCCGCCTCACGCTGGACCAGCTCCGCGAGCTGACCTTTGAAGAGCCGGACCCGGAGCGTTTTCCCTCGCTCGGGCTGGGGTTCGAGGTGATCCGCCGCGAGGGGGCCGCCGGGGCGGTGCTGAACGCCGCGAACGAGGTCGGCGTCGAAGCTTTCCTTGCGGGCCGCCTCGCGTTCCCGAAGATCCACGAGCTGGCCCGCGGCGCGCTCGACGCGCTGGGCGAGGCGGCGGTCGTCTCGATCGAGGACGTCCATGCCGCCGACCGCGCCGCCCGCGCCTGGGCGCGCGCACGCCTCGATCGCTGAGACCGGCCGCGCCACGGTTTTCGGAGTGGCCCCGGGCGTTCGCCGGGCCGAAGATAAAACCATGCACGAGCCGCCCCCCGCCGAGGATCGCCCCGCCGACGCCCCCTCGGCCCCGTTCGGGTTCCCGGACCGCCCGCTCCCGGCTCGCGCCCCCGCGCCCGGGCAGGCATCCCGGCGCGAGCGCGACCCCGGCTCGCCCACGCGCCGCCGCCTGGTCTTCCTCTTGCTCCTGGTGCTGGTCCCGGCGGTCTTTCTGTTGCAGCAATCCCAGCACCTGCTCGAGCCGCCCGTGCCGGTGGACGTCAGCGTGCCGACCGAGGCGGAGCTCGCCTCTCGCCCCGCGCCGGGCTCGCCCGAGTTCGGGCTGCAGATCCGCATGCTCGGGCCGATGCTCGACCTGTTCCCGGAGCGCGAGCAGAGCCAGTTTGTCGACCAGCTCCGCGGGATCGTCCCGCCGCTGCACGCCGCCGACGCCGACGGGGCACGCCCGGTTCGGGCTCAGGCCCCGGCGTGGGCGGACGCCCTCCGCCTCGCGAGCTTCGAAGCCGCCGGGGGCGAGACGGACGCGGCGATGGACCGCCTCGCCGACGTCCGCGCCGCGATCGACCGGGCCGAGCTCGGGCTGGGCGAGCCCGAGCCGAGCGCCGACGTCGACACGCCCGAGCCGGACCGCGTGCGCATCGCCCGCGCCCGCGCCGACACCGACCTAGTCGAAGCCGCCCTGCGCGACCCGGCCTCGCTCTCGCCCGAGGCGGCGGCGGAGCTCGAAGCCCGGCTCGGCTACGCCGGACGCGTCGCGACCGTCGCCACGCTCCCGCGCACCGACCCCGCCCGGCGCGACGTGCTCGGCGGCGGGGGCTGGGTGCTCTTCGGCGTCATCGCCTTCTTCGTGTGCCTGGTGTCGCTCGTCCTCGCCGGGCTCGCGTGCATGATCGTCGCGATCATCCAGCTCTCGCGCGGTCGCTTCGTGCGACGCTTCGTCCCGCCCGCCCCGGGCGGGTCGGTCTACAGCGAGACGCTGCTGCTGTTTGTGCTCGGTTTTCTCGGGATGCAGGTCCTCGCGCCGGTCGTGATGCCGGCTCTTGTGCGCACGTTCGGCGAGGAACAGGCCGCCGTTGTTGCGATCGGGGCGCAGTGGCTCCTGGCGCTGGTCATCTTCTACCCCCTGCTCGCGGGCGCGGGGTGGAGCGGGTGGCGCGAGCAGACCGGGCTCCACCGCGGGCAGGGTGTGTTCCGCGAGATCGGGGCCGGCGTTTTCGGCTACCTCGCGATGCTCCCCCTCTTCGGTCTCGCGGTGGTGCTCACGCTCATCTTCGTGATGATCTGGATGGCGATCTCCAAGCAGCTCGGCCTGCCCGACGGACCCCCGGAGAACCCCATCCTCGAGATGCTCCAGAACGTCGGCACGCCCGGGCTGATCGTGCTCGGCTCGCTCATCGTCCTCTGGGCCCCACTGGTCGAAGAGTTCGTCTTCCGCGGCGCGTTCTACCGCCACCTCCGCGCACGAATGGGCGTCTTCCTCGCGATGACGATCAGCGCCGTGGTCTTCGGCGTCATGCACGGCTACCTCTTCGCGATGCTCCTGCCCGTCATCACGCTCGGGTTCACGTTCGCGATGCTCCGCGAGTGGCGCGGCTCGCTCATCGCCCCCATCACCGCCCACATGCTCCACAACGGGGCGATCTTCGTCGTCCTCGTCCTCGTCACGCGCGGGCTGGCATAAACACTCTCCGTGGCACGGGCGTCCCGCGCGTGCCACGGGGTCAGGCGGGCTGGTCTGGCTCGATCGCCGCGGCGATGCGGCAGAGGCGGGCCTCGTCGAAGGCGCGTCCGATCAGTTGCACGCCGATCGGCAGGCGCACCCCGCCGGTGTCGGCGCCGTCGGTCGTCCCGCTCGGCACGCTGATCGCCGGCAGCCCCGCGAGGTTGGCGGGCGTCGTGTAGATATCTTCGAGCCAGAGCGCGAGCGGGTCCTCGGTCTTGGCCCCGATGCGGAACGCGGGCTCGGGCGTGGTCGGCATCAGCACCGTGTCGCACCCGCCCCGATCGCCGAAGGTTTCAGCGAACTCGCGCGCGATGACACGGCGCACGCGCATCGCGGTTTCGTAGTACGCGTCGTAGTACCCGCTGCTGAGCACGTGCGTGCCGAGCATGATGCGCCGGCGCACCTCGGGCCCGAAGCCCTCGGTCCGCGAGCGTTTGTAGAGCGTCTCGAGCCCCTCCCCGGGCTGGAGCGCCGCCCGCCGCCCGTAGCGCACGCCGTCGAAGCGGGCGAGGTTGCTCGACGCCTCGGCCGGCGCGATGACGTAATACGCCGGGACGGCCTGCTCGAGCGCGGGCAGCTCGATCGGCACGATGGACGCGCCGCGCGACTGCAACGCCGCCTTCGTGCGCTCGATCGCGTCGTTCACGCTCGGGTGGTTCCGATCCGCGCCGGAGAGCTCGGGCACGCCGACGCGCAGGCCCTCCAGCGATTGCCCGATCTCTCGCGCGAAGTCTTCGCGGGGTCGCCGGGCGCTGGTGCTGTCGCGCGGGTCGTGCCCGCCGATCGCCGAGAGCGTGATCGCCGCGTCGCGCACGCTGGCGCTGAGCACGCCGACCTGGTCGAGGCTGCTCGCGAAGGCGACCAGCCCCCATCGGCTGACGCGCCCGTACGTCGGCTTGAGCCCGACAAGCCCGCAGAACGCCGCCGGCTCCCGCACCGACCCGCCGGTGTCGCTCCCGAGCGCGACGGGCGCGATCCCCGCGCCCACACCGGCGGCCGATCCGCTGCTGCTCCCCCCCGGCACGCGCTCGCGGTCGAGCGGGTGGCGCGTCGCGCCGAACGCCGAGTGCTCCCCGCTCGAGCCCATCCCGAACTCGTCGAGGTTGGTCTTGCCGATGATCACCGCGCCCGCGGCTTCGAGGCGTTCGACGCACGTCGCGCTGAAGGGGCTCTCGTAATGCTCCAGAAACCGGCTGGCGCACGTCGTCCGTCCGTAGCTGGTGCAGATGTTGTCCTTGACCAGCACGGGCACGCCCGCGAGCGGGCCCGGGTCTTCGCCGCGATCGACGCGAGCGTCGATCGCCTCGCCCGACGCCATCGCGCGGGCCTCGAAGACCTCCAGCACCGCCCGCAAGCCACCCTCGCCCTCGCCCGCGTCCACGTCCGCCCGCGCGCGTCGCACCGCCTCGGCGGCGACATCCCGCGCCCGCACCGCGCCCGTGCGCACGCCCGAGGCGATCTCGAACGCCCCCCTCACGCCCCGCCCTCGCCCAAGACCCGTGGCACCCGGAAATACGCCCCGACCGAATCCGGCGACATCCGCGACAACGCCTCGGGCGACAGCGTCTCCCCGGGCTCGTCCGGCGCGAGCGGGCCCTCCGGGTGGGCGCCCTCGGCCGCACCGGGCGCGTCGCCCTCGGTCCCCGGCACGTCCTCGATCGGCACCGCGCGGAGGCGCTCCACGTACCCCAGCAACGCCGCCAGACGCACACGCTCCGATTCGATGTCGTCCTCGCGGATCTCCAGGCGGCTCAGGGCCGCGATCCGGCGCACGCGGTCGCCGGTCAACGGCTCCAACGCCCCCGGGCCATCCCCCGCACCGTCGCCGGACATAGACGTCTCGTGGTCGCTCATCGCAGACGAGTGTACCCGCGGCGTGCGCATGTACGATGCTGAACGCGATGCCCGAGACCGACCGACCCATCCCGCCCCCAGCCCACAACGCCGAGACGTCGGCCCTCGCGGCCCGCTGCCTCGCGATGCTCCAAACCGTGCGCACGCGGTGCATTGAGGGCGAGCGGGCGCGGGGGGAGGACTGCCTCCGCGTCTTGCCGCCCGTGCGGGACGCGGCGCGGAACCTGCTCCACGCGGCCGCGCTCGAGGCGATGGCTCGCGAGCGGGGCGAGGGGATCGACCTGGACGCGATGGACGAGCTCTGCGCGACGCTGGGCGTGCGCACGCCGCGCCTTGCGCCCGCGGGCGTGCTG
Organism: Phycisphaerales bacterium; assembly: GCA_050485765.1. Taxonomy (GTDB): domain Bacteria; phylum Planctomycetota; class Phycisphaerae; order Phycisphaerales; family UBA1924; genus RECY01. The sequence continues at coordinate 13,424 of JBJHBZ010000025.1, read as the reverse complement.
GCGGCGATCGACGCCGCCAGCCGCGCGTGTGCCGCGCTCGCCGGGCAACCTCTGTCCGACGCCCCCGTGCCGCCCGCGCCCGGTGACGAGCGGGCCGGTCGTGCGGCCCGCGCGCACGTCGCCGATGCGATGCTCGGCCCGTGCCCGCGCCCGACGCGGATCGTCGCGACGCTCCCGTCCGAAGCCGGCGACGGGGCCGAGCCGATCGCCGAGCTGCTCCGCGCCGGGATGGACGTGGCGCGTCTCAACACCGCCCGCGCGGGCGAAGGGCGATGGGCCGCGATGAGCGAGCACCTGCGCGCCGCGCGGCGCGAGCTGCCCGCGGCGCGCCGCTGCCCGCTGCTGGTCACCATCCCCGGCCCGCGCCTCCGCACCGGGGCGATCGAGCCCGCCCCGGGCGTGGTGCGCATCCGCCCGGAGCGCGACGCCGTCGGGCGCGTGGTCGCGCCCGGGCGCGTGCGCCTCGTCGCGAGCGAGGATCACCCGCCCGACGCCCTCCGCGCGAGCGAGTCGCCCGCGATCCCGCTCCCCCGCGCGTTTCTCGACAAGCTCCAGCACGGCGACCGCCTGAGCGTGACCGACACGCGCGGGCGGCGGCGCACGCTCGTGGTCGTCGCGGGCGACCCTCGCGGCGCGGGGCGCGAGGATCGGCACGCGCTCTGCAACCGCTCGGCCTATCTCACCGCCGGGCTCCCGCTCACGCTCGAGCACCCCGGCGCTCGACCGCCCGAGGCGCGGGTGGGCGAGCTGCCCGCGGGCGAGCGCCCGATCGCGCTCCGCGTCGGGGATCGCCTCTTTCTCACGCGAAGCCAGACGCCCGGACGCCCCGCCCAGGGCGAAGGGCGCACGCCGGCGCGCATCGCCTGCACCCTGCCCGGCGTCATCGACGACCTCGCGCCCGGGGCGCGGGTGCTGTTTGATGAAGGTCGGATCGAGACGCGGTGTGCGCGCACGAACGAAGCGGGCGCGGAACTGGAGGTCGTGCGCACGCGGCGTGCGGTGGAGCGATTGGCCGCCGACCGCCCGATCCACCTGCCCGACACCGCGACGAGCATCCCGCTGTTGAACGAGCGTGACGAGCGGGCGCTCGCGTTCGCCGCGGCTCACGCCGACGCGGTCGGCATCGCCTTCTGCCGCGACGCCGACGACCTGGACCTGATCGAGAGCCGCCTGCGCGCGCACCTGCCCGCCGGTCGCCCGCTCCCGGGGCTGGTGCTGACGGTGGAGACGCAGCGGATGGCGGCGTCGCTCGACGCGCTGTTGCTGCGCGCGCTCCGGTGGACGGGGTGTGCCGTGCTGCTCTCGCGCGGGGAGCTGGCGGTGGAGACCGGGAGCGTGCGCCTGGCGGAAGCCGAGGCCCGCGTCGCACGCCTGGCGGCGGCGGCCCGCGTCCCGTTGCTGTATTCGACGCCCGCGCTGCGCAGCCTGGTCCGGCGCGGGCGGCCGGGTCGGAGCGAGCCGGGCGACCAGCCCGCGCTGCTGGCCGCCGACGCGGCCGTCCTGGGCAGCGGCGACAACACGGCCTCAGGCGTGCGCTGGCTCAGCGAGCAACTCACGCACCACGCCGCGAAGTCATGACACCGGTTCGAAAGGAACGAAGGGATGGGTGAGACGTGGACGAGGCTCCCGACGATCCGAAACTGGCAGGCCGCGAGGCGCCGGTGCGTGGTGGAGATCCTGCTGCAATCTGATCCGGACTGGGATGGTTTTTACAACGTTTCCGGCTGGATCTGCGGCGCGGGACTCATGATGGACCTGGATTTCGACACCAGGGACTATTACGAGCGGTCGCTGTTTGACGCCGAGCGCGGCGAGTTTGCATCCCACCAGGCATTGCAGGCGCGGGTGCTCTTTGAATGGTCTGTGACTCACCCGACCATGGCCCTCAAGTCACCTCTTGTGCATGCGTTGCAGCTTGCGGCGACCGCGCCGTTCTGGGCGGATGTTCCCTGGAGCGGGCTTTATGAGGGGGCGCCGGAGTTGTGCGCCCGGATGCACGCGGCGAGTGAACAAGAACAGGCGTTCGAAGCATGGGAAACGGAGGCGGTCGCGCTCGTGCTTGCGTCGATCGGCGACGCCGGCGAAAGCCTGCGATCGGTGCAGGCGGCCCGGCGCACCGTGCAAGACGCGACGGGCGACGACGTCCATTTGCACGGGCTCGAATACATCAATCCGATGCTCGAACACGCTGAACGCCACCTGATCACCCTGTGCCACTGACCTCTTCTGAGAGGTCAGTGCTCTGTCTTCTTCCCCTCCTGTTTTTTCTCGCCGGAAGCGACGAGAGACTGGTTCGGGCGAAGCACTGACCTTGCGGACAAGGTCAGTGGCACAGGTTTGTCGCAGGCTTCACCGCGCCTCGGTCCGGCAGGTCACTTCCAGCCGCCCGTTTCGCGAGCGGATGCTCAGCAGGCGGACGTACCGGTCGTCCGGGAGGCGCACGACCGGCTCCTGCACGATCGCGTGCTCGCCCGCGAAGGCGCGCAGCATCGCCCGCGTCTCGGGCAGGCGGCGGAGTTCGTCGGGCACCAGGTCCGGCAGGCGTTGCTCGGCCTCGCCCAGCACCCACGCCGCCGGCACCGGCAGGCGTCCGACATGGACCCAGTCCGCCGGCACCCAGAGGCTCCCGTCCTCGCGCACTTCCGGGCGCAGGCTCGCGCTGAGCACCTGCGAACGCCCGTCCGCCTCCACGCGCACGCCGATGTAGAGGTGCCCGTCGCGGAACTCCACCTGCAACTGGCTGAACGCTTTCGGCCAGCCCGTGCCGTCCCCGGTCGCGTTGAGCCAGCGCGGGAGCTCGACGTTCAGCCACGCGTTCGCGTCCTGCGGCTCCAGGCTCACGCGCCACGGCTCGCTCTGCCAGCGCGAGCCGCCCGACTCCGGGACGTAGCTCGCCGCGTGCGCCTGGTCGCCCGTGCGGCGCTCGGTCAGGTGCTGCCCGACGGCCCGGTGCACCGTCTCGGCCCACGCGATCGTCCGCGGGTCGTCCGGGTCGATCTGTCGCCACCACGTCGGCGAGCCGCGCACCATCGCCCACCCCGCGAGCACGAGCACGCACGCGCCCGCGATCAACGCGACCGCCGCCGTCACCGCGATCAGACGCACCCGGCGCCAGGCCCGGAGCGTGCGCACGCGCCGCCCGCGCACGCCGTGCGGGGCGCTCCCGTGCCCGGGTGTGTCACGGAGCAGACGCGCCCGGATGTGCGCGTGCGCACGGGCGGCCGCGCCGGCGCAGGTGATCAGCCACGCCGGGCCCGTGCTCTGTCGCACGTCCCACCGTCGGCGCGGGGCGGGGCGTCCGGGGTCCGAGCGTGCGGCGTCGTCGGTGGGGGGGTGGAAGGGCGTCGCCGAGTCGTGGTCGACCGGTGGTCCGGGTGGGGTCTCGGGCTGTGTGCGCGCGCCCGGCACGGCGGTCAGCTCGCCGACGGGGGTTGGGAGCCGCGGATCGCATCCTCGACGCTCGTGACCGTCCTCGCGACGGCGACGCCGTGGCTCAGATCCTCCGCCGGATCATCGGCGAAGCCGCCTTCGGTCGCGGTCGGGCGGGGCGGGGCGGGCGGACGCACCGAGCCGTCGGCCGGGAGGATCACCACGTCGCCCGGATCGGCCGCGATCCGGACCTCGGCCCCCGGACGCAGCGGCCCGTGCCCGACCTGCGCCCCGGAGGGGTTCAACTCCGCCAGCTTGATCAGCTCGTGCCGGGCCGCCTGCCCCGGGCGGGGCTTGAGCTCCACCAGGTGCTGGGCGATCTCGCCCAAGTAGGTCGTCTCGCGGTGGACCGCCGGCAGGGCGTTGTCGCGACCCGACGCCCCGGCGTCCGCCAGGCGGAAGGCCTCGGGACGCACCGAGCAGACCACCGACGAACCCGGTCGGAGACTGAGCCCCTCGGCCTCGACCGCCCGGAGCGGGCCCGCCAGCGTGTCCAGCTCCACCAGCCCGCGGCTGTCCGGCTCGGACACCACCTTCGCCGGGATGAAGTTCGTCTCGCCCAAAAACTCGGCGACGAAGCGATTGACCGGACGCCGATAGCAATCACGCGGCGTCCCGATCTGCACGACCTTGCCCGCGTCGAGGATCGCGACGCGGTCGGCCATCGACAACGCCTCTTTCTGATCGTGTGTCACGTACACCGTTGTGATCCCCGCCTGCTTGCAGACGCGACGGATCTCCGACCGCAGGTCGATGCGCAGCTTCGCGTCCAGGTTGCTCAACGGCTCGTCGAGCAGGAGCACGTCCGGGCGGATCACCAGCGCCCGCGCCAGCGCCACACGCTGCTGCTGGCCGCCCGAGAGCTGGTTGGGCTTGCGGGCGGCGTACGGGTCCATGCGCACGGCCGCGAGCGCCTCGAGGGCGCGCGACTTCTGCTCGGTCTTCGGCACCTTGCGAACGCCAAGCCCGAAGGCGACGTTCGCCTCCACCGTCATGTGCGGCCAGAGCGCGTAGCTCTGGAACACCATCCCCGTGTTCCGCTTGTTGGGGGGCAGGTGGGTGACGTCGCGCCCGTTGAAGCGGATGTGCCCGCCCGTCGGGTCGATGAAGCCCGCGATCATGCGCAGGAGCGTGGTCTTCCCGCACCCGCTGGGTCCGAGAAGAAAGAACAGCTCCCCGGGCTCGATCTCGCACGTGATCCCGTCGACCGCGCGGGCGGCGTTGGCGCCGGAGCCGAAATGCTTGGAAAGGTCCGCGATCTCGATGCGCGTGGTCATGACGCACCAGCGTAGCACCCGCGGGCGCGGTACCGTGACGCACGCGATGCCCGATCCGACACGCCCATCAGATTTTGAGGCATCTGAACACGCCCCGGGCGAGGACGCCGCCCTCCGCGCGCTCGCAGCTCGCCTCGACCGCCTGCGCCGGGACCGGGCCGTCCGACGCCCGGAGGTCGTGCTGATGCCGGCGATCCGCGCCGAGCAAGCCGGCATGCGCAAGGCCGCGCGCCGCGTCGGTTCAACGGTCGAGGCGTGGCGGGCCGTGGCGCCGGCGAGCCTGCGGGACGCGGTGCGCGTCTTGGGCTGGCGACGCGGGCGCCTGGAGCTCGGCGTCGGGTCGCCCGGCGCCCGGCACGAACTCGAGCAGTGGCTGCGAGCGGACGGGGCCCGTCGCCTCGGGGCCGAACTCGGACGCGCGATCCCCGAGGTCCGCGTGGTGGTCGGTGCCGAGCCGCGTCCTCAGGCGTAAGCCGAACCCGGTTCCGAGACACTGCGCAAAATGTGGGTAAAGAGTAGAAACCTTTGCTTTAAACCCCTTGAAACGGGTATGTTTTACTGTGAATTTGGGCAAATTATGCGATGAAGATCGTAAAAAATGACACTCTTGATCGGATATTGAGAGCATTTTAAAAGGATTTTCTGGAGATTTGTTCGGTAAAATCTGGTTCTCGGTCCCGGCAAGGTATGCGGCGAAAAAAAATCATTTCGGCATTGACGCGGGGCGTGAAGATCGGTTACGCTCATCCTTGGCTTGGCCTGAGTGCCAAGGCATTTCTCGGGATGTGAGAGACCCCGAGGCATGCACGGAGGCGGCTGCCGAAAGGCGGCTGTGCAGAGACAAGACCGAAGGGGGCCGGGACACCGGCTCCCTCTGTGGGGATGTGTTCACTGGGATGAGTTGAGAGACAAGCTCGGGTGCTGGCGTGTTCTCGCTGGCGTCCACCCACCTGCACACATCTGACAACGCGGTTCACTCCGGCTGGTGCTCGCCGAATGTCCTGACCCGGGCCTTTGCCGTGGCGGGCGCAGCCGATAGATGGGGTTTTCGCGTTTGCGAGAGTCCCAGGGAGCCTTCTCGCCCGTGTGGGTGGGGGGAAATGTGTGTTTGTTGCACGAGAGATCTGAGGAGACAAGACCATGAAGAAGACCATCGCCCTGCTCGCCGTCGCCGGCCTCGCTTCGGCCGCCGTCGCGACCCCGGCCCGTGTGCTCGACACCAGCATCAACGCGATCACTGCCCCGGGCAGCACCGCGATGCCGGGCCTGCGGAACGTCAATGAGTTCTACGGCTTCGAGACCGCCGAAGGCTACGCCGTCGGCCCGGTCGCCGGCCAGAACGGCTGGACCGAGTTCACCGCCGCTCCCGGCGCCGTTCGCGTGTCGGCCTCGAACCCCGCCACCGGCAGCCAGCACCTCCGCATCGTCGAGACCGCGGGCTTCACCTTTAACGGCGCGTTCAGCCCGAACCTCGGCGCTCAGCCCGCCGGCCGCTACATCACCAGCATCGACGTCGCCCTGAACGACATCGACGGCGCTGACTACCAGGTCATCGGCCAGGCCCCGAGCCAGGGCTTCCTGAGCTTCCGCGTCAACTTCAGCTACACCGGCCAGATCCAGGTCCTCGATGACCTGGGCGGCGGCCTCGCCTTCACCAACACCGGCGTCAGCTGGAACGCCAGCACCAGCTACACCAACCTCACCGTCGACCTCGACTTCGCCAGCAACACCATTGACTACTTCTACGGCGGCAACCTGATCTACTCGAGCGCCGCGGGCGTCTTCGCCGGCACCAGCATCGAGCAGGTCATCGTCCTCAGCGACGGCTTCCAGAGCTTCGCGGCCAACCCCAACCCCACCGGCGACTTCGACAACCTGTCGATCGTCATCCCGGCCCCGGGCGCCTTCGCCCTCCTGGGCCTCGGCGGCCTCGCCGCCGCCCGTCGCCGCCGCTAATCCGGCCGCAACGGCAGGCTTGATCTGAGCCAACCTTCCCGACGGCGGCCTAAAGGCCGCCGTCGGTCTTTTTTACGACCTCATCATCTGGAATGTGCTCGCGCCGCAAGCGGGGTTTCGCCGCGTCCCCTCGCCATCCCGGGGACGAAGAGGCATCGTCCCCCTCGCCTCTCCGCAAGCCCGGTCGTTGAGGAAGGTGGCGAGTTAGAAGGGGCGCATGAAAAAAAGGCCAACGGAGCGGAGTGGCGTGCTCCGGTGGCCCTTGGAACATCGAATTGTCTGGCAGCACGCCACCGCTCATCCCCGCGGGATGACCTTCGCTTGGTGCTCCCTGGCGAGCACGCTCTGGCGCCCGTCCTTCGCTTCTGGAAAGATGCGCATGAAACACCCGGTTGACCAGCGATTTGTGCAAATCGCGTGCGAACCGGGTGAAGTCCTGATGTGATCAGGGTTTGTGTGTCAGTCGCAGACGCCTTGGCTGTCGATCCAGGCGTTGAGGAAGTAGTTTAGATCGTTCGCGTTGACCACCCCGTCCGGCACGCCGTCGAGGGATGGGCCCGTCAGGTCGGCGTTGAATCCGCTGGCGGCGGGCCCGCTGGCCGACTGCTCCAGCCACGCGGCAAGATAGAAGTTCAGGTCTGCGATGTTGACCACCCCGTCCGGTACGCCATCGAGGCCCGGCCCGGTGATGTCCGCCAGGCACCCGCCACCGACCACCCCGGTCAGCGTCAGCGTGACCGTCTGGACCGGGCTCACGCCCGTCGCCGCCTGGGCCAGTTCCAGCTCAAACGTCGCGGCGTAGCTCCCCGAGCCCGCGCCCGGGTCGAGCTGGCCCACGAGCGTCGCCGGAGCCAGCGGCTGCACCAGCAGCCCCGCCGGGAGCACGAGGCTGATCGCGTCGAGGTCGCCGCTCTCCCCCAACGGGGCGATCACGAGCCCGCTGGTGTCCGCCGGGGCGACCGAGCCGCTGGGCAGCACGTAGAGCGGGATGTTCGTTGAGAGCACGCTGGAGCTGGCGACGCCGAGGTCGACGGCGGCCGAGAGCACCTGCGCGTCGGGGTCCAAGCTCGCCAGCCCGGGGGCGACGACCCGCATCGAGAGCTGAACGACGTCGTCGGCGTCCTGCGCGCCCATGCCGAGCCCGGCCGAGGTGAGATCGGTGTTGGTGACGATCACGCTCCCGGTCGCGGTGCCGAGCACGCTGGTGGAGACGCTGTCGAACCCGACGGTCATGGTCTGGACGCCGGCGTTGAAGGGGAAGGCCTCCCAGTTCGAGCGGTCGGCGACCGCCTCACCGGTGGCCGCGACGCGGTAGGTGGTGGGGGTCTGCCCGAGCTTGTTGATGAAGATCGTCTCGCTCGGGGCGTCGGCGTGCTGGAGGACGTCGCCGAGGTCGATGGTCAGGAGGCTGGACCCGTCGTCTTCGGGGGCCGAGCCGATGTAGATCGTCGACTCATTCGGCCAGGGGTTGCCGGGGGCGGGGTACTGCGGCTGCCCGGGGGCGCGGCTGAAGATCGCCCACACATATTCCGGGCGATCGATGAACGGGTTCCGGTTGAACTGATAGGTGGTCCCGATCAGGTGGTTGCGCCGGCGTTCGGCCTCGCTGGGCGTCTCGTCGTAGTGCCACGCCAGGAGATAGGTCAGGTCGCCCATCTGCGAGCCGCTGGGGTTCCCGTGGACGAGCGTGAGCTGGGTGTAGCGGGCGTCCATGTACATCATGGCCCGGGCCATCTCGCCGCGATAGGGCTGTCCGAAGATCCCCGGGTCATAGAAGACGGTGCTGGCTGGGCCGAAGGGCTTGTTCCCGCGGCTGCTGTTGATGCCCGGGTTGCACCCGCGGAGTTGGTGGAGGTCGCAATACTCGAAGCTGCCGGACGTGCCGAGCCCGCGGCTCACCGGCCAGGTGTGCTCGCGGTTCCAGGTCACCCCGCCGTCCCACGACGCCGGCACGCTGGCGCCGTTGTAGACCAGGATGATCCGGTTCACGATGTCCGGGTCCGCGTCGAGTACCGGCAGGATGAACCGCGCGTTGTCGTAGGTCTGGCGCACGTGCCCGCTGGTGATGATCTGACGCAGCGACTCCTTGAGCTGCGCCCCGACGCCCTGCGCGTTGTTGTAGTAGCTCGTCGGCGGGGCGTAGGGATCGCTCCCCGCGCTCGCGCCCGCCACCACGCACAGCGCCATCGCGGCGCTCCAGACCGATCGACCCGACATCGCGCGATGCGCCATTCGTAACCTCAATCTCTCTCAAAATGCTGGACCGCAGAACACCCGGCTCGCGCGACGGCTGGCGGCAACAGGCACAGCCCGCCAGCCCTGCGAGGACAAGAGCTTACCGTCGTCATCCCACGATTGGGCGGGGAATCCGGAGAGGGAATCTACCCTCGCAGCACCGATTTATCACGAAGACAATGTTGTGATCGGATAAAGTTTGGATTCGCGTGTGTTCCGTCTCGCCGGACGGTGCGTCGGAGGCCCCCCTAGCATCCGCTTCACTCCCGCCCCGGAACGTGCGCGGGCACGAGTTCAGACGCCAACCCGGGCGACGCCCTCGCGCGACGCCCGTACGAGGAGTTCCAGACGTGGCTGATCGGCACTTCGATGTCATTGTCATCGGCGGCGGGCCCGCCGGGTACGTCGGCGCCATCCGGGCCGCCCAACTGGGGTACAAGGTCGCCTGCGTCGAGCGCGCCAAGCTCGGCGGCGTCTGCCTTAACTGGGGCTGCATCCCCAGCAAGAGCCTGCTCTCCAACGCCGAGCTGATGGAGAAGCTCCACAACCGCGAGTTCTGGGGGCTCAAGATCGAGGGCAAGATCGGCTTCGAGTGGGACAAGGTCATCGGGCGCAGCCGCGACGTCGCTTCCAAGCTCAACAACGGCATCTCGTTCCTGTTCAAGAAGAACAAGATCGAGCACATCGTCGGGCACGCGAAGATCACCGCCGCCGCCAAGGGCGGGAAGAAGGCGAGCGTCGAGGTCTACGACTGCGACGTGCAGGAAGAACGCACCGACGCGCCCGCCACACCCAAGGGCAAAGCGCGCGAGACGATCACCGCCGACCACGTCATCATCGCCACCGGCTCGGTCGCGCGCGACCTGCCCTTCGCCAAGTTCGGCTCCAGCCCCAAGATCTGGGGCGCGCGCGAGGCGATGTTCAACAAGGAGCAGCCCAAGAAGCTCGTCGTCGTCGGCTCCGGCGCGATCGGCATGGAGTTCGGCTACTTCTACCACAGCTTCGGCACCGAGGTCACCGTCGTCGAGATGATCGACCGCATCCTCCCCGTCGAGGACGAGGACGTCTCGGGCGCGATGCTCAAGCACTTCAAGAAAGCCGGGATGCAGTTCAAGACCGGCTTTGTCACCACCGGCGTCGACACCAAGGGCGACGGCGTCAAGGTCACCATTGCGCCCTTCAAGGACGGCAAGGCCGACGAGAGCAAGAAGGAGACCCTCGAGGCCGACCGCGTGCTGCTCGCGATCGGTGTCGTCGGGCGATTCGACGGCTTGTTCGACGACAGCCTCGGGCTCAAGACCGTCAAGGGGCACATCCAGACCGATTTCAAGCCGGGCGAGACCGTCAGCGAGGCGATCGATTACAAGACCAATCTGCCCGGGATCTACGCCGTCGGCGACGTCATCGGCCCGCCCTGGCTCGCCCACGTCGCGAGCGAGGAAGCCATCCTCTGCGTCGAGCGCATCGCCTGGCGCGAGAAGAAGCTCGACCACGAGCCGATCCCGATGGACTACTCGGTCATCCCGGGGTGCACCTACTGCCACCCGCAGGTCGCCAGCGTCGGCTTCACCGAGCAGGCGCTCAAGGCCAAGGGGCTCAAGAAGGGCGAGGACTACGAGGTCGGCAAGTACAGCCTCCAGGCGCACGGCAAGGCGATCGCCGCCGCTCACACCGAGGGGTTTGTCAAGATCCTCCGCGGGCTGCCGCGGGGCGAGATCCTCGGCGCGCACATCATGGGCGATCAGGCGACCGAGCTCATCGGCGAGCTCTGCCTGGCCCGTCGCCTGGAAGCGACCAGCGAGGAGTTGATCGCGACCGTCCACGCGCACCCGACGATGCACGAGGCGATCCACGAGGCCGCCCTCGCGAGCGAGGGGCGACTGATCCACGGGTGAGCCGCCCCGCGGGCTCGTGTGGAGTGGTTGAAACCCGAGAGACCCCGCTCCCAAGGACCCGGGCGAGGGGGTGAACACTCGCTATGGACCCGCACCACGCCCAGCACGCCGCCCGAGGTGAACAGGCCGACCATTTCGGGCAGGCGTTTCATGCCGCCCGCGTCGTGGATCCCGACGCCTCGCAGAGCGAGCGGACCTACGCGCTGTGGACGCACCTCGGTCCGGGGATGGCGTGGGTGGTGGCGTTGTTCTCGAGCGGGCTCGGGTTCCCGGTGCCGCTGCTCATCGCGTGGATCATGTGGCTGAGCCGCAAGACCGAATCACCGTTCCTCGACGACCACGGCAAGCAGTCGCTCAACTTCCAGATCTCGCTGATCGCGCTGTTCATCATCCTCGCGCTGCTCTCGATCCCGACCTGCTTCATCTCCTTCGCCGCGATCCCGCTGGTGCTGATCCTGGCGATCGTGGGCGCGGTCATGGGCGGGATCGCCGCCAGCAAGGGCGAGTTCTACCGCTACCCCATGACCTGGCAGTGGGTGAAGTAGCCCGCGCGCCCCGTCGTCGCGCCGGATGCCGCCGTCCGGGGCGATCCGGGCCGGCGGGGCGGGTGGCGCGTCTGTCTTGGAGCGAGCCTATCGCCCCGCTTCGTGGATGAGACGCGGGCCCCACGGCTCGCCGCCGAGGCCCGGATCGATCGCGCGCAGTCGGGCGATGTGGGCGCGGGCGGCCGCCCGCTCGCCAGCGCTCGCCGATCGTTCCCCATCGTGCAGCGAGCGGAGCAGGAGCGTCCAGAGCTCGATCGCGGTCGGATCGGTTTCGGGGAAGGGGTTCGACGCGATCGCGTCGCGTGCGGCGGCCCGCGCCGCCTCGGGCCCCTCCGCGATCGCCAGCAGGCGCACCCGCTCGGGCGCGAGGCGGAAGCGGACGCCCGCGTCGCCGGCCGACTCGATCGCTTCGAGCGCCTCGTGAGCCCGGAGCACGCGGTCGGGCGGTGCGCCCTCGCTCGCTCGCAACGCGTCCACCTCGCCCGCGGTGTGCGCCCAGGCGATCAGGTCCAGCCCGTCGTCGTCCGGGATCGCGAGCGCCCGCGTCTCGCGCCAGGCGCGGGCGAGCGAGGCGATCGCCTCGCGCTCCGGCGCGGGCCACGGCGCGTCGCGTTCGGCGCGCAGGCGGCGCAGCTCGAGCAGGCGGGCCCGCGCCGCACCCCGGAGGGCGGCGTGCGAGGTCGCGTGCGCCTCGCTCTCCGGCGGGAAGGCATCGTGGATGAAGCGGGCCGCCTGCGCGAGCGGCGCGTGCTCGATCAGCCAGGCGGCGTGGCGCACGCCGATCGCCTCGGCGTGCGGGATCGGCTGCCCCTGCGCGAGCGAAGCCCGGAGCAGGCGTGCAACGCGGGGTTCGTGCGCGCGCGGGTCGAGCGCACGCAGGCGCTGCTCGACCGCTCGGCGGACGTCGTCGTCGCCGGGGTGAGCCGCGATGGCCTCGATCAACGCCTCGTCGGCGCACTTCCACGAGCTGCCCGATGAAGTGGCGAGGAAACTCGCCCCGTTATCCCGACGTGCCCGCGTTTCTCATCGGTCGCCTCGCGGTTTCAAGGGAGGCACAGGGCAGCGGGCTCGGCAGGATCCTCTTGATGGACGCCCTTCTGCGGTGCCTTCAACTGAGTGACGAAGTCGGGGCCGCATTGGTGCTGGTGGATGCCAAGGACGAGCAAGCCGTGAGGTTCTCACCGAAGCCATCAGTTTCAGGATCTCGACGGCAAGCGCCTTTTCCTGCCTTTGTCGGTCGTGGCGAAGCTGGAGTGACGGCGATGTCACGACCTTTCTAGCCGTGGACTCAAGAGGGTCGGGCGGCATTCCGCAGGCCGGAGCGGGCGCCTGGGTGCCTGGGTGATGGCGGCGAGCACGCGGGGCAGGACGAGAGCTTTCGCGACCGCGCCTAGAGCCCTTGACTCTAGGCGTGGCCAATCGATTTGAGTCAAGTTTTCGGATTGCCTCCGTAGCGGCGGCGTCTCGCAGCCGTCGGATGGATTGCGATGCCCTTCTCCGATCCCGAGGCCCCGCTTCGCTAGGGATCTCCTCCTTCATCCCATCCGCTCCCCTCCCGCCAAAGGCCAAGGTCGGAGGGGGTTCGATCTCTTCGGGTCCGGTCGCCCCGCCTCGATAGCGCAAAAGCGTTGTTGCCACAGCCGCTGGATTCACGGGAAAAGCGCGTCTCGCTTCACCGGAAACAGCCCGATCGAAGTCTCGAAGAAGAGATGTTCCCTGATCGAGTGGATCGCTTTGATGTTCCTCAGAGTCCTTTGATCGGATTCGATCCGATGTTCTTCGCTCGACCAGTCGAAGAGACCGGTGGTATCGACATGCAGGACGAGCCGTGTCGGTGTGGACTGGTCTTGGTTTTTCCAATGGTAGAGCATTCTCCCGCCCTCAGGGGTGGTCTGTTCGGTCAATAGGGTGAGGGAAGTGCCGTCGAAGAGGAGTGCAGTAGATTCAGGGTAGTTCCCTTCGTAGTAGGTGTACTCCCGGGGGAAGTGGAAAAGGGGGGGGTCGGGCTCCCTGACCATCCGAGCAGGAGAGGGGATCCTTCCGTCCTCTCCCTCTGGGGCAGGCCCCTCGGTGACCGCCGAGTCGAG
>JBJHBZ010000024.1:0-56721 GCA_050485765.1 Phycisphaerales bacterium | reverse complement strand
CCCCCCCTTTTTTTAATGATCCGGCTACCACCTATATCTACACGGCTCTTATCGTCGGCTGCGTCTGTTTTTTATAAGAGACCGGTGCTATCCACAAACGCGCGGCCCCCACACGGGGCCGCGCTTCTTTTTTTCATCCAATTTTCGCCCTCCAGCCGCCTCGTCCGGCCTCGTCTCCGCCGGGTGAGGGGATGGGGATGACAGCCCTTCCCAAGAAAACCCGAACCAGGTGATGCGGCACCGTGTACCTTGGTTCAGGACCCGTGCGCGGCCACGGGCGGGCTGACCATCCGCACCGAGTTCGAAGGGATCGCCGATGCCGCACGGGAGACGCCGTGTTTGGACCGGGCCCGCACGCCTGCTCGTGATGAGCGGGCTGGTGCTCGGCTTCGCAGGGGGATGCGCATGCACGGACAACACACCGAACGCCGCGGCTGACGCGTCCGCGCCCTCGTCCGACGTGTCCGAGCATCAGCGAGCCGCCGTGCTGGGGGCGGGGGCGAGCTACCAGCGTCAGGACGCGGCCTGGATCACGGGCCCGGCGATTGCGCCGATGCTCAGCCTCATGCCCCCCGCTGAGCCGCGCCACGGCGGGGCGGAGGTTCTTTTGCCCTTCCCCAGCCTGACCATCTCGCACGGCGGGCGCAGGGTTTACCACCTCTACGCGAGTGATGCCGAGGCGTACGACGCCCACGTTCGCGACGAGTCGGCGGTCGAGCCCGGTTTTTTCTTGATCCATGAGTCATGGCACGCGAGAGAAACGGGCGTGCCGATCGAGCGCGCGACGCCCGCGTCGACGGGGGCGCGGCGCGAGCAGGCCGTGCGCGGGCCGGACGGCCGCTTGTATCTCCCCGACGAGCCCTACGGCCTGTTCGTCATGCTGAAAGAGCCGCCCGGAACGCCCGGCACCGACGACGGCTGGGTCTACGCGACAGTCTCGTTCGACGGGCGCGAGGTCTTCGAGGTCGGGCGCATCGCATCCTGCATGGAATGCCACGCGACCGCGCCGCACCAACGCCTCTACGGGCCCGCGCGGAGGGAGAGCCCGCCGCGTCCGACCGTGGCGCGACCGACGGGCGGATGAAGCCAGCCGTGTGCGCATCTTTCAGTGTCGCGGCGGGTCGCCGCCCGGCTCGGCGAGCGGGGGCTCGCCCCGGAGACGCCGCGCGATATCCACCAGGATGCGCTGACTGCCCGAGATCGCGAAGTGGCTGAACAGGCGCGTGCCGCCGGTCCAGATCGGGGCCATCCCCGGCGGGGCCGAGTTCTGCGCCCCGACCCATCCGTCGCGCAGGTGGGCGTAGCAGATCAGCTCGTAGTCCCGATCCTCCAGCCGCGCGTCGAGCTCCTGGAGGAACCACGACCCGGGGCGCATGTCGCGTGCGGCCTGGTCCGGGCGGATCCGCTCCGCCAGCACCGCGCCGCGGTGCGGCGTGCCGAGCGTGTAGACCCGGCGCGCGTTGAGTCGCATCCCCTGCTCGTCGCCTTGGGCCCGGGGGCGCTCGCTCGGCGGCAACGCCGCGACCCGCGCCACCAGCCCGCCCATCGAGATCCCGATCACGTCGACCTCGACGGTCTGCGACGGGTCGTCGCTCGGCCACTGCCGGTTGATGCGCTCGATCGCGATCGCCGCCGCCCGCTCGATGTCGCTGGTCAGCGTGTAGCTGACGGCGAGCGTGTCGGCGTCGCGCCCGGTGGTGAGCAGCGCGATCGCGCGGGCGCACCGGGCCGCCATCGTGTGAGCCGCCCGATACCCGCTGAGCACCACCACGGGGCGCTCCAACTCGCCGACCGGCTCGGCTCGCATCCGACGCGCCTCCTCGCGGATCTCGACCGCGGAGGCCGTGAAATCCGGGTTCGGCGTGTAGACCGGGATGCACGCCGCCGGCGCAAAGCAGAACGCCGGGATCGACGCCAGCGTGCGCACCCACCGGCGCGCCCGCACCCCGGCGTGTTTCGAAGTTCGCGGCTCGGGCCTCTCGTGGGGCATCGCACACTCCGGGAAGGGCATCGCACAGCGCCGCTTCAGGGCCCCGCGCGCCGGCGCGGCGGGGCGACGCCTTCATCGGTCTCTTTCGCCCGACCGCCACGAGGGTTGCGATCGGTAACCCGCCCGCGAAACTCGGGCACCGGCGACGGCTCGGCCAAGGGGGATTCGCCACGGAGCCGTCGCGCGATGTCCGCGACGATCAGGCGGTTCCCGGTCATCCGGAAGTGGCTGAGGATCGGGGTCCCGGGCGCCCAGATCGGGTCGTGCCCGGGCGGGGCGGTGTTCTGATCGCCCACCCACGTGTCGTTGAGCTGCGCGTAAGCGATCAGCTCGTAGTCCGCCTCGGCGAGCGCCTCGTCCAACGAGGCGAGGTACGCGCTCCCGGGGGTCATCTGCAGTCCCGGGTTGACGATCGCGAGCCGCTCGGCCATCGTCGCGCCGCGGTGGGGGGTGCCGATCGTGTACAGGCGCGCGATCCGCAGGCGCTTGCCCCCGCGTCCGCGCGCTTCAGGCGGTAGCGCCGCTTCGCGCGCGACCAGCCCGCCCATCGAGATCCCGATCACGTCGACCTCGATCGTCTCGTCCGGGTCGCCCGAGGGCCAGCGCGCGTCGACGGCGTTCGCCGCGATCTCCGCCGCTCGCTCGATCGAGCCCACCTCCGTGTAGTTCACCGCGTGCCAGTCGCGACGGTCCGCGCTGGTCAGGGCGGCCATCCGGCGCAGGAACGGCTGCACCGCGTACCCGGGCCCGCGGTACCCGTTCAGAATCACCACGGGGCGTTTCAGTTCGACCGGGTTCGCCCGCATCCGCGCGAACTCGCCCCTCGCGTCGGCCCGCGTGATCTCGAAGAGTTCGTTTTTTGGGCCCGCCGTGTAACCGCAGGCGGGGAGGAGGACCAGGGCGAGCAACGCGAGCGCGAGCAGGGCCGCTCGGGTCGGGTTCGACCCGGGCCCGTGCATCAGGAGCGCCCGATCGTGAGCTCGGTCGCCCCGCCCTCGGCGCCCCCGATGCGGGCCGCGGCCATCTTCTCCCACCCGCTCCCCAGCTCCCCCAGCGGATCCGGCGGGACGATGTCCACCTTCTTCTCGCCCAGCTTCGCCTCGCCGCGGTCCACCTTGTCCTGAAACTTCAGGCATTCTTCCAGCAATCGGTCGAGGATCTCCTCCTCTTTCACGTTCGCGACCTTTTCCCCCTGCACGTAGATGATCCCACGCCGGTCCCCCGCAAAGACGGCCACGTCCGCCCCCTCCGCCTCGCCCGGCCCGTTCACCACGCACCCCATCACCGCCACCTTCATCGGCACACGCACCGCGCTCGCCAGCTTCCCCCGCACCTCCTGCACCAGCGAGAACAGGTCCACCTGGATCCGCCCGCACGTCGGGCACGCGATCAATTCCGCCCCCACGCGCTCGCGCAAGCCCAGCGACCAGAGCAGCTCCAGCCCGTCCTCGACCTCATAAATCGGATCGTTCGCGTAGCTGATGCGGATCGTGTCGCCGAACCCGTTCGCCAGCAGCGTCCCCAGCGCCACCACGCTCCGGATGCACCCGGTCTCCTTCGGCCCCGCGTGCGTCACGCCCAGGTGCAGCGGGTGCTCGAACCGCTTGCCGATCTCCGTGTACGCGTCGATCACCAGCGGCGCGCTCATGCTCTTGGCGCTGATGACCACGTCGCGGAAATCCCGCTCGTAGAAGATGTCGAGGTATTCCTCGAGCTTCGTAATCATGATCGCGAGCAGATAGCCGTCTTTGTGCGCGCTGAAGACCGCGCCGAGCTCCTTCACGCGCTTCTGCTTGTCCCGACGCTCGATGATCGAGCCCTCGTTGACGCCCACGCGGATCGGGATGCCCGCGCCCTTGCACGCGTCGATGACGGCGTTGACCTGGTCCCGCTCGTTGATGTTCCCGGGGTTGAGCCGAATCTTGTGCACGCCGGCTTCGACCGCTTCGAGCGCACGCTGGAAGTGGAAATGCACGTCCGCGACGATCGGCACCGAAGTCTGGTTCAGGATTTCCTTGAGCGCCTCGGTGTCCTTCTTCTCCGGCACCGCGACGCGGACCACGTCCGCACCCGCCGCGTGCAGCTTATGAATCTCCGCGACGCACTTGTCGACGTCGTGCGTGTAGCCGGCGGTCATGGTCTGGATGGAGACCGGCGCGGGCGTGGTCGCCTCGCCGCGGGCGTTGGGCAGCCCGCCGCCGATCTGGAGGATCCCGGTCCGGGCGTTGCCGACATAGACAGGTCGCGTGGGTCGTCTGGGCTGCATTGCGAGGATCCTAGGGGCGTGCTTCAGAACCGGGTTCGCCGGACCCTGCCTCCCGATTCACGAACCGCATCCGTCGCACGCCGACGTAGACCAATGCTTCAAAGAGCACCAGCCCGATCAGAAACCCAGCCGCGGGCAGCAGCAGCGGGGCGGCTTCGCCCGCCACCGCCCACCATCGCCCGATCGCCCAATCTCTCGGGCGATGGACGAATGCCTGGAAGATCCGCCCGAGCCAGAAGCCAAGCCCGAGCAACGCCGCGCTGACCACCCATCCGATCGCGGCGTGCGCGATCACGGACCGTGTCACGCCCGCGTCCGCCCGCCACCCGTGCTGACGCCCAATCAGCCCCATCCCCGTCCGCTCGACGCGGCAGAGCACCTCGAATAAGACCACCAGCCCGCCCGTCCACGCGAGCGTCAGCACGAGCGCGAGTTCGAGCGTGCCCTTAAACTCTCCGTCGGCGTATACGCCTTGGATCAACGCCGTGCCCAGCCCGTACCCCGCCGTCAGCGCCGCCGCCCCGTTGGTCAGCAGGCGCAGGCGACGCGCACGCCGCACCGCCTCGCGGGTGTCGGCCCGGGTCACATCATCCCACGAAGCCCACGGATGGCGGAGCACCCGCCACCACGTCGCGAGCAGCGCCAGCATCCCGGGCTGCGCCTGCCACACCGAGCCAGGGCGCCGCCCCGGCATCGACGCCGCCAGCGCCCGCCCGCACTCCGGGCACGCCCCCGACGCGTCCGCCTGGATCAGCCCCCGGATCTCGTACCCGCACCCCTCGCAGAGCACGGCTTCGGGATCGATCCGCGCCCTCGCCATGCCCGCCCCTTCCCAACCGCTCCCGCGCCTCGGTGGGACGGGCGTCCCGCCCGTCTCTCCCACGCTCTTTCGACGCGCAAACCCTCACCGATGAACCCCCATGCCCACCGATCGCTACAGTATCCGCCGCCCGAATCCGCCCCGACGTCCCCGAGACCACGACCGATGATCCAGATCCTCCGCCTCCAGCCCGACGACCACGACCTGCTCGCCCAGGAGCGGGCCCTGCGCGAGCAGGTGCTCCTCGGCCCGATCGGCTACGACGTCGAACGCTTCATCCGCGAGTACCCCGGGCTCGAGGAAGCCTTCGAGCACTTCGTCGCCGTCTTTCAGCAGCCGCAGCCCGACGGCTCCGTCGCGCTCCGCGTCATCGGGTGCGCCTGCCTCCTCCCGCATCACCCGGATCAGGGCATCGGCAAGCTGATGCAGATGGCCGTCGATCTCCAGCGTCAGGGCGAGGGGATCGGGCGTCGCCTGGTCATGGCCGTCGAGAGCCGGGCCTTCGGCGAGCTCGGCATCGAGGAGCTCTTCTGCCACGCTCGGGACGAGGCGATGCCCTTCTACGAAAAGCTGGGCTGGGCGACCGATCCGGCCGGCTTCATGGAGGCCGGCATCCCGCACCACCGCATGACCCTCCGAGCCGATGCTCCCGCCTGAGTTCTATTTGCCAGATCGAATCCGTCTTCCGAATCTTGGTGGGATGGGCCTCTGGCCCGTCTCTCCAATGCTCCAACCCAGGCCAGACGCCCGTCCGACCGATCCGCCAAACAGAACCGAATCCGGACGCAGAAGGCCGATCTGTATCCTGAGCCGGGGCCAAGGCTTAGAATCGTTCTAAATTGCTCCACGTCCCGCTGGTCCGCCTCCCTCGTCCCTCCAATAGTTCCCCGGCGTGACCACGTATCGCGACACCTTCGCCCGCCACGGCCTGCGCTGCACCCGCCAGCGTGAGACGCTCTACGCCGCCCTGAAAGCCACCAAGGCCCATCCCACCGCCGAGGAGCTGCACGACCGGGTCCGGGCCCAGGACGCCGGGCTCAGTCTCGCGACGGTCTACAACACGCTCGACGCCTTCACAGCCGCCGGCTTGATCCGACGCCTGCCGAGCAGCCTCGGCTCCGGCCCCTGCCGCTACGACGCCGAGACCCACGAGCACGTCCACCTCACCACCCCCGACGGGCGGATCATGGACGTCCCCGACGACCTCTCCGAGCGGTTCCTCGACCAGCTCAGCGATGAACTCGTCGCCGAGCTCGAGCGCCGAACCGGCATGCGAATCGGACGCGTCTCCGTCCAACTCGTCACCGAGCCCCGCTGACCCTCTCCCGGTGGCACAGCTCTCCGAGCTGTGTATTCCGATCTGTCGGCATGTTGCTTGTGCATCACCGGTTCAGGGGTTATTTCTCCGCCTCAAAAGGGTTGGAGCGAACCCACCAACCGACCGATATCTCTACGGACCCATCGCGCCGGCTGAGCCGCCCGCGCGTGCCTGAACCGCAGACCTGGAGCCCGCTATGTCCGCCCTCCGCTCGAGCCCCTCGCCGGATCCCGCGAACCGTCGCCGCCACCAGCGGTACGTGACCCCGCCGATGTACACCGGCATCGCGGTCCGCCTGCTGGATGAAGAGGGTTTCCGCTTCGAGGGGCACGCGTACAACATCAGCGAGGGCGGGATCCAGTTCGAACTGGACAACCCGATCGAGCCCGGGCGTGCGGTGGCGTTGCGGATCGACCTGCCCGCGCCCGTCGGGCTCGGCGGCCCGCGATTCGGCTCGCCCGATGTCGGCCCCGGACGAGCGGTCTTCGTCATCGGCAATGTGGTCTGGATCGACGACGACGACGTCGCCGGCCCGGTCCGTCACGCCGTCGCGTTCACCCGCTTCTGCCGTCTCGGCGACCGCGAACGCCTCCTCCGCCAGCTCCAGAGCGGGCTCTACACCGTCGCCGCCTGACGCTGACCGGTACCCTGGACACACGGAGCCGGCCGTCGCGGTCGTCGCCGTTTTTCCGGGTCGGCACGCCACATCCCCGACCTATCCTTGCCCCGTGTTCATCGACCACGCCGTGATCTACGTCCGCGCCGGCAACGGCGGCGACGGGTGCATGTCCTTCCGACGCGCCAAGTACGTCCCCAAGGGCGGGCCCGACGGCGGCGACGGGGGCGACGGCGGCTCGGTCGTCCTTGCCGCCGATCCCAACGTCCACACACTCCTCGACTTCCGCGGCACCCACCACTGGAACGCTCAGCACGGCGAGCCCGGACGCGGCAAGCAACAGCACGGCGCCAACGGCGAAGACAAGGTCATCCGACTCCCCGCCGGCACCCTCGTCTTCGATGACGAGACCGACGAACTCCTCACCGATCTCGGCCCGGGCGACGAGTTCGTCATCGCCCGCGGCGGCAAGGGCGGCTTCGGCAACGAACGCTTCAAGACCGCGACCGACCAGGCCCCCAGGCGGTCCACGCCCGGCGAGCCCGGCGAGCAACGCACCCTCCGCCTCGAGCTCAAGCTCATCGCCGACGTCGGGCTCGTCGGCATGCCCAACGCCGGCAAGAGCACCCTCCTGACCGCGATCAGCCGCGCCCGACCCAAGATCGCCGACTACCCCTTCACGACGCTGAGCCCGCAGCTCGGCATCGCGGAGATCGACCCCGCGCGCCGTCTGGTGATCGCCGACATCCCCGGGCTGATCGAAGGGGCCGCCGAGGGGCACGGGCTCGGACATGATTTCCTGCGCCACGTCGAGCGGACGAAGCTGCTGGTCCACGTGCTCGACGCGATGCCCCCCGAGGGTGCGCCGAGCCCGGCCGAGGCGTACCGCGCGATCCGGAAAGAGCTCGCCGACTATTCGATCGCGCTCGCGGAGAAGCCGGAGATCATCGCGATCAACAAGCTCGACCTGTTCCCGGACGACGACGCCCGCGCCGACGCGGTGGGGGCCCTGCGCCAGGAGCTCCGCCTCGGGCACGACGTCCAGGTCTGCCCCATCAGCGGCGCCACCCACCAGGGCACGCGCGAGCTGCTGGAAGCGATCTGGCACGCGATCGCCCCAGCCCGCAAAGAAGAACCCGCCTGGAAGCCCGCGGAACAGTAACTCGCGATGCATGTGCCACGGACCTCTTCCGAGAGGTCAGTGCTCCCAATCTCCTCTCGCTCCCCCTCACCTTGCGCGCACCCACGCCAGCCACTCCGCGTTCCCCTTGCCCGCCGCCGGCTCGCTCGCCTTGGCGCCGCGCTTCCGCTTCCCGCCCACGGCCCCGCCCAGCACCGGGCTCTTGCAGACCGCGAGCGTGCGCGCGCCCAGCGTCTCGATCTCCTCCAGCGTGCGATCCACGACGCGCAGCGCGTCCCGCTCTTCCAGCACGCCCCCGGAGGCGAGCAGGTCCCGCTCGCTCGCCTCGAGTTCGTAGTGCGGCTTGATCAGCGTCACGATCGACCCGCCCGGCGCGAGCCAGCGCAGAGCCGCCGGGATCGCGTGGCGCTGGCGCGTCCAGCCCATGTCGATCGCGATGAGCTCCGCGGGGGCGTCGGGCGGCACGTCGGCGTGGAGCGCGTTGGTGCGCTCGTGCACGGTGACGCGCGGATCGTTGCGGAGCTTCCACGCGAGCTGCCCGTACGCCGTGTCGACGCTGTGGACCCGCGCCGCCCCGAGTTGCAGGAAGCAGTCCGTAAACCCGCCGGTCGAGCAGCCGAAGTCCGCGCACGTGCGCTCACGCGGGTCGATCCCGAAGGCGTGCAGCGCGTGCCACAGCTTGACCCCGCCCCGCCCGACAAACGCCGGCGGCTCCGGGATCGAAAACACTTCAGATGACCTGGGTTCCTGCGTCACGCCCGGTCGCGTCACACGCCGACCGCGGGCCCCACCGGGGCCGGGCTCAGCTTGACCTCGCGCACCGAGTCGCGGCGCGTCGCCCGCGCGTGCGGCACGCCGACGACCGAGATCCCGCACTCGTCGGCCCGGCGCAGCATCGCCGCGCGGTCCAGCATGATCACGTCGCCCGCCGCCAGCGCGAGGCAGCGCCCGCCCGTCTCGTGCATCCGCTCGATCGTCGTCAGGCCCACCGTCGGCACGTCGCTCCGGCGGTCATGCCCCGCCCGCGCGCCCTTGCACAGCGTCCACCCCTTCGCGCGGCAGAGCTCGCCCACGCGCTGGATCATCCGGTCCGTCCCCTCGACCGCCTCCACCGCGATCACGTCCCGCTCCCGCACCGCGATCGCCTGACCGATGTCCAGACGCAGCGTCTCGGTCAGCAGCGGCCACACAAACTCGATGTCCGCCTGCTGCTCGCGCGTCGGCTGCGTCCGCGTCATCACGCCCGCCGTCGCGAGCTGGTCCGGGATCGGAGCCGTCGAGTCGATCAGGCTCACGCCCGCACGATCAAGCTCCTCGGCGATCGCCGCCAGCACGGCGTGGCTCCGCCGATCGTGGCGCAGGTGCCGGAACCACCCGACGAGCGTGCGGAAGTCCGGCAGGTTCCGGTACATCCGGAACGGGTCGTGCATCAGCTTCGCTTTATCAACCTTGCCGACCATGATCGCGTGGCGCACGCCGAGGCGGCTCAGGATCCGACCCCAGCTCCCGACACGCAGCAGCCCCACCTCGCGGAAGGAGACGCACATGCCGGGCAGCTCGCCCTCGTACTGGTTCGCAAGCCCGAGCCCGTGGACTTCGTGCCCCATGTCGCGCAGGTTGCGCGCGATCAGCAAGGGCAGCCGCCCACCCCCGGCGATCAGACCGATCGCGGTCGGCGGCGGGGGCGGGTCGGGCAGGATGGTCAGCGCGCTCTGCATCAGTTCAAGATCCCGGGCGTCGCGTTGGATGTTCCAACATCGACACCCCGCCCCGATCGGCTCCAAGTCTAGGGCCGAACGCCGCCTTCAGGGTGGTCCACCAACCAAAGACGACGCATCTCCCGCAATCTACCAGATACAGGGCCCGGCGGCACGCCCCCATACCACAAGTCGGCTTCTGCCCCCTCTCCGTGACTGAGCTTCTCCGCCCCCGCCGACCGATAATCACTCTGGATGACCCCGCCCCCACCCCAGTCCGGCCCGCCCTCGCCTCGGAAGGACACGTTCGAGCGGTCCGAGCCGCTCTACGCCCAGGGCGTCCCGCCGCGGCCGGTGCGGGCGGGCGCGACCCCGCCGGTTGATGCAACGGGGGCTGGTCCGGCGGCTCCGTTCCTCCAGGTCTGGTTCAAGTGCGCCGGGCAGTACCGTCGCGTGTACAAGACGCGGGACGGGTCGGCGTACGAGGCCGTCTGCCCCCTGTGCGCCAAGAGCTGCACCTTCCGCGTCGGCGCGGGCGGGACGAGCCGACGCATGTTCGAGGTGTCGTGCTAGATCCCGCGCTGGTCGGGGCGTCCCGCGCGTGCGGCGTGTTCCGCGCATGCCCACAAACGTGCGCACGCCCGCAGGCCGACGCGTCCCGCGAGCCCGCTAGACTCGATCCATGAGCGCAGGCCAGGCCAATTTCGAAGTCGCCCGACCCACCGGCGTGTGCGCCGCGACGGGCGAGCCCATCCGCCCCGGGGATCGCTTCATCGCGACCCTCGTGGAGCACGCCGAAGAGGATCAGCGCCTCGAGCGGATGGACTTCTCGCTCCGCGCCTGGCAGGGCGGGGCCCGCCCGCAGCGCCCGCTCGCGCTGGTGGGGCACTGGAAGACCGTTATGCCCGAGCGCGACGCGCCCAAGCGTCTGCTCATCGGCGATGAGGCGCTGCTCGACTTCTTCGAGCAGCTCACCGAGGCGACCGAGCCCAAGCGGCGCGCCCTCCGGTTCATCCTCGCCCTGATCCTCATCCGCAAACGACTGCTCCGCCTGGAAGGGAGCAAGGGCGGCACGATGCTCCTCCGCCCCAAGGGCGTCGAGCTCCCGCCTGAACGCGGCGGCGAGGGCCCGCCCCTGCTCGAAGTCCAAGACCCCGGGCTCGACGAGCACGCGATCGCGGAAGTCACTGAAGAACTCGGCGCGATCCTCAACCTCGACGACGACAAGGGGGACGCGTGATGCGAACCAGTCTCCTCGGCGTGCTCGGCGTGCTCG
The DNA here is from genome assembly GCA_050485765.1 of Phycisphaerales bacterium. GTDB lineage: Bacteria > Planctomycetota > Phycisphaerae > Phycisphaerales > UBA1924 > RECY01. Next base: position 45,597 of record JBJHBZ010000024.1, on the reverse strand, counting down.
GCGTGCTGCTCGGGCTCGCCGGGTGCCAATCCGGGCCGCGCCCGATCGATCCCGCGGACCTCGGCCCGCCGCCGTCGTACAGCGAGCTCGCCGCCGCGTACAACCGGCGCGTCCAGCCGATGGAAACGTTCTGGTCCCGCGCCACCGTCCAGGTCGTGCAGCAGACCGCGCGCGGGCGTGAGACCCGCGATCAGGGCGAGGGCTTCCTCCAGATCCAGCGCCCGCGACGCCTCGCCCTCCAGCTCGGCAAGCTCGGCGAAACGTTCTTCTACCTCGGCTCCAACGACGACCTGTACTGGTGGTTCGACATGCTCGAACGCGACAACCGGCGCGCGACCATCGGGCGTCACGACGAGGCGACGCCGGAGGTCATCGAGGCGTTCGGCGTCCCCGTTCACCCGCTCGACCTGCTCGACGTCCTGCCCATCACGCCCATGCCCGCCGAGGGCGGCTCGGTCGCGTGGCGGCAGGACGGGCGGGCGCTGCGCGTCCGCCTGCCGGCCCGGTCGGGCGAGAAGCTGATGGACCTCGACCCGCAGACGCTCGCGATGCTCGGGGCCGCGATCCGCACGCCGCGGGGGGAGCTGCTGCTGACCGCCGAGACGCAGGGCGAGCGGAGCGTCTCGCTCCCGACCGGGCTCCCGGGCCCGAGCATCCCGAGCCGCTTCATCATCGACCTGCCCCGCGCTGAGGCGCAGATCCGCCTGAACATCTGGGACCCGGAGATCCGGCGGCTCGCCGACCTCCCGTTCGACCCGCTCGAGCTCCTCGAGCGGTACCGCATCCCGACGTGGGCGGTCACGGTCGTCGGCGCCGGCGAGACCGAGGCGGGGGCCGACGAGTGAGCCTCCGCCCGACGCTCGCCCATCTGTTCGGCGTGGCGGCGCTCGCGATCGCCCTCTTCGCCACCCTCGCCCCCGGCGAGGACGGCGCGGCGAGCGTCCGCCCGATCTGGCCCTGGCCCGCGGCTTCCGGCGACCCGCTCCCCACCGGCGCGTGGCACGCCTGGACCATCGCCCCCTCGACCGATGCACAGGAGGCGGCGATCGTGCACCTCCCGCCGCGGACCGCCGGCGGGGCCGTCAGCGGCACCGGGCGGATCGCGCGCCGGCTGCCCGAGCGCCCCGTCGCGCTCGCCGCCGGGCGTGGGCGGGTGTTCATTGTGGACGACCTGGTCCGTCGCGCGGGGGAGCCGCGCCGACCCGTCCGGGCGCTGATCGCGACGCCCACGCCCGCCCCGGGCGTCTGGGGGTACGAGCCGACGGGGCGGTTTGAGGCGTTGCCGCAGCTCCGGCGCGCGGCGGGCGTGCTCGGCGCGGGGGCGATCGGCGAGACGCTGGTGCTCCTGCTCGATGAGGACCCGCCGGCGATGGTCATGCTCGCCGGCGGCGACTGGCGCGACCTCGACGCGTGGCCCGACGGGCTCGATCCCGACGCGGGCGACCGCCTGCGGCTGATCGATGGTCCCGGCGTGATCGGGCTCCTCGCCGAGAACCCCGAGGGCGAGGTCCGCGCCTGGCGCGGGCGCCTCGGCGAGGGGGCGGGCATCCGCTGGACGCGCGATCCGGGCGACTGGGCCGGGCTCCCGAGCCCGATCGAGCACGCGCTGGCGATGGACGACGGGGCGTGGGTCCTGCTCGACGGCTCTGGCGTGCTGCACGCCGTGGGCGAGGGGTACCGACTCACGCTCGGGAGCGTGCGGGCGGAGAGCCCGGACGAGGGAGAGACGTCGGAGGCCCGCGGCGTCGGGTGGCCGGGCGGGCTCGCGGTCGCCGGCGCGCCGGCCCGGGCGGTCGTGGTGCGCCTCGACGGGCGCGAGGGGCGGGGCGGGCGTCTGCTGGCGTCGGAGGTCTCGCTGGTGACGGGTCGGGTGATGCACGCCGGCCCGCTCGGGGGCGGCGCGCCCGTGACCGGGCAGGACGTCCGCCTGCTGATGCTGCTGCTGGTCGCGGTGATGCTCGCGGTGATGCTGCTGATCATGCGGGGCCCGGCGGACTCGGGCGTCGCCGAGTTGCCCGCGTGGGCGGCGATCGCCGAGCCCGGGCGGCGCGTCTTTGGCGCGGTGATCGACCTGGTCGCGGCGGGCATGATCGCGGCGTGGTCCACCGGCTCCACGCTCGGGGACACGGTCTTCCTCGGCGGGCTCGGCAAGCCCGGCGGGGAGGGGCCGATCCTGCTCATGCTCGGCGTCGGCTTCGCGCTCGGCACGGGGATGGAGGCTCTCACCGGGCGGAGCCTCGGCAAGCTGCTCGCGGGCTCGGGCGTGATCAGCGTCGACCGCAAGGGACGCCGGTTCGGGCGTCCGCCCGGGCTGGTCGCGTGCGCGGCTCGGAACGCCGTCAAGTGGTTCGCGCCCCCCGTGGCCGCGATGCTGGTGTTTGATCCGAGCGCGCGGCACCGGGGGGACGTGATCGCGCGGGCGGCGGTCGTGGTCGCCCGCGAGCCGGACGGGGTGGATGCGGACGCGCCCCAGGGCTGAAGCGGCGGAATCTGCGCGTTCGGGGGCCCGGTCGGTCAAGTCTGCGCGTCGGTTGTTCCGATAGACGCTCCAACGGCATCCGCCCGGCGCGGTGGCTGTGGCGCGGACGGACCCGCGCCGACGGACGATGACCCTGGGAGCGTGACCGGTGGCGGAGCGGCCGAGTCCATCCAGCAGCACCCCTCCGGGCGAGCCCGGGGGCCCGTCGCGCCCGACCTGGGGCGAGGTGGGGGAGGCGTCGCGCGCGTTCTGGTCGCGCCTGCGCCGGTCGTGGCACGTGCCGGCGCTGGGGGCGGCGGGGCTGCTGCTGGCGGGGGCGCTGGCGGCTTCGGTCTTCACGAGCCCGACGCCGGACATCCGCGCGATGCTCGACGAGGTCGAGGAGCGGGTGCGTCTGGAGCGGACGGACGCGGCGCTGCGGGACTTGAACTCGGTGATCCGCCCGCACCTGAGCGCGGGGTACACGACCGCGGATGACGTCCGCCGGTTCCATATCCTGCGGGCGCGAGCGCTGTATCAGGCGCAGCAGGCGGCGGGGATCGACGAGAGCGAGAACCACCGGAACATCGTGTCGGAGTACCTGGAGGCTGAGCGCCGGCACGCGGTCTTGTCGGCGACAGATACGTTCTACCTGGCGGACACGTACCGTCGCCTTCGTCTGTTCGACGAGGCGATCGAGCGTGCGAACCGTCTGGGGCGTGAGCACGCCGAGCAGCGTTTCGAGCTGTACAAGCGTGCGATCCGCTCGCGTCTATCGCTGCCCGAGCCCGACCGGGAGGGGGCGATCGAGCTCCTGACCCGGATGAGCATGGACCCGGACCTGCCGCTGGACGAGCGGGCGTGGGTGGTGGGTCAGCAGACGCGGATCCGCCTGGATGAGGGGTACGCCGGGGACGCGGTGGAGCGCCTGCTTCGGGAGATGCCCAAGCTGCGCGGCGCGAGCGCGCCCGCGCTGGCGGACCTGTTCGTCCTGCTCGGCGACGGGTACGAGCGTCTGGGGGAGCTGGCGGAGTCGGAGAAGAACAGCCTGCGGGGCGAGGAGTTGGCCGGGCGTGCGGGCCCGACCGCGGCCCGCGCGCTGCTGCAGCTTGCGCGCGTCGAGCGGGCGCGGGAGAACCTCGACGACGCGCGGGACCGGCTGACGACGATCCTGGAGCGCTTCGGCGACTCGCCCTCGCTGCTCCCGGCGATGCTCGCGCTGGCGGAGGTCGACGCGGGGCTCGGGGCGCACGCGGACTCGCTGGCGATGTACCGGCGTCTGATCGAGACAATGGAGGGCGGCGTGCGCCACCCGGAGGTCTCGCGGGACGTGGTGGCGCGGAGCCTGATGTCGCGGTTCGACGAGCGGTACAACAGCGGTCAGGTGCGGGACGCGCTGGTGCGGGCGCAGCTCGCCGAGCGTCTGTTCCCGCCCGAGGCGGTGCCGGTGGAGACGCTGCTGGCGATCGCGCGGAGCAACCGTCGTCTGGCGGATGAGTTGTTGCCCCCGCCGGACGAGTCGGGCGTGGCCCGGGCGGACCCTCGGCGCCTGGACCCGGCGACACAGCGCGAGGTGAGCCGTCACTTGCGTGCGGCCGGTGCGTACTACCGCGCGCACGCCGACCGCGTGGCGCTGCTGGACAACCAGGGGTACGCGAACTCGCTGTGGGAGGCGGCCGACGCGTTCGACCGGGCGGGCGAGCGTCAGCAGGCGTTGGACGCGTTCGCGGAGTACGCGGGCGGTTTTCCGGATGACCCGCGCCAGGCCGAGGCCCGATTCCGCCTGGGGCAGGCGCACCTGGCGCAGTCGGACTACCAGACGGCTGCGGAGTTTTTCCGGGGTTTGATCCGCGACGGGGCGACCTCGGGCGGGGCGCTGGGCGTGGGCCCGTTCGCGGAGCGGAGCTACGTGCCTCTGGCGCGGTGCCTTTTGTTGGACGGCGCGCCTGGGAACGACGCGGAGGCGGAGGCGCTGCTGCTGCGCGTGCTCTCGGGCGAGCTCGGGGCGACGCGGATCCCGGTGTACCGGGAGGCGTTGTTCGAGCTCGGGCAGTTCTACTACCAGGCTGGTCGGTTCGAGCGTGCGGCCGAGCGGTTGGAAGAGGCGATCGAGCGGTACCCCGACGATCCGGAGCTGGACCAGGCGCGGTACCTGCTCGCGGACAGCTACCGGCAGTCGGCGGCTTCGATCGCCGAGGAACTGCGCACGGAAGCGACCTTCGAGAGCCGACGATTAGAGCTGGAGCGGACGCGCGAGGAGCGCCTGCGCCGGGCGCTGGCGTTGTTTGCGGAGGTTCGGGACGCGCTGGACGAGCGTCCGCGGCTGACGGCGCTGGAAGGCGTGTACCTGCGGAACGCGTCGTACTACCTGGGGGACTGCGCGTTCGATCTGGGCGAGTATCGGGATGCGATCCGGCACTACGGGGCGGCGGTGGACCGGTTCAGCCGCGACCCGTCGTCGCTGGTGGCGCTGGTGCAGATCGTGAACGCGTACGTGGAGATGGGTGACCTGGAGCGTGCTCGGACGGCCGACGAGCGGGCTCGCCGGTTTTTCATGACGCTCCCGGACGGGGTGTTGAACGACCCGACGCTTCCGATGACGCGTCGGGACTGGGAGCGTTGGTTGGATTCGAGTTCGAGGCTCCGGCTGTACGCGTTGGAGCAGGGGAGCGGGCGGTAGGCGAGACGCCGCGGTCCGAGGTTTGAGACGGCGCCGGAGGCGCCGGGGAAGGGTCAAGGATGACCGGCAACACGGGCAGGCGGCTGGCGTCGGCGGACGAGGCCGAGGCGTTGATCGGGCGGACTCGGACGCTGTGCGAGCAGCTTCTGGCGATCACGCGCGAGCAGGACGCGCTGATCGAGCGTGGGGAGACCGAGTCGCTGGTGCGCCTGGTGGAGCGTCGCGAGGAGATCGTGACGCGGATCGAGCAGGCGGGGGCGGGGCTGCGGGATCTTGGGCTCGATCAGCCGGGCGGGCTGAACGGGATGGACCGGGCGGCGCAGGCGCGTGTCGAGGCGGGGCTGACGGCGGTGACCGAGATCGGCGCGCAGATCGCCGAGGCGGACCGGCGGGCCGAGCGCGCGATGCTGGAACGGAAAGAGGCGATCGGGCGCGAGCTGCACGGCGTGCGCGGCGGTGGGCGTGCGGTGCGCGCGTACGGGAACGGCGCCGGGCCGGCGAGCCCGCGGTTTGAGGATCGCAAAGGATGAGCGCTCAAAGCGGGGCGATCGCGGTCGGCGCGGAGCCGGTGCGTGTGGAAGTCGCGGAGGCGGCTTCGGCGCTCGGCTCGGCGCGCGCGCTGAGCCCGGCGGACCTGGCCGAGTTGCTCGGCGCGTTCAACGACGTGACGTCGCAGCTTCAGGCGACGCACGCGACGCTGCACGCGGAGGTGGCGCGCCTGCGGGCGGAGCTGAGCGAGGCGAACGAGCGCCTGCAGCGGTCGCGTCGCCTGGCGGCGCTCGGGGAGATGGCGGCGGGGATCGCGCACGAGGTGCGGAACCCGCTGGGCTCGATCCGTCTCTATGCGGAGATGCTCGTCGCGGATCTGGACGCGATGCCCGAGCAGCGGGCGTGCGCGGGCAAGATCGCCAGCGCCGTGCGCGCGGCCGACGCGATCGTGACCGATGTGCTGCACTTTGCACGCGAGGTGCGGGTGCAGGCGCGGGCGTGCGAGGCGGGCGTGCTGTTTGCGAGGGCGCTGGACGCGTGCCGCGATTTGTGCGCGGGGGTGGAGATCGGCGGCGGGATGGGCGAGGGCGTGGTGTGCTGGTGCGACCCGCACTTGGCGCACCAGGCGCTGGTGAACGTCGTGCGGAACGCCTTGGAAGCGGCGGCGGAGGGCGAGGGCGGGGCGCGACGGCTCGTGCTGGACGCCGAGGAGCGCACGGACGCGGACGGTCGGGGCGAGACGGCGTTGATCGTGCGCGACTCGGGCCCGGGAGTGACGCCGGAGGTCATCGACCGGATGTTCAACCCGTTTTTTACGACGCGCGCGACGGGAACGGGGCTTGGGCTGTCGATCGTGCACCGCATCGCGGACGCGCACGGCGGGCGGGTTGAGGTTCGGAACAACAGGGACGACGAGCCGGGCGCGTGCGGCGCCCGGGTGGAGATCGTGCTGCCGGGCGAACGCGCCGGCGGACGGGAAGCACGCCCCATGGACGGGGCGGAGGAGCGGCGAAGATGAGCCTGGTCATGGTCGTGGACGACAAGGAAATGATGCGCGACAGCGTCGGCTCGACGCTGCGGCGTGCGGGGTTTGAGGTGGTCGCCGCGAGCAGCGGGGAGCAGGCGGTCGAGACGGCCGCCCGTCGCCGACCCGACGCGGTCGTGACTGATCTCAAGATGCCCGGCATGACCGGGATGGAGCTGCTCGAACGCTTGCGCGGGCTGGACGACGCGATCCCGGTCGTGCTCATGACGGCGTTCGGGACGATCGAGACGGCGGTGCAGGCGATCAAGCGCGGGGCGTTTGACTACATCACCAAGCCGTTCGAGGGCGACGAGCTGGTGATCGCGGTGAAGCGGGCGATCGCGCACGCGAAGGTGGTGCGCGAGAACGCCGTGCTGCGGGCCGGGGCGAGCGAGCAGGGCTCGCCCGCGAGCGTGGGCGGCGCGGGGCACCCGAGCGGCGGCGGGCTGGGGCGTCTGATCGGTTCCTCGCCCGCGATGCGGCGCGTGAAGGAGCAGGTCATCGCGGTTGCGGCGAGCGCGGGGACGGTGCTGATCGTCGGTGAGAGCGGCTCGGGCAAGGAGGTCGTCGCACGGGCGGTCCACGAGCTGAGCCCGCGCACGGACGAGGCGTTCCTCGCGGTGAACTGCGCGGCGCTCAGTGAGAGCTTGCTCGAGAGCGAGCTCTTCGGGCATGAGAAGGGGGCGTTCACGGGGGCCGAGCGGTTGCGGAAGGGGCGGTTCGAGCTCAGCGACCGCGGCACGCTGCTGCTGGATGAGATCAGCGAGATCAGCCCGCGTTTGCAGGCGAAGCTGCTGCGGATCCTGCAGGAGCGGACGTTCGAGCGGGTGGGCTCGAGCACGCCGATCGGGGTGGACGTGCGGGTGGTGGCGACGAGCAACCGGGACCTGCCGCGATCGGTGGCGGCTGGTGAGTTCCGCCAGGACCTGTTCTTCCGTTTGAACGTGCTGCCGATCCATCTGCCGCCGCTGCGGGACCGTGCGGAGGACATCCCGGAGCTGGTGGGTCACTTTGCGGCGACGATCGCGGCTCGGGAGGGGCGCACGCCGGCGGTGTTCACGGAGGAGGCGCTCGCGTTGCTGCAGGCGTACCCGTGGCCGGGGAACGTGCGGGAGCTGCAGAACATCTGCGAGCGTGCGGTGGTGCTGAGCGGCGCGGGGACGAGCCGCGGGGCGACGTCGCGGGTGACGCGCGGGCTGATCGAGGGCTGGCTCTGCCCCCGTGCGGCGAGCGGGCTGGCGGGCGCGATGGGCTCGGCGGCGGCTTTGAACGGCGCGGGTGGGCCCGCGGGCGTGTACGCCGCGATGCCCTCGAACGGGCACGCGCCCGAGGCGGCTCGTGGCGAGGTGTTCGGGGCGCACGGGGGGACGGTGGAGCCCAAGCCGATGGAGGCCGCCGACGCGGGAGAGAAGACGCTCGAACAGATCGAGCGTGAGGTCATCGTGCGTCGGCTGCGGGAGTTCAACGGGCACCGGCAGAAGACGGCCCGGGCGCTGGGCATCGGCGTGCGCACGCTGGGGCTCAAGCTGAAGAAGTGGAAGGAGCAGGAACTGGTGGAGGCGGGTTTGTGAGGCGGGAGGTAGGCACTAGGCACTAGGCAATTAGGCATTAGGCACTAGGGGGGAGCGGGGAGGGAGAGGCAGAGGGCGAGAAGGGTGGGGGTGTCCGGCATGCGGGTTGCGAGGGTGGTTGACGGAGGTTTTGGTTCGGATGCTGATTGATCAGTTGACCAATTCGGGGGCGTTGCCTTCGCTGCGGGCGACGATGTCGTTCGCGGGGCAGCGTCAGAAGCTGATCGCGCACAACATCGCGAACGCCGAGACGCCGAATTTTCGCCCGCTGGACGTCTCGCCGGCCCACTTTCAGACGGTGCTGGGGGAGGCGATCGACCGTCGGCGTGCGCACAGCGGGGGGGGCTTCGGCGAGCTTCGGATCGAGTCGACGCGGGAGCTGCGCGTGGGCGAGCGGGGCGAGTTGAGCATCGTGCCGCAGACGACCAGCGGGAACATCCTGTTCCACGACCGGAACGACCGGGACCTGGAGCGGATGATGCAGGACCTGACCGAGAACTACGGCGTGTACCGGCTCGCGAGCGACCTGCTCCGCAGCCACACGATGCGGCTGCAGTCGGCGCTGAGCGAGCGTGTGGGCTGATCGGCGTTGGCTGGAGGCGTCTGAAAGGGGCTGAACGGTGTGGGGATCTCTGGATATCTCGGTCAGCGGGATGGTGGCGCAGCGGACGCGGCACGCGGCGATCGCGGCGAACCTGGCGAACAGCGAGACGCTGCTCAACGCGGCGGGGGAGTATGAGCCGTACAAGCGGCGTGAGGTCATGTTCGCCCCGGGCGACCCGACGAGCCCGACGCGGGAAGGGCGGGCGATGGGCGTGCACGTGGAGCGGATCCACGTGAACGAGGACGCGCTGCGGGCGCGGTACGATCCGACGAGCCCGTTCGCGGATGAGCGGGGGATCGTGATGGTGCCGGACATCAGCCCGGCGATCGAGACGATCAACTCGATGCAGGCCGTGCGGGCGTACGAGGCGAACGTGCAGGCGGCGGAGGTGACCAAGCAGATGCTGGCACAGGCGTTGCGTCTGCTGGCGTGAGGCGGAGCGAGATGAGCGTCGCGGCGGGGGGGCGAGCGGGCCTCCCGGGCGGCGCGTGGAGTTGATCGATGAGCGATCCAGTCGGACTGATCGGCGGCAACGGCGGCGTGCGTCCGAACGCGGGGGCCAACCCCGGGTTCCGCGCGGGCGCCGGGCCCGAGGGCGGGCCCGCGTTCAAGGACGTGCTGCTCGAGAACCTCAAGCAGGTCAACAAGTTACAGGCCGACGCGACGCGGGCGGTGGAGGATCTGCAGGCGGGTCGGCGTGGGGATGTCGAGGGCGTGATCCAGGCGACGCAGAAGGCGGACCTGGCGTTCCAGAGCCTGCAGGCGGTCCGGAACAAGGTGGTCGAGGCGTACCAGGAGATCCAGCAGGTCCGGATCTGAGCCGCGTGAGCGGGTGGTGGGTCTGGGGTGGCAGAAGGTGCGCGTGAGCGCGGGTTCTGCGCGTGTTTTGCGCCTTCGAGCGCACTTTCAAGCATTTGGGATGTGGGAGCCGAAGTGGACGGTGCGAGCCGTCGGCGCGGGGTTGTGTCGTTGGCGGCTGGCGTGGGGGCGCGAGGATCGCGCGTGAACCCCGGCAAGGAGGCCGACGATGCCGGAGCGGCTGCGTGGCGCGCTGGCGACCATCCGCGAACAACTCGGTCAGATGACGGCGACGCAGAAGCTCCTGATCGGGAGCCTGGCTGTCATTCTGGTGATGACGTTGTTCGTGGTGGGCCAGTACGCGGGCCGTCCGGCGATGGTCGAGCTGCTGCCGGGGGCGACCGCCGACGAGATGATGCGCGCGGAGACGACGCTGTCGTCGGTGGGGATCTCGAGCGAGTCCCGGCAGGGGCGCCTGATGGTGGCGGCTGGTGATCAGCACCGCGCGATGGCGCAGCTCGCGGAGCGCCGGGCGTTGCCGGCCGACGGCGAACAGATTCTGTACGCGAACCTGAGCGAGCGTCAGAGTTGGCAGAACAGCCGTCGCCAGAACGAGCAGTTGTTCCTGATCGCGACGCAGAACGAGCTGTCTCGGATGATCGAGAAGCTCCGGGGCGTGCGCCGCGCGGAGGTGCAGCTCGACGTGCCGGAGGCGAACGGGATCGGTCGTGTGGTCCGGACGCCGACGGCTTCGGTGGTGGTGCAATCCGAGAGCGGGAGCGGTCTGAGCCAGCCGATGGTGGACGCGATCGCGGAGCTGGTCGCGTGGAGCCGCGCGGGCCTGGACGTGCGGAACGTGCGCGTGATCGATGCGGCGACGGGTCGGAGCCGTCGCCCTTCGGACCCGGACGACATCGTGCCGAGCACGTACATCGAGCACGCGTCGCGGATCGAGTCGATGACGCGGGAGAAGCTGCTGGACCTGCTGTCGTATATCCCCGGCGTGCAGGTGGCGGTGACGGCGCAGGTGGACGTGACGCGTGTGAACCGGGAGACGCGGAGCTACCTGCCCGAGGGTGAGGGGACGCTGAACCTGGCGCGTCGGGAGCGGAACCAGGCCGAGAGCCAGGAGCGTCGGGCGACGTCGGCCGAGCCCGGGATGCGGAGCAACCAGTCGGCGGAGATCAACACCGGCGGTGGCTCAGGGACGGCGTACGAGCGCGCCGACGACGAGATCGAGTTCAGCCCCTTTCCGGGTCAGCAGATCGAGCGTGTGAGCGACCCGCGCGGGATGCCGACGCGGGTCGCGGTGAGCATCAACATCCCGCGTTCGTACGTGGCGAACGTGCTGGCGTTCTCGCGTCCGGCGCCGGAGAGCGGGGAGAACGGGGAAGCGCCGCCCGCCGGGCCGACGATGGAGGAGCTGGAGGAGGCGTTCGCGGAGGTGGAGCCGCGGATCCGCCAGGCGGTGCTGCCGCACGTGCTGGCGATGTCGGCGGGTGGTCTGGCGTCGGCGGACGAGGCGGCGGCGCAGCTCGCGGTGGCGATGGTGCCGGTGGACTTTGCGATGCCGTCGATGGGCGGGCGCCCGACGGGTCTCTTCGGCGTGCTGGCGGGTGGCTCGGGCGCGGACGGCGAGCTGGGTCTTGGCCCGGGCGGCTTGGTGTCGCAGTTGATGGTGCTGGGCCTGGCGGGCTTCGCGGTGGTGATGATGCTGCTGATGGTCCGGAAGGCTTCGAAGCGCGTGGACCTGCCGACGGCCGAGGAGCTGGTGGGCATCCCGCCGACGCTGGAGACCAACACGGACCTTGTGGGCGAGGCGGAAGAGGGCGACGCGCCGATGACGGGCATCGAGGTGGGGGACGACGAGGTGCGGAGCTCGAAGATGCTGGAGCAGGTTTCGGAGATGGTCCGGAGCGAGCCGCAGGTGGCGGCGAAGCTGTTGAACCGTTGGATCCAGGTGGACGATTTCTGATCGTGGGGTGGCCGGCGGGGGCCGGTCGGAGCATTGGGGTGACGCGTGGCGCGGAAGCCGTACGAGAAATTGCCGTCGAACGCCGCGGACCTGGAGCCTCTGACGAAGGCGGCGATCCTGCTGCTGGCGGTAGGCCCGGACGAGGCGGCGGGGGTGCTCCGGAGTCTGCCGAACGAGTCGGTGGAGGAAGTGACGCGGGAGCTTGCGAGCCTTGGTCGCGTGCCGCCGCCGCTGTCGGCGGCGGTGGTTGAGGAGTTTTATCACCTGTCGATCGCGTCTCGGAACGCGTCGGAGGGGAGCCTGGAATACGCGAAGATGGTGCTGCAGAACTCGCTGGACCCGAAGATGGCCGAGCGTGTGCTGCAGCAGATCCAGACGCAGGTGCAGAAGACGCCGTTCAGCTTCTTGCAGCGGGCCGAGAGCGAGAACCTGCTGACGTTCATTCAGGACGAGCACCCGCAGACGATCGCGCTGATCATCTGCCACCTGCCGCACCACAAGGCGGCGGAGATCCTGGTCGGCCTGCCGATGCAGAAGCAGGTCGAGGTGATCAAGCGGATGGCGAACATGGAGCAGACGAACCCGGAGGTGATCCGGGAGGTGGAGCGCGGGCTGGAGAGCCGCCTGAGCAACATGCTGCTGCAGAGCATGGAAAAGGCGGGGGGGGTGGAGACGGTGGCGGAGATCCTGAACCTGGCCGACCGTGCGACGGAGAAGTCGATCATGGAAGGCCTGGAAGCGGAGGACCCGGACCTGGTCGAGCAGATCCGTCGATTGATGTTCGTCTTCGAGGACATCCTGCTGGTGAACGACAAGGGGATCCAGGCGGTGCTGAAGGAAGTGGAGAACGAGGAGCTTGGGCTGGCGCTCAAGACGGCGAGCACGGAGCTCCAGCAGAAGATCTTCACGAACATGTCCGAGCGTGCGTCGAGCCTGATCAAGGAAGACATGGAGTACATGGGCCCGGTGCGGGTGAGCGACGTGGAGGCGGCGCAGCAGCGGATCGTGGACATCGTGCGCCGACTGGAAGAGGCGGGGGAAGTGATCATCCAGGGCCGCGGCGGGGACACGGAGCTTGTGGTCTGAGTGGTGTTGATGCGGATGGGTTGTGGCTGCGGTTGAGTCTGAGAGGTTTGCGGTGGCGTTGATCAAGCGTGCGGATGTGGAGCGTCTGACGCGGGAGTCCCGCGTGATGGACCTCGGCGACATGGAGCGCCGCGGGGAGATGCTGCGCGACGCGGCCCGGGAGGAGGCGGCGAAGATCCTCGCCGAAGCGCGGGCCGAGCGGGAGCGGCTGATCGAAGGGGCCAGGACGGACGGGTTCGAGGCCGGTCTCGCGGCCGGTCGGGCCGAGGGGCTGGCGCAGGGGAAGGAGCTCGGTCGGACCGAGGCGGTTCGGTCGCACGCCGAGGCGCTCGAGCGTCTGATCCAGAACTGGGAGACGGCGCTGTCGAGCTTCGAGGTGGAGCGGGACGCGATGCTGCTCGCGGCTCGTCAGGACGTGCTGGAGCTGGCGTTGGTGCTGGCCGAGCGCGTAACGAAGCGTGCGGTCGAGATCGACCGGGGCGTGGCGTCGGCGCAGCTCGAGGCGGTGCTTCGTCAGGTGGTCAAGCCGACGGCGCTGGAGATCGCGGTGCACCCGGCGGATATGCCGCTGGCGAGCCAGACGCTGTCGAGGCTGACGCGGGAGCTGGAGGCGGCGTCGCACGCGAGCCTGGTGGCGGACGAACGGATGGCGCGCGGCTCGTGCGTCGCGCGGTGCGCGGGCGGGGGTCGGATCGACGCGACGATCCGGACGCAGCTGGAGCGCGCGGTCGAGGCCGCGATGCCGGGCGGGGGTGAGCTGCTCGCGCCGGCGGGCGAGGATTCGCCGGAGTTGCTCGCGGGCGAGGAGGACGCGGGCGATCGTGAGCGCGATTCGGGCGATTCGTCGCGGGGCGCCGCGGCGTGAGCCTGCTGTCGGCCGAGATCGCGTCGGGGCGACGCCTGGAGCCGATCATGGTCGTCGGTCGCGTCGGCGAGGTGCGCGGGATGACCGTGCTGGTGACGGACCTGCCGATGCCGGTCGGCTCGCTGGTCTCGATCGGCGAGGCGCGGGGTGAGCAGGCGCCCGTGCTCGGAGAGGTTGTCGGGTTCACGGCTTCGCACGCGATCGTCATGCTGCTGGGCGCGAACGCCGGGATCCGCCCGGGCGACGACGTGCGCAGCGAGCAGGCGACGCCGGTCGCGCCCGTTGGTGAACGACTGCTCGGGCGCGTCATTGACGGGCTGGGGCGACCGATCGACGGGCGCGGCGGGGTGCCGGCGGCCGTCGCGCGCCCGCTCGATCCGCCACCGATCGGCCCGATGTCGCGGAAGCGGATCACCGAGCCCTTGCGGACGGGCGTGCGCGCGATCGATCTCATGATGCCGATGGGGCGCGGGCAGCGCCTCGGGATCTTCGCCGGCCCGGGTGTGGGCAAGAGCACGCTGCTGGGCACGATCGCACGCCGGACCGACGCGGACGTGAACGTGATCGCGCTGATTGGCGAGCGCGGACGCGAGGTGCGGGACTTTATCGAGCACGCGCTCGGGCCCGAAGGGCTGGCTCGGTCGGTGGTGGTGGTCGCGACCGGGGATGAGAGCCCGCCGATGCGTCTGCGTGCGGCCAAGCTCGCGTGCACGGCGGCCGAGTTCTTCCGCGAGCGCGGGCGGCACGTGCTGCTGATGATGGATTCGGTGACGCGGTTCGCGCACGCGCAGCGTCAGGTGGGGCTGAACGCGGGGGAGCCGCCGGCGACGAAGGGGTACACGCCGAGCGTGTTCGCGCAGATGGCGGTGCTGCTGGAGCGCGCCGGGGCGATGGAGGGCGAGGCGGGCGGCGGGAGTGTGACGGGTCTGTACACGATCCTGGTCGAGGGCGACGACATGACCGAGCCGATCGCGGACGCGGCGCGGGGGATCCTGGACGGGCACGTCGTGCTGAGCCGCAGGCTCGCGCAGCGGGCGCACTTTCCGGCGATCGACGTGCTGGACTCGGTGAGCCGCGTGGCGGACGAGGTGAGCGACGCGGCGCACGCGTCGGCGCGTCGCTCGGCGCTACGGCTGATGGCGCTCTACCGCGAGGTGGAGGAGCTGGTGCGGATCGGTGCGTACGCGCGGGGGTCGAACGCGGAGACGGACACGGCGATCGACGTGCAGCCGGCGATCGAGGCGCTCATGCGTCAGGGCGGGGACGAGGGTGAGGCGTTCAAGCCGGCGTGCGACCGGCTTATCGCGGTCGCGGAGGCCGCCGCGCAGCGCCTCTCGGCACCAACGGGCGCGGCATCAGGGCGGGGGGCGTAACCGGTGGCGACCTTCCGGTTCGAGCTCGATCCCGTGCTGCGTCAGCGTCGCGCGGCGGAGGAGCGGCGCCAGCGCGAGGTGGCCGTGCTGGAGCGCGAGCGTCTTCGGCTGGAAGGCGTGATCCGGGGGCACCAGCGCGGGATCGATGAAGAACGGGCGGCGTGGCGCGCGGGCGCGAGCGTGGCGCCGGGTGCAGCGATTGACGTCGGGATGCTGCGTCGCCAGGCGAGCGCGTCGCTCGGGCGGACGGCCGCGGCGCAGCGGGCGGCGATCGAGCTCGCGGGGGTGCTGAAGAGGTTGGAATCGGCACGCGCGTTGCTTCTGAAGGCGGCGGGCGAACGCCGGGCGATGGAGCTGTTGCGCGAGTCGCGGTTCGAGGCGTGGCGCCGGGCGCAAGCGCGGGCCGAGGCGGCGGCGATGGATGACCTGGTCGTCATGCGCCACGGGCGCACGGGAGGCGCGGGATGAAGACGCTGTGGACAGCGATCGGCGTGGTGGCGGCGGCGAACATCCTTGCGTTGCTTGCGCTGGCGGGGTATCTGACGGCGACGGATCGCCTCTCGATCTCGCGGCTGGAGCAAATCCGAGACATGCTCAGCGAGACGGAGACGGCCGAGCGGGCGCGCGTGACGCGCGAGCAGGCGGCGGCGGATGCGGAGGCCGAGGCGTTGCTCGCCGGGCTCCCGCACGGCGCGGATCCGGAGCTCGGTGCCCCGGCGGGCACGCCCGGCGCGGTGCCGCTGAGCTCGCCGGAGCTCGTGGCGCAGCACACCGACGCGACACGCCTCGACCGTCAGCGGATCGAGCGGACCCGGCGCGAGATCGACGACCTGACGCGGACGCTGCGCCGCGAGCGGGTCGCGATCGACCGCGAGCGGGAGCAGCTCGAGCAGGAACGGCGGGTGTTCGAGCAGGTGCGCGGGCGGATCGAGGAGATCGAGGGGAGCGCGCAGTTCCGCAAGGCGCTGAGCGTGCTGGCGGGGCTCAAGGCGGACCCGGCGCGGGAGATGCTGGAGCAGATCATCGCGGGCGTGTCGGCCGACGGGCTGGGGGCGGGGGATCGGGAGGACGGGATCAGCCGCGCGGTGCTGTACATCGACGCGCTGCCGGACCGTCAGCGGACGCGCCTGATGGATTCGTTCGTGGAGCGTGACCCGGAACTGGCCGCGGAATTGCTGGAGCGTCTCCGGATGAAGGGGCTCGGGCCCCGTGATCCGGAGAGGCAGGGCGTGTGACGGCGAGTTCAGCGGGCATCACATCGCATGAGGCATCGCGAGCGACCGTGCAAGGTCGCCTGCACGCTTTGCGCGGGGAGCGCACCGACGGCGCGTCGAGCATCGAAGGTGCGCCGGGCGACGCGGCGGCGCTGTTCGCCTCGGTCTTCGGCGCACAGCTCGGGTCGGTCGTCTCTTCGTCGCAGATGATGCGGGCGGGGGCGGCGATGGGGGTCGAGCGGGACGCCTTGGCCGACCGCGCCGCTTCGACGCCGGCGAAGACGGTCTCCGGCGGGCTCATGAGCGCGGGCGAGCGTGCGTCGGCGTCGCTGACGCAGGCGGCTGAGGGTCGGGCGATCGTCGAGCCGCGGGAGACACCCGGGCCGAGGGTGGCGAGCCCGGGTTCGGATCGTGCGCACGCCGGGGGTGATCGGGTCTCGGTGTCGGCTCCGTCGCGTGACGAGCCGTCGCGGGGGGCGGCGGTGGAGCGTGCGCCGATGTCGACCGCGAGCGGGGTTTCCGGCGAGCGTGGGCGTTCGGAAACGCCGAACGAAACGGGTGTTTCGCAGGTCGCGGCTCCGCCGCGCGCGGGCGGCGCGCCGGCGGGGGCTTCCGCGGGTGCGCGGGTGAGCGCGGCTGCGAGCGTTGGGGGCGCGGGTGCGGCTCGGGGTGGGGCGGGCACGTCCGCGCCGCCGCCGGCGTCGGGGATGCCGAATGCGATCGCCGCCCCTGGTCGGACTGATGGCGCGCGCCCGGGGCCGACGATTGCGCCGAAGCCCGGCGCGCCGACGCCGTCGCGGAGCCAGGAGGCGCAGCTCGCGGCCCAGGTGCAGCGCGGGCTGTTCGCGGCTTTGCGTCAGCAGGGGGGCTCGGTGACGATGCGTCTCGCGCCGGACGCGCTCGGGGCGATGACGGTGCGTCTGAGCGTGCAGGGGGCGCGTGTGCAGGCGACGTTTGAGCCGACGAACGAGCAGGCACAGCGCTTGCTGGAGCGTTCGGTGGAGACGCTGCGGGCCGCGCTGGAGAGCAAGGGCCTGTCGGTGGAACGGATCACGGTGCAGCCGGCGTGGAACGCGGGCGGCAGAGCGAGCGAGGCGGGCCCCGGGCCGGAGCAGGGAAGCTCGGGCGGCGACGGGGCACGTGGGAGAGAGACCGGCGGCGACGACGGGGACGCGTCGGCGCGGTCGGGCGGCGGGCGGGAGGATCCCGGCTCGCACGCGGCGGAGCGGCGCGCCCGTGTCACGGATGACGCGGGCGACGCGCCCACGGACGGTGCGGCGGAGCCGGGCCGACTGGGCGAGGATCGGGGCGGAGCCCCGGGCAGCACAACGCGGAACGGCGGAGCCGGGACGCGCCTGGATCGGGTCGTCTGACCGGATCGGTGAGCGGGTCGTGCGGCGTTCTTGCGCCTCGGTGCGCGGGGGCTTTTGGCGACCGGTGTCGCGAGGGCGGCGTTCGTGCGCGATCGGTGCGCACGGGCGGGGCCTTGCGGGAGGTGTGCGCATGTCTGTGGTCGATGCGATCGGTGGTGGGACGACGAAAGCGAGCGGGTCGAACGGGTTCGACGCGCTCTCGTCGGATCAGTTCATGCAGATCGTACTCACCGAGCTGAGCCAGCAGGACCCGTTCAAGCCGCAGGATACGGCGGCGCTCATCCAGCAGCTCAGCGACCTGCGCAGCATCGAGAGCAACGAGTCGCTGGGTCGCCAGCTCACGGCGCTCGTGGCGCAGAACGAGCTCGCGTCGGCCTCCGGGCTGATCGGGAAGATCGTGTCCGGGCTCGATGAGAACAACACGCGGGTGATCGACTACGTGGTGAGCGTCTCGCGGACCAAGGAGGGCGCGATCCTGAACCTGCAGGACGGGGCGCGGGTGAAGATGTCGCAGGTCGACGAGATCGTGACCGAGGAGGTGCTCTTCGGCGACCCCTTGGGCCCGGGGTACAGCGGTGGGGCGGGTGGCTCGGGTGATTCGGACGAGAGCGGGGATGAGGACGATCAGGAGCCGACGCCGTGAGCGGGGGCGAAGGGATCGGGTCCAGGTTGCTCGAAGCTCTGGGCGGGGCGCGCCCGGCGGGCGTGACCGGGCCGGGTGCTCCGGCGGCGGCGGGTGGCGCTTCGTTCGAGGCGCTGCTGAAGCAGGCCGGGGCGGGGCTGATCAAGAGCGACCTGCCGGTGCGGATCGCGCGGGGCGAGGCGATCGAGCTCTCGGAGGAGCAGCTCTCGCGGATCGGCCTGGCGTTGGACAAGGCGCAGAGCGAGGGGGCGACGAACGCTTTGGTGACGATCGACGGGCGGGCGTTCGAGGTGGACGTGCTCCGCCGGACGCTGACGCGCGAGGTGGTGCTGGAGGCGGGGGACGTGCTGACGCGGATCGACGCGGTGGTGCACGCCGGGGGCGCGGTGGGGGCCGGGGGGCCGGAGGAAGCGGCGAAGGTGGTGCCGGTGCCGGGCGGCGGTGGGTTGCCGCGGGCGTCGGCGTCGGTGCTGGAGCTGCTGTCCAAGCGTGCGGGTTGAGAGGGCGAGCGAGGCTTCAAGCGTGGCATGACGCGCGTTCGATCGCGCGGCGCGGAGGTGCGGAATGGGTCTGACGACGTCGCTGTTCACCGGGCTGAGCGGGCTGAACGCCAACGGGCGCAACGTGGAGGTGATCGGCAACAACATCTCCAACGTGAACACGACGGCGTACAAGTCGTCGCGCCTCATGTTCGAGACCCAGCTCTCGCACTCGATCGGGATCGGCTCCGAGCCGAGCGCCCGCAGCGGCGGGACGAACCCCACCCAGATCGGGCTCGGCGTGCGCATCGGCGGCACCCAGCGGGACATGACCCCGGGCGGGCTCAACGTCACCGGCGACCAGCGCGACCTCGCGATCGACGGCAAGGGCTTTTTCATCGTTGACCGCGGCGGCGAGACTTTTTTCACCCGTGCGGGCGCGTTCCGACCCAACCAGAGCAACGTGCTGACCACCGTCAGCGGCGACGTGCTGATGGGCTACGGCGTCGACGGGGAGTACAACGTGCTCAACGGCGCGCTCCGCCCGGTTGAGATCCCGATCGGGACGATGACGATCGCCGAGGCGACGCGGAACGTGCGCATGAGCGGGAACCTGGACGCCGACGGCGCGATGCCGACCCAGGGCTCGCTGACGCGCCTCATGGGCGCGGTCGACGCGGGGCTGCGGCTGATCGGCGGGGCGACCAACCCGGCCGGTGCGGGCAACCTGCTCGAAGGGCTCAGCCTGCTGACCGAGATCGAGGACCCCAGCCTGCCGGGCTCCGGCGTGCCGCTGTTCGCGGACGGGCAGGTCTTCGAGATGCGGGCGGTGCAGAAAGGCGACGGGCGGCTGCTCCCGACCAAACAGCTCGCGATCGACGCGGCTTCCACCGTCGGGGACCTGATGGCGTTCCTGAACGCGGCGCTCGGGCTCCAGGCGTCGACCGGGGCCAACCCGGACGGGCGGACGCCCGGCGTGACGCTGAACAGCGCGACCGGCGCGATCGAGATCGTCGGCAACGCGGGCGTGGTGAACGACCTGACGATCGAGGCGACAGACCTGCGCCTGCTGGGGGCGAACGGGGAGCTGATCCGCTCGCCGTTCGCGGTGGAGAAGGCGGCGTCGGCCGACGGCGAGGCCGTGCGCACGACCTTTGTCGTCTACGACTCGCTCGGCTCGCCCGTGACGGTGGACGTGTCGATGGTGCTCGAGGGTCGCGGCGTGCAGGGGACGACCTGGCGGTACTACGTCGAGAGCCCGGGCAACCAGGGCCTGGCGGACGCGATCACGACCGGGACGGTGCGTTTCGACACGAATGGGCAGTTGCTGGATCAGGCGCCGATCTCGGTGAATATTGATCGTGCGGGGACGGGGGCCGCGAGCCCCTTGAATTTCAACCTGTTCTTCCAGAGCGAGCGTGACAACGTGACGGCGTTGGCGGACACGCGGTCGCAGCTCGGCGCGACGTTCCGCGACGGGGCGCCGATCGGGACGCTGAGCGACTTCGGCGTGGGCCCGGACGGGGTGATCACGGGCGCGTTCACCAACGGCCTGACGCGGACGATCGGGGCGATCCCGCTCGCGACGTTCACGAACGACGCGGGGCTGGTGGAGATGGGTGGGAACGTGTACGCCGTCGGCCCGAACGCGGGGAACCCGGTGATCGCGGACGCGGCGACGATGGGCACGGGTCGCGTGGTTGGCGGTGCGCTGGAGCTGAGCAACGTCGACCTCGGGCAGGAGTTTATCAACCTGATCCTCGCGTCGACGGGGTACTCGGCTTCGAGCCGCGTGATCCAGACCTCGGACGACCTGCTGCAGCAGTTGCTGGTGATCGGGCGGTGATGAGCGCGTGGCGAACGGCGAAGCGGCGGGGCGTGTCATTGTCGCGTGGGCGATAATCGGTCTTTCTTCGGCCTGCATGGGGCGAGAACGAGCATGGCTTCCCGTCCTTCGAACATTGGTTTCCGCGAAATCGAGCCGATTCTCGAGCTGGCACGCCGACATGGCTTGGATCTGTCCAGCATGTTGGATGTCAACGAGCTGGGCCTCGATTTTCGAGTTGTGACCGCGGTCGATCGCCTGGGTATGCATTGGGTCTTGCGGATTCCTCGACGACCCGACGTCGTGAAGAAGATTGAACGCGAGGCCCGAGCCCTATCATTGCTCAGGCCCCGACTGCCGTTTGCAATACCCGACTGGCGCATCGTGTCCGCAGAACTCGTTGCCTATCCGAAGCTGAACGACCCCACCGCCATTCATGTTGATGCAGCGACGAGCGAGCTGACCTGGAATATCGACCAGAACTCGGATACTTTCGTGATGACACTTGGAAGATCCCTGGCTGCGCTGCATGAAGTACCCATGCACGATGCCATTCAAGGTGGACTGAGCGTATCGACGCCTGGTGAGATACGCGGGCAAATTGCGCGTGACATCGATCAGATCAAAGACGCGTTCGACATTCATCCAGATCTGGAACGCCGCTGGCGTGTGTGGCTGGATGATGATGATTCGTGGCCTGACCGCTCCGTTGTGGTTCACGGCGATCTGTACGCGGGCCACATACTCGTGAACGAGAAGAGTGAAATCACCGGGATGATCGATTGGACGGAGGCGGAGATCGGCGATCCATCCGTCGACTTCAGTGCTCATCTGCTCTTGTTCGGCGAGGCGAGCTTGGTCCGCCTTATGCACCACTACGAGGCGGCAGGGGGAAGCGTCTGGCCTGGCATGGCCCGCCACATCGGCGAGAGACTCGCGGCTTCACCGATCAAGTACGCCCTGTTCGCTCTGGAAAGTGGCGAGGCGGTTCACCTGGAAGCCGTCGAGGCTCAACTGCTTCAGACCTGATGCTCTCCAGGGAACCTGACCGAGCAGGGCTTGTGCGAGACACGCGGACGGCGCGCTCCTGGCGCGCAGCTTGCTGGGGAGACAGTGTCGTCGCTACGCCATGCTGAGTGGTGACATCGGGCTCAGCTTGATGCCGTAGAAGCCGGTGGAGAGAGCGCACGATTGAAGGGGCTCGGACGGTGATCACGGTGACTCGGCTCAACGGCGGTCGGTTTGTTCTGAACGCGGAGCTGATCCGCGTGGTGGAGGAGAACCCGGACACGGTGGTGACGCTGACCACGGGGGATAAGTACGTGGTCAAGGAGCGGATGGCGGAGGTGGTGACGAAGGCGGTCGCGTATGGGCGTCTGCTGCGGGGGCTGGAGCCGCGGAGCTGAGGGTGGGTTCTCGGACCTCGGCCCGGTGTCGGGGCGTGGTGCGGGTTATGCCGGTGGTGGTCGACGGGACGGGCTGGGTCGGCTTCAAGTCGTGTAGGGCTGGGTCCGATGACCTTCGGTGAGCGTGCCCGGGCTGACCGCCCGGGTTGCGCCGCGATCGGAGGCCTTGTCCCGTGGATATCGGCACGGTCATCGGGATCATCTTGGGCGTCGGGGTGATTCTCCTGTCGGTCGTTCTCGGCGGGACCAACCCGGCGTCGCTGATCAACTTCCCCTCCATCGCGGTGGTCATCGGTGGCACGGTGGGCGCGATCGTCGTGTCCTACCCGCTCGCGACGGTGTTCAAGATCCACACGGTGCTGCTGAAGGCGTTCTTCGTGAAGCCCGTGGACCCGGGCGAGACGATCCGCGACCTGGTCCGCTACGCGGAGGTCGCCCGTCGCGAGGGGATCCTGAGCCTCGAGAACCTGATCAGCGAGATGAAGGACCCGTTCATCGTGCAGGGTGTGAAGATGGCCGTCGACGGCACCGACCCGGAGCTGATCAAGACCATCATGGACACGGAGCTGGAAGCGCTGATGGAGCGCCACTTCCAGGGCAAGCAGGTCTTGGACCTGATCGGCCGGTACGCGCCGGCGTTCGGGATGATCGGCACGCTGCTCGGGCTGATCGCGATGCTGCAGAACATGGACGACCCGTCCAAGATCGGGCCGGGCATGGCGGTGGCGCTGATCACGACGCTCTACGGCGCGCTGGTGGCGAACATCGTGACCGGGCCGATGGGCGACAAGCTCGTCGCGCGGGACAACGAGGAGGTTCTGGTCAAGTCGATCATCATCGCGGGGGTCATGTCGATCCAGTCCGGCGACAACCCGCGCGTTGTGGAGAGCAAGCTCCTGACGTTCCTGCCCCCGTCGGCGCGGGCGGCGGTGAGCACGGGCGAGGCGGCCTGACCGGCTCCGCCGGAGAGAGGTTGACCCCGTGGCGTTCAAGAAAAAGCGGAGCGGCAACGAGGTGCCGGCGTGGATCGTGACCTACGGGGACATGATGTCGCTGCTGCTGTGCTTTTTCATCCTCCTCGCCGCGTTCAGCGAGCTCAAGCAGCCGCGCGAGTACCGCAAGGTCTACGTCGCGATCCAGGAAGCGCTGGGCCTGCGCGGCGGGATGGGCAACGTCCCGATGGAGTCCGACCCGCGGAACACGATCAACAACGAGCTGGAGCAGCTCGGCAACCGGGCGACGACCAACCGGAGCCGCGCCGAGTCGGTCGAGGCGAACGTGCCCGGGCGTGACCTGCACGTGAGCCGTGTGCACGAGGGGACGGTCTTCACGATCGGCGGGACGATCACGTTCGACCCGGGCTCGTCGGAGTTGAGCGAGTCGGCCCGTCGCCAGCTGTTGCAGCAGGTGGCGCCGCGGATCCGCGACCAGCGGGTCAAGATCCGCGTCACGGGGCACGCCTGGGGCGTGGAGGACCTGCGGAGCGGGCTGAGCTATGAGGACCTGAGCTACGAGCGCGCGCGCACGGTGCGTGATTTTCTGGTGGAAGAAGGGGGCGTGGACCCCCTGATCCTGCGGATCGAGGCGGCGGGGAACACCGAGCCGAACGTGGTGCCGAGGTCCAGCCTCGAACCGGCCGGGGAGAACCGGCGGGTCCAGGTGTTCCAGACCGAGGCGGTGATCGATCGCCTGCACCCGGACCCGTACGGGACGGGTCGGTGATGTTGGGCAAGGAGGTCAGTCGTGGCCGATGAGCAGCAGACAGAATCCGCACCCCCGAAGAAGAAGTCGCTGAAGACGATCCTGATCGTCGCGGGGCTGATGATCCTCGAGGGCGTCGCGGTGCTCGGGTTTGTGATGGTCACCGGGCTCGCGCCGGGCCTGACCAAGGCGATGGACCTCCAGGGCGAGGACGCGGCCGACCGCGAGCGTCCGATCGAGATCCTGCTGATCGAGGACAAGTTCCCGAACCTGACGACCGGGCGCGTCTGGATGTACGACACGCAGATCTGGTTGCGGGTGCGTCAGAAGAACGTGGCGCGGGTCGAGCAGATCATGGAGCGCCGCCGGGCGGAGATCATGGAGCAGGTCGGGCTGATCTTCAGCCGGGCGCAGGACCGCCAGCTCAAAGAGCCGGGGCGTGAGACGATCACGCGCCAGCTGCAGACGTACCTGCAGGAGGTGTTCGAGCAGGACGCCGACGGGATGCCGCGTGTGGAGCGTGTGATCGTGCCAGTGCTCAAGCCGATCCTGTCGGACCTGTGATCCGGGGTCGACGGGCGGGGTGATCGGCGGGCCAGCGCAGTTTTTGCCGATGGGGATCGTCCGCTTGGAATCGTCGATCCGGTGGGTCGGCGGCGTGCGGGTGCGCAAGTGTTGCGTGTGGTGTGGAATTGTGTGCGCGTGCGGGTGGGCGGGCCGATGCTGTGCAAGCCGCGGAGGCGGTGCGCGTTGGACGTGGCGTCGGGCCGCGTTCGGATGCGGGCGCGGATCGGGTTGAGCGGGTCAGTCGGGACGCAGGAGGCGGCACGGCATGGCGGATCAGGACGACATCAAGCGTCCCGACGAGGGCGACACGCCGGAGGAGCAGGCCCCGCAGGGCGCCGCGCCCGGTGACGACGCCCCGGCGGAGACGCCGCAAGGCGGCGGCCCCGCACCTGAGGCGGCTTCGCAGGACGAGCCCGCTGCGGATGCGGCGGCTGAACAAGACACGGGCGAGGACGAACTCGACGCGGCGACGGCCGCGGCGCTTGCGGCTGCGCAGGAAGCCGTCGCGATCGCGACCGGTGCCGTCAGCGCCCCCAAGCCCGCAGGTAAGCCCCCGGTCGAGGCCTCCAAGACCGGCCCGATCAACGACGCGGACATCGCGGCCGCGATGGCGGCGGCGGCTCTCGAAAAGAAGATCGAAGAACAGGCCGAGCCCCTGCGGCTGCCGGACTTCGGCCCGGGCGCGAAGGGCGGCGCGGGCGAGGGTGGGCGGTTCGACCTGCTCAACGGCGTCAACCTCAACGTCAAGATCGAGCTCGGGCGGACGCGGATGCTCCTCGAAGACGTCCTCCGCCTCGGCGAAGGCGCCGTGGTCGAGCTCGACAAGCTCGCGGGCGATCCTGTCGACGTCTTTGTCAACGATCGGCACGTCGCCCGGGGCGAGGTGCTCGTGCTCAACGACAATTTCTGTGTCCGCATCAACGAGATCGTGGACCCGGCGCTTGAGGGAGAACGCGGGGCGGCCCGGGCCGGGCGGTAGACCGGGCCTTTTCGGGGGTTCATCGACATCAGATCACCACCGGCGGCGGAGCCCGCCGGGTCACAGCCAGGACGGCGATGACGCAGCAACGACGGACATCATGCGCGACAGCCGCGACGGGGCGAGTGATTGCCCCGCGTGTGCGCCCACGAGGCGCGGGCCGTGTGCTGGCGATCGGTTTCGGCGTGGCGGCGATGATGCTGCTCGTCCCCGCGGGCGGCGCGAGCGAGGGCTTCGGGCCGCTCTATCCGCAGGCTTCGTCCGTTGTGATGGCCGACGCCGGGTCGCCTCAGGTTCGTGAATCGCGTCCGCTGATGCCCGCGCCGCCCTCGCGTTCGCCCGGGGGGCAGGGGACCGGGGCGGGCGAGATGGTGGCGAAGGAAGCGCCGCGTACGGCGGGCGCGTTGGTCGTGGTGCTCGCGATCGCCGCGGCGATCTTCCTGGGGCTGCGCGCGATCGCGAAGCGCACCGGCGGGTTCGCCGCGATGCTCGGGCCGGGCGGCCGGGCGCCGGCGGGCGTGCTCGAGGTGCTCGGGCGGTACCCCGTCGGGCGCGGGCAGACGCTCGTGCTCCTCAAGCTCGATCGGCGTGTGCTGCTCGTCTCGCAGACCGGCGGCGGGCGTTTCGGCGGCGGTGGGTTCCAGACCCTCTGCGAGCTCAGCGAGCCGGACGACGTCGCCTCGATCCTTCGCAAGACCCGGGACGAGTCGAGCGAGTCGATGTCCTCGCGGTTCCAGCAGATGCTCAAGGCGTTTGATCGCGGGCACGAAAGCCGCGGCGTGGATCCGACGCGGATCGTGACCAGCATCTCGCCGGAGCCGATCCGCGTGCGCCCGGCGCGGGCCCCGGAGGCGGCGGCAAGCTCGGCGACGGGCGCGATGATGACGGGTCGGGACGCGGCGGCTGCGCTGCGCTCGCGATTGGACGCGCTGCGTCAGGCCGAGGCGGCATCGGTGGAACTCAGCCAGGCGAGCCGGTTGCGCGAGGTGCGGGCATGAGCGCGCGCACGCTTGCGATGCTGGTGCTGGCGTGGCTTGCGCTATGTGTCCTGGGCGCGGCGGCTTCCGGGCAGGTGATCTACGGGCCGCCGGAGCCGGGCTCGGTCCCGCCGCCGGCGATCCCCGGCGGGCCGCCCTGGGACGGCGGGACGGGCCCGGTGCTGACGCCGCCGGACGTCGTCGCGAGCCGGGATTCGCTGAACCCGATCAGCGTGCTGGGGGGTGCGGCGGAGCTGTTCGCGGGGCGCGGGGCGTACAACGGCGTGAGCGAGCCGGGGGCGGTCGGTCCGAGCGACGATCGCCCGGGTTTGTCGGCGGCGATCAACGTCATGATCCTGCTGACGACGCTGACTCTGGTGCCGTCGATCGTGCTGATGTGTACGTGCTTCCTGCGGATCCTGATCGTGCTGGGGCTGTTGAAGCAGGCGCTCGGGACGCAGAGCCTCCCGCCGAGCCAGGTGCTGACGGGGCTGGCGCTGTTCATGACGCTGCTGGTGATGAGCCCGACGATCGACCGGATCTGGTCGGAGGCGGTGGAGCCGTACTCGGCCGGTGAGATCCGGGACTACGACGAGCTGTGGGACCGGGCGAAGACGCCGGTGCGGGACTTCATGTTCGATCAGATCGAGGCGACGGGGAACTGGTCGAGCCTGATCATGGTGCTCGATTACCGCGGCGTGGACACGAGCGAGCCGGAGACGCTGACCCGGGGCGACGTGGACATGATCTCGCTGATCCCGGCGTACATGCTGAGCGAGCTGAAAGTCGCGTTCCTGATGGGGTTCCGCGTCTACCTGCCGTTCCTGGTGATTGACATGGTGATCGCGAGCCTGTTGATCTCGATGAGCATGATGATGCTCCCGCCGGTGTTGATCAGCTTGCCTTTTAAGCTGCTGCTGTTCGTGCTGGTGGACGGCTGGACGCTGGTGGTGGGGAGCCTGCTGGCGAGCTTCCGGCTCGAGGGCGAGAGCGAGCGTCTGAGCGAGCAGGTCGCGGCGGCGGTGTCGGCGGACTTCGGCGGCGCGATCGCGCGGGCCCCGCCCTGGGCGATGGAGCAAGCGACGGCGGCGATCGGGTGGCTCTCGTGACGGAGGCGCAGGATGTACGACGAATCGGCCGTGCTCATGGTGCGGGAGACGCTGGTGCTCGTGCTGCGGATCTCCGCGCCGATGCTGCTGGCGGGGATGGTGATCGGCTTGCTGATCTCGATCTTTCAGGCGGTGACGAGCATTCAAGATCAGACGCTGACGTTCGTGCCGAAGATCGCGGTGATGGTGCTGGTGGCGGCGTTGCTGGTGCCGTGGATCGTGGGGAATCTTGTCGCGTATGCGCAGGAGCTGTTCACGCTGGTGTGGTGATGCGGACGGGTGGCCTGAACGATGGTGATCGAGCCGCTGCTGGAACACGTCGGGCCGTTTTTCCTCGTGTTCGCGCGGTTCACGGGGCTGTTTGTCTTTGCGCCGATCCTGGGCAGCGGGGTGGTTCCGGTGCGTGCCAAGGCGCTGGCGGCGACGGCGATGGCGTTCGCGGTGTACCCGCTCGCGCCGGCGTGGTCGCAGACGCCGGTGCCGACGGACCTGTTCGGGCTCGCGCCGCTGCTGATTTCGGAGGTGCTGATCGGGCTGCTGATCGGGCTGCTCGCGACGCTGCCGCTGGTGGCGTTGCAGATGGGCGGGCAGCTCATGGGCTACCAGATGGGCCTCTCGCTGGCGCAGTCGTACAACCCGGATTTCGAGACGAACCTGGACGTGATCGGGCAGATCCTGTTTTTGCTGTCGCTGTCGATCTTCGCGGCCGTGGGTGGGCTGGACGCGTTGTTTTTGTCGCTGGTGAACACGCTGGAGCGTGTGCCACCGGGCGGGTTCGAGGCGGGCTGGACGCCGGTGGAACTGATCGTGGGGCTGCTGGCGTCGGGGTTCGAGCTGGCGATCCGCGTCGCGACGCCGGTGCTTGGGATCACGCTGGTGGCGATGATGGCGATGGGCTTCATCATGAAGTCGATGCCGCAGGTGAACGTGCTGTCGATCGGTTTTGCGCTCAAGATCCTGCTGGGCGTGTTCATGCTGGCGTTCTCGATCGCGGCGATCGGGGACGCGGGCGCGTCGTGGGTGGAGGCGACGCTGGAGTCGGTGGTGCGTTGGAGCCGCTCGCCGGAGGCCTCGGGCGGGCAGGGGCTGGAGATCCTCGAGCGGGCGCGTGCGTCGCGGGGCGGGGGGTGATCGGCGATGGCTGAGGACCTCGGCGAAAAATCCGAACAACCCACCGAGCGCAAGAAAAAGCAGGCGCGCGACAAGGGGCAGATCGCCAAGAGCCAGGACTTCGGCGCCGCGGTCACGCTCCTGGCGTGCGTGCTGCTCGTGGTCGTTTTCGGCGGGTGGGTCGGGGATCGTTTTGCAGCCGTCATGACGCGGACGCTCAGCGGCGAGCTCGGCGACGAGCCGCTGAGCGCCGGGGCGGTGGGGGCCGAGGCGTTCTGGGTGGGGAGCCAGGCCGCGATCGCGATCCTGCCGATCGCGCTGATCATGTTTTTCGTGGCGATGCTCGGGCAGGTGGTGCAGGTGGGCCTGGTGCTCTCGGGCGAGCCGATCCGCCCGAAGCTGAGCAAGATCAACCCGCTCAAGGGCTCGAAGCGTCTGGTCGGCAAGAAGAACTGGATCAAGACGGGTGTGAGCCTGCTCAAGCTCGCGGTGGTGATCGGCGTCTCGTGGCTGGTGCTGAGCGGGAAGATGGGGCAGATCGCGCACCTGCCGGCGCTCGGGCTCAACGCGGGGCTCGCGGTGATCGCGCGGGTGATGCTCGAGCTGGCGCTCTGGCTGGTGCTGCTCCTGATCGTGGTGGGGATCATCGACATCGTCGCGCAGCGTTGGAGCCACAACGAAGAGCTGAAGATGACCAAGCAGGAGGTCAAGGACGAGCGCAAGAGCATGGACGGCGACCCGCACGTGCGCCAGCGCCGCCAGCAGATGGCCCAGGACATCGCGATGCAGCGCGTGCAGGCCGACGTCCCGAAGGCCGACGTCGTCGTGACCAACCCGACGCACTACTCGGTCGCGATCCGCTACGACGGCGCGACGATGAGCGCCCCGCGCGTGGTCGCGAGCGGGGTGGACATGATGGCGTTCCGGATCCGGCACGTGGCGGCGGCGCACGGCGTGCCGATCGTCGAACGCCCGCCGCTGGCGCGGGCGCTCTACTTCGGCGTGCCGGTCGGGGGCGAGGTCCCGCCGCAGCATTACGAGGCGGTCGCGGAACTGCTCGCCTACGTCTACCGACTCGAGAACCGGGAGCCGACGTCGGGCGACGCCGGCGCCCGCTCGGCCGGGCGCGACGCCGATCGGCGTGCAAACACCCGGCGCCAGCCGGCGCGGGCGGGGGCCTGAGCATCACGGGAGGTTGAACGGGCGTGGCGGATTCCAAGAGCAAACCAGCGACGGGCGGCGGCGGGGGGCTCACCCTCCCCCCGTGGGTCCACGCGATCGGGAAGCAGCGCGGGCTGATCGTCCCGATCGGGTTCGTCTCGCTGCTGGTCGTCCTGCTCGTCCCGCTCCCGCCGGCGATCATGGACGCGCTGATCGCGTTCAACATCTCCCTCGGCGTGATCGTCCTGCTCACGACGATCTACATGGCCAAGCCGCTCGAGTTCAGCGTCTTCCCGTCGCTCCTGCTCGCGACGACGCTCCTGCGCCTGGTCCTGAACGTCGCGAGCACGCGGCTGATCCTCACCGCCGATGCTTCCAGCCCGCAGGAGGCGATGGGCGTCGCGGGCAAGGTCATCAGCGCGTTCGGGAACTTCGTCGCCGGCGACAGCCTCTTTGTCGGCATCGTCATCTTCGCGATCCTGGTCATCATCCAGTTCCTGGTCATCACCAAGGGCGCGACGCGGGTCAGCGAGGTCGCGGCCCGCTTCACCCTCGACGCCATGCCCGGCAAGCAGATGGCGATCGACAGCGATCTCAACGCCGGCATCATCAACGAGCAGGAGGCCCGCGACCGGCGCGAAGAGATCCGGCGCGAGGCCGACTTCTTCGGGTCGATGGACGGCGCCAGCAAGTTCGTCCGGGGCGACGCCGTCGCGGGCATCATCATCACGCTGGTCAACATCATGGGCGGGTTCGCGGTCGGCGCGATGGAGAAGGGGTGGCCCGCGGGTCAGACGGCCGACGTGTTCACACGCCTGACCATCGGCGACGGCCTGGCGAGCCAGATCCCGAGCTTTATCATCTCGATCGCCGCCGCCCTGATCGTGACGCGTTCGGGCAGCAAGGCGCAGCTCGGCGAGGAGATGACATCGCAGGTGATGAGCCAGCCGACAGGGCTGGCGATCACGAGCGGGTTCCTTGTGCTGCTTGCGGTGACGCCGCTCCCGACCGTGCCGCTGCTGGTGACGGGTGTGGGGCTGGGGCTGATCTCGTTCACGATGCAGCGGACGCGTCGTCGGACGACGCGTGACGCGGCCGAGGAGGTCGCGAGCGCCGGAGCCGCCGAGGCGGGCCAGCCCCCGCCCGTCGAGACGCTGCTCAAGGTCGACCTGCTGGAGCTGGAGGTCGGCTACGGGCTGGTCGGGCTGGTGGAAAAAGGCGGCGGGGCGGGCCTGCTCGACCGGATCAGCGCGACACGCCGCCAGATGGCGATCGAGCTCGGCTTTGTCATGCCGCCGGTGCGCATCCGCGACAACATGCAGCTCGCGTCCAACCAGTACACGATCAAGATCCGCGGCAACCCGGTCGCGGGGGGCACGGTCCGCCCGGATCACCTGCTCGCGATGGATTCCGGGCTCGCGTCGGGTCGGATCGAGGGCGAGCCGACCAAGGAGCCGGCGTTCGGGCTCGACGCGGTCTGGATCAGCCCGAGCCTGCAGCCGCGGGCGGAGACGATGAACTACACCGTCGTTGACCCGGCGAGCGTGATCGCGACGCACGCGAGCGAGGTGGTGAAGCGCCACGCCGAGGAGCTGCTGACGCGGGAAGAGGTCGCGAACCTGGTCGAGGGCCTGAAAGAGCGGGCGCCGCGCCTGGTGGAGGAGGCGATCCCGGCGGTCATCAAGCGTGCGGACCTGCAGAAGGTGCTCCAGAACCTGCTGCGGGAGCGGGTGCCGATCCGGGATCTGGAAACGATCGTCGAGACGCTGACCGAGTGGGGGCCGAAGACGGGCGACCTGGAGGTGCTGACCGAGTACGTGCGGAACGCGTTGCGCCGGTCGATCTGCGCGTCGTACACGAGCGATACGGGCGACGGCGTGCCGCGTCTGATCTGCGTCACGCTGGACCCGGGGCTGGAGGACCTGATCGCGGGGTACATCGACCGCGGGCCGGCGGGGACAACGGTGAACATGCCCGCCCGTGTGGCGACGGCGGTGGCGCGCCAGATCGGGGAGGGGCTGCAGCGGGTGACCGAGGCGGGGGCGTTGCCGGTGGTGATCGCCTCGCCGCAGGTGCGCGCGACGGTGCGTCAGGTGCTGGAGCCGCACGTGCCGGGCGTCGCGGTGCTGGGGTACAACGAGGTCGAGCCAGGGGTCGAGGTGCAGTCGATGGCGTTGATCATGTCGCCGGCGATGACGGTCGGAGCGGTGGGGGCGGCGGGTGCGGCGTGAATGTTGTGCACATCTTGCACACACCGCGCGATTTGTGCGTGCGTGGGCGCAGGGAGTGCGGTAGGATGGGCGCGACATTCGTTCGTTAGCCAAGGATGGCGAGCATGAACCTGAAGACCTTCCGCGCCGCGTCGATGGCGGAGGCCCTGTCCGAGGTCAAACGCGACCTCGGGCCCGACGCGGTGATCCTGCATACGAAGACCTACCGCGAGGGCGGCTTGCTCGGCATGGGCGCACGCCTGGTGGTCGAGGTGACGGCCGCCGACGAGGCCGACGCGGGCACGCTCCCGCGCCGTCGCCGCGCCGCGCGACAGGCCGCCGCCCAGGCTTCGCCGCCCCCCGTCGGGTTCGAACGCGAGGCCGGGGGCGTCGCGACGATGGAGCCGCCGCGCCCCGGGCGCGGCTCGGCTGCATCGTCCGACGGCTTCACGCCGGCGCGCTTCGAAGCCCTGCACCCCGCCGACCCCTCGCCCGTACGCCCCACACCGACACCGGCACACGCCGTGCCCTCCGGCGAAAGCGCGATCGAGCCCAAACCACTCGACGCCCGCGCCGAAGCTCGCCCGTCGCCGGTCTCCCCCTCTCGTTCAGAGCCCGTGCGTCACGACCCGCGCCCCGTGCCGAGCGCGGGTGACGACGACCCGCTCGCCGCGGCCCGCGCCATCGCGACCCGCGTCCGCCCCGCGCCCGTCGATCGCGTCGCCCGGGAGACGCTCGAAGACGAGATCCGGTCCATCAAACGCATGGTGACCCAGGTTCTGCGTCACTCCAGGCGGGCGACCGGGCCCGCGGCTTGGGGCCCCAGCGACGCCGTCGGCGACGCGCTCAGCGAGCTCGACAGCAAGCTCTCGGCTCAGGACGTCGCGCCCGACGTCATCGAACGCCTGATCGGCGGGCTCCGCGACGAGCTCTCGCCTTCCGAACTCGATGACGCCGGCGTGGTGCGCACGGCCGCGCTGCGGCGCATCGGCGCGATGCTCCCCGTCGCCGCCGAGCCGCCCGCCCCGAGCCGAGCCGCCGACGGACGCCCGACCACGATCGCCCTGCTCGGCCCGACCGGCGTCGGCAAGACGACCACGCTCGCCAAGCTCGCCGCGACCCACAAGCTCCGGCACGGGCGAAAGGTCGGGCTGATCACCAGCGACACCTACCGCATCGCGGCCGTCGAGCAGCTCCGCACCTACGCCAACATCATCGGGCTGCCCCTGAAAGTCGCGCTCACGCCCGAGGAGATGGGCGAGGCGTGCGCGTCGTTCGACGCGTGCGACGTGATCCTGATCGACACCGCCGGGCGCAGCCAGCACGACACGGACCGGATCGGCGAGCTGCGCGAGTTTGTCGAGGCCGCCCGCCCGCACCGGCGCCACCTGGTGCTCTCCGCGGCCGCGCAGGAAGCGGTGATGCTCGCCGCGGCCGACCGTTTCGGGGCGCTCGGGCCCGATCGCCTGCTGCTGACCAAGCTGGATGAAGCCGTGCGGTTCGGTCCGGTGCTCAACGTCGCCTCTCGTGTCGCGCTCCCGCTGGGGTACGTGACGAGCGGGCAGGAAGTGCCCGACGACATCGAGCCCGCGAACGCCGACCGGCTGGCGAGGCTGATCCTCGACGGGCGGGTGCCGGCATGACCACGCTCGGGCCTTTGCGGGACGCGCCGTCGCGAGAGGGCGGGCAGCTCGCCCCGGCGTCGGACGCGGGCCTGCGGGATCAGGCCGCCCGATTGCGGGCGCTCGTGCGCGAAGCCGAGCGAGAGCACGGCCTGGCGTCGATCGAAGCCGCGCCCCCGGTGCAGGTCCACCCGCCGGCCGCGCGCCACGCGCCGGTGCGACCGCCCGCGTCGTCATCGCCACCCCCCCCGCGCATCATGCCCGCGCGACAGGCCCCGGTCGTCGCGTTCGCGAGCGGCAAGGGCGGCGTCGGCAAGACGACCATCGCCGTCAACACGTGCATCGAGCTCGCCCGCGCCGGTGCGCGCGTCACGCTCGTCGACGCCGACCTCGGCACCGCCAACGCCGACGTGCTCTGCGGCTTCACGCCCACGCGCCGCCTGGACCGCGCGATCGTGCACCATGCCGCCACGCTGGACGAGCTCGCGGTCGACGCCCCGGGTGGGTTCCGGCTCGTGCCGGGCTCGGTCGGCGTCGCGCGGGCCGCCGAATTGGAGCACCGCGAGCGTGCGCAGCTCGTCGAGGGCGTGCTTCGCCTCGGTCGCGCGGGGGAGTTGGTCGTGGTCGATTGCGGCGCCGGCATGGGGCCGGACGTCTCGGCGATCCTCGCGGCGGCCGACGTCGGCATCGTCGTCGCGACGCCGGACCCGACCTCGATCACCGACGCGTACGCCGTCATCAAGGGCCTGGTCACACGCCGCGGCCCCGCTGGGGCGCGTGGGCTGCGCCTGGTCGTGAACATGGCGTCCGGCGAGAGCGAGGCCCTGCGGGTGCACGCGCGGGTGGCGCGGGTCTGCGAGCGGTTTTTGGGCTACCGCCTGGCGTTGCTGGGCTGGGTGCCGACCGACCCGCGCGCGGGCGAAGCGGTCCGCCAGCGTCGCCCGCTCTCGCTCGCCCGCCCGAAAGCCCGCTCGGCTCGAGCGATCCGCGAATTGGCACAGCGTGTGCGGGAGATGGCTGTGTCGCACGCCGTGCGGTGAGGCGCGGGCGTCGGGCAAGGGCCCGTCGGGCCGGTCTGGCCGGGGCGGGGCGACGGGATTTTGTGTTTTTCCGGGGGTGGGATCAATCGGTGGCCCGATCGGGCCGATAGCCAGCGGTCGCGCTGGGAGACGTGCGGTTTCGGCGGGTTGTGCGGCCGAGGAACGTGAGAGAGGTTGCGCCGGTGCTGACGCGTCAGACGCCAGAGTTCATCGCGGCCAGCTTCGCGCTCTGCGGGTTCGCGCTCGCGGTGATCGCGGGGCACTTGGCCGATCAGGGCATGGTGCGGATTCTGCTGGTCGCGATGGTCGCGATGGTGCTCTGCCGGCTCGTGGGCGGGCTGGTGGGCAAGGCGGCGATGGTCGCGGTGAACGAGTTCCTGGCGAAGTACGAGGCCGACCGTCCCGTGCCGGATCAGGAGTCGTTCGAAGAACGTTTGGAAGTGTCTGAGGACGACGCCCCATTGGCGTCGTCTGTGTCTTTGGGTCAAACAACGCAGTCGGGACGCCTGGCCGCATAAAAAAATGATGAGACGTTGCGGCGCGGCTTTTCGTCGGGATCGGTTTTCTGTATACTCCCCTTCACCAGCTTGTCACGGATCGGCGGCTGGAGGGAGTTGGGATGCAAGCCGGGGTGTTCTGCCCCAGCGTTTGCTGAAATACCAGGGTTCAAGGAGCGGACCACCATGGCAGCAACCAAGCCGTACAGCGCACGACACGGAACGCGCGGCACCGGGCGTTACGCCGCCCGTCACGCCGAAGCTTCCGGCGGCCCCTCGCCGTACGACAGCGTCCCGCCTGAAGAACTCTGGCAGAGCTACCAATCTTCCAAGTGCGAGAAAGTTCGCAACTACCTTATGGAGAAGTATCTCCCCCTCGTGCGTTACAACGCCGAGCGTATTTACGCCCGCCTGCCCGACGAGGTCGATATCGAGGATCTCATGTCCGCCGGGCTCTTCGGGCTCATGGACGCGATCAACGGCTTCAAGCTCGAGCACAAGGTCAAGTTTGAAACCTACTGCGCCCCGCGCATCCGCGGCGCCATCCTCGACGAGCTCCGCTCCATGGACTGGGTGCCCCGCCTCGTCCGCCACCGCACCGCCAAGGTCGAACAGGCCCGCCTGCAGATCCACGCCGAAACCGGCATGCCCGCGGACGACGCCGAGGTCGCGCGGCGCATCGGCCTGCCCGACACCGAGTTCGAGAAGTTCAAGCGCGACTCGGTCGCCGTCAGCACTGTCAGCCTCACACGCAAGTGCTTCGGCTCCGACGGGTCCAAGGACGTCCGCGAGATCGACGTCATCGGCGACGACTCGCAGCCCGACCCGCTGACCGACATCCAACGCCGCGACCTCAAGAACCTCATGACCAAGGGCCTCAGCCGGGCCGAGCGTCTGATCGTTATCCTCTATTACTACGAGGGCATGACGATGAAGGAGATCGGGACGACGCTGGACCTCTCGGAGAGCCGCGTCAGCCAGATGCACAGCTCGATCCTGCTCCGCCTCAAGGCGCAGATGCAGCACCGGATGCGCGAGCTCGAGCCGATGAAGTAAGCCGCGCCCGCGTGCTCCAGAACGCACGCGACCCAGACAACTCCTCAACGCCCGGGTTTGTGTACCGGGCGTTTTTCTTTGCCGCCTCGCATCCGCTTGCACACGCCGGGCGGATCGGGTCGACTGCACCCGTGAACACGCGACAGAGCCATCCCGAGCCATCGAACCCCGCGGCTTTGCCCCAGGCCCTCGTCTTCATCGCGCTCGGGGCCAACCTCGGCGACCGCGCGGTGACGATCGGCTCGGCGATCGAGAGCGTGCGCACCATCGGGGGCGTTCGCCTCGAAGCCTGCTCGAACCTGCACGAGACGGCCCCCGTCGGCGGGCCCGCGGATCAGCCCGCCTACCTCAACGCCGCCGCACGCCTCCGCACGACGCTCGGCCCGCACGAGCTCCTCGCCGCACTCCACGGCATCGAGCGCGCGCACGGGCGCGATCGCGCCCGCGAGCCCAGGTGGGGCCCGCGGACGCTCGATCTCGACCTCTTGATCTACGACGACCTCGTGCTCGACGAGCCCGGGCTCACCGTGCCCCACCCGCGCCTGGTGGAGCGCCTGTTCGTGCTCGAGCCGCTCGCGGAAGTGGGGGGCGACGCCGTCGTCCCCGGGCCCAGCGGCGGCGGACGCACCGTCGCGAGCCTCCTCCGATCCCTCCGAAACGCCTCGGGCGCCACGGGGACCGCCTGATGCGCCTCGCGGCTGTTGTCATCGCACTGGCGGCGCAGGCCCTCGCGCCCAACGCCTGGGCGCCGGCTCAGGAAGCGATCATCGACGACCTGAGCTCGATGCCCTCGGGCGTCGCGCTGGGCCTGCTCGCCCAGCACGCGCGTGCCGGCACGATCGCCGACCGGGTCCACGTCCGCGTGCGTGACGTCTTCGGCGCGGTCGAGCAGGACACTTTCACCCGGCGATGGTGCTACGCCTGCCCGCGCGGCCCGGTGCTGATGCTCGAGCTGGGCGACCTCCGCGTCCACGCCGATCGACGCGCGATCCGTGTTTGGGTCGATCAGCCCGGTTCGTCCGTCTTTGAAGCCCCCGCCGACGGCTCGAACGTGCTCGACCTGCTCGCGGCGCACCTCCCGCCGCTGACGCTCCCGGCGGTCTCCGCGGCTCTGGGGCAGGGCGTCGCCGGGGCGTGGCTCGACGCGATCGAGTGGCGCCCGCACGCCGACATCGTGCAGCCCCCCGGCGAGGAGGCGATCGTCCGCCTGCGCGGCGCCTCGGTCGACGGACGCGAGGCCGAGCTCGTGCTCGACGCCGAGACGGGGCGTCTGTTGAGCCTCCGCGCTCCCATGCCGGAGGTCGACGGCGAGGTCCATCTGCGATTCACAGAGCTCGACCCGGGGGACCCCGGCGGCTGGAGCCGCGGCTCGAACGGGCGTCCCCGAGCCGCGTCGCTCGACGAGCTGCGCCGGGAGTGAGCCCCGGCACGCCGCGTGCCGCTCACGCGGAACACACAACGCACGCCCGCTCGGATCGAGCGTGCGTGCGCGGTTGGTGGTCGTGCGGAAGGCTCGCCGCGGTCAGCTCGCCTCGGCCCGCGGGTGGGCGTCGTCGTAGGCGCGGCGCATCCGCTGGGTGCTGAGGTGGGTG
The DNA here is from genome assembly GCA_050485765.1 of Phycisphaerales bacterium. Classification (GTDB taxonomy): domain Bacteria; phylum Planctomycetota; class Phycisphaerae; order Phycisphaerales; family UBA1924; genus RECY01. Next base: position 8,113 of record JBJHBZ010000024.1, on the reverse strand, counting down.
TAGACCTGCGTGGTGCTGAGCGACTGGTGCCCGAGCAGCTCCTGCACCGAGCGGAGGTCGGCGCCGTTGTCGAGCAGGTGCGTCGCGAACGAGTGGCGGAGGGTGTGCGGGCTGATCGCCGGGTCGAGCCCCGCCTCGCGGAGGTACTTGTCGAGCTTCCGGCGCACGCTGCGGCTGCTGAGGCGGCCGCCATGCTTGTTGACGAACAGCGGCTGCTGGAGCGCGTCGCCGGGCGTGGCGGTCAGACGCGAATCCTCGCGGAGGCGATCGGTGTAGGTCCGGATCGCGGCCAGCGCGTGCGAGCCCAGCGGCACGATCCGCTCCTTCTTGCCCTTGCCGCGGACGCGCATCGCCTCGCCCGCCAGGTCCAGGTCCGGGACGTTGAGCCCGACGAGCTCGCTGACGCGCAGCCCGGTGGAGTAGAGCGTCTCGAGCATCGCGCGGTCGCGGAGCCCGAGCACGTCCCGCTCGTCAGGGGCGGCGAGCAGCTGCTCGACCTGCTCGATCGTGATCGCCTTGGGCAGGCGCTTGCTCTGCCTCGGCGTGCGGATGAGGGTCATCGGGTTGCTCGCGGCCAGGCCGCGGCGGTGCGCCCACTTGAAGAACGAGCGGAGCGTCGCGATCTTGCGGGCCATGGTGGCGGCGGAGTAGTTGTTCTCCGCGAGCGCCTCGAGAAACCCGCGGATCAGGTCCGCGTTCGCCTCGCAGATCACGCCGGTGATGGTCTTGGGGGTGAGGCTGCCGGCGACGTCGGGCTGCGGGCCGCGGGCTCGCTTTTCGAGCGCGTCGCGTTCGGCGGATTCCTGCACGCTGATGCCCTGGCTCTCGACGAGGTGCTCGACGAACTGGCGGAGATCCGCGCCGTAGCAGCGAGCCGTGTAGGGGCTGAAGTGCCGCTCATCGGTCAGGTACGACTGAAAGGCCTCGGTCAGCGGGAGGGTGGGCATCGTCCACTCCGGTGTGCGCGTCGGTTGGAGCCGTCGCGTCGGGTGCATGTGGTCGCGGAGCGTTTGTCAGGCGTCCCGCTGGGTGCGGCCCGAACGCATGGGCCGCGGGTTCGTGTTGTGCCCGGGGCTTATCGCCTGGGGCGTGTTCGTTCTTCTTCGCGGGTCATCCGCTCGGTGCGCAGCCATTCCTGCCGGACCAGCTGCGCGACCGTGTGATGGGCCGCGAACTCGGTGAACAGCTCCATGCTCGCGAGGTACCGTCGCCACCCGAGGACGCGCTGCCCCGGGTCCTGCCTGCCTTGGGCGTAGCCCTGGACGTCGTAGATCACCTGGTGGTTCTCCCCGTCCAGGTGCTCGCTGACGACCGATCCCGGTTCGTCCCGCGGCTCGCGGTGTTCCGGGAAATACGTGTACTCCGTCGGCTGATACACCAGACGCCGAGGGTCGACGTCGATCGACTCGTGCCCGGCGATCCGCCCGCGCGGCGTCGGGTAGAGCGCCAGCGCCAGGCCGAGCGCGGGCTTGTACGGGTCGTAGCTCGTGATGGAGCCGACGATGATCGCGTCGGCGCCGAGGGCCGTCGCGAGGCGACGGGCGTCATCGGGCGATTCGAGGGCGTGCATGTCGAGGGCGCGCATCTGGGCGATGGTGCGGTTGAGCGGGAGCGCCCGCACGCCGCGGACCTGCGCCGCCGCCGAGACGACGCGATCGCTGATCGCGTGGCTGTCGACGAACGAGACGCCGCTCTCGTTGCGAAGCGGGACGACCGCCCACAGCGGCTCGCCCCGGACGGTGTCGTAGGGGGCGATCGTGGGGGCCGGGGGCTCCAGCACGGTCTGGCGGCTGGCGCACGCGACGGTCAGGACCGTCGCGATCAGGAGCGACGCGGCCAGAGCGAGGCGGACCAGCGCCCGGGGGGCGCGCGTTCGCCAACTCGTGAGCATGGGCTGTGCACTTGTCATGGCGTCCTGCCGAGAGCGCCCGGGGCTCCGCCCGGGCGGGGTGTGGCTCGTGCCGAGCGCTGGGGCGCTGCGGCGGGAAAACGCCCCGAGACGGTGTCCCGTCGCGGGGCCGGTGTGGATCAGCTCAGTTCCCGCTGCCCGGGATCGGGACCTCGGCGAACTGCTCCTCGCCGTCACGCGGCTTGCCCGTGTTGGCGTAGTTGTTCGGCGTGGGGAACGTCCCGGTCGCGGCGAGCACGGCCTGGGCCGTGTTCATGCTCCAGATGTTCTCCGCGCCGTTCCGGTTGCTCACAAAGTACAGGTCGTTGTTCCGCCCGAACGTCGGCATCAGGTCCACCGAGCCGCCGTTGGTCAGGCGGACGTGGTTCATCCCGAACGCGTCGACCATGTGCAGGGCGGCCTCCTCGGGCTCGGCGTCGTGGAAGGTCGGCCACTGGCTCGGGTTCGGCACGCTCGCGTACACCACGAACTTCCCGTCCGGGCTCCACGTCGGGTTGATGAGCGCCGAGTAGTTGCTGTAGGCGATCTGCGTCTGATTGACCGCCGAGCCCTGCTTGTAGTCCAGCGTCCAGACGCTGAACGCACGCTCCCCGCGCTCACGCGAACGCTGGAACACGATCTTGTCCGAGCCGTTCACGCCCGTGCCCGGCGTCGGGCACCACTGCGGGAACAGGCCGAAACCGATGTGGTGCGCCATGCCCGTGTTGTTCAGGTCGACAACCCACAGCTCCCAGCGGCCCGAGACCTGCCCCAGGCGGCAGAAGACCAGGCTGCTCCCGTCCGGCGACCAGCTCGGGTGCAGCTCGTGCGCGCCCTCAAAGGTCAGCTGGACGGCCTTCCCGCCGCTGGCGGGCATCACGAAGATGTCCCAGTTCCCGTTCCGGTCGCTCGCGAAGGCGATCCGCTGACCGCACGGGCTCACCGAGGGCATCACGTCGTTGAACGGGCTGTTGGTGAGCTGGGTCACGACCTGGCTGTTGATCGGGCGGACGTAGATGTCGGCCGTCGGGCGGTGCTGCGTGCTGCTGAACACCATGAACCGGCCGCAGGGCGTGATCGTCGGGTCGAAGTCCGAGCCCTCGTGGGTGAAGGTCACCTGGCTGATGTTCCCGACGTCCGGCGAGTTGCCGAAGTGGTCGATCTCGGTCGGCAGGCTCGGGGCGAGGATGTCGCCGAAGAGGTTCAGGTTCGACGCGTAGTCGAACCCGTGCCGGCTGGGCTGGTTGTTGTTCACGGGCACCTGGATCGAGCCGGCGCCGATGCTGGCGTTGGTGAAGGGGTGCCCGCCCTTGTTCGGGGCGCGCCGCGTGCCGCCCTGCTGCACATCGGCGAAGCTCTCGCCCTGCCCGGCGGCGATGTACGCCGGCTCGGTGCTCTCCCAGTTGGCGCTGCGAGCCCCGCTCGTCGCGGTGTTCGCGCAGCCGATCATCCCAAGGCTCGCACCCGCAAGGGCGACGAGCGTCCAGCGTCCGTTGGTCGCGATCGTCATGGATCAGGTCTCCGTCGTTGCAGTCCCTTGCCGAGCTGGTCCCGACGCGGTGCTCGCGCCGGGCCCGAACGGGCCTCCACCCGATCCGACCGGCCGAATGTCTTGTCATCCCCGGGCTCGCAGGGCTCCGCCTGCCGACCGCTCGGAGCATGTCACGCGCACTTCGGCCGGAGGGTTTATCGGACGGGTCCGGGGGCTCGCTTGAAGCCCCGTCCCGCCGGCCGAGCGTCTGCATCGGTCGGCTTCAGGGGGGGCATGAGTCCGGGAAGCAAAATCCGAGAACACGACGCCCGCATGATCGGACCACCGGCAAAACCCGCATCCGGACGGGCTCCGCAAGGGCCTCGCACGACACGTGTTGGGCACGCGCGCACCGACGCCGCCCGGACGCCCGCCGAAGGCAAGCCCGGGGGTGTGGTGGGGGACGGGGACCATCCGCGCGAACGCGGACGCCTACTCCGGGGCGGCTTCGCCCACGATCGCCGGCGTCTCCGCGCGACGCTGCCAGGCCGACTGCGGGCCCCGGGGCTGCTGCGCGTTCTGCAGCCGCTCCAGGTAGTGCGCCAGGTTCGGCGCCTTGAACCGGTCCAGGTACTCCCGCGTCGCGCTCCGGTTGATCTCGAGGATGCGGTCGACCAGTTGCTCCCTGGTCATCCGCGGTTCGGGCTCCGGCGTCGGCTCCGCCGACACCGCTCGCTGCGTGCTTTCAAACAGCGTGGACACCTGTCTCGGCTCCGTTCCCCGAGGGTGAGCATGCCCCCGGGCCTGTGCGAACTCGTTCGCGCTCTCTCTTCCCCGTTCGCCGCGCGGCCATCGCGCGCGGCGAACCTCTCATGTCGTCCAGACCGACGCCGCGCGTGCAGAGCTTGCGCCATCGCCCCGCCCCGGCGTGCGGGGGGCGCAGCCCGTGCGCGTCGGCCTACCCTCGCCCATGACCACGACCGGGCTCCCGATCGCGCACGCCGAGGACGCCATCCCCAACCGGGGCGTGGTGCGGCTTGACGCCTTCGCAACCCTCGTGCCGGGCAACCCGTCCGAGGGCTTGCCCTGGACGCGCGCCCCCCTCGCCCCCGAGGGCGGACGCTGGATGAGCTACACCGGGTGGCTGGGCGAGCAGCCGGAGGCGGGGCGAGGCGTCTTCCGAGCCGACTTCGCGACTTGGGGCCCGAGCGGGCGGGCGCGATGGCTGTCGATGCTCGAGGAGGCCGACGCCGTCCTCCGAGCGCGGGACGAGCGGTGGTGCCTCCGCCCGCACGCGCGCCACTTGCTCCCGGACCCGCAGCAGTGCCTGAACCTGCTCCGCTCGCGGGCCGACCGCGACAGCGGGCCGCCGCGGATCGAGCTGGTCCTCGAGCCGGCGGCTTTTTTGACCGCCCAGATGCTCCCGACCGCCGAGGACCACATCGCCCGCGCGGTCCAAGCGTTGGGCGATCGCCCGGAGGTCGTCGCCCTGATCGCCACCAACGTGCGCACGATCCGAGCCGGGGACGCCGAGCCGGAACTGGCCTTGTGCCCGGTGGGCGAGGGCGAGCTGGCGTCGGCGTGGATCCTGGAGCCGCTGGAGGCGATCGCGTCCCGGCGCGGGCTCCCGCTCTTCCGCCCGGAGGGCGCGACGGGGCGAGCGTGACGCCGGGCGAATCGAGCCCCTAAACTCCCGCGAACCGGCTGGACCCAAGCCAAGAAAGCAGGACGACGCATGGCGACCGCACGCCCGACGCCCAACCTCGATCACCCGACGTTCAAGCTCGTGAAAGCGCAGTTCCCGGCGAAGAAGTTCCGGGCGACCGAGTTCCGCGGGCAGAGCACGCTCATCGTCGAGCCCGAGGACGCGCACGAGGTGCTCGCCTTCCTCAAGACCGACCCAGCCGCCGCGTACAACTTCCTGAGCGACGTCATCGGCATCGACTACCTCAACTACCCGGCCGAGATGCCCGGGCGGTTCGCCGTCGTCTACAACCTCTGCGCCTACGCCCGCGACGACCGCTTCTTCGTGAAGGTCTTCCTTGATCCCTCGATCCCCACCGACGGGATCGACGAGGACCCGGCCCTCTGGCTCGACAGCGTCTGCGACCTCTGGCCCGGGGCCGAGTGGCCCGAGCGCGAGGTCTTCGACATGTTCGGCATCCGCTTCCGCAACCACCCGGACCTGCGCCGCATCCTCACCTGGGAGAGCTACCCCGCTCACCCCCTCCGCAAGGACTACCCCCTCCGCGGGCGCGGCGAGCGCGAGAGCTACAACGTCGTCGACCGCTCGTCGTCGTAACCCTCTCTGGCAGACCCCCCCAACACACCCCACGGCCCCGGGGCACCCCTGTGCCACTGACCTTTCCGAAGGTCAGTGCTCCGGGCCGCCCTTGATCTTCTCAATTCCTCTCCCGATCTCCCAACGATCAACCAAGGGATGTCGGAGAGATCGAAGGCGCAGAAGCACTGACCTTCAGAAAGGTCAGTGGCACATGAGTTCTGATTTTTTGGCGGGAGCGTTGCTCACCGCGGCGTGGTGATCGGGCCCGGGCGGCTCAGGTCGATGCGCCCCGTGGTGAGATCCCACACGAGCCCCTCGGCCGTCACGGCGGTCCCGGCCGACCCGTCGAACATCGACAAGCGGTTGCCCCGCGCCGCCGCCGCCCGGGCCTGCCCGCGGTCGGCGTCGTAGAAGAGTTCGTCCGCGACGACCTCGCGTCCGCCGGAACGCAGGTAGACCGCGCCGGTTGCGATCGCCTCGCGCAGGCGGGAGCCGCCGGTGTCGGGCGCCTCGTCATCGCGCAGCCGCCCCGTGAGGCGTTCGCACTCCAGGTCGGTGATCTCGCCGTCGCCGGCGCGACGGTGGGTGAGGCGCACGCGGCGTTGGAGCTCGAACCGGTCGGCGGCTCGGTCGAAGTGCATCCGCCCGTCCCAGTCAAAGAGCGCGTCGCCCCGGGCGATCCCGCCGCCCGCGCCGCGATCGGGCGACGCCTCGGCGCCCTGCAGGTCCCGGATGAACAGGCGACCCGGCCCGGGCACGTCGAGCGTATCGGTCTCGGCGTCGCCCTCGACCTGCTCGCCCTCCAGGTACAGGATCCGCGTCACCCGCCCGCCCTCGAACCCGCGGCTCTCCACGCGCACGCGCTCGCCCGGCGTCTCGCTGGTCGCGACAAACGAACGCAGCTCGCGACGCTCACCGTCGCCCAGGCCCGCGTCGAAGCCGGCGCCGAACCCCGGCGCGCCCCGGTCGGCTTCGGCCGGGGTCAGCAGCGCGCGCACGCGGTCGGCCGCGATCGTGTCGCGGCTCACGCCCGCCACCTCCGCGCGCGCCTCCACGTCGCCCGACGCCTCCAGCAGCCCGGAGAGGTCGTCGAAGAACATCCGACCGAGCCACGTCGCTTCGACTTCCTGCGCGCCCGCGCTGGTCTCCGTCGGCGTGCGCACGAAGCGCCCGGCTCCGATGATCTCGACCGTCCGCGCCAGCCCGTCGAGCTCGATCGCCCCGCCCTCGATCCGCGTCTCGCGCACCGCGAGAAACGCGTCATCACCGATCAGCTCGGCTTCCTGCGTGGGGACGCGGGCGATGAGGCGCTCGGCCCCGCCGCGGACGCCGTCCTCGCCGGTCACCCGCACGCCGCCCTGCGCGAAGACGCGATCGATCTCGATCGAGCCGCTGTCGTCGCGGTAGAGCTGGGCTTCGAGCATCTCGCTCTCGAGGGACTGCTCGCCTCGCTCGACGCGGACCGAGCCGCGGGCGAGGAGCGTGGTCGGATCGAACGCCTCGCGCGTCTCGGGGTTTCGGGGTTCGTCGAAGGCGACGTCGACGAGCTCGCTGGCGTGGAGCGTGCCGCCGCGTCCGTCGCTCGCGGCCGCGTTCTCGCGGACGACCAGGCGTCGGAGGGCGGTCGCGGTGCGGTCGGTGCGTTCGAAATCGGCGCGCAGGAACCCGCCGGTGATCTCGGCCCGCCCGTCGGTGGCTCGGACGTCGCCCGCGAAGGCGGCTTGCTCGAGATCGCCGGTCGCGCGCCCGTTATCGGTGCGGAAGGTGAAGTCGGCGCGCTCGCCCCAGGCGATGCGCGATTCCCGATCGGCATCGCGAGCGCCGCCTGCCAGGCCCGCGCCGCCGAGCCCGCGGAGCTCGCCCGGGGTCGGGACGTGGGCGAGCCCGGTCGCGAGCCCCGCTTCGAGGCGCGAGCCGGTGATCCGCCCCGCGCCTTCGGCGCTGACGTCGACCCCGCCGTCCTGTGCGGCGATCAGCACGAGCTCGCGCCGCGTGGCGGCGTATTGCAGCTCGTCGCAGGAGCCCTCGACGCGCAGCTCGTCGTCGCGGAAGCGGAGCGTGCCCGGGGCGGCGGTCATGCGCAGCGCCGCGTCGTCGTGGGTGAGCTCGCCCGGACGTCCCGTGAGCGGGCGGAGCACCAGCGGGCCCGACCACGTCGCGGTGATCGGGTTCGAGAAGTCGGCGTCGCGGCCGCGATCGGCGAGGGCGTCCTGCGGCTCGGCGCTGGTTTGGGCGGCGGCGTGGGCAAGAGCCGCGAGCATCGGGAGCGGCGCGAGGTGCGGCGTGTAGGAGGGGAGCGCACTCGGGGCGGCGGCCTGCTCGCCGAAGGCGCCCGGGGCGAAGCGGTTGCCGACCAGGCGTCCCCAGAGCTCGAGCCGGTCGGCCTCGATCCGCCGACCGGGCTGCTCGATGCGGACGGGACCGGCGATGTCGACGGCGTAGAACTGCTCGCGCGGCGCAGCGCCCGGCG
>JBJHBZ010000023.1:27873-60865 GCA_050485765.1 Phycisphaerales bacterium | reverse complement strand
TCATTACACTTCCTGGCCTCAGCAGCTGTTGCGTTGCGTCGATGGGCGTGTGGGAACAGGGGTGAGCTACCTCGTGTCTTGGGTCTCCATCAGCCAATGACCGATGTTCGTGGCCAATTTCTATCATCTAATCGGATCGCGCTCGTGCCGTTTTCTTGGCCTTCTCTTTGGCGGTCCTCGGTCGTTCTCAGTCTTGCCTCGCACTTCCGCGCTCAGGGGTCGGAGTCGTTGTTTTTTTTAAATTCCCCAAAAAAATTGAGTGCCAAAAGGGCCAATGAAAGGTAGGGGCCCCCCGGGCCCCGTGTTTTTTGCGCGGATGTCAGCTTCGGCGCGTCACGGCGTGCGCTGCACGCTCGCTTCGAGCGTCGCGTCGATGAGTCGGGCGAGCTCGCCGGTGTGGATGCGGGTGTAGTCGTCGAGGTTGGCGTTGTTGTCGAGCCAGGGGGTGATGCGCTCGCGGATCTGGCGGAGCTCGTGGATCGCGAGGGTCTGAAGCTGTCGGTAGTCCGGCGTGGCGAACGCACCGGGGACGCGGTAGCCCATCTCGATGAGCTGCTCGACGTGCTCGCGCTGGAGGTTGCGCCGGACGGCGTTGACCTTGGGGCGGAGGTTGGTGTGGCGTCGCGCGTCGCGTGCGGGGCGCCCTTCAAACTCCGACCAGATCGCGCGGGTCAGTCGCGCGAAGAGCTCGGGGGCGGTGAGCGAGTCGGAGTCGGGGTCGACTCGGAGTTCCTGTGTGAGCAATCGCGGGCCGCCGACGAACATGAGATCGCTGAGGATGAAGAACTGGGCGAGGTTGGTCATGCCGTGGACGTCGAACTCTTCCGGCGCGCTGCCCCAGGATCCGAAGGTGGGCAGGTACCACTTCTCGGGCTGGAATGTGGCGAGGAGCTCGCGGTCGAACTGGAAGCTGCTCTCGCTGAGGGCGCGGTCGATGAGCATGTCGAGGACGGCGCGCTGGCGTTCGGGCTCGACGGGTTCGAGGGGTCGGTTGGCGCCTTCGGTGTTGAAATCGCGCGAGCGGTAGCTGCCGCCGACCCAGCCGGTGGTGTTCCAGAGGGCCATGAGCTCCATCATGAAGAGCCTGCGGAAGGACTCGCCGACCTTGCGGTAGTTCTGGTCGGGCTTGACGAGGTTCTGGAGGAGGCCGTCGCGGGCGCGATCGATGATGGCGAGCTCGCGTTGGCGTCCTTCGACGGGGTCGGAGCCGAAGTCGTAGCGCATGGCGGTGGGATCGAGGCCGTAGACGTCCTCGTCGGTCATGTATCGGTGCCGCGGGTCGCTGGACTTGGCGAGGTGTGCGTTGAGTTCGTCTTTGGTGCCGGTCATGTAGCCGTAGGCGATCGCCCACCGGTCGTAGCTGCCGATGCGGACGGTGTTGTAGGGGCCTTTGCGTCGTCCCTCGACGGGGATGAAGGTGCCGATGTAGTCCATGACGCTGGTGGCGGGCGGTTCCTGGGCGGGGTCGGTGTAGTCGTCGATCGCGGAGGCGGGCTTCCAGGCGGAGCCGGCGAAGTTGTGACGGAGCCCGAGGACGTGCCCGACCTCGTGTGCGGTGAGGGCGACGAGGTTGTCGCCGATGAGGCGTTCGAGGTCCTGCTCGGGCACGATGCCGTCGTTGGCGGCGGCCATGTGGATGCGCGCCAGCGCGACCTGGGCCCCGAGCTGCTGGCTGTAGGAGCAGGCTCGGCGGTGGCGTGAGGCCTCGCCGAGGACGCCGAGGTCCGCGGTGCGGAGGTGGGTGTCGATCGCGGCGCGTTGGGCGGCGGGGTGCATCGCGGCGAAGCGGTCGGCGGTCATCGCGTCGAGCGAGCCGTCGGGCCAGCGTGCGGCGAAGGCGGCGCCCGCGACTCGACGGCTGATGCGGTCGGCGACCCACCCGCGGTTCTCATGCTCGAGCGCGTGCAGACGCGGCTGCATCGCCGAGGCGAGGAAGAGCGGGTCCTCGTTGACCCAGGCGTTGATCCAGGCGTCGTCGATCACGACGTCGGCGTCGAGGATCTCGCCGGTGCGCGGGTCGGTGCGGTGCAGCGCGATCGCGTACCCCGCGCCGGTCGGCACCCAGCGGATGAAGTTGTATCGGACGTCTTCGGGATCGATGTTGGCGTACTGGGTTTCGGTCTGCTGGCGGACCTCGATCGCGTTCTCGATGCCGACCTCGCGGAAGGCTTCGTTCCAGGCTTCGACGCCGCGACGCACGTGCAGGCGGTAGGCCGGGGGAACGGTCTTCTCGATGTAGAAGACGATGGGCTTCTCGGGCGGGCTGAGTTCGGCCTTGGGGTCGGCCTTGCGCAGGCGCCAGCGCTCGATCGCGAGGTTGAAGTTGCTCTGGAGCGGGTCGCGGGCGCCGACGTCGCGGCGCGCGTGGACCCAGTAACCGACGCGCTGGTCGGCGGGGCGACGGTCGAAAGCGTGCGGATCTCGGGGCAGGGCGCTGAAGCTGAAGTGGAGCGTGACGAGCTGCCCGCGGATCCAGGGGAACTGGCTGGGCGCGCTGAGGCCGACCTCGATGTTCTCGGCGAACGCCTTGGCGTTCTCCACGCGGGAGGCGCGGGCGTCGATCGCGCCGAGCGTGCCGACGAGCTGGGAGGATTGCGACGTGAGCATCCGCGTGAGGTCGATCAGGACGCCCTGTGTCCCCTCTGCGAGGATGGGGGTGGCGAAGAGGTAGCGGTCGGTGAAGACGCGCCGGACGCCGGGCTCGAGGCTGGGCTCGCGCTCGCTGGTGTAGCGGAGCTCGGGCTTGTAGAGGAGGAGCTCGTTGTTGCGCCGTCGCCACTCGACGCCCTCGGCGCCGAGTTGTTCGCCCGCCATGAACGGGCCGGCGGCCATGGTCGAGCTGAGCAGCCAGAGCTGCCCGATGAGGCGGTGGGGGATGACCGCGAGCAGGCGGTCCTCGTCGCGGTAGAGGGCGAAGAAGGTGGCCTCGTCTTTGTCAAGGTTGTTGTTGATCGCGGTGAGGTTGCGGAGCTGGCTTTCGAGCGGCGGGAGGCGCTTGGCGTCGTCCTCGTCGCCGCTCGGGTTGAGCATGGGGTTGACGGGGACGTTCTGGGCGATCGCCGCGGTCGGGCAGGCGAGCCCGGTGGCGGCGAGGATCGCGGCCGCGGCGGAGGGGAGGAACCGGAGCCTGGGCATGTCTTCTCCTTGGGTGTGCATCCAGTGGTATGCGGGCGTGGTGGTGGGGCGGGCGCGGTGGCGCGAGCCCCCCCCGCGCCGAGGGGGCGCGATGCTGAGGTTATACTCGGCGTGTCCGGGTCGAGTTCCGCAGCGTTTTCATGCCGACACCTTGGAGCTGTCGATCGTGCGCATGGGTGTTGGAACGACAACCGTCCGGGCGTGTCGCCCGGACGGTCGTGGTGTTGACGGATCTCCGCCCGCACGAGGCGGGCGGGGTCGGCGGCGTAGATCAGACCGCGTCCTTGAGGGTCTTGAGCGGGCGGATCTTGACGACGTTGCGGGCGGGCTTGGCTTTGAAGGTGGTGGGCTCGCCGGTGAAGGGGTTGATGCCCTTGCGCGCCTTGGTGGCGGGCTTGCGCTGGACGGTGACCTTCATGAGCCCGGCGACGTTGACCACGCCGACGCCGTTCTTGCTGAGGTCGGCCGCCATCATCGCGCTGAGCGTGTCGAAGACGCCGGCGACTTCCTTCTTGCTGATGCCGACGTGGTCGGCGATCGTGCTGTAGACCTCGCTCTTGGTGCGGGCCTTGCCCTTAGCGGGGGCGATCTTGGCCGGGGCGGCGGCCTTCTTCGCGGCCGGCGCCTTGCGGGCGGTCGCCTTGCTCGTGGTGCGCTTGGCGGTCTTCTTGGCGCTGCGCTTGGCGGTCTTCTTCGCGGTTCTCTTTGCCATCTTCGGGCTCCCTTTGCTCGTTGGCTCCGCCAGACGATGCGGAGGCTTACTCCGCGGTTTTTCGGCCCGGCGGGACGGGTGTCCGCACAAAATACCTAGAAAAATAGGGTCTGGCACGTTCCGGGCCTGTCGGTTGTGCGTGATGCGGGCCCGAAACCGTCGGGATTTTCAGGCTCGAGCGCGAGGTCCGCACGCACGAGCGCGTGGTCGCTGAGACGCCCCTGGTCGTTCGGGAAGACGTGTTCGGTCTCGCGCAGGGCGTTCGAAATCGAGCGGGAAATCCAGGCTTGATCGAGGCGCAGGCCGCGACCGGTGCGGCTCGTCCATGTGTGCGCAGGCGGGTTGTCTGGCGCGTTTGTGCCGCGTTCTGACGCGAAAACGCCTGGATTTGCCGCGGTCCACGCGTCGGTGTAGCCGAGGGTCGCGAGCATGCCGAGACGGCTGGCGCCGCTCGCGGCGTCGGCTTCGGCGCGGTCGCTGGGGCGTTTGGTCCCGGGGCGAACGGTGTTGAAGTCCCCAAGCATCACGCAGCGAGCGTCGGCGTGAGCGCGGGCGAAGGCGAGGGCGTGGCGCCAGGCCGAGGCTTTTTTGCCCGAGGCGTGGTCATCGGGCAGATGGACGCCGGCGATCACGAGGTCGAACGCCGGGAGTCGCGCGTCGAGCCAGCGGTGGGCGAGCGATGGGGGCGGTTTTTTGCTGTTTTTCAGCGACTCGATCGCCCATCGGCTCGCGATGAGGACGCCGTTGCGTCCCAGCGGCGGCTCGGTGCAGAGGCGGTGGGTGAGCCCGTGGTCGGCGAGCACGCCGGCGATCTGCCCGCCCATCGAGGCCCGGAACTCGGTGAGCACGACGACGTCCGGGCGGAGCTCGACCAGGGCGAGGGCGATGCCGGGCGTGCGTGTGCGCCCACCGCCGTGCAGGATGTTCCAGGTGACCAGGCGCAGCATGACAGGGCGCAGCGTACCCTCGGACCATGACCACGGAGACGACCCAGGGCAGAACGGCGATCGTGGCGGTGACGCGGACGGTGCCGGGCCCGCTGGACATCGACGCCGGCCCGGGCGTGATGCTGGATGTGCGCACGGGGACGGACGATCAGATGCCCGAGGGCGAGCTGCGGGCGTTTGTCCGCGGGGCGTCGGTGATCGTCTCGATGTTCAGTGATCGTGTCGACGCGGCGTTGCTCGACGCGGCCGGCCCGCAGCTCCGGGGCGTCTGCAACTTTGCCGTGGGGTACAACAACATCGACCTGGACGCCTGCCGCGAGCGCGGGGTGGCGGTGACCAACACACCCAACGCGGTGACGGAGGGGACGGCGGACCTGGCGTGGGCGTTGATCCTCGCGGTGGCTCGGCGCGTGGTGGAGGGCGACGCGTTTGCTCGGAGCGGGGCGTGGGCCGATCGCGGCACGCTCGGCATGAGCGAGTTCATGGGCGTCGACCTGACCGGGCGGATGCTGCTGATCGTCGGTGCGGGGCGGATTGGTTTTGCGACCGCGATGCGGAGCGTGGGGTGGGGGATGCGGGTGCTCTACACGGCTCGCAGCCGGCACTGGGATTTCGAGCTCGCGCCGCTCGCGGGCGAGCGTGTATCGCTGGAGGAAGGGTTGTCGCGGGCGGACGTCGTGAGCGTCCACACCCCATTGACCGCGGAGACGAGGCACCTGATCGACGCTGAGGCGTTGCGTCGGATGAAGGCGAACGCGATCCTGGTGAACACCTCGCGCGGGCCGGTGGTGGACGAGGCGGCGTTGGCGTTGGCGTTGCGTGAGAAGCGGATCTGGGGCGCGGGGCTGGACGTGTTTGAGCGGGAGCCGGCGGTCCACGAGGGGCTCAAGGGGCTCAGCAACGTGGTGATGACGCCACACATCGGGAGCGCGGAGCGGAAGTACCGCGAGATGATGACGGCGATGGTGGGGGAGAACGCGGGGGCGATCCTGCGCGGGGAGGAGCCGCCGAACCGGGTGGCCTGAAGCGACGCGAGGGGTGGGTGTTCGTCAAAAGCGCGCGACAAGTCCACGCGGCGGGGTCGGCGCTCAGCGTCCGCTGCGGCTGCCGAAGTGGATCTCGAGGTAGCGGGCGACGTAGTCCACGATGCTCGCGGCTTCGGGGATGTCCGGGTTGCTGGTCATGCCCAGGGGCTCGAAACGCATCCCCTTGAAGCGGAGACAGGCCTCGTCGACGGTGAGCCCGAACTGCATCGCCAGGCTGAACGCGCGACAGAAAGCCTGGCACATCCCGCTGAGGGCGCTCCCGGCCTTGGCGATCTTGATGAAGATCTCCCCGGGCGTGCCGTCCGGGTAGAGCCCGATCGTGAGGTACCCCTCGTGCCCCCCGACGGAGAACTTGTGGGTGACGGCTTCGCGCGTGGCTTCCAGCGGGCGGCGGGTGGCGGTCAGCATGGGGCGGGCGTCCTTGTCCTCGCGGGCGGGCGCGCCGGGGCGCGACGCCTCTGGGGTCTGCTCGGTTTTGCCCGACGGCTCGCTCATCCGCCCAGTGTACGCGCGGCGACCAAGGCTCGGGCTCGCGTCGGGGGGCTCCGCCCGTCCGCCGCGATCGTGGATATCGGTCCTTTTTCTTGATCGAGCCCACAATATATGGGGCTTCGGTGGAGCAGGCACGGGAGGCCCGTGTTCCCGGGAATCCGCATCCGCGCCTTGCTCGCCGGGCCCGGACGGCCGATACTTCCTGTAGATGACGCAGACCGGCGGCCATCTTCCGACGACGGACCCGGGGCGAACGCCCCGGCGCGAGGGCGTGGCTCGCCACCCTGTGGCGCCGTGGCCGACGCTGTTTGTGCTCTTGCTGACAGTGGCCGCCTCGGCGGGCGCGGGGGCGGCGGCTTCGGCCGAGGCCTTCGGACCGGCCCGGGCGATCGTCGAGGCCTGGCAGGCGCGGTCCGCCTCGCCCGCGACGCCCGACGGGCTCGTCCCCCCGAGCATGCGCGCCCGAGTGGCGCGTCTTGTGCCCGCGATCCCCGCGGCAGGGTTCGAGCCCTGCCGCCCCGATGCCCGGCGTCTTGCGCCCTGGTGCATCGATCTCCCGCCCCCGACTCGCCTCGCATAAACGGCGGGCGCGCTGGCGCGTGCCGCGGCTGCCTCTGTTCCCGCGCTGCAGGTTCCCTGCGGCGGCTCGGGGCGTGGGGCGGTGCGACAGGCGAGACGCCAGCGGCGCATTTCAAGACGTCGGCGACACTTGCTTTCCGGCTCGCACCGTGTGCGAGTGCGAAGGCGGGGCCGACGGGGTGTTCCGGGAACAGACGATTTCGAGATATTGAACGCGGCCGCCGTCGGGCGGGCGACGGGGCGGGCCCTGGTCGCCGAGCCTGCGCGGCCCAGAAAGAAGACGATCATGGCGATTGCTGAACCGAAGAACCAGGGTATCCCGCTGATCGGGCCCATCCTGAACAAGCTGATCGGGTCGCGGAACGACCGCTTCGTGAAGAAGTACACGCAGCGTGTGGACGCGATCAACGCGCTCGAGCCTGAGATCCGTCGGCTCACCGACGAGCAGATCATGGGCAAGTTTGAGGCGCTGCGGGCGCGTCGGGATGAGGGGGCCAAGGGCGAGGAGCTGATGGCCGAGGCGTTCGCCGTGGCCCGCGAGGCGATGGACCGGGCGGTGGGGATCCGGAACATCTTCAACCCGGAGTCGGGGTTTGACCCGAGCCGGCTGCCGGCGGAGGCGCGCCGCCTGTACGACGTGACCAAGGCGGAGATGGAGACCGCCGCCCCGATCCCGCCGGAGGGGCGGTTCCGCGGCGAGCTGGGCGAGATCGCCGGCTGGCGTCGCCTGCCGATCCCCGTCGAGCTGTACGAAGCGGTGCGGGAGCTGTACCCGGAGAGCCGCCCGCCCTTCCGGGCGCGTCCGTTCGACGTGCAGCTCATCGGCGCGATGGTGCTCTCCGGCGGCAAGATCGCCGAGATGAAGACCGGCGAGGGCAAGACGATCGTCGCCCCCCTCGCGACGTACCTCGCGTGCATCGAGCGGATGCAGGTCCACGTGGTGACGGTGAACGACTACCTCGTGCAGCGCGACCGCGACTGGACGAGCCCGTTCTTTCAGGCGCTCGGGCTCAGCGTCGGCGCAATCCACCCCCAGCACATGCAGGACGAGAGCGTCAAGCGCGAGATGTACCGCTGCGACGTGGTCTACGGCACCACCAGCGAGTTCGGGTTTGACTACCTCCGCGACAACATGAAGCGGTCGGTCGAGCAGCAGGTGCAGCGGAAGCGCCAGTTCGCGATCGTGGACGAGGTGGACTCGATCCTGATCGACGAGGCGCGGACGCCCCTGATCATCTCGGGCCCGGCCCACGACGACCAGCCGCGGTACGACCTGGCCGACCAGCTCGCGCGTCACCTGGTGGAGAAGCAGAAGCCCTGGCAGGAGGCCGACGAGGCGGTCCAGGCGTGCAAGCAGCGGATCAAGGGTCTCGAGGGCGATATCCGTCAGGTGCGCGACAAGGGGCGGATCCCGGAGCTGCAGACGCAGCTCGCGGGGGAGAAGGCGCGCCTGCCCGGGCTCGAGAGCGTTCGCGACCAGCACACGCAGTACTACGAGGTCGAGCTGACGCGCCGCACGGCCCACGTGACGCACGACGGCATCGCCGAGGCGCAGCGCGTGGCGCAGATGGGCTCGTTTTACGTCGGGCAGAACATGGACCTGCCGCACCTGATGGAGAACGCGATCCGTGCGCACGCGGTCTACGTGCGCGACAAGGACTACGTCGTGATGGACGTGCCCGACCGGATGACCGGGCGGACCGAGCCGAGCGTGGTCATCGTGGACAACAACACGGGTCGTCCGATGATCGGGCGTCAGTGGTCCGACGGGCTGCACCAGGCGGTCGAGTGCAAGGAGCGCGTCCCGATCAAGCAGGAGACGCAGACCGTCGCGACGGTCACGATCCAGAACTTTTACAAGATGTACAAGCGTCTGGCGGGCATGACCGGCACGGCCGACACCGAAGCCCAGGAGTTCCACGACATCTACAAGCTCGACGTCGTGTCGATCCCGACCAACCGCCAGATCAATCGGCGTGACTTCGACGACCTCATGTTCCTCCGCGCCAAGGACAAGTGGGAGGGTCTGGTCGACGAGATCAAGCGTTTCCACGACGTCGGGCGCCCGATCCTCGTCGGCACCACCAGCGTCGAGAAGAGCGAGCTGGTCTCGCAGATGCTCACCAAGAAGCACGGCGTCAAGCACTCGGTCCTTAACGCCAAGCAGCACGAGAAAGAGGCGAACATCGTCGAGGACGCCGGGCAGCTCGGCGCGGTCATGATCGCGACCAACATGGCCGGTCGAGGCACCGACATCAAGCTCGGCAAGGTCACGCGAGAGATGCTGCTGGACCACTGGCTCAAACGCGGCATCGCCGGGCGCGGGCTCACGGTCGAGTCGACGGAAGACGAACTGCGTGAGAACGTGTACCGCAAGGTCGCGTCGGCGGAGCTTGGGCTCAAGAAGCGCGAGGCCGAGGAGATGGACTTCGCGCAGCTCGAGATCGAGCTGCTCCGCGCCTGGGCGGGGCAGTACACGTGGCTCGGCGCGGGCAAGATCCAGTCGGCCTCGGCCGACGAGCTTCGCGATGCCCTCGACGACACCGGGCGGTTCATCCTGCACCGCATCCGCTGGTTCGACAGCGTCGAGGACCTCGGCGGCTTGCACGTCATCGGCACCGAGCGCCACGAGAGCCGGCGTATCGACAACCAGCTCCGCGGGCGGTCCGGGCGTCAGGGCGACAACGGCTCCAGCCGCTTCTTTGTCAGCTTCGAAGACGATCTGATGAAGATGTTCGCCGGCGAAACGGTGATGCGCGTCCTCGCCCGCGTGGGCATGAAGGAGGGCGACGCGATCGAGCACCCGATGCTCAGCAAGAGCGTCGAACGAGCCCAGCGCAAGGTCGAGGAACGCAACTTCCAGATCCGCAAGAACATCCTCGAGTACGACGAGGTGATGGAGGTCCAGCGTCAGGAGTTCTACGGGCTGCGCCAGCGCGTGCTCGAAGGGCGGGACGTCAAGGGGCTGATCTTCGAGTACATCGAGGACGCCGCCCAGGACGCCGCGGGCGAGTACCTCGACCCGACCTACCCCGCCGAGTGCGCGGCCCAGTTCGCGAGCGACCGCCTGGACGCCTCGATCCTGCCGGAGCGTTTGAAGGGTCGCGACGCGGACGAGATGGACGTGGTGATCCGTCGTCTGGCGATCGAAGACGCGCGGGCGACCATCGACGTCACGCTCGGCGAGTACATGCCGATGGAAGGCAGCGAGGTCGCGGTTGATTTCGACTCGGCCGGTCTGGTCGGCTGGGCGAAGGAGCACTTCGGCGTTGAGCTGGATTCGGGCGAGCTCCGCGAGGGCGGGCTGGAGGAGCGTCGCGCGGTGCGTGAGAAGCTGCTCGCGGCGGCGACCGAGCGGATCGAGCAGGCCGAGCTCGCGGGCATCGGCGAATTCCTCGAGCCCGAGTACGGGGCGAAGCAGCTCGCCTCGTGGTGCGATCGCAAGTTCGGGATCGAGGTCACGGCGGCGGAGATCAAGCAGGCGAAGGCCGACGAGAACAGCGACCCGGTGTCGCTGATCGTGGAGCGGGCTCGGGAGCTCTACCGCAAGCGTGAGATCGAGTACCCGGTGGATTTCGCGATGGAGATGGCGATGGCCGTCGCGCGACAGAACCCCGCGCAGGCGTTCGACCAGCTCGCGAACTGGGCGACGCGTCGTCTGGACGTCCCGCTGGAGCCCGACGAGGTCCGGCGCACGCCACCGGCCAAGATCCGCGACCGTCTGCTCGAAGGCTCCAAGAAGTTCGTCGACGACGGCGTGCTCGAGGCGACCATCCAGGAAGCCCTCGCTCAGCCCGACGACGAGGCTCTCGACGCGATGCTCCGCGCGAAGTTCGGCGGCGGCGTGCCCGAGACCATGCGCTGGCTCGTCGGCAAGGAACGCGACGACGCCGTGCGCGCGCACATCGAGAACCTCATGCGGTCCGAGCTCCTCTACTTCGAGCGCACCATCCTCATCGAGACCTTCGACACCTCGTGGAAGGACCACCTCTACGGGATGGACCAGCTCCGCGACGGGATCAGCTTCCGTGCCTTCAGCCAGCAGGACCCACGCATCGCGTTCAAGCGCGAGGGCTCGGCCCTGTTCAAGAACATGCTCCACAACGTCCGCGACCGCGTGACCGACTATGTCTTCCGCGCTCGCATTGGTCCGGCGGCTTCCGCGGCTCCGATGCCGCCGAGGTCCGCCGCGCCCGCGGGCCTGCCCGCAAGGACCGCCCCGGGCGGGGCTGGCGCGCCTCGCCCGCAAGGCGCCCGCCCGCAGGGCACGGCGACCGCCTCGGGCGTCCCGGGCTTTGCGATGCCGGGCATGCCCGTCTCGGGCGGCCTCTACGAGCCTCCGAAGCGAGCCCCTGAGCCGAGCGTGGCGCCGCAGGAGCCCGCGGACGCCGAGTCGAACGGGGAGAGCCCGTCGCCGGATCCGCAGAGCCAGGTGGACGCCGCCCGCGCGGCGCTCGACGCGGATCGGGGCAGCAAGCGCACCCGCTGAGGCGCTGGGTGGGGAGGATCGGACGATCCGAGCCCTTTCCGGGCTCAGCCCTCTTGAAGCTGAACCGTCACACGGGATCGCCGCACGCGGCGATCCCGTTTTTGTGGGTCCGCGGAGGCAAGCTATCCGCCTTCTGCCGCGCCAGATGGAGCGGGGGAGGCGGATCGCGTTGGATCGCTGAGGCCATCATCGCTCAGACCATCGGTGCGGCGGTGTGGTTGAGGTCCGCGGTGTGGCGCGGCGTGTGGTTCCCTCCCCCGGATCGGTCAGCGGGCATGTAGCGGCGGGCGCGGGCGTTGGGGTCCGCGTCGTCCAGCGGGGAGCCGTCCATGCGGAACTTTTGCACGAGCCCGTCCCGGCACAGGCGGGTGAGGGCCTGATTGATGGTTGAGCGGAGGGAACGCGGGGCGGCTTGGGAGTGGTACCCGACGTCCGGGAGGGCCGCCGCGATCTCCGACGTTGTCATCGGCTCGCGATAGGCGTCGAGGGACCAGATCGCGAGGACGGCCTCGGCGAGGTTCGCGTGCCGCGTCTCCCGCCCGGGCTTGACTTCGCGCATCGGCTCCGCGCGGCGGGCCTGGGCGCTCGCCAGACGGCGCTCGTGCTCCTGCTGGACCTCCCGCTGGCGACGGCGGATCGCGTGGATACGGTGGTCGACCTCGTCGGCGACGGCGCGGTACGCGGATCGGGCCGCGCGTTCGCGCGCACGCTCCCGCTCGATCCACCCCGGCACGCGCTCCATCTCCTGACGGAGCTGGTCGTCGCTCATCGCCCGGGCGTTCTGGCTCGGGTCAAACGGCAAAGCCTCCCTGTGGATAGGGAGCGGCGTCTGGGCGTGATTCCCCGGCTCCGTCACGGTCACCTTCCCGCGTCCTGCGTCAGCACGTCGTTTCCGGCGTCCACGCCGGCCCAAGCCTCGTGCATCCACCCCTCCCGGATCCTGCAAGGTCGTAGACGACCGAAAGTGGGGTGTCAATACCCATCAATGTGAAGGTCGTGCATGGAGAAAGCCCCACGACCTGAAAGCCCTACCGGTGCCGGGGACGCGCCGTTTCGATAGGATCTATCACCCCACCTGATTTTTTGCGGATCAGGGGAGAACCACCGATTGCCGTGCCAGTGAGGTCGTGCGGGCGGCGTTGGATCATGCGGGGCCGGGCCCGCGTAAGGCCGGGTAGCGGGCAATACCCGCGGAGTGGATCGGGATCGTCGAGGAGATCTTCAGCATGGATGATGACCAGCACGCGAGCCGGACCGGCGTCCCTCTCTCGCACGCTCGGCGCGGCTTTACCCTGGTGGAACTCCTGGTCGTCATCGCGCTCATCGGCGTCTTGGTGGCGCTCACGCTGGTTGCGGGCTCCCGCCTGCTCGACGGCGGTCGGGCCCGCCTCACCGGCGACGCGATCAAGGCGCTCGATTCCGCGCTTTCCACGTATATCAACGAGACCGGCGGGCTCCCCCCGGCGTTCGTCCGAGACCCCAGGGCCACCGAGCCCAACGCCCCTGCCAGCCTGCGGGACCTCGCCTGGCCGCTCGCCGACGCCCGGGACATGAGCGCCGGCTCGGGGGATGTAATCATCAACACGGTCGGGCTGTTCATGCACCACGCCCGCTCGGTGCCGGCTGTGGAGGCCAGCCTCGCCGGGCTCCCCAGTGAGCTGATCGAGCTCTACAGCCCGAGCGAGAATCCGGGGGGGAACGCCCGGAACCAGCAGCCGCGGATGAGCACGGTCATGGACGCCTGGGGCAACCCGATCCGGATGGTCCACCCGGCGTGGCACGGGCTGATGCACGGGGGCGCCAGCAATCCGGCCGCCGGGAATGTGGGCACGCCGGTGCAGTTGACCAGTGCTGAATCAGGCAACGTGAACACGTATCAGGTCCAGGCGCCGTCCGGGACGCGTTTTGTCGGGGGTGCTCCCCGGGGGACGCGGGTGGATGTTTCGCAGCTTCGCCGGAACAACAGGGCCGACGACAACGGGCTCATCGATGCCGACGGGGGTCTGACGACGGCCGGCCGCCCATATTTCTACTCCGCCGGGCCGAGCGGCAACCCCGGGCTCGTGGACGACAATGTCTACACCGCCCGTCCAACGATCGCGGCTTTTGGGAACTAAGCGTCCACTCTCGCGGCGTCCGAGAAGGGCGCAGGCTGGTTCAAGTTGGCGAGACCCTTGCCGGACGGGGTCTTGGGGGCTAGGCTAGGGGCCGAATTGACGGGGTGTAGCGCAGCTTGGTAGCGCGTCTCGTTCGGGACGAGAAGGTCGGAGGTTCGAATCCTCTCACCCCGATTCAGGCGATGCCCGGCTGGGCTCGCCCGATCACATCTTGGGCGATTGGCGCAGTTGGCTAGCGCGCCAGTATGACACACTGGAGGTCACAGGTTCGAGCCCTGTATCGCCCACTTGCTCCCGGTTGTGCGCCGCAAGGCGCAAGCCCGCACCAGGACGACACTTACCGCCGCCGGCCTTTGGGTCGGCGGTTGTCGTTCCGTCGCGCCGTGTTGCGCCGTTTGGGTCCGTTTCGCGCCCCCGTTGCTGGCGTCTGCGGTGCGGGCTGTCCGCGGCATCGTGAGGTGCGTGCTGTTTGCGGCTCCACGCTTGCGCGTGGGGTGGAGCCGCTACAGCACACTCTGGGTTCAGCGTTTGAAGGAGATTTCGCGTGCGGGGATCCAAACACGCTCGGGTTTCCGGTCGGGCCCCGTTCCCTCGCCCGCTCGCGGGCGGCCGCGAGCGGGTGGGCGAAGTGAAGTAGCTTGATCAGTTGCGGACTGGGACAGCGGCCTTGGGGGCGCTGATCCAAGCACCCCCGACGGTGGCGGCCGCGCCGATGAGCATGCCGATGACGGTCCACCATGACGCTGTCCGCGCGGCTTCTTGAGCCTGTGCAACGGTCGGGGCCGCGCCGGCGGCAGTGGTCTCGGCACCTGCGGCGCCTGTCGCGGTGTCGAATGCGGGAGTCGACATGCCTGCGAGCGGGCTGCTGGCGGCGGACGTCATGCCCGACCAGACGACAAAGAAGCCGAACACGGCCGTGACAGCCCACACGGTGAGGGCGGCGAGGATCAGATTGGTGCTTTGTGGAAGGCCGGACACGCGCCCGAGGGTGAGCCCGCCCACGATCAGGGCGATCGTACCTGTAATGAGCCACCACGCGCCAGCGGCGAACCCGACGTTGCCCGCGTCGGTCGCTCCGGCGGTGCCCACCTCAACGGCGGTGGCGCCGATCGCGAAGCCCAGTGCTGTAAATACGAACTGCAACGCGATGGCGGTGACGGCGGCCATAAGAACACTGCTCCATGCGGTGCGTTGCCAGCCGATGAGGCCAACCCGCCCTTCGTAGTCGTGGCGATCGGCGGTGCCGGTTGCGGGATGGATGCTGGTCATGGTATTGCCTCCTGTAAACGGGGTGTCGATGGAACCGGGTTTGTGGAGTTTGAGGTCCCTCTGATAAGAGTCGCCGGTTCTTACTTGCTGATACAGAGTCGCGGGAGCGCAAGAACAGGTCGGGATTGAAACTCCGCGAGCTGCCCGAGCGCACGGGCTGTACGAATCAGAGCATGGTGTTCATGCTGCACCGGGTATTCGTGAAACCCGGTGCGCCAATCCGAACCAAGAGAGCCGTTGCGCTATTCGATTGCGGTGCGGCCTGATCTCAGAAAAAGCGTCTCGGAGTTTTGGTTCCAAGGAACGAGCCCGATTCGCGGGTGCAGGGGTGAATAGAGCCGATGCGAATGCGATAGGCTTAAACAGGGTTCGCGCCGGCGGGAACGCCCGAAAGCGGGGTCGGATCGATCATGGCCCAGGCGGTGGACCTGCAGGGCGCACGGATTTCTGGAGATCTCGCGTTGAGCACGGACATGGCGGCATCGGTGGGCGTGGCCTCGCTCGGGGGGCATGTGGTTGCGATTGTCAACGCGAGCGCGGGGACGGCTTCGAGTTGCAACGAGGCGGCCGATCGGCTTTCGGGGATCGTCGAGAGCCGCGGCGGGCGGTGCACGATTCTTCGGACGGGCGATATGGGCGGGATGCTGCCGGTGCTCGAGAAGGCTCGGGAGCAGGACGCCGACGCGTTTGTCGGGATCGGCGGCGACGGGACCGTTGCCGCGACCGCGACGCTTGCGTTTGAGAAGAACGTTCCGATGGCGATCGGCTCGGCCGGGACGATGAACCTGGTCGCGCGTGACCTCGGGCTCCCGCTGGACGTGCTCGACGCGATCTCCGGGCTCGAGCGCCCTGTCGTTCGGCGGATCGACGTCGCGACGGTCAACGGTCTGGTCTTCCTGCATTCGTGCCTGCTCGGGGTGATCCCCAAGCTCGGGCGTCTGCGCGAGCGTGTGCGGGAGTCGGAGTCGCCGAAGCAGGCGGCGCGGTGGGCCGCGCTCGGGGCGCAGACGCTCGGGCGAGCGCCGGACCTGACGCTCACGCTCCGGAGCGGCGAGCAGGCGCAGCGCGTGCGCACGGGCGCGCTCATCGTCACCAACAACGAGCTGGCGCACGACAACTGGCTCAGCCACGAGCGGGCGCAGCTCGACGCCGGTCGACTCGGCGTCTACGCCTCCACGCACAAAGGGCTGATCGGGCGGCTCACCATGCTCGGCACGCTGGCGTTCGGGCAGCTCCGCGGCGATCCGCAGATGCTCGCGGGCGTGTGCACCTCGCTATCTGTCGATGCTTCGGCGGGCGAATTGGAAGTTTCCAACGACGGCGAGGTGTTCAAGCTCAAGACCCCGATCCGCTTCGAGATCCACCCGCGCGCGCTGGCGGTGCTGGTCCCGGCGCCGGCGGAGGGCGAAGCGGTCGCCTAGGGTCTGAATGGGGAGCTTGGTGCACCCGGGGGCGACTGGAGGCGCTCGTGTCCACGAAAGCCGTGCGTTTGGCGCACATCTCCGACCTGCACTTTGACCGTGTCGTCGAGGGGACGGCCGAGGCGCTGCTGGAAAGCATCGGCGAGTTGGCGCCGGACGCGGTCGTGCTGAGCGGTGATTTCACGATGGCGGGTCGTGTGCGTGAGTTTCGCTCGGCGGCCGCGTTCGTGCGCCGGATCGACGCGCCCGTGATCGCGACGCCGGGCAACCACGACATCCCGGTGTACGCGGTGCTGGAGCGTTTCTTGCGCCCGCTTCGGAGGTACGAGCGGTGGATTGCGCCTCTGGCCGATGACCGGCTGGTTGTGGGTGGGTGCGCGATGCTCGCGCTCAACACGGCCCGCCCGTGGGACCTGAGCTGGAACTGGTCGCACGGGCGGTTTAGCCGGGCGCAGATCGAGGAGGCCGACGCGTTTTTTGCCGAGCATTCGTCGGCCGAGTCACGCGTGCTGGTGGCGCACCATCCGTTTTATGTGCCGGAGGACCTGCCGGGTTTCCGCACGGTCGGCAACGGCGATCGGATGCTCGCGGTGCTGGCGCGTCGTCGTGTTTCACTCGTGCTGACCGGGCACCTGCACCGTCGGGACGCGTCGCACCGTGATATGCCGCTGGAGGAGGCGTTCGACGAACCGGGCGCCCGGCGCGTGCATCTTGTGCAGGCGTCGACGGCGACGAGCGAGCGTCAGCGGGATCAGCCGAACGCGTTCAACTGGATCGAGATCGGCGAGGGGCGGGTGACGCTGACGCCGATGGTGTTCACCGAAGCGGGGCGGTTCGAGCCGGAACCCTCGGAAGTGCTGCCGGCGTTCGAGGCGACGGGTTCTGAGCACGCGGTGTCTGTCCGCGAATGAGTGCGGAGAAAAACGCCCCGCCGAGGGGCGGGGCGTGCGTGGGTGGGTGGTTGGTCTCAGGGCACCGGCGCCCGTTTGGCGCCGGCGGGGCGCCCGCGGCGCGGATTAGTAGCGGTAGTGGTTGGGCTTGTAGGGGCCGTCGACGGGCACGCCGAGGTACTGGGCCTGGTCGTCGCTGAGCTTGGTGAGCTTGACGCCGAGCTTGTCGAGGTGGAGGCGTGCGACCATCTCGTCGAGGTGCTTGGGCAGGACGTAGACCTTGTTCTCGTAGTTCTCAGGGTTCTCGTGGAGCTCGATCTGCGCGATGACCTGGTTGGTGAAGCTGGCGCTCATGACGAAGCTGGGGTGCCCGGTCGCGCACCCGAGGTTGAGCAGGCGACCCTCGGCGAGCACGAGGATGCTCTTGTCCATGCTCTTGAAGTAGAACTCGTCGTACTGCGGCTTGACGTTGCGGCGCTCGACGTCCGGGTCCTTCGCCAGCTTCTCCATCTGGATCTCGTTGTCGAAGTGCCCGATGTTGCCGACGATCGCCTTGTCCTTCATGCGCTTCATGTGCGCGAGCGTGATGATGTCCTTGTTGCCGGTGGTGGTGATGAAGATGTCGGCCGTCTCGACGTAGTCCTCGAGGGTCTTGACTTCCAGGCCCTCCATCGCCGCCTGCAGGGCGCAGATCGGGTCGATCTCGGTGACGATCACGCGGCAGCCCTGGCCCTTGAGGCTCTGGACGCAGCCCTTGCCGACGTCGCCGTACCCGCAGACGACCGCGACCTTGCCGCTGAGCATGACGTCGGTGGCGCGGTTGAGCCCGTCGATGAGCGAGTGGCGGCAGCCGTAGACGTTGTCAAACTTGCTCTTGGTGACGCTGTCGTTGACGTTGATCGCGGGGAAGGGCAGCGAGCCGGCTTCCATCATCTGGTAGAGGCGGTGGACGCCCGTGGTCGTCTCTTCGCTGATGCCGCGGACGGCGGGGGTGTTCTTGGTGAAGTAGTCGGGCGTCTCTTCGATGGTGGTGCGGATGGTGTTGAGCACCTGCTCCCACTCTTCGGAGTCCTTGTTCGCGTCGAAGGCGGGGACGGCGCCGGCCTTGGTGTACTCCAGGCCCTTGATGAGGAACATCGTCGCGTCGCCGCCGTCGTCGACGATCTGGTCGGGGCCCGAGCCGTCCGGCCAGGTCAGCGCCTGCTTGGTGCACCACCAGTACTCGCTGAGCGTCTCGCCCTTCCAGGCGAAGACGGGCACGCCCTTGGGGTTCTCGACGGTGCCGCCGGTCTCGGGGCGACCGACGACGACCGCGGCGGCGGCGGAGTCCTGCGTGCTGAAGATATTGCACGACGCCCAGCGGACGTCGGCACCGAGCTCGGTCAGCGTCTCGATCAGGACCGCGGTCTGCACGGTCATGTGCAGCGAGCCCATGATCTTGACGCCGGCGAGGGGTTTCTTGCCGGCGTACTTCTTGCGGAGGGCCATCAGCCCGGGCATCTCGTCCTCGGCGAGGCGCAGCTCGTGTCGCCCGCTGGCGGCGAGCTTGAGGTCGCGGACCTTGAACTGGAGGCCGCCGATCTCGTCGGGGGTCAGGTTCGGGCGGGTGGTCATGGTCGTCATCGGTGCTCCCTGTGTGTCGTGCGCCCCGCACCGGCGGGGCTCGTGCTCATGTGCTTCAGGCCTCGCCCGGCCGTGTGGCGGGACGCCGACCCCCTGTGTTCATCTACGTCGTCGTCTTATCCAGCCAGCCGACCGTCGCGATCAGCCCCGGGCCCTTGGTGCCGGGCTCGGCGGGGATGTGCCGGCTGCTCACCGTCGCAAACCCGGCGTCGAGCATCAGTTCTTCGAGCTCTTCCGGGCGGAAGCCAAGGTGCTGGTGCCCCATGAGATCGCGGTAGCGCTCGCGGTCGTGCTCGACCATGTCGACGATGAGCGCGACGCCGCCGGACCGCGAGGCCCGCAGCACGCGGCGCATCTCCGCGATCGCCCGGGCAGGCTCGGGCACGTGGTGCAGCACGAGCAGGCAGACCGCCGCGTCGACGCTCGCGTTCGCCAGCGGGAGCGTCTCCAGCGGGCCCGTGCGGAACTCGACCCGCTCGCGCTCGCCGAGCCGCTTGCGCGCGGCATCCAGCATCGGCTCGGAGAGATCCACCGCGATCACGCGCTCTACCCACGGCTCCAACAACTCGCTCGCGTTGCCCGTCCCGCACCCGAGGTCCGCCACAACCCAGTCCGGGCGGAGCAGCCCCAGCAAACCCAGGGGGGTGAAGCGCGAGCCGAACAGCTCCGCACGCACGCTGTCCCACTCGCCCGCGATCCGCCCGAAAAACGCCTGGCTGTCGCTCGCCCGCTCCTGGAGCACCGCGTCGAGCCGCCGGTCGTCCTCGTCGAGCTCGCTCCCGCCCCCCATCTGATCGCGCACGGCGATCCAGAGGCGGCGGGAGTCCGGCTCCAAGTCGTCCAGGAGCAGGCGGTGGAGGGTGGACGTGCCGACACTGCGGCGCGCCAGCCACCCGCCGCTGAGCAGGACCTTCAGGTGACGGCTGACCGTGGACTGCGGGAGCTGCACGACGCTGGCGACCTCGCCGACGGTCAGCTCCTCACGCTCCAGCAGGCGGAGCATGCGCAGGCGGACCGGCTCCGCGAGCGCGTTCAGGCGTTCGGTCACCGGCATGTCTTTGGCGGGTCGCTTCATCCGTTGATCCGGATGAAGTGTAGAAAAGCCTGAGGCGGGGTCAAGCGGAATGGGTTCGTATTTGGAGCGTTATCGGGCTTCTTCGGGGACGAGGGCGAGGGTGGGGCCGGGGATCTCGCCCATGGCGCGGAGGCGCTCGGAGGCCTCGGGGTGCCCCGGCTCGGCGAAGATGACCATGCGGAGGCGTCGGCGCTCGTTCTCGACGTCGCCGACCTGGCGGTAGAAATTGGCGAGATCGAGCTGGGGGCCCGGGGACTGGCCCCGGTCGGCTCGGGCGGCGCCCAGGAAGGCGACCTCGGCTTCGTCGACCGCGCCAACACGGGCCGAGTAGTCGCCCAGACGGCTGTAGTCGCCGACGCGTCCGCGGCGTTCGACCTCCCCGCGGAGTAGGCGGAACAGGTCGTCGGTGGCGCCGGCCTGATACATCGCCTCGGCGAGCAACTGGGTGTACTTCTCCTCGGCCGGGCGGACGTCGCGGGCGACTTCCATCAGTTCCCGCGCCTCGCGGGCCCGCCCGAGTTGGAGGAGGCTCCGGGCGAGGTGGTACCTGGCCTCGGGGTCCTCGGGCTTGCGGTTGACCCACTGCTGGTAGAGCGCGCGGGCCTGCTCGTACTGCCCGAGGGAGTAGGCGGTCGCGGCGTCGGCTCGGACCATCGAGAGCGGGCGCTGGCTCCCGCACCCGCTCGCCAGCGTGAGGGCGGCTGCACCGATCGCGATCAGGCCGAGTCGGCTCCAACGCCGGCTCGGGGCGGCGGCGCGGTGGGAAGGGGTCCGGGCGGGGTGATCGGTCATGGGCATCGCTCCTCTGGCGCTCGGGTCGCTCGGCGGACGGGCCGGCGGGGCGATCGCGCGTCCCGATGCGGGCCGTCCGTCGGGGATGGTATCGGGCCGGGGCCGCTCCAGCCTGCACACGCTCGCGGCTCGACTCCTCTCGGCTCGTGGGGATGATCCCCCGTGAACGACGCCGACGCGGGCACGGGAGATCGGTCGGCCGCCCGATGGGCGGTGCTGCGTCATGCCCTCCCGGACGGCTCGCACCACTTCGACCTGCTCATCCAGCCTCCCGGGGGCGACCCGCTCGCCCGTGTCCCGACCTTCCGTTGCCTGCACCAGCCGGGCGGCGTCGGGCCCGGGGCGGACCAGCGGGTCGAGGTGCTCGGGGATCATCGCACGGTTTATCTGTCGTACGAGGGGCCGGTCTCGAGCGGGCGGGGGGAGGTCCGCCGGGTCGCGGGCGGGGCGGTCGCGGCGTCGGGGGGGGGGATGGAAGCCCCGGACGGGTGGCGGCTGAGGCTGGAGCACGAGGCCGGGGGGGCGGCTTGGGCGGTGACGATCGAGGCGGAGGGGGGCGGATGGGCGCGGGTGCGAATTCGGGAGATGGGGCTTGGAGAGGCGGGGGCGTTGTGTTAGGTTGGATATGAGGTCGACCCGTTCTGGTGTCGGCCCGAGCAATTCGCAGCCCCTCGCGGGCTGTTCGTGCCCGCGTCGGGCCGGCCCTGTGCGAAGGGAGGCCGCGGTGCGTCTGCCCCAGCCTGTGCGCTCGCCGAGCGCGTTCGATCAATCGTTTGATGGCGACCCGATCCCCGTGGACCCGGGCGAGCCCGTGCCGGTCCCGGTGTACCGGGATGCGAACGGTCGCGTGGTGGAAAAGGAAGCGAACGGGCCGATCCCGGTGCCGGTGCGTCGCCCGGTGACGTCGCCCGCGAAAAGCGAGCCCGCGCCCGGTGAGTTCTCCAAGATCCGGCAGTTGGATCAGGCTCTGAGCGGCGCGTCGCGTCACGAGGAGGAGTGGAACCGGACGCCGAACATCACAGGGACGGGCGCGATCCACGTCAAGAGCTTCCACTGCAAGCTGACGGGGGACTGCCTGAACCTGCTGGATCAGCAGATCAACGAATGGCTGGACGCGCACCCGCAGTACGAGGTGAAGCAGGTGACGACCACGGTGGGCGAGTGGTCGGGCAAGACGCGGGAGCCGAACCTGATCGTGAACGTCTGGGTGTGAACGCCCCGCCGGAGGGACCGATGGAGGGCGTGGGGTGCTCGGTCGCGATGGGGCGCGGCACGGTTTGACCGGATCGCCCCCGGATCGCCGATAGTCCCGGCATGTGCGGGTTTGTCGGCGTGGTCGCGTGCGGCGATCGTCCCGTCTCGGTGAGCGAGCGGGACGTGGTCGCGATGCGCGATCGCCTGACGCGGCGCGGGCCGGATGACGCGGGGGTGTGGCTGGGCCCGCACGCGGCGTTCGGGCATCGGCGTCTGGCGGTGCTCGATCCGACGACCGCCGGGCGACAGCCGATGGCGACCGACAACGGGCGGTTCGTCCTCGTCTACAACGGCGAGCTGTACAACGACGAGGAGCTTCGTCGCGAGCTGCGCGCGCACGGCGTGCGCTTTCAAACCAGTTGCGACACCGAGACGCTGCTCCGCGCCCTCGAGGCGTGGGGCACGGGCGCGATCCCGCGCCTGCGCGGGATGTACGCCTTCGCGTGGTACGACACATTGGAACGCCGGGTGCTGCTGGTGCGCGACCCGCTGGGGATCAAGCCCTTGTGCTGGTGGCTCGGGCCTGTCGGGGGCGGGCTCGAGCTGGTTTTTGCGAGCGAGGTGACGGGCGTGCTGGCGCACCCGTCGGTGCCGGCGCGTCCGGATTGGGTGACGGTCAGCGCGTACCTCACGACGATCCGGACGACGCTGGAGGATCGGACGCTGTTCGAGAACGTGCGCACGCTGCGTCCGGGCGAGGTGGTGGAGCTTGATCTGGGCGGGGACGAGCCGCGGGCGAAGGCGTCGATCGTGACGCTCTCGCCGCCGGAGCGGCGCGGGGACGCGGGTGAAGCGACGCGGGCGGCGGTGGAGGACGCGGTGCGCGCGCACCTGCGGAGCGATGTGCCGCTGTGCACGCTGCTCTCGGGCGGGCTGGACAGCTCGGCGTGCGCCCTGATTGCGTCGCGCGAGCGGTCGGACCTGCGGAGCTACTGCGCCGGGGCGAGCGAGGACGAAGCGCCCGTTGGCGGCGTCGCGCAGTCGGAAGATTTTGTGTTTGCGAGGCTCGTGAGCGAACGGCTCGGGACGCGGCACGCGGAGGCGGTGGTCTCGCGCGAGCTGTTCGGCGAGCGGTGGCGTTGGATGGTGGGGGAGCTGGGCGTGCCGCTGAGCACGCCGAACGAAACGGCAATCTACGAGGTCGCGTCGAGGCTGCGCGCGGACGGGTGCGTCGTGACGCTCAGCGGCGAGGGGGCGGATGAGCTGTTCGGGGGGTACGACGCGCCGCTGCGCATGGCGGCGGCCCACGTCGCGAGCGGCGACGAGGACCCGGGCGTCTTCCAACTCCTCGCGGCGCAATGGACCGCGCTCGAGCAGAAGCCCGCGGTCCTCAGCCCCGGCGCGTGGCGCGCGTGCGGGGGCGACGGCGAACTGGTCGCGTCCTACAGGGCGGCGTTCGAGCGCGTGCGCACAGGGGCGGACCCGCTGAGCGATCATCTGCGGTTCCATCGGCTTGTGAACCTGGAAGGGCTGCTGCGACGGCTCGATACGGCGACGATGCTCGCGTCGGTCGAGGGGCGGACGCCGATCGCGGACGTGCGTGTTGCGGCGCTGGCCGAGTCGCTCCCGATGCGCGATCGGTTCGTGATCGCGGGCGACGGCTCGGCGCGTACGAAGATCGCGTTGCGGGCGGCGTTCGCGGGCGATTTGCCGCGGGAGGTCGTGGAGCGTCCGAAGGCGAGTTTTCCGTTGCCATTCCAGCGGTGGGTGGGGGATCAGGTCGGCGTGCTTCGGGAGAGCGCGTTCGCGCGCGAGGCGTTTACGCCCGAAGCGATCGAGACGGTGTGCGCGGACGCCGAGGCGTCGTGGACGCTCGCGTGGCCGATGGTGAACCTGGCGATCTGGGGTCGGCGTTGGTGGGGGTGAGGCGGGTATCCCGCGAAACCTCTTGTCCGACTCGATTCGCCGGGGCTTACTCCCCGAACCAGACGTCGATGCGTTCGCCTTGATCGAGGTCGAGGCGGGTGTCGCTGAGCTCGACGAGGCGGTCGTCGATGAAGTAGAGCCAGCGTTCGAACGTGGCCGACCCGCTCCGTTCCTGCGCACGGACCTGGTAGACGTGGAGCTCGGCGCCTCGGAAGCGCCGGTTCTCGCGGAGGGTGATCAGTTCGGGCGGGTAGACGCGGAGGGCCTCGGTGCGTCGCATGCCGAGGCGCGCCTCGCGGTTGGCGGCGAGCAGGTGACTCATCTCGCTCCCGGAGACGGTGCGGACGCGGGTAGGGGGTGTGCTGCCGCGGTTGCCGACGGCGACGACGCACCCGGTCATCCCGAGTGTGGCGGTCGCGGCGAGCAGGCCCGTGCATAGACGGGCGAGGTGGCGCGGATGGTGCGTGGCGGTCGCGGTCATCGTGGCATCTCCTCTGGCGTTTGGCGAACGGTGCTCGGGGCGGGGCTGTTCTACCTGTCTACGAGGATGTGTTGGGAGGGGTCTTCCGTCGGTTTCAGGCGCTGCGTCGGGGCCTCGGGACCGGGACGGCCGAGAGCAGCTGGCGGGTGTAGGGGTGCTGGGGGTCGGTCAGGATCTGGTCGCGGTCGCCGGCTTCGACGATCTGCCCGTGGCGCATGACGGCGATGCGTTTGCAGACGTGCTGGACGACGGCCATGTCGTGGCTGATGAACAGGTAGCTCAGCCCCATGTCTCGCTGGAGGTCGGTCAGCAGGTTGATGATCTGGGCCTGGATGGAGACGTCCAGGGCGCTCGTCGGCTCGTCGCAAACGATGAATCGGGGGTGCAGGGCGAGGGCGCGGGCGATGCCGATGCGCTGGCGTTGCCCGCCGGAGAACTCGTGGGGATAGCGCTCGGCGGCGGCCCGGGGCATGCCGCAGCGTTCCAGTAGCTCGCGGGCCTGGGTCAGGAGTTGGTCCTTGCCCTTGGCGAGCCCGTGGACAAGCAGGGGCTCGGCGACGATCTCCCAGACACGCATGCGGGGGTTGAGGCTCCCGGCGGGGTCCTGGAAGATGATCTGCATGTCGCGCCGGAGCTTGCGGTCGGCGGCTCCGCGGGCGGCGAGGACGTCTTGCCCGTCGAAGGTGACCGTGCCCCCGATGCGGATGCCGTGGGCGGGCGTGATGAGGCGGAGGATGGTCCGCCCGACGGTGGTCTTGCCGGAGCCGGACTCGCCGACGAGCCCGAGGGTCTCGCCCCGGTCGAGGTCGAAGGAGACGCCGTCGACGGCTTTGACGTGGTCGGTGACGGTCTGGAGGAGCCCGCCGCGCTGGGGGAAGTAGCAGGTCAGGTCGCGGACGCGGAGCAGCGGCTCGCCGCCGGTGGGCTGGGGCGAGGGACCGGGGCGCTCGGCGGGGGCGTTTTTGGGCGTGGGCCCGGTAGAGGCGGCGGTCGGCATGATGCCGATTGTACCGAAAAGGCCCGGCGTGACGTCGCGCGGGGCGGGAAGCGGGCGGTGTGTGGGCGTCCGGCTTGACGAGCCGCCCGGTGGCGGCAATAGTGGTCGTCCCCGACGAGGCCGCCGCGAGGCGTGCCAAGCCGGCGACGGGCGCGTAGCTCAGTTGGTAGAGCACGGCATTGAAAATGCCGGTGTCGGTGGTTCGAGTCCGCCCGCGCCCATTTCCCAAATGGCATGCCGCGTTCACAAGCGGCAGGAGGCACGAGCCACGCCAAAGCCAACGGGACGCTGATATCTCTCAGACTACAACGCTTCGCTGCTGTCGGTTGCGCTGATCAGTTCGGTGTACTCGACCGGATCCAGGGTCAGTTGTCGGTTGACCCATTGCGAGCGGGCGTCTGGGTCGTTCTCGATCATTCGCTCGATCGCGAGGGATTCGCGGTATTCGCGGGCTTCAGCGGCCATGGTCCAGTGGGCCTCGATGCCGAGTTCTTCGATCTCACGTCGGATCTCGGCGAGGTCGGCGCGGAAGAACTCCTTGCGGTGATTGACCTTGTTGAGTTGGTTCATGAGAAAGTGCTTGTGGAGCCGCGTCTCGAGCGCGGGTGCGTCATCACTGAGGATGATCGCGTGGACGTCGAAGTCAAACGGCACACTCGCGTCTCCGAGTTCTTTGACGCGGTCGAGCGGTTCAAGTCGGCGGGTAAGACCGATTTTGTAGACGTGCTCGCCGAATGAGCCAATGTTTGAGATGACGTAGACGTGCCCGCGACGGGTCTGTTGGGCCATTGAGATCGCACGCTGGTTCTTCTCTTCGGCCTCATTGAGGCGTGCGTTCAATTCAGCCAACTGGGCTTCGTACTGGGCCCGTTGTTCCTCGGTGGCCGCGGCGATCTTGGCCTGAGCTTCGGCCATCGCCTTGCGGAGTATCTTCTCCTGCTGGGCCGCTTCGCGCATGGCACGCTCGTAGTCTCGCTTGGCTTTCTCTTCTTCGCGAATCTGCTCGCGGATCCGTCGTTGTTCTTCCTGCTCCTGCTTTCGGAGTTCGTGTGCGACGACCGCCCATTCGAGTTCGTCCATTCGGGAACCGAGATACTCCTCGGTGATCCGGGCGTTTCGGAATGGGCGGCCGCCCATGTTGACGATCGCAAACGCGTCGATGATCTCTTGTTCGAGTTTGCCAAAGTTGTCGTGACGGACGCGGGAGAGGATCGAGTCGACTTTGCCGTTGAAAGCGTCGAGCACAAAGCGTTCGGCTCCCTCGCGTCGGCTCGATTCGGCGTAGTCGCATCGGGCGGCGTGCCGGGATTGAATCAGCAGCTTCGTGCGGTCACGAGCCAGCTTGAGCTTCTGGCCGGCTTCCTTGTGAGAGAATTCCTCGGCGAGATCGTCGAGCAGGCTCTCCGCGGGTTTAAGATACGCATCGCCGTATCCGTCGATGATGTTCTTCATTGCTCGGGCCACCTGTTCGTACCGATCGGCGTTACGAACAGCGTCGTAGGCTTTGCCAGCAATCTGCTCGGCTTTGGTTTCCGCGTCGGCGAGGATCTGGGCCGCCCGCTCCGCCGCGGCGGCGAGCGAGGCGTCGGCTTTGGCGGTGACTTGCTGGGCCCGTTCGCGGGCTGTTGCGGTGTGTTGTTTCGCTTCGGCTTTTGCTGCCGCAAGGGTCCGCTCAGATTCCCACTGGGCGCTCTGGATAAAAATCTTTGCGTCGGTCTCGGCTTGTTCGATGATCTCTCGAGACCGCTGGTTGGCCTCGTTGGCTTGGGCGGCCGCCTGGGTCAAGATTCGTTTTGCCTCGGAGTCGGCGTCGGCAACGATGGCCCACTTCTCAAGATACGCGATACGCTGACGGCATTTGGCGAGTTCGGCCCGCTCTGCTTCCGCGTGGGCTGCGGCTTTCTTTGCGGCAACTCTTTCGAGGATCCACTGGACCCCGAGCACAATGGAAGCTGAAACAGCAAGCGCCAACAGAAAACCGAGCAGAATCATCGCAATACCCCCGATCGTGGATCGCCAGCCCTTTTTGTGTTCGCAAGATATATAAAAGGTGGTTGGGGTGCAACAGGCAAATTACCAAGACTTGCGCGGTGTGAAGTCAGGGGTGCTCAGCTCTCCATCGACTTGGTCCAGTTTGAGAAATTCGAGTTTTTTCGTGCCGGGTGACGGTTTGGAGTTGATAAAAAACGCCCGCACTTGTGAAAGCGCGGGCGGGTGTGGGGTTGTGGTTGTGCTCGGATTTAGCGAGCCGTGCGTCGGCGGCGTGCGGTTCCGAGGGCGAGGGCGGCGGTGAGGATGGTGGCGGCGCCCGGGGCGGGGATGGTGGTGGCTCGGATGGCGAAGGCGCCCTGGATGGGGACGAACGGGCCGTTCATGGGCTGGACGAAGCCCGAGGAGCCGAGGTCGTCGACGGGGATCTCGCTGTCGTAGAAGAACCAGGATCGGTCGGAGCGGGCGTCGGGGTCGAAGCGGGCGGGGGAGGGGTAGCCGGGGTTGCCGGCGTCGTCGTAGGTCAGCTCGGCAAGGTGTGCGATCGCGACGAAGAAGCCGCCGGAGACTTCGACGGGGGCGAAGTCGGCGATGTTGAAATCAAATCCGAGGTTCTCGCCGGTCATGGTCATGGAGAAGAGCGGGACGGCGTTGGTCGGATCGGCGTCGTTGTCCGGGTCGTCAAAGATCCAGATGCGGACGGTCTGGTCTTCGGAGAGTCGCCCGAGGCCGAAGGAGACGCGCGTGACGTACTCGGTGGGCTGCTCGGTGAAGAAGTAGTTGCCCCAGAGCATGTCGATGTCGCCGTACTGCTCGAAGGTGCGAGGCGGGCCGAGGGTGATGTTCGAGACGCCGTCGTCGTAGGCGTACTCCGTTTGCGCCGCGGCACCGGCGCCGATGGCGAGCGCGGCGGCGATTGAAACACACGTCATGCGGTGGCGAGCTGATGCGATCAACAAATTGTGTTCTCCTTTTCGGTGAAAGTGCGTGCGAGGCTATGCACCGTCTGGCGGGCGTGATCCGCTCGCCGAGCAGAATGGGGAGAATGCAGGGCGTATTGGTCGCAGGCGGGATGGCCGGGTCCGAACATCAGCAGCAAGGCGTGCGCGTGCGGCTCACGTGTCCGGTGTTTCATCGGGCGGGTCGGGCGCCGGGGTTTTGGCGTCCGCGATCGCGATCTCGTAGCGCTGCTGGGCTTCAGCGCGGAGGGATTCAAGGCTTTCGGTGAGCTCGCGCCCGGACTCGAAGACACGGTTGCCCAGCATCGCCGCCACGGCTTCGGGATCGGTCGAGTTGAGAAACCCGTGATCGACGCGGAAGCTCGCGAGCAGGAGCTCACATTGGGCGCACGCGATGAAGACGCTCGGGGGGCCGTCGGGCCCGCGCAGGGTCAGCCCGCGGAGCTCGTGGCTCTGGCAGTTGGGGCAGATCAGCGGTTCGGTGTGCATTCGAGCCTCCGCGTGTGCAAGATTGACGGGTGCGTTGAGGGGCGCGAGCGTGGGACGGGATCAGAGGCCGACCACACCCCACCACCAGGGGCCGAGCGTGATCAGCAACGCGAGCCCGACGACGCTCGCGGCCCCCCCAAACATCAGCAGGTCTTTCGATCGGATCTCGCCTGAGCTGAACGCGATCGCGTTCGGGGGTGTGGAGATGGGCAGTGCCATCGCCAGTGAGCACGCGATCGCGACGCCGATGCCGATGGGGCTGGGGTCGATGACGCTGAGGCCCATGACGATGGGGAGGAGCAGTGTCGCGGTCGCGGTGTTGCTCATGACGGTGGACATGAGGCACGCGGTGATGCAGACGGCCGCGAGCACGGCGATCGTGGGGGCGTTGTCAAGCGGGAGCGAGCCGACGATGGTTTCGGCCAGGCCGCTGCGTTGCATAATCTCGCCGAGGCAGAGCCCGCCGCCCATCAGGAGCAGGACGTCCCAGGCCATCCCGCGGAGGTCGCCGCTGTCGAGGAGGCCGGCGCCGAAGTAGACGATGACTGGCAGGAGGGCGACGGTTCCTGCGCTCAGGCCGTGCAGGCCGCCGGTCACCCAGCCGATGACGGTGCAGAGGGCGGTGATGATGATCAGGGCCCTTCGCCAATCGCGGGTGCGTGGTTGTTTCTTTTCTTCTTGTGCCATCTCGAGGACGTGCCGGCGTTGGGAGCCGGCGGACATCACGAGCGCCAGCCACGCGAGCGCGAGCATCCCCAGCACGGCGGGCATGCTGACCAGCATCCATGTGAGGAAATCGATCGATTCTCCGCGCTCCTGGAGGTAGCGGACGGCGATCGCGTTGGGGGGTGTCCCGATCGGCGTCCCGATGCCGCCGATGTTTGCCGCGAGCGGTATGGCCAGGATCAGTGAGCGCCGCCCGGCGTGGTGGTCCGGCAGGTGGCGGACAAGGGGGAGGCAGATCGCGAGCATCATCGCTGCGGTCGCGGTGTTGCTGAGCCACATGGAGAGCAGGGCGGTGACGCCCATGACGCCGGCGATGAGTTTTGTGAGCTGCCCACCGGTCATCCGGAGCACGCCTTTGGCGAGTTGCTCGTCGAAGCGGTGCTTGCGCAGGGCGGCCGAGAGTGTGAACCCGCCCAGGAACAGGAGGATGACGTCGGAGAAGAACGGCGCGGTGTAGTGATCGATGGAAGCCGAGTCGCCGGCGGCCTCGATCGACGGCACGAGCCAGACCAGAGCCAGCGCGAGCACGGTGAGGCTCGTGACGAACAGGGGTACGGCTTCGGAGATCCAGAGCGTGGCGGCGACGATCAGGATCGAGAGGGCCACTTGCTCGGGGTGGTCGAGCCCGAGGACGCCGAAGAGGCCGAAAAAACCCGCGATCAAGCCGCAAACGGCGATGATCAGCCCGATGGATCGACGAAGATTCAGTCGCAACCGGCACCTCCCTCAACGCGCCGGCACCTCCCGTGCCGAGCGTCCGACACGATCGGGACCTGCGGGCGTCTCAGCCCGTCGACTGCATCGCGGCCGCGAGGCTGTTGATGCTCGCCTGCAGCGCCGGCTTCAGCGTCTCTTGCTCGCCTTCGCCCGTCTCTCGCCAGCGGCGCAGAAGCTCGATTTGCGTCAGGTTGAGCACGTCGGTCCACGGGTTACGGTCGTGGATCGATTGCCCGATGACGGGGGCGTGGGCCATGAGGTCGGCCCGCCCGGTGACGCCGAGGATGCTGGAGACAGCCGCGTCGTGTTCCTTTCGGATTCGTTCGAACATCGCCTCTCCGCCCGGGGCGGCGAGGGCGTAGCGGCGCGCGATCGGCATGCGGGCCCGGGCGAGCTCCTGGGCGGCGTTGTCGAGCACGATCCCGATGAACGGGCGTGCGGCGAAGGCTCTCGCCATCAGCTCGCGGTCCTCGCGCTCCATCGCGGCCAGCGCGCTCCCCACGCCGTACCAGCCCGGCACGAGCGCGCGCATCTGCACCCACGAGAAGACCCACGGGATCGCGCGCAGCTTGTCAAAGGTCAGCTTGTCCCCGGTCGCACGGGAAACGGGGCGGCTGGCGATCGGGAGCCCGCCGATGTGCGCGATCGGGCTCGCAGCCGTGAACCAGGGCCAGAAGGCGGGGTCGTCGATCAGGGCGCGATAGGTCTTCTGCGCGTGCTCGGCGAGCTGGGTGAGCACGTGCTCGAGGTGATCGTCCGGGTCCGGCGCGCCCTCGCCGGAGGCCGCCAGCAGCGCGGCGTGCACGATCTGCTCCAGGTGTCGTCGGGCCATGTCGGCGAGCGCGTAGCGGAAGGTGATGACCTCGCCCTGCTCGGTGAACCGGATGCGCCCGGTGCGGGCGCCGGGTGGTGAGGCGAGAATGGCGCGTCCCGCCCGCCCGCCGCCGCGTCCGATCGTGCCCCCGCGCCCATGGAAATAGCGGAGACGCACGCCGCGGCTCTCGACGGCCTCGGCGATCTGGCGCTGGGCGGTGTCCAGCGCGACGTTCGCCATCAGAAACCCGCCGTCCTTGTTGGAGTCGGAGTATCCCAGCATGACCTCCT
Source organism: Phycisphaerales bacterium (assembly GCA_050485765.1). GTDB lineage: Bacteria > Planctomycetota > Phycisphaerae > Phycisphaerales > UBA1924 > RECY01. Next base: position 29,696 of record JBJHBZ010000023.1, on the reverse strand, counting down.
GCTCCGCCTGGCCTTTCTCGCAGAGGTGCCCGAGGTGGTCGCGATAGACCGGGTCGTCGAGCAGCTCGCTCATGAGGCTCGGGGCGCGGTGCAGGTCGTCGATCGTCTCGAACAGCGGGACGACGTGCAGCGAGCGCGGGCCGCCCTCGAGTCCGGCCTCTTTCATCAGCAGCACGACCTCCAGCATGTCGCTGACCTCGCTGGTCATCGAGATCACGTACGACCGCACGGAGACCGGGTCTCGCTCGACCGCTTCGCGCACGACCGTCAGCACGCTCAGGAGCTCGTCCGTCGGCTCGCTCAGCGTCGCGCCGACAGGGCGCAGCGGGCGCGGGCACCGGATCTCTCGCTGCAGGATCTTGAGCTTCTCGGCTTCGCTCAGCGACTCGTAGTCCTCGTGCACCTCCGCGAGTCGGAGCAACTCGGCGACCGCGGCGCCGTGGACCCCGCTGTGCTGGCGGATATCCAGCGTCGCAAGGTGAAGCCCGAACGCGCGGGCCCGCACGATGGCGTCGGCGAGCAGCCCGCTGTCGGCGGCCCCGTCGAGCCCCGCGTGACGCAGCGCCCGTCGTATCGCCTGCAGGTCCTCTTCTAAAGCCGCGCCAGAGTATGACTCGTCCCGGCGGATCTTCTCGCGGACCTGGAGCAGGCGTAAACGCAGCGGCTCGTACCGCCGGTGCGAGGTCTCCGCGTCCTCACCGCTCCACGACGCGTCGCGGTCGACCAGTTCCAGGATCTCGCGCCCCAGGTCCGCCCGGCGCGTTGAGACCGACAGCTCGTCTTGCAGGCGGGCCAGCTCGCGGTCCCACGCGCTGGCCGCGGCTTCACGCATCATCCGGAGCGTGCGGCGCGTGACCTCGGCCGTCACCAGCGGGTTCCCGTCGCGATCGCCCCCGATCCAGCTCCGGTAGCGGAGCATGCCGGGCAGGTCGGCCGCGATGAACCCCTGTGCCTCGTCGCCGAAGGTGCGCTTCGCCGCCCAGGCCGCGTCGCGCACGAGCCGCGGGACCGTCTCCCAGATCGTGGTCGACAGGAAGTAGAGCCCGTTGCGCACCTCGTCCGGCACGTCCAGGCGGCGCGACCGCACGTCGTCGGTCGCGAGCAGGAGGCCCACGATCCGCTCCAGGCGAGCCTCCGCGTCGGCCCGCTCGCGCGGCGTCAGGTCCGCCTCGCGCAGGCGCACTACGCAGCGCGCGATCTCGAGTTGCTTTTCCAGCACCGTTCGGCGGCGGGCCTCGGTCGGGTGGGCCGTCAGCGTCGGCTCGATATCGAGCTTGCCCAGCAGCTCGCGCACCCGCTCGGCGCTCCAGCCCGCGCTCGCCAGGCGTCCCATCGCGTCGTCGAGCGACTCCGGGCGCGAACGCCCTTCGCCCTCACCCGCTTCACGCTCTCGCTTGCGGTTGACGCGGATGATGTTGAGCTGTTCGGCCTTGTTGAGCAGGTGGAACCGCGCGGTCCCGACCCGGACGATGCTCGTCAGGTCCGCGACGTCCATCTCGGCGAGGCGTCGGGCCGCCTCGTCGCGTTTGGGGTGGTCGGGTGCGTCGCCGGCTTCGGCGCAGAGGCGGGCGAGTTGTTCGCCGTCTTCGAGGGCCGAGCCGAGGCGTCCGCGCCCGGCCGCCCGGTGCAACGCTGCTTCCATCTCCGCGCGATCGTGTTCGAGCATGGAGCACTATAGAGCCGCGGGGGTGCGGCTTTCGGCGCATGGACGAGACGCGGGGGGGGGGGGGGGGGGCGGCGGGCGGGGGGGGGGGGGCGCGGCGGGGGGGGGGCGGGGGGGGCGGGGGGGCGGGCGGGGGGGGGGGCGCGGGGGCGGGGAGGGG
>JBJHBZ010000023.1:7666-27863 GCA_050485765.1 Phycisphaerales bacterium | reverse complement strand
CTTTTGCCTCTCTTGCGCGGGGGGGGGGGGGGGTTCTGGGCTTTGGCCCGCGCGGGGGGTGGGGGGGGGGGGGGCCCGGCCGCGCGGCCTCATCGGGCGTCGGTTGCGACGCTCAGGACTCAGCGGGCGGGGCGACGGGACGGCCTCGGGGCGTCTGCGCTGGCGCGGGCCCCGCCTTTGCGACGACGATTCGTGTTGCTCGCGGGCCGATCGCTCGGGCTGGAGGTCCCACGCGTGGCCCCCTGGAGCGGGTGGGGGGATTTCTTGCCCTTCTTCTTTGAGCGGCCGGCGGGGCGAGGGGCGGCTTGGTTGGGTGACGACGCCCCGGCGCGATGCTTCGCCTTGGCCGGCGGCTTGCGCCGGGTGTGCGCGGGCTTGGGGTCGGGGGTCGCTTCCGTCTCCAGAACGGGCGGAGCGATCGGATGGTCGGGCGTGCTCGCGGGTGGTTTGCCGGGGATGAGCTTCTGCCCGGTGTGGCGTTCGATCGCCTTCAGGAGCGAACGCTCGCCCCGGTCGCAGAAGGAGATCGCGATCCCGGCGGCACCGGCTCGTCCGGTGCGTCCGATGCGGTGCACGTAGGCCTCGGGCTCGTTGGGCAGGTGGAAGTTGAAGACATGGGAGACGCCGTCCACGTCGATGCCGCGTGCCGCAACGTCGGTCGCGACGAGCACGCGGGTTCGCCCGGCTCGGAAGGCGTCGAGAGCGCGTCGGCGTTGGTTCTGCGAGCGATCGCCGTGGATCGACTCGGCGAAGATCCCGGTGCGGACGAGCCGCTTGGAAAGGTTCTCCGCGCCGTGCTTGGTGCGTGTGAAGACGATCGCCCGTTCGACGCCGGGCTCCCGGAGCATCCGCTCGAGGAGGTCGGCTTTCTGGGGCTGATCGACCATGTGGAGGGACTGCTCGATCCGGAGGGCTTTCGTCTCGCTCGGGGCGATATCGACTCGGACGGGATCTCGCAGGAGTGTTCGGGCGAGCTTGGCGATGGGCGGGGGCATCGTGGCCGAGAACATGAGGGTTTGCCGCTCATCGGGGATCTGGGCCGCGATTTTCCGGATCGGATCGATGAAGCCCATGTCGAGCATGCGGTCGGCCTCGTCGAGGACGAAGATCTCGATGGAGCCGAGATCGATGTGCCCCTGGTCCATGAGATCCATGAGCCTTCCGGGCGTGGCGACGATGATGTCGACACCGGCGCGGAGGGTTCGGACCTGGTGGTGCTGGCTGACCCCGCCGTAGATGGTGCATCCGCGGAGTTTGGTGTGGCGTGCGTAGGCCTGGGCGCTCTCGGCGATCTGGGTGGCGAGTTCGCGTGTTGGAGAGAGGATGAGGGCGCGGGGCGGGATGGCGCCGCGTCGGGGACGATCGAGCGGGACGGCGGCGAGGCGGTCGATCAAGGGAAGTGCGAAGGCGGCGGTCTTGCCGGTGCCGGTCTGGGCGCCGCCGAGCACGTCGCGCCCTTCGAGTGCGGGCGGGATGGCGCCGGCCTGGATGGGGGTGGGGGTGTTGTAGCCTTCGCGGGCGATGGCTTTCAGGATCGGCTTCGAGAGCCCGAGCGATTCAAATGACTGCAAAGAGACGGTCTCCATCCGCGGGCGCGGGGCGGGCCCGCGTCGCGTCATCGATGACTTCCTGGCCCAAAGGAAATGGTTCGTGGGGTGGGCTGGATGAGCGTCCCGCGGCATACACGCCCGGACGCTGCCAGCAGATTCTCGGGTGCGCCGGCCTCCGGAGCGTGCTCGGGAAGCGGGCGGACAGAGGCCACCGGCAAGGTTGTGAACTTTGATTGTATGCAGGCCGGGGGCGCGACGCGCGGTGTGGCAGGGCTCGGCCCGTTTTCTGGGCTGATGACCGCCGGCTCGGACGAGTCCACGCACGGCGGATCAGGGCCGGGGGGCCGATATGCTCTGGGCCTTATGGATGCTGGGCACGAGCCAAATCTGGGGGCGGATGCGGACGCGGGGGCCTCAGAGGCCGTGTCTCCGGAGGCGGTGTCCGCGCTCGAGGCGTTGACTCCGGAACCGGTGGCGGGTTGGCTCGCGTGGCTCGCGGCCTATCCGTGGGCCCAGACGCTGATCGCGTTACTCGCGGTTGCGCTCGTGGCGTGGCTGGCGCACCTCCTGGTGCGGCTGTATGTGTTACGCCTGGTGACGGTGGCGATGCGTCGCTTGCCGAGCTGGTGGGCGGGGGTGGTGCTGGAGCACCGGGTGCTGCACCGGCTGGTGCCGCTGGTGCCGACGGTGATCGTGTCCCGCGGCATCGGGCTCGTGCCGCACACGACGGCGGAGGCGGTCGACGTCGTGCAGCGGGTGGCGCAGGCGACGGGTGTGCTGCTGGTCTCGCTGGCGATCGGTGCGCTGCTGAACGCGGGGCGTGCGATCTATGAGCGGTACCCGATCTCGCGCGGGCGCCCGATCAAGGGGTACGTGCAGGTCGTGAAGATCGTGCTGTACCTGGCGGCCGGGGTGCTGATGCTGGCGACGCTGATCGGCGAATCGCCCTGGATCTTCCTGTCCGGGCTCGGGGCGATGACGGCGGTGCTGCTCTTGATCTTCCGAGACACGCTGCTCTCGCTGGTCGCCGGGATCCAGCTGGTCAACAACGACCTGATCCGTGTTGGGGACTGGATCGAGATGCCGCAGTTCAACGCGGACGGGGACGTGATCGATATCTCGCTGAACGTGGTGCAGGTTCGGAACTGGGACAAGACGATCACGTCGATCCCGACGCACAAGTTTCTCGAGCACTCGTTCAAGAACTGGCGGGGGATGTCGGAATCGGGCGGGCGGCGGATCAAGCGTCCGGTGTACATCGACATGACGACAATCCGGTTTCTGACCCCCGAGGAGATCGAGCGTTTCAGCCGGTTCCGCTTGCTCCGGGACTACATCCGGAGCAAGGCGGAGGAGTTGGAGGCGTACAACCGCGAACACTGCTGCGGCGAGGACGCGGAGATCCTCGCCAACGCGCGGCACCTTTCCAACGTGGGCACGTTCCGGGCGTACATCTCGGCGTATCTGACGAGCCACCCGCTGGTGCACAAGGATATGACGATGCTGGTGCGCCAGCTCGACCCGGGGCCGCACGGGTTGCCGATCGAGCTGTTCTTGTACATCAACGACACGCGGTGGGCGATCTACGAAAACGCGCAGTCGGACATCTTTGATCACATCCTCTCGATCGCGGGGGAGTTCGGGCTGCGGGTGTTTCAGGAGCCGACGGGGAACGACCTCGCGCGCCTCGGTCGAAGCGCCCTTGGACGCGTGGGCGAGACGGATGGGCGCGGTGCGTCCGCGCAGCACACGGGGTGAGCCTGCGGCTCACCCCGTGCGGTTCGTGCGGAATCCGAGGCTCGGTTCTCGATCAGTCGCGGGAGAGGATGATGACGGTGTACGGCCCGATGCCGACGTTGGCGTTGTAGTTCATGCCGTCCTTGGCGCCGCTGGCGGCGGTAGTGTCGTAGGCATACCAGTTGCCGAAGCTGCTGTCGTAGCCGTTCCAGTCCGAGTTGAACCGGACCTTCCATTCGCCGGGGCTCGGGAAGCCGATGTTGTAGCTGGAGTATCCGGTGCTGGAGAAGTTGGCGACGATGATGACGTCGTCGCCGGCTCCGCCGTTGTCCCAGCGGTGGAAGGCGATGACCTTGTTGGTGTCGTTGACGTGGTGGACGTTGACGCCGTTGCCTCGGAGCCCGGCGGTCTTGTTGCCGAAGTTGCGCCGGAGCTGGATGAGATCGGTGTAGAGGTTCACGATGCCGCTGTGCGTGGCGGCTTTGGCCCAGTCGAGCGGGACGGTGTCCTGGAAGTAGCTGTCTTCGAGGAACTCTTGTCCCTGGAAGATCATGGGGATGCCGGGGCTGGTGAAGACCAGGCCCGCGCCGAGCGTGGATCGCTTTTTGGAGTGCCAGCTGTCGGCGTTGCCCGGCCAGATCTCTTCGGGCACGCGGGCCTTGCCGTTGGCGACCTCGTCGTGGCTCTCGGTGTAGATGACGCGCCGGAGGCGGTCGCCGTTGTCGATCTTGGCGATCGCGTCGCGCACGGCCCACATATCGCGGTTGGCGTCGTTGCTGTCGATGATCGCGTCGCGGACGGTGTGGACGAAGGTCGCGTCCCACTGCGAGTCGAAGCCCGCGCCGCCTTCGCCGGTGGTTTTGGTGATCCAATCGTTGTTCTGGAGGTCCTCGGCGATCGAGATTTTCCACGGCATCGTGGCGTTGATCTCGTTGTTGATCCACTGCATGAGGGTCCAGCCGTCGGGGATGTCGCCGCCGCCGCCGTTGTCCTGGGTCCGGATGTTGACGGTCGAGTCCCAGCGGAGCCCGTCCGCGTTGAACTCGGTCAGCCAGTACATCGCGTTGTCGCGGATGTACGAGCGGACCTCGCCGCGCCCGTAGTCAGGGCGTGTGTGACCCCAGGGCGTGGCGGCTCGCCAGTCTTGGTAGAAGTAGATGCCGCCGTAGCTGCCGGTGTAGGAGCCGTCGAACCGCCACATGTCGAGATCACTGGGTCCGAAGTGGTTGTAGACGACGTCGATGATGACGGCGATGCCGCGTTGGTGGCACTCGTCGATGAAGTCGCGGAGATCATCGGGGTTGCCGTAGGCGCTCTCGGGCGCAAAGGGGTGGGCGGGGTTGTAGCCCCAGGAGAAATCGCCGGCGAACTCGGCGATGGGCATGAGCTGCACGGCATTGATGCCGAGGTTTTCGACATGGTCGAGCCTGTCGATGGCGCTCTGCCAGGTGCCTGGGGTGCCGCCCGGCGTGTCGTTGAAGGTGCCGATGTGCATCTCGTAGATCACTAGGTCGTGCCAGCCGGGCATGGTGAAGCTGGACCACGCGTAGGTGGTGGGATTGGTGATGATGGAGTCGCCGACGGAGTTGGTGACGGCCGTGGCGCGCGGGTCGTTCTTCCACAGGGTGCCGTCGATGACGTACTTGTAGGTTTCGCCGCGTTGGTCGCCGGGGACGTCGACGGACCAGTGCCCGCCGGATTCGGCGGCGAGCGGGTTGGCGGTGTCGCTCCAGGCGTTGAACGAGCCGGCGACGGAGACGGTCGTCGCGTTGGGCGCCCAGACGCGGAACGTGGTGTCGCCGCTGTCGACCCAGGCGCCCATGCCGGGTTTGGCTGAGGGTGCGAGCGAGGCGGCGTGCGCGTAGTTGGCGCCGGCGTTGTTGTCGTAGATATTGGCGCCCCAGTTGTCGTAGCCGTGGAAGTAGTACTCGACGGTGCTTCCGGGCGGGATGGGGTCGCTGGGTGTGTAGCTCCAGACGGAGTTGCCAGAGTGGTTGCCGGCGTACTGCATGGCGTGGGTGGTCCACGACCCGCCGTTGATGCGGAGCCCGATCTGGGCGTTGAGCCCCCAGTAGTCCTGGTTCATCAGCACGGTGAACGTGCCGGGGTTGTCGCCGTTGTGGTGCTGGTGCGGCGAGTAGACGCCGATCCAAGACGGCGCCGCCGCGACGGAACCGGCGAAGCAGACAAGTGCCGCGACGGGCGCGACCCAGCCCGAACGCCCAGAGAAACCGCTGATCATGGTGTGACCCTTTCGTCAAAACGCGGGCCGGGTCGCACGCACCAACCCTGCTGGCATGCGAATATACCGCGCGTGACATCAAACGCAATGCGGCATCGGGTGCACATCGTGATCTGTGACCGTGCGACGGGTTGATGCATGAGCGGCTAAGTGTTCAAAATTACACTTTTTTCGAAGGGTCGGCTCGTAGGCATGCATGCAAAAAACGCCCGGCCCCGCGATCGGGGCTCGGGCGAATCAGGGGCTTTGAAAAGCCGGGGCGGCTTAGACGGTGAAGGCGCTGACGATCGAACGCAGTCGCTCGGATTCTGCGGAGAGGGCTGCGGCTGCTTCTGCGGCCTGCTTGGCGGCCATGCTCGTCTCGCGTGTGCCGGAGCTGATATTCTCCATCGAAGTCGTCACCTCTTCGCTGGCGCCGGCCTGCTGCTGCGTGGCCGCGGAGATCGACTGGATCAGGCGTTCCACCTCGCTCGCCGATGACACGATCTCTTCAAGGGCGACGCCCGCCTGCTGGGCAAGCTCGGTGCCCGTGGAGACTCGTTCGGTGCATTTTTGGATTCGCTGCACCGTGGTGGTTGTGCCGTCTTGGATGGCGCGGATCGAGCTGCCGACCTCTTCGGTCGCCTGCTGGGTGCGTTCGGCGAGCTTGCGGACCTCGTCGGCGACGACGGCGAAGCCGCGCCCGTGCTCGCCGGCGCGGGCCGCCTCGATCGCGGCGTTGAGCGCCAGGAGGTTGGTCTGGTCCGCGATGTCGTTGATGACCTCGATGATCTCGCCGATGCTCGTCGCCTTGGCGGAGAGTTCGTTGACCTCGTTGGCCGCCAATCCGACTTCGTCGTTGATGAGCGACATCTCCCCCACGGTGCGTCGGACGATGTCCCCGCCGCTGCTGGCCCGTTGGCCGGATTGCTGCGCGGACGTCGCGGCTTCTCCGCCTTGCGAGGCAACCTCGCCCACACTGGATGACATCTCGGCGATCGCGGCCGCGACTTGCGACGCGGACATCTCCTGGGCGCCCAGGGTCGAAGCCATTTCTTCGGCGCTCGCCGCGATCTCGGTGCTCGATGCCGCGACGGATTGCGAGGCCTGGACAACCTCGGAGACAACCTCCTGGAGCGATGCCACGAGCTCATCGAAGGAGTTCGCGACCATGCCGATCTCGTCGCGCTGGTTCAACGCCACGCGCTGGCGGAGATCCTTGGTGCTGGCGATCTGGCGGGCGACGTCGGTCAGGCGGTTCAGCGGCTTGGTCATCGTGACGCGGAGCAGGAAGATGAACAGAGCGATGGCGCCGATGACGATCGGCGTTTCCACAATCAGGCCCTCGATGACGAAGCTCGCGACCTGATCATCCACGATCGAGAGCGGCATCTCGAGCTCGTACGCGCCGAACATTTCCCCCCGGCGGAGGTTCTGCATATCGAACCCGAAGAGCGTGTACCCCGCGGCTTCACGGGCGCCGTTCTGCAACCCGTTTCTGTTCAAAATAGACCATGAATCGTCGTAGCGAATCGCACGCATGTAGATGAAGCAGTTGTTGTCGCGGTCGATGCGTCCGATGCCGTCCGGCCCGCCGCTCTGGACCTGGGCCTCGAGGTCGCGGAGCAGTTGGGCGCGGAACGAGCCAGGTGCCGGGTGGCTGTCGGGCTTGCGGGTGTGGAGGGAGGTCACGCGAAAGGAGAGGCCTTCACGTTCGGCGGCGTTCTCGGCTGCTGTCCAACCGGCGACCACCGGGATCGCCTGATAGCACCGGGTCTCGTGGTAGCTCCGCCCGCCGGCGATCGCCTCAGAGGCTTCACTCAGCAGGGTGTCGATGTCGATGGCCCCTGTGCGGATCAGGCTTGCGGTGTGGTCCTCGGCGCTCTCTGCGAGGGCGGTGAACGCCGAAGCCTTCTCCACCAGCGCATGCTCCATGCTGACTCGGAATTTGTACAAGAACATCGTGTAGACGACCGCGACCACGGCGATCAGGATGGTGACTACAACCAATGTAAGTTTTGTCGAAACCCGCATCCGCTGCAGGAAGCCGAGCAGGCCGCTCTTGGCTCTCGGAGCCGAGGCGGACGGCTTCGTATCGGAGGTCATTGTCGTGTCCATCATCTGCTCCTTGTGTTTCAGTGAGACGTGGGGATACTGCTCAAGCGATGGGGCGCCCCGCGTCGCGGCAGGCGGCCTCGAATTGGTCGGCGTGCGCGGTCAGGATGAGCGCGTAGCGATCGAGCACGCGAGACATCCATCGCAGGGCCTCGCTGGCATCGCCTTGGGCCATGGCGTCCAAAGCGATCCGGTATCCATCTGGATCCAGCCAGGCAGGGACGTGTTCGATCTGCATCCGCATCTCCATGTGTTCGTGGCGATCTGAAACGTCTCGGCCAATGTTTTTACTCGGGTATTTATGCTCGAGTAGTATCACTGGTGCGGGGCGCTCGAGTTGGCGTGGCGTGATCGCCGAGGCCTGATTGGTTGAGACGGGAGCTCCGCATCGACGAGCCAACGCGTGGATCACGCTCCAACGCGTCCACGTGGTGCATATGCTGAGACGGAAGTGCGCGGTGCTCCGCCCCCTGTGCTTGTTGGTGTGCTTGGGCGGTGTTGATCGCTGGCTCTCCACTCTTGGGAGCGAGCGATGGCGGAATGCTCGGGATCGAGTCTCTCGATACCGCCGCGTTGGGCCGTGCTGTGGGTGACCGGTGCATGCCCTGTCTGTTCGGCGGGCCCACACATCATCTTGCGGCCGGCTCGTCGTGGCTCGGAACCGTGCCTGAGGCCGATCGAAGATGGTTGTCACAAGCGACTATTTTCTCGCAGCTTGTGCGTTTGCGACCAGTTGATGTACTGGTCGCACTGAAAGACAAGCTTGTCTGCGATCGACCGTATTCGATCAGTAGTTCTACGGCTTGTACCGATTTTGCTCGCCGTATAAGGGGGTGTGCTTGAATCGAAACACGGGACACAGATGATCCCCCTCGGTTCCCGGGATCAGGGGGCGGGGGCATCATCGCGGGTGAACGATGGAGGAGCGATGGGCACGCGCGAGCCGTCAACACATCTGACTGCATCGCAGCGAACGGTTCTGGAACTTATTGCGCAAGGCTTGACAACAGCAGAGATTGCAAAGGCGATTCACCGGTCGGTGCGCACGGTGGAATCCCATCGCTATCAGCTCGGCAAGAAGCTCGAAGCACGCAACCAGGTTGAGCTCATTCTGCACGCTCGGCAGCGTGGATTACTGCCCCGTGAAGCGTCCGCAGGGTTGCTGGGCGCATCGCGGCGGGGCGATGTCGGTGTCACGCCCGCCGGGCATTGGCCCAGTGCGATGCTCCGTCTGGTGGAGTCGTGTTTCAACAGTGGGCTCGGGAGTCAAGGGATCGACTCGGCCGTGGCGCACCTGATGCAGGCGTTTGAAGGGAGGGCCGCATTTTTTGCGCACCTTGAGCCCCCCGTGGTCCATCGCGTCATTGTGAGCCGATCGTTGACGGGCTCGTTGCTTGGGTTGGAGTGGATGGCTGACGAGATCGCGTGGCACCGGCTGCTCCCGGGCCAGGTCGCGACGCGTCGTTTTGAAGAGTTGCCCGACGAACTCGCGACCAGCATGGCTCACGCGGTCGGGATCTTCGAGCGCTGCACGATCACGCCGGTGCACAGTGATGAGCGGGCGCTGGGCGTCCTCGGCTTGGTGCATGACGGGGTGTTGGACGCGCGTCGGATGCCGGACGTGGTGTTCCGCAGCATCGCGGGCAAGGTGGCGAGCGACGTCGCGATATGCGGCGTACAGCACCGTGTGCAGCTGCTGGAGTCGGTGCAAAGCCTTGTCGAGTCCCATCGGCGGGCCGGCGGGTTCAGGATCGACGTTGCCAAGCGGCGTGCGCACCTGTCCGCGTCCGCGAGCGAGATGCTCGGGCTGGCGGCCGGACGCCGGGAAGGGGTAGGGATCGAGGCGTTGCTTGCACGAGTGCACCGGGCCGATCGGGATCGCGTTCGCGCTGAGCTGGAGTCGGCACTGCGCGGGTTGAGTGAATTGGTGTTGTCCTTCCGGCTGACGGATGAGACCCTGGGAGCGCGGGCGCGTGTAGCAGTTCGGGCGCGCGGCGTCGCCGGATCGCGTCACCAGCCGGGCGAACTCAGCGGGATTTGCTTCATCGAAGCCGCGGATTCTGGGATGAACCCCGAAGCGCACTTTGCGATCCAGATGATCGTTTCCCGATGCCCGAACCCGACGCTGCTCCTGGGGGGACACGGCGAGATTTTGGCGGCCAGCCCGGGTTGGCGAGAGGTCGTTGACGGGATCTCCGGCGCGTTTCACCCTGCGAATTATGTCGAGGCCGCCCGTCGCTTATTTGAAGAGAGCGCCTGGTCACGTCTGGAGTCTGTGCTCTGGAAGTCCGTCAGCGAGTCGGCGGATGACTCGGCGGTCTACCGCGTCTTGATGCCATTGGCCGGGGCAGACGGGCACGTGCTTGTCGAGGTGTATCCGATCCCGACGCTCTCGATGGCGATCGTGGTCCATCGGGCGCAGGAGCCTGAGAAAGCGGGCTCGTTATCGACTCGGGAGGAAGCGTTCCCGGTCGCGTTCGGCACGGCGTTGGCGTGGGCGTTCGAAAAAACATCCGACATGGTCTGCGTCTGCGATACGTACGGGCGTTTTCGACGGGTGAATCAGGCGTTCTGCCGGGTGCTGGAGCGCGACGAATCCGAGCTCTCAGGGATGCGATACACTGAACTCCTTTTTGCCGAGGATCTCTGGCGTGTGCAGCGCCTGGTGGTGCATCTGACGACGGGCGTGGCGGTGGGGCCTGTGACGCTCCGGATGCGGACGCCCAGAGGGGATGCCAAGTATGTTGAGTGGTCGTGCGCCCCGCCTCACCCGGGCTCGACCCTGTTCGTACCGATCGGGCGGGACGTGACCGATCAGGTCGAGGCGGCGATGCTGATCCAGGATGCCCGGAACGGCCTGGCCCGCTACCTCACCCCATAAAAGGACGGCGCAACGTTCCTTCCATGAGGTGGTTGGGCGGCTACCCCCTCCGGTCCGCCCGGGCTGGGGGCCGCCCCAGATTCTGGTGTCATTCTCGCACATGATTGGGGACTCGCCCTGAGGCTGGTACCCTACGGTGAGGTATGGACGAGGCGGTCACACGCAGTGTGGAGACGTCGGAGATCGGGGCGGGCACGCCCTGGAGTGGCGGCGTCGGCCCATCGGGCGGGGAAAGCTCGGCGGGGATGGGGCGCATCCTCGCCCGGGAGACCCTCGACGGCGACGAGATCGAGAACTACCGGATCCTCGGGAGCCTGGGGGAGGGGGGCTTCGGGGCGGTGTACGCGGCGGATCAGTTGGAGCCGGTGCGTCGGCGTGTCGCGGTCAAGGTGCTGAAGCTGGGGATGGACTCGGAGCGCGTGATCGCGCGGTTCGAGGCCGAGCGCCAGGCGCTGGCGATGATGGACCACCCGAGCATCGCGACGGTGCTCGACGCGGGCCGGACGAGGCTGGGTCGCCCGTACTTTGTCATGGAGTACGTGCGCGGGCTGCCGATCACGGCCTACTGCGACGAGGCGCGTCTGAGCGTGCGCGAGCGGATCGAGCTGTTCCGCGAGGTCTGCCGAGCGGTGCAGCACGCGCACCAGAAGGGCGTGATCCACAGGGATTTGAAGCCGAGCAACGTGCTGGTGACGCTCGACAACGGGCGCGCGATCCCCAAGGTGATCGATTTCGGGATCGCGAAGGCGACGCGGGAGCGCGCGGGCGATGAGGCGGTGTTCACACAGGTCCACCAGATGCTGGGCACGCCCGCGTACATGAGCCCGGAGCAAGCAAAAGGCTCGGCCCTCGACGTCGACACGCGCAGCGACATCTACTCGCTCGGCGCGATGCTGTACGAGTTGCTGGTCGGTTCGACGCCGCTGCGGGATCAGGACGTGCGGGAGTCCTCGATCGCGGACCTGCAGCGTCTGATTACGGAAAAGGAAGCGACGCGTCCGTCGGCTCGGCTGGACGAACTGGAAGACCGCGGGGCGCAGGTGGCCCGTCTGCGATCGACCGAGGCGAAGAAGCTCCGTGCGATGGTGTCGGGGGACCTGGACTGGATCTGTCTGCGGTGCCTGGATAAGTCTCGGGCGCACCGGTACGCGACGGCGAACGAGCTGAGCGAGGATCTCGGGCGTCACTTGGAATCGCGCCCGATCGTCGCCCGTGCCCCGTCGGCCGTCACGGTGACGGCCAAGTTTGTGCGCCGGCACCGCTGGCAGGTCGCGGCGGTCGCGGCGATCGCGGTCGCGATGGTCGCGGGCTTTGTCGGGACGTCGGTGGGGTGGGCGCGGAAGGCGGAAGAATCCGCCCGCCTCCGTTTCACGCTGGACTTCTTTACCGAGGCGCTCGCGGGAGCGTCGGGTCAGGAGTCGGCGGCGGCGATCTGGCGGGACGAGCCGGCGCTCACGCTCGGGGATGCGCTGTCGCGGGCCGAGCCCCTGATCCGGGACCGCTTCGCGCAGGAGCCGATGCTGGAATCGACGATCCGCCAGCTCATCGGGCTGGCGCAGCTCCGCGCGGGGCGGTTCGAGGACGCCGGGGCGCAGCTCGGGCAGGCGCTGGCGACGCGGGAGCGGCTGCTGGGCCCGGACGATCCGAAGACGCTGGAGCTCCTGCTCCCGCTCGCGGAGGCGACGAGCAAGGCGGGGCAGTTCGAACGCGCGGTCGCGATGGCGCGGGACGCGTATCAGCGTCACGCCCGGGTGTTCGGGGCCGGCGCATCGCGCACGCGGGCGGTGGCGTTGTGGGTCGCGCGGTGGTTCGGCTCCGGGTACCGGTTTGCGGAGGCGGCCCGGTATTTCGATCTCGCGGTGCTCGAGCGGGCCGACGGGCTGGACCTGGAAGACGCGGTCACGCTCGCGGCGATGGTCGATCGTGTGAGCGTGTACGCGAGCGAGGGGCGGCTGGCGCAGGCCGAGACGACGCTGCGGCAGGTGCGATCGCGCGTCGCCGCTCTGCCCGAAGCTCAGGCCGGGCTGCGGGAGAGCTTCGATCGTCGCCTCGGGTGGGTGCTGGTGCTGCGCGGGAAGTACAGCGAGGCGATCGAGCACCTGTCTCAAGACGCGGGGCTGAACGGTCTGCCGACTGACCGTGTGCGTGGGAGCCTGCTGGCATGGGCCGTGGGGCGGAGCGGGGACGTGGACCGCGCCAGCGTCATGTTCGCAGCCCTGCTCGAGCAGGAGCGTCGCGAGGGCGGCACGCCCTTCCGTGAGATCTTCACGCGCCTCCACTACGCCGATGTGCTCCTGGAGCACGGGCGCGCGGAAGAGGCGGCGACGCAGGCTCGCCTCGCGATCGAGCGCTACGACGGGCAGGGGTTCCCCGCTGACCCGGATCGGATGTGGGGTCGGGCGCTCCTGGCGGCGGCGGCGATCGAGCACGGGGACGTCCGCATCGCGTCGTGGGCGCTGGGCGAGGCGTTGTCGATCGAATCGGCGTACCCCGAGCACACGCTGCACCGCCCGCTGGCGCGGTTCGTGCAGGCGAGCATCGCGTGGAGCGAAGGCGACGCGGAAACCGCTCGGCGGATCGGGGCCGAGGCGCGCGACTCCGCGATGGCGATCTACGGTCCCGAGCACCGTCTGGTCGGGCGCATCGAACGCCTGCTCCGTGCGATGCCGTAGAGGGGCGGCGGTGCGGATTCAGGCCCGGCGGCGTCGGGCGGCGGCGAGACCGGCGAGCGCGAAGACGACGCCCGCGCCGGGGGTGGGGATCGCGAAGTTGCCGTCCCACCCGAAGGTGAGGCGTGAGCCGTCGAAGTCGGTGTTGAACAGCCCGCGCCCGACCTGCACGCCCGGGAGGCTGCGTTCGAGCCCTCGGTAGACGGTGGCGAAGGCGACGACGAGTTCGTCGCCGTTGTCCATGTCGAGGATCATGGTGCCGGATTCGAAGACCTCGCCGGGGAGGGAGCCGGGGATCCAGATGACCGAGTAGCTCTGGACGCCGGCGACGCCGGTCGGGCCGTTGTAGGTTCCGTTCAGGACGCTCGATGCGGAGACGAGCTCGCCGTCGGAGGTGACGGTGGAGTCAAAGGTCAGGAAGCTGCCGGGGAAGCCGACCCACTGGAAGACGCGCTGGACGGTGTAGTTGCCGGCGCCGAGGGTCCAGAGGTTTTCGGTGCTGTCCTCGGTGCGAAAGGTGGCCGAGCAGAGATTAGAGAGGAGGGAGACGACCTCGGGGTCGAAGCCGGTGGGGAGGGTGCTGAAGTCGATCTGACCGTTGCTGTTGCCCTGCTGGGAGAGGTCGAGCACACCGCCGCCGGTGGCGTCGAGCGATTGCCCGTTGACCTGCCCGCTGTAGGTCGAGACGAAGTCGATCGACTGCGCGCCCGAGGCTGCGACGAAGGCGAGCGAAGCGATGCATCCGAGCGTGGCGCGGCGTGACGCGGGCATGTGTGACCTCTCCTCAGAGTGCGATCCGACCTGGAACGCGTGCGACAGGGCGCAGCGAACACCCCCCCGGCACAGACACGGGGCGGCGGGCGCAGTGATTTCCCGGACCCAATGTGCCCCCGGATCGGGGATCCGGCCAGCAAATCTCGGAATCGGATCGCGTGTTTTCAGACCTGGGCGTCGGGCCGGTGTTTGCCCTGGGATGCCTACTGCACCTGCTCGAGCCGTCCGGCGGCCCAGGCGGCGGCGAGGGCCATCGTCGCGAAGATCGCCAGCACCACGGCCGGCCCGGTGAACGACTCGACCAACGCAAACCCGCCGCCGAGGACGAGCACCAGCCCGATGACGGTGTTGGAGATCGCGGCGTAAGCGAGACGGGTGTCCTCGGTCGCCATGTCGACGAGGTGGGTGGAGCGCCCGATGCGGACGCCCTGGTGGGCGATCATGAGGACGAACAAGAGGGCGGGGTAGATCCAGACGCCGAGGGCTTCGGGCAAGCCGACGAAGCCGGCACCCGCGCCCGCGCCGGTCGCCCCGGCGGCGATCAGGCCGGCTCGGGCCAGGACGGCTCGGCTGGAGCGGTCGGCAAGCCGCCCCCAGACATAGGTGCTGAGCATCGCCGCCAAGGCCGAGGCGATGACAAACGGGCCGAGTCGCGCGAGGCGGTCGTTGTCATCGGCAAAGCTGGTGATGAGCAGAAATGGCGGGGCGAGCGCGGTCGCGGTGAGCAGGGCTCGGGTGGAGATGAAGCGCCGGAGCTGGGCGTCGGTCTTGAGGAGCTTGAGATTCTGGACGGCGACGTGAAGGGCCGTGCCCCCGCCTTCGGTCGCGCCGGACGCCTCGGCGAGCGTGATGAACATGGCGGCCGCGACGACCCAGAAGCCCGCGGCGACAAGCATCGCCCCCGCGATGACCGGGACCTCGAGCGGGAGCAGGCCGGTCAGAAGCGCCACGCCGAAGAGGAGCGCGACGAGCCCGCCGACGGTCGCGGCGCTGCCGGTCGCGGTGCCGCGGGTTGATTTCGAGACGGTTTTGCCCAAAACGTCCTTGTAGCTGACCGAGCAGACGCTGCGGGCGATCGCGAAGATCGCGAGCAAGGCGAGGATCGCCACGCCGGCGGCGGCGCCCTCCATCCGGAACGCGACCAACCCGATGCCCGCGGCCGCCAGGCCCTGCACGAGGCTGCCCGCGCCCCAGGCCCACTTGCGCTGCGGCATCCGTCGGATCGCGCCGGCGATGATCAGTTGTGGGAGCAGCGAGCCGGCCTCGCGGATCGGGACCAGGAGCCCGACCATCGCGGTCGGGGCGCCGAGAGCGGGGATCAGCCAGCTCAGCACGAGCTTGGGATCGACCAGGCTGTCGCCGCCCTTGGTCAGGGCGAGGCTGGCGACGTGGAGCAGGAAGTTTTTCGGCTGGTGCTGGCAGGCTTCCTCGGGGATGTCTCGGCAGACCCGCCCGTCGTCCTCTCCCGTGAGCTGAGCGTGAACTTTCTCGAGTGTCCTCTGGCTCATCGCGGCTTTCAGGGCGTCAGAAGGGGAACACGAGCGGCGTGATGAGCACGGCCGAGACGCCGACGAGGATGTTCATCGGGATGCCGATGCGCAGGAAGTCGGCGAAGGTGTAGCCGCCGGGTCCGAGGACCATAAGGTTGGTCTGGTACCCGAGCGGGCTGGCGAAGCAGGCGGAGCCGGCCATCATGAGCGCGATGACAAAGGGCATCGCGTTGACGCCGAGAGACTCGGCGGTCGCCATCGCGAAACCGAACATCAGCGCGACGGCGGCGTTGTTGGTCACGATCTCGGTGAGGAACGAGGTCAGGGCGTAGATCGCCAGGAGCGCGAGCCATGGATTCGGGCCGACTAGGTTGAGGAGCGCGCCGGCGACGAGTTGCCCGGCGCCGGTCTTGTCGATCGCGGCGCCGAGCCCGAGGGCCGCGCCGATCACGATCAGGATCGACCAGTCGATGCTGCGCCGCGCGTCGGTGAGCGTGCAGCACCGCGTGAGCACCATCGCGCCGGCGGCGAGCATCGCGGCGATGAGCATCGGATAGATCTCGAACGTCGCGAGCGCGACCATCACAAGCAGGATGCCCGCGGCGAGCGGGGCGTGGCTCCGCCGGCGGGGACGCGAGTCCTCCAGCCCGCTCACCAGCATGAAATCGCGCGAGCTGCGGGCGCGATCGGCAAAGCCCGGGTCGGCCTCGACCAGCAGCAGGTCCCCCCCGGCAAGCCGGATATCGCCGATCTTGGCCCGGATGCGTTCGCCGTTGCGCGCGACCGCGATGACGGCCGCGTTGTACCGGTTGCGGAAGCGGGATTGCCGGACCGTCCGACCGGCGAGGGCGCAATCCGGCGCGACGACGGTTTCAAAGAGGCGGCGCTGGTGCCGCGGCGCGTCGAGCTTGAAGACCTGATCGGTCGCGAGCTGGAGCCCGCGGGCGTTGGCGAGGTCTTTGACCGATTCGACCACCCCGGCAAAGAGCAGGCGGTCCCCGCCGCGAAGGACCTGCTCCGGCCCGACGGCCGCGATGATCTCCTCGCCCCGCTGGATCTCGATGAGGAACGAGCCGGGGAGGTTGCGGAGCCCGGCGTCCTCCACGGTGCGCCCGGCGAGCGGGCTGTTCTCGGGGATGATGAGCTCGACGGTGTACTGCTTGGGGTCGGCGAGGGCGAGATCGGCGGGGCTGCGGTCGGGCAGGAGCTTGCGCCCGATGGTGAGCAGAAAGGCGAAGCCGATCAGGGCGACGGGCAGGCCGACCCAGGTGATATCGAACATCCGGAGGTGGGGCAGGTCGGTGGAGGCGATGACCAGCCCGGCGACGACGAGGTTGGTGCTGGTGCCGATGAGCGAGCACGTCCCGCCGAGGATGGCGGCGTAGCTGAGCGGGATCATGAGCTTGCCCGGCCCGACGCCGAGCTTTTTCGCCAAGTCCTGCACCGCGGGGATCATCATCGCAACAACGGGCGTGTTGTTGAGAAACGCGCTCAGCCCGCCGACCGGCGCCATCACGCGGAGCATCGCGGCGTGCTGAGACTTGGGGCGACCGAGAAATCGGTCGGCGATCCAGTCGATGCCCCCGGTCTCGCGCAGCCCGGCCACGACGACAAACAGCACGCCCACGGTGAGCATGCCGGTGTTGCTGAAGCCCGCGAAGCCCTCGCCGGCGGTCAGGATGCCGACGCGCCAGCCCCCGCCCGGGTTGGGGACAGGGATCGCGAGCAGCGCTGTGAGCGCGGCGACCAGGATCGCGTCCGCGGGGAGGCGCGTGGTCGCCAGGAGCGTCAGCACGCCCGCCAGGATCGCCAGAACCAGAACGATCTCGCCGGTCATTGGTGGGCAAGCGTACCCGCGTGCTAGGCGGGACGGGGCTCGGGCGGCTCCTCGCCGGTCGGAGGCGGAGTCGGGTTGGCCTCGGCGCTCGCGCCGATCAGCGGCCCGCTGATGCTTCGGATGTGAATGTCGCGCTGCGGGAAGGCGATCTCAACCTTCGCTTCTCGGAATGCCTTATCGATCGCGCGGTGCATCTCGTGCCGGACGCGGACCATCTCGCTGATGCTCGGGATGAAGACGCGGAGGTTGAACGTCAGCGAGCTGTCGGCGAACTCGCTGAAGACCACCGACGGCGCGGGATCTTTCAGGACGGCTGGATGCTCCCCGGCGACCTTGAGCAGCAGTTCCTCGGCCTTGTCGATATCCGAGCCGTAGGCGACGCCGACGGGGATGACGATGCGGAGCACAGGATCCGAGAGCGTCCAGTTGATGACGTCGGAGGTGATGAAGGTTTTGTTGGGGATGATGAGTTCTTTTCGGTCCCAGTCGGTGATGGTGGTGGCACGCATGCGGATGCGGGTCACGTTGCCGCTGACCCCGCCGACGGTGACCGTGTCGCCGACGCGGATGGGGCGTTCGATGAGGATGATGATGCCGGAGATGAAGTTGGCGACAATCTCCTGGAGGCCGAAGCCGATGCCGAGGGTGATCGCGGCGACGAGCCACTGCACCTGCGACCACCCGATGCCGATCGCCCCGAACGCGACGACGACGCCGACGACGGCGATCACGTACCGCGTGAGCGTCACGACGGCGTAGCGACCGCTGGGGGTCATCGGCAGGCGCTGCAGCAGCGTGATCTCGAGCAGGCCCGGCGCGTTCCGCGCCAGGACGTACGCGATCAACGCGAAGATCACGAACCCGATCACGTTGATGAGCGTGATCGCCGTCTGAGGCACGGGCGGGTCGGTCCCGGCGAGGCGGGCGGCGTCGTCCTGGCTGAACGGTTCGGCGGTGGTTGTGAACGGCGGAGGGGGCGCGCTGCCGTTGAAGGTGGTCGCGGGGGGCGCCTCCACGCGGAGCACCTCGCGGGCGAGCGTCGGGCCCAGGATCTCCGACGCGGGCGGGACGGAAACCGCGGCTTCGCGCACGTGTCCGAAGTTCGGCCACACCTCGACCCGCTCGAGCATGCCCAGCGCCGGCAACATCCGCGACCAGACGAGCCAGAGCCCGATCACCATCGTCACGACCACGCCCGTCCGCAGGAGCTGGCGCGCCTGGCTGTCGATCGAAACCAGGTCGAGCTTCGGCTCCTCGATCTTGACCGTCCCGCCCTCGGCGGTCGCGGCGCTGCCGGACTTCTCCGCGGCCTCGGCAGCCTGCTCGCGCCGGCGACGCGCCTCCTCCATCGCCAGACGCCGACGCGCGATCAGCAGCCCGCGCTGCACGATGCCCTGCGCCACGATCACACCCAGGATCAGTTGCACGGTCGCGAGCAGCCGCCCCTCGAACTGCAGCCCCGTGTAGAAAAAGCCCAGGGCCGCGATCAGCGCGAGCGCGAGCGGGGCGAGGATCGCCGCGGGGTACCAGATGTACTCGGCCCGCTCCATCCACTCGCCCCGGTGCCGTGCCACGGCTGCCGCGGCGATCCCCGTCCCGGGGCGCAGCAGGCGGGCCGACAGCACCGCGAGCGAGACCATGAGCGCGATGAACGCGATCCGGGCCAGCGGGTCGTCTCCCGCCTGGAGCGCTTCCCATTCCGCGGCGCCCATGAGAAACACGATCGGGACCGCCGTCAGCTCGAACCACCGGATATGCGCCCGGAGCAGCGATCGGGTCTGCGGGCGCCAGCGGAAGTGCGCGTCGGCGAGCCCGTGGTCGCGGACGAGCTGCTGCACGAAGCGCGTGGTCAGCAGCAGCGGGGCGGAGGCGAGGCAGCCGAACCGGAGCGCCCGCGCGATCAACCCGGGCTCGGGCATCGTGTGGAGCCACCAGGCGGCGAGCCAGAGGGCGACGGGCCACGTGCTCGCGTGGAGCAGCGTGATCAGGAGGGCGCGGGTGCTCAGCCCGATCTTGTCGGTGGAGATGCTCCCGATGCGCTCGGCGATGTGTTTCAGCCTGGGCAGCAGCCGCGCACGCCAGTACAGCATCATCGCGAGCGTGAAGATGACCAGGAGCGGGGGGAGAGGGCGACGCTGGACGTCCCGCCAGGTCTCGACGAGGAAAACGATCCAGTTGTCGGCCGAGATCAGAGCCGTGAACGTCCGTGTGACCCGCGCCGGCTCCCTCGCGCCGATGCTGTCCATGCTCCGGATCCAGAGGATCCGCTCGTCGATGAACTCGATGTACCGCTTGGTGAGCGCCAGCAGGGGCTCGAGGCGGTCCTGAACGCGGACGAGCCACGCGTCGTACTCGCGGTACGCCGCGACGAGGGCGTCGTGCTGGGCGCGCTGCTCGGCGAGCAGGGAGGCGATCTCGGCGCGGAGAGCGGCGAGGGTCGTCTCGTCGGTCCCCGGCGGCTGTTCGCTCAGGATGCGATCGATCTGCTGCCCGATGGGCAAGAAGTTGCTCCGCTCGTACTCGAGGTCCGCGAGCTCGCGCTGGGTGATCGCGAGCTCGCCGCGGAGTCGGCGCAGGAAGCCGCGCAGCTCGCCGGGGTCGGTCAACTCGGTGCGTTGGGTTCGGAGCCGTGCGTCGGTGAGCCCGGTCCCGGTCGCGGCTTCGACGCGTTGCCGGTCACGCTCGTACTGGGACGCGACGCGCCGCAGCCCGGCTTCGAGACGCTCGTACCCGACGCGCAGGTTCGCGATCTTGCTCGCGACGCCCTCCGGGCCCGTGCGCTGCTCGATCAGTTCGAGGTTCCGCTCGGCGATGGCGCGGACGGCGGGCGAGGGGGGGGGGGGCCCCCCCCCCCCCCGGGGGGGGGGGCGCGGGGGGGGGGGGGGGGGCGGCCCCCCCCCACCCCCCCCCCCCCCCCCACACA
>JBJHBZ010000023.1:0-7656 GCA_050485765.1 Phycisphaerales bacterium | reverse complement strand
CGGGGGGGGCGCGGCCCCGCCCGCCGAACGCCGAGCCTGTTCCGCCTCGAGCTGGGCTGCGGCGGCCTCGGCCTCCGACAACGCCGCCTCCCACCGCTGCAACTGCTCCGTCCGGGCGTTCAACCGCCGGTGCGCACGCTGACGACGCAGCGGCACGACCTCCGCCCGCGCGTCGTAGTTCGCAAGCTCGTTCCGGTTCGCGTTCAGAATCGCACGCTGCAGTCGCTGACGCGCCAGCAGCTCCGACCGGATCGCGTTCGACAGCTCCGCCGGCTGATCGGGAGGGGGAGCCGAAGCCAGCTCGCTCTCGACGTCTTCCAACTCGCTCTGGGCCGCGACCGTCTCGTTCGGGATCGACGCGCGACGCTCGGCTCGGAAGGTCTGGTCACGCTCCACCTGCGCGAGGCGATCCTGCGCGTCCCGCACGCTCGCCTCGGCCTGGTCCCGCGACTGACGGACCATCTCCACGCTCGCCCCGGGCGGGACCGTGATCGTGTCCTCGAACCCCTGGGCCAGGTCGCGCTCGATCGCCTCACGCTCGCCCGGCACCGCCTGGCGCTGCTGCTCGAACTGCAGCGCCCGCTGCTCCTGTTGGATCGCCAGCTCCAGCGTCGCGATCGCACGCTGGTAGATCTCGATGAGCTGCTGCTGGACGGCGTCGTCCAGGTCCGTCCGGGCCTCGATCGCCTCCAGCGCGACGCGGGTGGCGCTCAGTGTGATCGCGGGCTCGCCGCCCTGTTCGTTCGCTGGCGTTCCCGCCTGAGCTTGATCCTGAGCGAGGGCCGAAGGTGGCGTCGCGCCGACCCACGCGAGGGCGAGAAACGCGAGGAACCAGAACAGATTGGGCAGGTGTGCGGTCCGCGTGGGCATCGTGTGCTTTCGCTTCGGCGTTGAACGTGCAGGAGCAGATCATACCGGCCCGGGTTCGGGGCAATCCCCCGGGAAACAACGCCGGGGGATTGCCCCGGATGCCACCATTCCCGGGTGGGGCCCGCCCGATACACTCGCTCCGATGTCAGGCTCGTTTCCAACCCACGCCAAGCCCGATCTCGACCCCGCCGCCGCTCTGACGTCGATCGAGCGCGATCTTGCGCACTCGATCGACGCGCTCGCGATGCCGCCGAACCTGGCCGAGGCGATCCGGTACGCCACCCTCGGCGGGGGCAAACGCGTCCGCCCGCTGCTGGCGTGGCATTGTTGCGCCGCGGTTCGCGAGGACGCCGACGGCTCGCCGGCGTTGCCCGCGGGCTCGGCGGTCGAGCTCGTCCACGCCTTCAGCCTCGTCCACGACGACCTGCCCGCGATGGACGACGACGACCTCCGACGCGGCAAGCCCACGCTCCACCGCCACGCCGGGGAGGCGATGGCGATCCTCGCCGGCGACGCGATGCTCGCCGGGGCGTTCCAGATGCTCGTTCAGCGGGCCCCCTCGCCGGGTGTGGCGGCAGGACTCGTCGAGGAACTCGCGATCGGGACCGGCGGGATGATCGCCGGGCAGGTCTACGACACGATCTGCGGGCTGCCCGAGGGGCTCTCGGCCCCGGATCGCGTCCGCCTCGTCCACGCCAACAAGACGGGGGCGTTGATCCGGGCGGCGTGCCGCATGGGCGCGATCTCGGCGTTCGCGGACGGGCGCGTCCCCGGGCCCGCGATGGCGGCGATCACAGGCTTCGGCGAGGCCTGCGGGCTGATGTTCCAGGTCGTGGACGACCTCCTGGACGTCGAGCAGCCAGCCGAAGCGGTGGGCAAGCGGACGGGCAAGGACGCGGAGGCCGGGAAGCTGACCTACCCCGGCGTCCTGGGCCTCGATGGCGCACGGGCCGAGGTCGAGCGTTTGGCCGACCGGGCCGCGAGGGCGCTCAAGCCGCTCGGCCCGGCGGGCGACCTGCTCCGGGCGATCACGGGCGACCTCGCCCGCCGAACGAGCTGATCTCCGGGGTCCGGCGGTCGCCTTCCCGCGAATCCCCCCTCCAGCGGGGTTCGAAACACAACATCTGGAGGCACGGGTGGATACACTCATCCTGCATCTCGCGTCGGCGTGTTCGCGCCGGCGCGGCCCTCTTGCCCGATGGAGCCCGGCATGACGCTGCTCCCGACGATCCGTTCCCACGCCGACCTGCGCGCGCTGCCGATGGATCGGCTGCCCGAACTCGCCGCCGAGATCCGCCAGGCGATCATCGACCAGGTGTCCAGCTCCGGGGGGCACCTGGCGCCCAACCTTGGCGTGGTCGAGCTGACGATCGCGATGCACTATGTCTTCGACTTCGGGCACGACCGCCTGCTGTTCGACGTCGGGCACCAGTGCTACCCGCACAAGCTGCTCACCGGACGTCTGCCGATGCTCGCCAAGCTGCGCACGCGCGAGGGCATGGCCGGCTTCCCCGAGCCGCGGGAGCACCCCAGCGACCTCTTCAGCGTCGGGCACGCGGGCACGGGCATTTCCACGGGCGTCGGCATGGCCCGCGGCGACACCCTCACCGGCGAAGCCTTCGACCCCAAGACCAACCCCGACGGGCGACGCGTCGTCACACTCATCGGCGACGCCTCGATCGTCAACGGCGTCGCGATGGAAGGGCTCAACAACGCCGGCACGCTCAAGCGGCAGATGCTCATCGTCCTCAACGACAACGGGATGAGCATCTCCAAGCCTCAGGGCGCGATGGCGCAGTATTTCGATCGTGTCCGCCTGAGCCACCTCTACGGCGATTTCAAGAAGGCCGGCGACAAGGTCCTCCGCCAGATCCCCGGCGGCTCGATCCTGCGCGACGCCTACCACCGCTCGACGGAGATGTTCAAGCAGGCGATCAGCGAGGGCGGGTGGTTCGAGCACTTCGGGCTGCTGACCGTGGGCCCGATCGACGGGCACGACATCCCGACGCTGATCGAGTTCTTCGCCGAGGCGAAGGAGTTTGATCGCCCGATGGTGCTGCATGTGAAGACGGTCAAGGGCAAGGGCCTTCCGTACGCGGAGGAGGACGCCACGACCTTCCATTCGCCCGCCGCCCACCGCTACGACCCCGATTCCTGCCGCGTGGAGCTGAAAAAGTCCGGGCGTTCGTTCACAACCGCCTTCGGCGAGGCGATGGCTGAGCTGATGCGCCGGGACGAAAAAGCCGTCGCCTGCACGGCCGCGATGCCGGGCGGGACGGGGCTCGACAAGGCGATGAGCGAGTTTCCCACGCGCACGTGGGACACGGGCATCTGCGAGAGCCACGCGATGGACATGATGGCCGGGCTCGCCAAGTGCGGGCTCAAGCCGTTCTTCGCGGTGTACTCGACCTTCGTGCAGCGGGCGTTCGATCAGGCCTTCCAGGAAGTCTCGCTCCAGGGGCTGCCGGTGCGTCTGTGCCTCGATCGCGCCGGGCTGGTCGGTGGCGACGGCGCGGTGCACCACGGCTTCTGCGACGTCGCGATCCTGCGGACGCTCCCCGGCGCGGCCCTCACCGCCGCGATCGACGAGCCGAGCCTGCTCGCCGCTCTCGAGTTCATGCGCACTTACGACGAGGGCCTGAGCGCCGTCCGCTACCCGCGCGACAACGTGAGCGACCGCTTCACCGGGGAGCCCTGCCCGGCGTTCGAGCTGGGCAAAGCGCGACTGCTGACGCCGGAGGTCGATCCGACCGATCGCACCGAAGGCGCCGGGGCGGACGTCGCGGTCCTGGCCTTCGGCACGCCGGCGATCGCGGCGATGGACGCCGCCGCCACGCTCGCGGGCGAGTACCGCGTCGCGGTCTACGACGCGCGCTTCGCCAAGCCCGTCGACGCGGGGCTCATCCGCAAACTGGCCGAAGCGGGCGTGCCGATCGTGACCGTCGAGGACCACGGCATCCAGGGCGGTTTCGGCACGGCCGTGCTCGAGGCCCTCGCCGAGATGGGCTTGCACGCGAGGGTGACGCGCCTGGGCCTGCCCGACGGATGGATTTACCAGGACAGCCGCTCCAAGCAGCTCGCCGAAGCCGGCATCGACGCGCCGGGAATCGCACGGGCGATCCGCGCCGCCGTGGATGCCAACTCGCCTCCCGGTGTTGCGCCAAGGGCGGCGTCGCCCTCGCCCTCGCCCGCTCGCGCCTGACGGGCGTCCGCGTCCCATGCATCCACGAACAACGCCCGCGTTCGTCCTTGAACGCGGGCGTTGCATCATGCATCGGTTGTTGTGCGCACTTACTGCGTGATGTCCGTCGCGGCCTCGATCGCATCGACGACCTGGCGGATCTGGAACGGCTTCTTGAGGAAGCCGTCGAAGCCCTTGCTCCGCAGGCTCTGGGCCTGCCCGTCGGTCAGCTTGCCGCTCATCGCGATGACCTTGGTCATCTGCAGGTTGTCGCTCTTGCGGACGAACTGCGGGAAGTCGCTCGCGTCGGTCTCGCCGAGGTGGACGTCCAGGAGCACGACGTGGGGTCGGAAGCGTTCGCAGACCATCCCCGCGCCGAAGGCGGTCAGGGCGGACTGGATCTCGTAGGTGGTCTTCTCGCCGAGGACGTTGGTGAGCGTGTCGACGATCTCGCGGTCGTCATCGACGATCAGGACGCGGCAGGCGCCGGTCTGCATGCCGTCCATGGGGATCCCGTGGGCCCGCATGAACTTCATGAGCTCGGAGACGGGGATGCGTCGGTCCTTGGAGCCGGGGATGCGGTAGCCGCGGAGCGACCCGCAGTCGAACCACTTGCTGACCGTCCGCGGGGCGACATTGCAGAGCTTGGCGACCTCGCCGGTCGTGAGGACGTCCTTTTCCAGCGGCATGGGTGTTCCTCGCACAAGAGAGGCGGAAGCCGGGCATGGGCGTCGGCCCGTCCTGGGCCGGCCGGGTGGTCTTTCGACCAATCCGGAGGGCGTCTTGACCGGTCGGAGGGGTTCGGGCGGATTTATGCTCCGCCGGGGCTGGGTCGGTCCCCCGGTCTGGGCGAGAGACAATCCCTTCCCCAAGCCCCGGCCCGAGCCCTCGCCCGCGGTTCCAACCCAGGAGACGCCCGATCGGCACGGATTGACCCCGCGCGCCGTGGGCGGTACCTTGCCCCTCCACGGGCGTCGCTCGTGGCTTTCTGCATGGGTTCTGGTCGGATCGTGCGTCCACAGGCAGCCTCGGGGGGCTTCTGTGGCGTGCAACAGAGCGGCTTCGGAGGTCGTACGGTGTGAGGCGGCGCCCGCGATGCGGGCCCGAGCTGCACGCGTCTCCCAAGGCCGAATCCCGGGCGGGGTTGCCGCGGGATCGGGAGATGAGAAGGATCGGGACTGTTTGTGCGGCGGCGTCGTCGCCCGGTTCTGAACCTGGACAACAAGCGCGTGCGCGATCCGCGCCCTCGGCCCCGCTCCAGAGGGGTCCGACGCGGGCAGGCCGATCGGCCCGACACACGCAGACTCTTTTCGACGGGGAGACCGACGTGGTCCTGACCTCTGCTCGCCGGCACGGATTCGGTCGCAAGTGCCTTGGTTGTGTGGCGGCCCTGGTGCTGGCAGCCGGCGTGCTCTCGCCCGCCTCCGCCTGGGCTCAAGACGGGATGAACGAGCGCGAGCTCATCCGGGACATCATCCACTTCACCAAGATCAACCGCGCCGAGGCCGCCGACGTGCTGATGCGCGAGCTGCTCAGCCGCGACATCTCCCCCGAGGATTTCACCCGCCTGATCGAGGACACGGGCGAGCTCGTCCGTTTCGAGGAGGCGATGGCGCTGGCGATCCGCACGCCGCAGCTCGAAGCCTCCGCCGCCCGCCTCTCCCGCATGTACGAGCGGGGCAAGCTCGACCGCGCCCGCGACCCGGAGCAGATCGCCGAGAACATCGCCCTGCTCACCGGCGGGGCCCGCGGGCGTCTCCTCGCCCGCCAGCGCCTGGTCGAAGCGGGCGAGTACGCGATGCCTCAGCTCCTGACCGCCCTGCTCCAGCGCTCCAACCCGGCCCTCCAAGCCGAGGTCCAGCGCCTGCTGATCGACAAGGGCCAGCAGTCCGTCACGCCCCTCGCGACGGCCCTGCCCAATCTGGACCCGGCCCGCCAGGAGCTCGTTCTGACCGTGCTCGGGCAGATCGGCTCCGAGACCGCCGCCCCCTACATCCACGACGTCCTCTCGACCACGACCAACCAGGAAGTCGCCGCCGCCGCCCGGCGCGCGATCACCCGCATGGGCATCAACGATCCGGCCCGCGACGTCGCGGACTGGTACCTCGCCCTCGCCAACGACTATTACAACGAGCGCACCCAGCTCACCAGCTTCCCCGGCGAGGATCAGCAGCTCCTCTGGGGCTACGACGCCGGGCTCGGGCTGGTCATGACCCCCATCCGCACGGAGGTCTACCACGAGGCGATGGCGATGCGCCTCAGCGAGCGCTCGCTCACCCTCCGCACCAGCAACCCCGAGGCTCTCGCTCTGTGGGTCGCCTCCAACTTCCGGCGCGAGATCGAGCAGCCTCAGGGCTACGCCAACCCCGTCTACCCGGCCTCGCGTCGCGGGGCGGAGTACTTCGCCGTCGCCTCCGGGACCGACGTCACCCAGCGCGTCCTGGCCCGCGCCCTCGATGACCGCAACACGCGCCTCGCCCGGCGCGCCCTGGCGGCGATCGAGCGCACCGCCGGCAGCGCCGCCCTCCAGCAGGGCCCCCGCGGGCGTCAGCCCCTGCTCGAAGCCCTCGGCTACCCGAACCGGCGCGTCCAGATCGAGTCGGCCCTCGCCCTGGGCTCCAGCCAGCCCCGCCAGACCTTCACCGGTGCCGAGCGGGTGATCCCGATACTCGCCGACGCTGTGCAGGACGCCGAGACGCGGCACGCCGTCATCCTCGCCAGTGATTTCGAGCTCTACGACGGGTACCGCGAGATCGTGCAGGGCCTGGGCTACCAGGTGCTCCCGTTCGCCCCCCGCCTGGAGGCGCTGGCCGAGCCCCTGGCGAATATCGCCGGGCTAGACCTGGTCGTGACGACGCTCGGGGAGGATTCGACCGAGGCCGCGATCGAGGAGGTCCGCACGTCGAACCGCTTCAGCGCAACCCCGGTGCTCGCGCTGATGCCCACGCGGGACTACACCCGCCTGCAGCGTCGCTACGAGCGTCAGCAGGGCGTGATGCTCCGCCCGATCGCGATGAACGAGCAGATGTTCGTCAACGCGGTCAACGAGCTCGTGCGCGTCGCCAGCGGCGGCCCGATCTCCGCGGCCGAGGCCGAGGCCTACGCCGAGCGGTCGCTCCGTGTCCTCCGCGACCTGGCGATCGGCGCCAGCCCGGTGCTGGACGTCCGCGACGCGACGCGTCCGCTCATCGCCGCCCTCGGCTCGCGCACCGGCCCGATCCGCATGAGCGTCGCCGAGGTGCTCGCCCTCGTGGACGAGCAGCGGGCCCAGTCGGCCCTGATGGCCGCCGCCCTCGAAGCCTCCGGCAACGAGCGTGTCCAACTCCTCAACCGCACGACCGAGTCCGTCAAGCGCTTCGGCAACATGCTCTCGCAGCGCCAGGTCACCCGCCTGGTCGAGATCGCCCTGACCGGCGCACCGGGCGAGGCGACCGCCGCCGCCGCCCTCATGGGGGCGCTGGACCTTTCCAACGACAACATCCTGCCGCTGATTCTCGACAACTGAGGTTCTCGGCAACGGAGCCGGCCGGCCGCCTCGTAAGCCGGTCCTGATCCCGTCGATTTAAAAACCCGGCGCGTGCCCCCCCCCGCACCCAGAGCGCGCC
>JBJHBZ010000022.1:0-65483 GCA_050485765.1 Phycisphaerales bacterium | reverse complement strand
CGGCTCGGGAGCTGGAGGCGTCACGGCGTCGCCCCGTCCTGGTGCTGGAACCGCGCGACCGTGCGACGGATCACGTCGAGCGCACGCACGGGCTGGTCGAGCATCCGCCACGCGGCCTCGATCGTGCCCGTGCCGGCGGTCGCGAACCCGATCGTCCCGAGCCCGAACACACGCTCGCGCAGCGACTTATACACCGCGACGTGCTGGATCCGACCCAGCGGGAGGTCCGCCATGCCCTGGCGCAGCACCCCGGCGACGGTGATCACACGCCGATCGGTCAGCACGTACAGGCGGCTCAGCCATTCCAGACACGCCCAGGCGAGGCGGAGGAGCACGGCGATCAGGGTCATCCAGGGCACGCGGGCCGCGTCCGGGCCGAACTGCGTGACCGAAGCCGTGAACCAGACCAGCACGCCGGTTGCGATCAGTGCGACGTACGTGCCCAGCGGGTACAGCACGACGAACAGCACGCTCGGACGCAGCGCGAGCAGGATCGGCTCGCCCTCGGGCAGGTAGCTGACGAGCAGCCCGCGGCGCGTCCGCGGGACCTCGGGCGCGACGCCGTCGACCGGGAGCGCCGGGGCGGGGGCGTCGGCGTGCGCGAGACCGAGCCCGTGAGCCGGTGCGGCGGTCCGGGGCGGGGGGAGCGGGGATGGGGCCTGGAGCCGCTCGGGCATGCAAAGAGCGTATCGGCTTGAGGGGCGGACGGAGTCCCGCGGGCGATGGGGGCACGGGTGAACAGGCGGGGAGGCACAAGCGGACGGATCAGAGCGCCTCGGGCTTGAGCACCGCGATCTCGGGCAGGTTGCGGTACAGCCCGTCGTAGTCGAGCCCGTACCCGACGACGAACTCGTCGGGGATCTCGAAGCCGACCAGGTCAGCCTCGATCGGGGGGGTGTGGTTCGGGAGCAGCTTGCGCAGCAGCACCACGACGCGCACACTGGCCGGCTTTTTCTCTTCCACCAGACGCTTGACGAGCGCCAGCGTGTTGCCGGTGTCGAGGATGTCGTCGGCGATCACCACGTGCTTGCCCGCCAGGTCCGGCGGGAGCTCGCTCGCGATCGACGCCCCTTTGCTCTGCATGCTCTTGCCCGGGTAGCTGCTGACCGCGACCAGGCCCAGGCTCAGCTTCATCGGCATCTCGCGGACCAGGTCCGCGACGAAGATCATCGACCCGGTCAGCACCGGGATCATCACCGCGTGCCCCGCCTCGTCCGGGCTCGCGCCCTCGGCCCGCAGCTCGCCCTCGAGCTGACGCGCCAGCTCCACGCCCATCTCGCGCACACGCTCGGCGATGCGGGCACGGTCGATCAGGATGCGGTCGAGGTCGCGTCGCATGATGAGGCGTCCTTCATCTGGTTCCGAACGAGCCGCGCCCGGAGGGCGCGGTCCGGGCAGGTGCCGGGAGCCAGTGACCAGGCGCCCGTATCGATTGCAAAGCCCCGGTGCCCGGTGCCCGGTGCCCGGCTCCTGGGGCCTTCTGAATCCACTCCCTCACGGTCGCGGCTCGTGGGCAAACTCAGTGCAGCCCGGCGATGCCGCCCTTGCGCCGGACCTCGGAGTAGCGGTTGAGCGAGTCGGTGATGATCGCGTGGGCCGCCTCGGCGGGCATGATGGTGTCGACTTCCACGTCCTTGTCCTCCAGCATCTTGTAGTCCTCAAAGAACCGCTTGAGCATTTTGAACGTGTGCTTGGGGAAGTCGCTGGCGCGGTGGTAGTCGGCGTAGACGGGGTCGTTGGTGAGGACGGCGATGATCTTGTGGTCGGGCTCGCCGGAGTCGATCATGGTCATGAGCCCGACCGCGCGAGCCGAGCAGATGCACAGGGGTTCGATCTTCTCGGCGCTGAAGACCAGGACGTCGAGGGGGTCGTTGTCCTCGGCGTAGGTCTGGGGGATGAAGCCGTAGTTGGCGGGGTAGTAGACCGCCGAGCTGAGCACGCGGTCGAGCTTGAGCAGCCCGCTGGACTTGTCGAGCTCGTACTTGTTGCTGGATCCCTTGGGGATCTCGATGACGGCCTTGAAGAACTCCGGGAGCTCTCCGGCTTCGACGGTGGGGGTGAGATCGTGCCAGGGGTGAACCATGCGACGAATATACGGGCCTCCGCCCGCCGAGTCCTGCGTGGTCGGCACGGAACCGGCGGGCCGGGCGGGTGATCCCTCGCTACGCTCTGGCCATGCTCAAGCTCGACTATGCGAATTGCCTGTCCGAACGCGTCGGCCCGCACGGTCTCGACCCGGCCCGCCTGAGCGAGGGGGGCGAGCTCGCCGAGGCCGCCGTCCGGATGACCAAGAGCCTCGACGCCACCAGCGGGACGGGGTGGGAGCGGTGGCGTCTGCTCCCCAAGGGCCCGATGCGGGATGAGCACGTCCGCGACGTTCACGCTTTGGTGGAGAAGTGCCGCGGGCGGTTTGAGAACATGATCGTGCTCGGGATCGGGGGCTCGGCGCTGGGCAACATCGCGCTCCAGTCGGCCCTCAACCCGGCAACGCACAACCTGCTCCCCGCGGGCACGCGGAACGGGCCGCGGGTGTTCGTCGTCGACAACGTCGACCCGGCGTACTTCGGCTCGATCTTCAGCTTCTGCAAGGCGAACGGCGGGCTGGAGAAGACGCTCTTCAACGTCATCAGCAAGTCGGGCGAGACCGCCGAGACGGCCGCCCAGTTCATGATCGTCCGCGACGCGCTCCAGCAGGCTTTGGGTGAGAAGCACCGCGAGCACGTGGTGGCCGTGACGGATCCTGAGAAGGGGACGATGCGGAAGATCTGCGACGAGGCGGGGTACGCGACGCTCCCGGTGCCGGACGGCGTCGGGGGTCGCTTCAGCGTGCTGAGCCCGGTGGGGCTGTTCAGCGCGGCGATGGCGGGGATCGACATCGAGGCGTTGCTCGACGGGGCGGCTTCGATGGACGAACGCTGCCGCCGCCCGAAGCTGGCGGAGAACCCGGCCGCGATGCTCGCGACGCTGCTGGTGGAGCTCGGGCAGCGTCAGGGCAAGACGAACCACGTGCTGATGCCGTATGCGAACAGTCTGTACCTGCTCGCGGACTGGTTCCGTCAGTTGTGGGCCGAGAGTCTGGGCAAGCAGCACGACCGCTCGGGGGAGACGGTCTACGCGGGGTTTACGCCGATCAAGGCGCTGGGTACGACGGACCAGCACTCGCAGGTGCAGCTCTACCGCGAGGGCCCGAACGACAAGGTGATCGGGCTGCTCGCGGTGGAGGACTTCGGGGACGCGGACGTGACGATTCCCAAGGGGTTGGGCGTCGAGGCGATCGGGTATCTGGAGGGTCGCTCGATGGCGGGGCTGCTGAACGCCGAGCGCCGGGCGACGGAGTACGCACTGGTCGAGAGCCAGCGTCCGAACTTCACGCTGAGCTTCCCGAAGGTGGACGCGCACCACGTCGGCGAGTTCATCCAGCTCTGGCAGGTGACGACGGCGTACGCGGGGCTGATGCTCGATATCGACGCGTACGACCAGCCGGCGGTGGAACTCGGCAAGCAGGCGACCTTCGGGCTGATGGGGCGCCGGGGCTACGAGGAGCACGAGAAAAAGGTGAGCGAGACGCTGACCGCGCACCCGTACACGATCTGAGGGGTTCGGCCGGGGTGTTGAGTGGGGCGTCGGGTGGGTCGATGGGCGGGGCACGAACCCGTCGCGGGGCGTCGGCGTTCGGTAGGATGGGGTTCCGAGGGGCGTCCCGAGTCCGGTGTGGGCCGGCGGGGCGGTGTCACGGCGCGCGGCGAGGGCGTGCGTCCGACGGAGGTCGGCCGTGCGCGCGGGGCGTGGTTGGACGATGGGCGTGCTGGTGGCGACGGCGACGCCGTGGGCGGCGGTGCTGAGCTTTGCGGGGCTCGTCCTGCTGCTCTCGCCGGCGCTGCTCCCGGGCCCGTTGCGGGAGCTGCCGGACGGCGTGCGGGTTTTGATTGGATTGCTGGGGTTGGCGAGCGGTCAGTTGGTGTTCAGTTGTCTGGTGGCGGACCGCCTGTTCCCGAGCGCGAGCCGTGCGTTGGTGTGGGCGACGGAGATCGCGACGAGCGTGGTGCTGTTCGCGTCGTTTGCGTTGCTGGTGTGGCTGGTAGCGCGGATCTATTTCGGAGCGGCCGGCTGACGCGGCCGATGCAGGGTTCATGCCGAGACGTGCAGATCAACGTGCGGGGCTTGCCCGCGGTGGGCGGGGTTGGCAACGCCGAGTGGTCGGCGTCGTCGCTCTCGCGGCGGGGGTGGTGGTCGGGCTCGCCTGGGGCGGGTCGCCGGCGTCGGCGTCGGCGTTTGACGACCCGGAGCCGATCGAGCTGCCCGAGGTCGAGATGCCCGCGGGGGACGCGATCCTCGACGGGGCGGAGCCCGGGCTCGCGCCCGAGGGTGACCAGCCGCGGTCGCGGGCCTCCCGCGAGATCGTGGTCGACCCGGAGATGCGGGTTTCGCGGACCGAGCGAGCCGCGGCTCAGGCGCTGGCTCGCCTGGCGCTGATGGACCTGCGCCTGCGTCCGACGCCGACGCTGGAGGATTATCGGATCGTGGCGCTCGCGTTCCAGCTCGCCGAACGGATCGATCCGACCGAGCCCTCGTACACGCGTCACCGGCTGTACGCGGCGTACGCCGCCGACGATCAGGACGAGGTCATCGACGCGACGCGTCGCCTGCTCCGCTTCGATCCGCGGGACACGGTGGCGCAGCTGCGCCTGGTCTCGGCGCAGGTCGCGGGGCTGCAGACGGCCGAGGCGCGCCTGGCGGCGTACGACCGGCTGATCGACGGTTCGGGCGCGCGCCTGCTCGCGCCGGAGGTGCGTTCTCGCCTGGCGCTCGACGCGGCGCTGCTCGCGATGGAGACCGGGGATCAGGAGGGCTTCGCCCGTCGGCTGGCCGACGCGACGCGCCTCGATCAGACGAATAAGGAGGCCGCGAGCCTCGCGTACACGTATTTCACGGAGCGCGTCGACGACGCGCGGGGTCGGCTCGACATGCTGATGAACCTGCTGATCGCGGACCCGCTGGACGCGAACGTGCATCTGTGGATCGCGAACGAGCTGGCGTCGGCGGGGGCGTTCCGGGGGGCGCGGGACTTCAACCAGACCGCGACGTCGCTGCTTTTGGCCGGCCGCTCGCCGGTCTCGCAGGATCAGCTCGAGCTCCGCCGCCTGAGCTTTGTCTGGCTGACCGACGGGCCGGAGGCGGTGGCGCAGTCGCTGACCGACCGGATCGCGAGCGGGCGGGCGCGGGCGCGCCAGGCTCAGGAGAACGCGGAGAAGAACAATTTTCGTCTGCCCGAGGGCTTCATCCCGGCCGACGAGCTGCGCCTGAGCCTGCGGTATGAGTGGATGCGTCTGTTCGCGGCCGACGCGGCGGGGGACGCGGAGATCCGCGTCGCGTCGTCGAACGATTTCCTGAAGACGGTGGCGAAGGAGCTGGAGCAGGTTCGCGACGAGAGCCAGTGGCCGCCCGACGCGACGCGCGAGCAGATGGCGAGCGTGTTCGTGGCGCGTCTGTTCGAGATCGTGCGTCTGACGGCGATCTTCGGTGGTGACGAGCAGGTGTTCGAGAGCGTGGTCGCGCCGCTGCGCGAGTTTGTGGGGCGCGACGAGACCGCGATGTCGGTGATCGAGGCGTGGAGCGCGCTGCACTCGGGGGCGCACGAGGACGCGTTGTCGCGCTTCGAGCGCGGCGGGGGCGGGGACACGGTCGCCAGCCTCATCGGGCAGGCGATCGCCCTGGAGCGGATGGGGCGGCGGAGCGAGGCGGCGTCAGCGTACAAGCGTGCGGCCTCGGCGGACCCGGCGGGCCTGTTCGGGCCGTGGGCGATCAGCCGGGCGCGGGCGAACGGGGACCGCGAGCCGCTGACGCCGAACGCGGAGGCGTTCGAGCGTTTCGCGCAGCGGACGCCGAGCTGGGTCCGGGCGTTGGCGCGCGAGCCGTCGCAGTTTTTCCAGTTGGAGCTGGAGCCGGTGTCGACCACGGGCGTGCCGACGGAGCCGATGGCGGTGCGGGTGCGTCTTCGGAACCTGGCGCCGGTGCCGATGGGGCTTGGGCCGGGGCGCGCTCTGAGCAGCAAGTTCGCGTTGACGCCGCGTGTGGACGTCGAGTTGCTGCAGGCGTTGGACACGGTCGAGAGCGAGGTGTTCGAGCTGGATCGTCGTCTCGTGCTGCACCCGCGCGAGGTGCTGGAGGTGACCCTCCGCCCGGACCTTGGGTACACGGGTTGGTTGCTGGATATGCACTGCCGCGACACCGTGCGCCTGCGTTGGCAGGGGACGCTGGGCTTCCGTCGCGGTCAGCGTCAATTGTTCGAGCCGGGTCTGGCGGGGGCCTCGCGGACGAGCGACCCGGTGGTGCGCCGCCCGTTGCAGGAGGCCCGCCTGCCGGCGTCGGAGCTGGCCGACCAGATCGAAGCGGCGGCGCCGGCGTTGCTGCGTCCGTACATCGCGGCGGCGGCGGGGCTGCTGACCACCGACGCCGCCGGACGCGGGACGCTGACGCGCGACGAGCGCGAAGACCTAGTCCGCGCGGTGTTCGAGCGGTACGGCACCGGTGACGCGGCGACGCGCCTGCTGATCGCGACGATCATGCCGCACGGCTCGCAGCTGGAGACGGCCCTCCCCTTGGACCGCCTGATCTCGGAGCGCGAGCCCAACCCGATCGTGCTGGCGGCGGGGCTGCTGGCGCGCGGGCGCTCGCCGGAGAACCCGGGCTTCGAGCGGGCGATCGCGTCGGACGACGAGGTCGTCTCGGAGATGGCTCGGCTGATGCGAGATCGGCTCGCCGATGGGCGCCTGATGGGCTTCCCGTTTGTCGGGCCGGACCTGGCCCGTCTCGGCCCGCCCAGGCCTGTGCTCGAGGACGACGAGAGCGAGCGGGATCGGTGAGCGAGCCGCGCCGTTCGCGACTCGTGCGTTTCAAGCCGCTGATCCGTTTTGTCGTCGGCTTCGGTCTGCTGCTCGCGGCGGTGCTGTGGATCGCGCTCAACCATCGCGAGACGGTCGCGGACGCGATCACGCACGCGACCGGGGCGCACTGGGGGCTGATCGCGCTCGGTCTGCTGCTCCCGGTCGCGAACTGGACGACGGTCAGCTTCAGCTTCTACATCCTGACCCACCGCGTGGGGCGGGTCGGGATGGGGGAGATGCACACGCTGATCGCCAGCGCGTGGCTCTTGAACTACCTGCCGATGCGACCCGGGATGGCGGGGCGCATCGCGTACCACAAGCTGGTCAACGGGATCCGCGTGCGCGACGCGGTGGGGATCTCGGTTCTGACGATGATCCTTTCGGCGCTGGCGACGGGCGTGATGCTGGCGGCGGCGGCGGTGCCGCTGGTCCTGGGGGGGACCGCCGGGGCCGACGGCTCGGGCTTCTGGCGGGTGATGATCGTCGCCTCGCCGGCGCTGGCGTCGGGGGTGTGGGCGCTGGCGGCGGCGGTCGGTGGGTGGAGCGGGGTGTGGTCGTGGCGGATGGCGGCATCGTTCGGGATGCGGTACGCCGACATGCTCGCCTGGGCCGCCCGGTACGCGGTCGTCTTCGCGATCGTGGGCGAGCCGATCGGCGTGGAGCTGGCGGCGGTGCTCGCGGGGGTGAGCCAGGCGTCGTACCTGCTCCCGGTCTCGGGCAACGGGCTGGGCGTGCGGGAGTGGGCGGTCGGGCTCGTGGTGGGGGCCTCGTCCGGGCGGGGCGAGCTGAGCGGGTCGGACGTGGTCGCGACGGCGATCGCCGCAGACCTGGTCAACCGCGCGATGGAGCTCGCGGTCGCGATCCCGATGGGCACGATCGCGACGCCGATGATCGCGGCACGGGTGAAACGACACCGAGCCGAGAACGCCGATAACGCCAGCGACGACGATCCTGAGCTCGACCCGGATTCGGCTCCAGACCCCGCCCGTTCCGGCGGGGACGCCCCGCCCGACGCCGTTCCCGACGCGGATGACCGAAAGCCCTGAGCCCGCCCGTCGCATCCGGCCGATGGGTGTGTTCGTAACGCATGAGGGACGCGGCACGGGCGCCCGGCACGCGCGAACGCCCGGGGCCGCCGGTCAACCCCGGAAGGGCAGGGACGGCCCGATGGTCAACAAGATCGAGCAGGACCATCAACGATTCCGCCAGATCGTCCGCGGCAAGATCCGCAAGGATCTCCGCCGCTTCCTCTCCCGGGGCGAGCTCATCGGGCGCGAGGGCAAGAAGGCGATCTCCATCCCCGTCCACGACATCGACCTCCCGACCTTCCGCTACGGCGACAACTCGGGCGGCGTCGGCATGGGCGAGGGCGAAGAGGGGCAGACCGTCGGGCAGCCCGGCGACGCGGGGCAGAACCCCGGCGGCGAGCAGGAAGGGCGGCATATCACGGAGGTCGACGTCACGCTCGAAGAGCTGGCGGACATCCTCGCCGAGGAGCTGGAGCTCCCCCGGATCAAGCCGCGCGGGCAGCACCGGGTGACGACGGTGCGGGACAAGTACTCCGGCATCCGCCCGGTCGGGCCGGCGAGCCTACGCCACTTCAAACGCAGCTACCGCGAGGCGCTCAAGCGTCAGCTCGCTTCTGGGGATTACGACCCGGACAACCCGGTGATCATCCCGATCCGCGACGACCTGCGGTACCGGAGCTGGAACGAGGTCAAAAAGCCGCAGTCCAACGCGGCGATCGTGTACATGATGGACGTCTCCGGCTCGATGGGCGACGAGCAGAAGGAGCTGGTGCGCCTGGAGGCGTTCTGGATCGACACGTGGCTGCGCCGGAACTACGAGGGGATCGAGAGCCGCTACATCGTGCATGATGTGCGCGCGGCCGAGGTCGATAAGAAGACGTTCTTCACGCTGCGCGAGGACGGGGGGACGCGGATCAGCTCCGCGTTCACGCTCTGCCGCGACCTGCTCCGCGAGCACTACGACCCGAGCGATTGGAACATCTACCTGTTCCACTTTTCCGACGGCGACAACAGCTCCGAGAGCGACAACAAGGCGTGCGTCGCGCTGCTGGAGGAGCACCTGCTCCCCGGCTCGAACATGTTCGGCTACTGCCAGGTCGCGTCGGCGTACGGGTCGGGGAGTTTTATCAACGTGCTGAGCGAGGCCTTCCCGGACGGGGCCGCGGACGAGGACGGCCCGCGCTTGATCACCAGCCGCGTCAACGGGCGGGACGACATCCACGACTCGCTGCGGACGTTCTTCAAGCAGGGGCGCTGAGCGCGCGGGCGTACGGGGTCGTCGAACGCCCCAGGGCCTTTCATCGGCTTTCGGGCAGGGTTTCAAAGCCGCATCCAGGTTTGACGGGTGACGAAATAGATTGCGGCTCCCGATGGTGGAGATATACGATCTCGCCGCCCTTCCGGCGGATTCGCAACGGCCCGCCGCCGCGGGCTCCCGAGGCTCGACCACGTGCTCTTCTTCCCCGCCTACGCGTTCTTGGTCTGGTACTTCGCGGTGAAGCATCGTCGTCGCCCCTTGGGGCTCGCGGCGGTCGTGCTCGGGCTGATCGGCATCCTGGCGATCGCGCTGCTGCACGTGAAGATCCGCGACTGG
Source organism: Phycisphaerales bacterium (assembly GCA_050485765.1). Taxonomy (GTDB): domain Bacteria; phylum Planctomycetota; class Phycisphaerae; order Phycisphaerales; family UBA1924; genus RECY01. The sequence goes on along the minus strand of JBJHBZ010000022.1, from coordinate 55,977 downwards.
TCCAACGGCTCGATCCAGATCGAGAGCGCACAGTTCCTGCTGTACACCTACGCGGCGTTGGTCTTCGGGCTCGGGATGTTCTTTGTCGTCTTGCCGCGTGGGACGCCGACGCGGTGGCGTGAGGTCGGGGCGTGCCAAGGGTGCGGGTACGACCTGCGCTCGCTCGAGCCCGACACGGACACGCTTTGCCCGGAGTGCGGCGCGCGGTACGAGCCGCCGCCGCCCGAGTATGACGTCGCGGGCTCGCAGCGTCAGAAGTGGTCCGAGACCTTGCATGGCACGCTCGGCGGCATCGACCACGACCCGGTCCAGCCCCCGACGCGCACGCGAGCGCAAGCCCGAGCCTCACTGCTCGACCGCGCCGGCCGCGATACCCGAGAAGCCATCAAAACCAAGTAAAATCTCGCCTAGTGCCTAGTGCCTAGTGCCTAGTGCCTAGTGCCTAGTGCCTAGTGCCTCAGCCCCGCACCAAGCGCCACGCGAGCCCGATCGCCAGGACGCCCAGCGGGAGCCCGAGCAGCAGCCCGAGTTGCCACATGAACAGCTCGCCCTCGCTCATGGCCCGCACCGTCGGTGCGGCCCTTGCGCGTTCGCTCCGGGCGATCAGCCCTTCGCGCCCGCTGAGCCACCAGACCGCGGCCTCCAGCAGTTCCAGGTTCCCCGGGTAGAGCGCGACGACGCGCCCGTCGACCTCGGCCGCCTGCTGCGTCACCGGGTCGATGTGCCACCCGTTGGAGCCGACGACGATCACCCGCTGCGCCCGACGTTCCCCCTCGATCAGCTCCGCCGGGAGCTCGCGTTCGGCGGCGATCGCGACCGTCCATCGCTCGCGACGCTCGTCGCGTCCTTCGTCAAAGCTCGGCGCCTGCGCGATGAAGCGGCGCTGGTCTCGCGGCGTCTGCCAGATGCGCAGCCAGCTCGATTCGCCCCACCAGCGGTCCCCGCCGGGGAAGGTCATGAGCGGCCACGTGCGCACGCCGGGGGTCTCCGTCGCGGTGAGGGAGATCGGCCAGACGAGCAGCGTCCGCAGCCCGCCGATCGCGCCCGAGACGGGGTGGTCGTCTTCCCGCCCCGTCGCGCCCTCGGGGACGACGACCCGGTCGGTCTCGACCACCGTCCCGGCTTGTCCGAGGGTGGTCGAGAGGAGCGGTCGCCCGGTCATCGCCTCGATGCCGAGGGCGCGGAGCGGGCGTGCGGTCGGATCGGCCTCGCCGTAGGCGGGCAGGACCGAGGGGTTGAGGCTGACGATCGCGTTGGCGCCGCTGGCGAGGATGCGTTGGGTCGCCTCGCCGAGGGCTTGGGCACGGCGGGGGCCGGAGAGTTCGGGGTTGTTCGGGCTGGCGGCCGAGGAATCGGGCGCGAGCGTGACGAAGACGACCGGTCGGACGCCCGCGGGGTCCAGGTCGGTCAGCAGGGGTGGCTCGTCGTCGAGCACGACGGGCCATTCCGCGACGTCGATCCCGCGGAGGTTGAGGCGCTCGGTGAACGCGCGCATCAGCGGGACGCGGAAGAGAAACGCCTGCGGCTCCGCGTGGGTGACCACGACGATCGGGCGCACGGGGTCGGTCACCGTGCCGATCGCGGTCGCGAGCAGCTCTTCGGCGCGGCGCCGGAGGTCGGCACCGCCCGAGCCGACGGCGTCGAGGGCCGCCGTGGAGGGGAACAGCTCGTTCGCGTCGACCGCCGCCAGGCCCGCGCCCGCTTCTCGCACGGGCCCGATGACGAGCACGGTCTCGGCCCGCTCGAGCACGCGGCTCACCCGCGCGATATCGGCCGGGCGCAGCATCCGCACGCGATCGCTCGTGATCGCCAGCGCGTCCCGCTGCGCGCGCACGAGCGAAGCCAGGCCCGAAGCCGCGTCGCGCGCCGGGGGCGTCATCGCCTCGATCGCCGCGAACCGGCCCAGGATGTTCGTCAGGCTCAGGAGCTGCGCGTCCACCGTGTCCAGCGGCTGATCGATCGCCGCCCGCACCGCCACGAGCTGCGGGATCTCTGACTCGGACTCCCGTCCCACCGACTCGGCGTACGAGCGCAGGTCCCGCGCCAGCAGGCGCGCGCCCACCGGCTGCTCTTCCGCGAAATAGTTGCGGAAGTTGGACGCGTCGGGCGCGTCGTCCGCGATCGCCCCCGCGATCGTGCGCAGGCGGGTTTGCAGCGTCTGCTCGGCGAAGTCGGCCGTGCTGGTCAGCGCGTCGGCGAGCTGGGCGAGCACGCCCCGGTGCTCGGCGAGCAGGTCGCGCTCGCGCTCGCGGAGGCGGTGGAGCAGGTCGCGGTAGGCGTCGAGCCCGGCGGGCGAGCCGGTGTCGATCGTGGTCACCCGCACGCCCGGGGCGGCGCGGGTGATCGCGTCGAGCACGTCGCCGCTGCGTTCGCGGGCGCGCCGGTCGAGGCGGGAGAGGTCGGCCGCGATGACCAGCTCGAGGCGGTCGCCGTTCGCGACGGCGCGATCGAGCACGAGTCGCGTGCGCTCGCTGAGGCGGTGGGCGCCGGTCGCGGTGACGTCGAAGGTGGGCAGGCGGTCCCCGCCCGCAACGAGCAGGACCGCGACCGTCGCGGCGAGCAGGACCACGCCCGTCCGGGCGGCGAGGCTGAGCAGGCGTCGTGCGCTCATCCGGTGCGTCTCCCGCGGACGGCGCCCCACGCGACGCTGAGCGCGACGCCGGAGAGCGCGAGGAAGTAGATCGCGTGGGCCGGGTTGATGATGCCGCGGGCGAAGTCGCGCAGGCGCGCGGTGGGGGACCATCCGATGAACCACTCGCCGAGGCGCGGGTCGACCTGCGCGGGCAGGCGGCTGGTCGCGAGCGTGAAGCCCAGCAGCACCAGGAGCGTCGCGAGGAACGCGAGCGTCTGGCTGCTGGTCATCGCGCTCGCGGCGGTGCCCACCGCGAGCACCAGGCACCCCAGGAGCGCCAGCGCGAGATACCCCGCGAGGATCGGCCCCGGGTCCGGCTTCGGGTCGCTCAGCACCGCGAGCGCGATGGGGAACGCGAGCGTGGGGAGCAGGATCGCGCCGAGGAAGGCGACCGAGCCGAGGTACTTGCCCAGGACCAGCGCGAGATCGGTCACGGGCGCGGTCGCGAGCGGCTCGATTCCGCCGGTGCGGAGCTCTTCGCTGAACAGGCGCATGGAGACGGCCGGCCCGACCGCCATCAGGAGGATGCCCGCGGTCGCGAAGAAGGCGCGCATGGTGGCGGGTTCGCCCGGCCGGAGGGTGTCGAGTGCGAAGACCGCGCCGGTGAGGGCCGCGTAGAGCGCGACGACCACCCACCCGACCGGCAGGCGGAAGAACGATCGGAACTCCCGCCCCGCGATCGCGAGCGTCGGGGCGAGGGGCGTCGACCGGGCGCCGGGGGGCGGCGGGCTGGGGGCGGCGACCTCGCTCATGCCGCGGACTCTCCCTTCGGCGTCGGGGCGTCCGCTCGTGCGCCTTCGGCGACCAGACGCATGAAGACCGACTCCAGCGTCGGCGTCTCGCCGCGGAGCTCGCGGATCGGAAGGCCCGTCAGGGCCGAAGCCAAGCGTTCGCGCGGGTCGGCGGCGTCCTGATCGCCCGGCACAGGCTCGTACACCACACGCGACCACCCGTTCTCCAACGCCTCACGCTCGATCAGTCGCAGCCCGGCGGGGGTCGGGGGCTCGGCGGCGCTGAGGCGGGCCTCGGCGAGGACGCGCGGGCGTTCGGCGTGCGCCCGGCGAAGCTCGGCCCCGGACCCGACCGCCAGCACACGCCCCCCTGCGATCACCACCATCCGGTCGGCGAGCTGCTCGATCTCGGGCAGGATGTGGCTGCTGACGAGCATGGTCCGGTCGGCGGCGAGTTCTCGGACGAGCGCCCGCATCTCGCGGATCTGGGCCGGGTCGAGCCCGTTGCTGGGCTCGTCGAGTACGAGCACCGCGGGCTCGTGGACCAGGGCGGCCGCCAAGCCCACCCGCTGGCGGTAGCCCTTGGAGAGGTGCCCGATACGCCGCTTGGCCACGTCGGCGACGCGGCAGCGGTCCAGGGCCTTCTGGATCGCCACGCGTCGCTCCCGGCGCGGGATGCGGTACAGGCGGGCGCGGAAGTCCAGGTACTGGGTCGGGGTGAGTTCCGGATAAAGGGGGGCGGATTCGGGGAGGTAGCCGAGGTGCTGGCGTGCGGCGACGGGGTTGGTGCGGAGGTCGTGCCCGGCGAGGGTGATCGAGCCGTGGTGGGGGGTGAGGTAGCCGGTGATGCAGCGGATGGTGGTGGTCTTGCCGGCGCCGTTGGGCCCGAGGAGGGCGACGACCTCGCCGCGGGTCTGGGCGAAGGCGACGCCGCGGAGGGCGTGGACGGGTCCGAAGCTGTGCCGGATGTCGCGGACTTCGAGCATGCGGAAGGCACAGTAGCGGGGGCGGTCGAGCCGATGCAAAGGTGGGCAAGGTTTGCGAGGCGGAAACCGGAGGTGCCGGGCGGCTCGGAAAGGACGGCGGGCACCTCCGGGATAGGGTGTTCGACCCCGGCGTGGGAGGAAGAAGGGCGCGTGCGTGGGGTGAACCTCGGGTGGGTTCATCCTGCGGGGCTCGGGTGACGAACATGATGTTGTTGGAAGATGCTCGGCGACTGGCGGCAAGGTGCGCGGCGGCCGAGCGGGTACACTCCGTATCTCACCCCGCTTGTGGCGTATGGCGGGATGGGTCGCGGGGGCGGACGACGGGCAGGCATGACGGTTGACCGACCGAAACTGCTGATCATCTCCGGGCCGGAACTGCCCGGGTTGGACCTCGCCAAGGTCCTGAGCGATCGGTTCGACGTCACGGTTTCGGAGATGGACGGGCAGGGCTCGGCGGTGCGGGAGCCGAGCGACGTGGTGCTCGCCGCGACCGAGCGCCTGCCGATGCTGGTCGCGGAGCTGGCGAACGACCGTGCGATCACGCTGCTGAACGCGATCGGCGAGGGCGTCTGCCTGTCGACGGGCGACGGGCGCTTTTTATGGATGAACGATTTCTTCGCCGGGCTCGACGCGGGGACGCAGTCGAGCGTGTCGGCGGTCTGCCGCGAGGCGTCGGCGTGGTTTGGGGAGGAGGCGCGTCGTCGTCAGCGCTTGCGCCGCCCCGGGGCGTCGCCCGAGCCCGAGGAGGCGACGCCGGCGGCAAAGTTCGAGCTCGCCTCCCCGGACGAGTCGCGTTTCTTTGAGGTCTTCATCAGCCCGGTGCCGATGCGCGGGGCGGAGGCCGCGTCGGCGCCGGAGCAGGTCGCGGTCGCGGTGCGCGACGTGACGGCGGCCCGTCGGTTCCGGCGCAAGATGGACGCGATCGACCGTGCGGGGAGCGAGCTGGTCAGCCTGGAGGCCGAGGAGCTCAAGCGGATGAACGCGATGGAGCGCGTGCGCTTCATCGAGCAGAAGATCGTGCAGTACACGCGCGACCTGCTGAACTTCGACCATTTCGCGATTTTCCTGGTCGAGCAGCGTCGGAACAAGCTGGAGCTGGTCATCAGCTCCGGGCTCCCGAAAGAGATCCAGGACCTGGACCTGTTCATCGGGAACGAGGGGTCGGGGATCAGCGGGATGGTGGCGGCGACGGGTCGGAGCTACCTCTGCACCGACGCGAGCAACGACGAGCGGTACATCCCGGGCTTGCCGGGGTGTCGCAGCTCGCTGACGGTGCCGCTGCGTTTGCACGACAAGGTGATCGGGGTGCTGGACGTGGAGAGCCGCACGCCCGGGGCGTTCACCAAGGACGACCAGCAGTTCGCGGAGATCTTCGCGCGCCACATCGCGATCGCGCTGCACATGCTCGACCTGCTGGTGAGCGAGCGTTGCTCGACGAACGAGGCGGTCTCCGGGCGCGTACAGGGGGAGCTGGACGAGCCGCTGGACGACATCCTGCACGAGGCGGACGTGATGCTGCAGAGCATGGCGAACGCGGACCCCGAAGGGGCGGCCCACCTGCAGCGGATCCGTGCCGACGTGGAGGCGATCCGCTCACGAATGAAGGACGTCGCCGGCGGGCCGCAGACGCTGCTGGGCGTCGAGCGGGCGATGCAGGACACGCGCCGCGACCCGGCGTTCGAGGGTCGCCGGGTGCTGGTCGCCGACGACGCGGCCAAGATCCGGCGTGTGATCGGGGACGTGCTCCGGCACCGCGGGTGCGAGGTCACGATCTGCGAGGACGGTGCCGAGGCGATCGAGGCGATCGAGCACGAACGCGAGGCGTTCGACCTGATCATCAGCGACATCAAGATGCCGGACCGCAACGGGTACGAGGTCTTCGCAGCCGCGCAGAAGAAGAACATCGAGACGCCGGTCATCCTGATGACCGGCTTCGGGTACGACCCGCACCACTCGATCGTCCGCGCGAGCCAGGAGGGGCTGCAGAGCGTGCTGTTCAAGCCGTTCGAGATCGAGCAGTTGCTCGAACAGGTGCGGACGGTCTTCAACGAGAAGCAGCGGGCGTAAACGCGCGGGCGGGTGCTCAGATCTTCGGCGGGCGGTTGGACGGGTCGTCCTTGGGCAGGGCGTACATGCCGTGCCCGGTGTCGACCAGCTTCCCGTCGCGGGCGAGGGCTTTCCAGAGCTCGGGCGGGTAGTCGGTGGGGGGGACGATCGCGTCGATGGCGCTCTTCTTGCCGCCGCTGGTGTAGCGACCGCCGAGCTTGGATTCCTCGGCGAGTCGCCCGAGCTTCAAACGCTTGCGGAAGGCGCGCATCGCCTCGCTCTTGGCGTGCTCGTCGAACTCGGGGAGCGCGGCTTTCGGCTTGGGCGCAGGGTTTTCCAGGCGGGCGACCAGCGCGTCCAGCGCGTCGGCGTCCTTGGCTTTGAAAATGGCGTCCAGCTCCGCGGCGTTGACCGGCATGCGCATCAGCAGGCGCTCGGCGAGGGTCCAGGCGTCGACGATGTGCAGCCCGTTCTTGGACGTGCGGATGGTGTCCACCTGCTGACGGAGTTTCTGGAGGGCGTTCATGCGTGTTCAGCGTATCGCGCGGGCGAGCGTGGCGCACGCGGCGTGTCGGGGGCAGGTGGTCAGGTGATCGTTCACGAGCCCGGCGGCCTGCATCAGGGCGTAGCAGGTCGTCGGGCCGACGAAGCGGAAGCCGCGATTGCGCAGCGCCTTGCTCATCGCCGCCGATTCCGCGGTCTTCGACGGGACGTCCCGCATCGACGACCACGCGTTCTGGCGGGGTTTGGCGTCGACGAAGAACCAGAGGAGGTCGCTGAGCGCGTCGGGCCCGTCGGCTTGGCGGAGGGCGACGATCGCTTTCGCGTTGGTGATGGTGGACTCGATCTTGCCGCGGTGGCGGACGATCGAGGCGTCCAGCACGAGACGTTCAACGTCCCTCTTGGTGAATCGCGCGACGCGGTCGGCTTCGAACCCGGCGAACGCGCGACGGTAGCCGTCGCGCTTTTTCAGGATCGTCGACCAGCTCAGCCCGGCCTGCGCGCCTTCGAGGGTGATGAGTTCAAAGAGGCGCGACTCGTCGCGGAGGACGGGCACGCCCCATTCGGCGTCGTGGTACGCGGCGTCGGGTTCGGCGCTCGCCCAAGGGCAGCGGGCGGGGGCGGGCATTACTTCTTGCCGGCGAAGAAGCGGGTGATGGAGTGGATCGTGACGGCCCGCCCCATCGCGGCGATGGACTCGGTGAGGGGGATCTCCTTGGGGCAGACCTTGACGCAGTTCTGGGCGTTGCCGCAGTCGCTGACGCCGCCGGGGCCCATGAGCTCGTCGAGGCGGTCGCGCTTGAGCTGCTTGCCGGTCTCGTGCTCGTTGAAGAGGCGGGCCTGGCTGATGGCGTGGGCGCCGATGAAGGCCGAGTCCCAGGCGTTCTCGTCGGGCTCGAGGTTGAACTGGGGGCAGGCTTCGAGGCAGCACCCGCAGCTCATGCAGGTGGAGAGCTTGTACCGGGTTTCCTGCTTGTCGGGGCTCTCGGTGGGCCCGGCGCCCAGGTCGTAGGTGCCGTCGATGGGCACCCAGGCCTTGACGCGGCGCAGGGCGTGGAAGAGGCGTTCGCGATCGACCCAGAGGTCGCGCACGACGGGGAATTTGCTCATGGGCTCGAGCGTGACCTCGTCGCCGTTGCGGGGGGCGATGTGGTCGATGAGGCAGGAGCAGCTCTGGCGGACGCGCCCGTTGATGACCATCGTGCACGCGCCGCAGACCTCTTCGAGGCAGCCGGAGTCCCACACGACGGGCGTGGTGCGCTTGCCCTCGATCGTGACCGGGTGGGCCGCGATGTACTGGAGGACGGAGATGATGTTGCTCCCCGGCTCGATCGGGACGTCGAACGACTCCCACCGGGTGGCTTTACCGGGCCCGTCGCAGCGGAGGATCGTGAAGCGGACCGTGCGCCCCATCTCGGGCTGGACTTCATCGGGCTTCGACGTCACGGGTTTGCCGGGGGCGACCATGGTTCATTCCTTCGTCACAAGGCGATCGTGCGGGTTGGTCTGGCGGGGTTCGGCGGGTCCGTTCAGGACGCGTTGGCGGGGGTTTGGGTGGCTTTCTTGGCGTCCGAGCTCTTCGCGTCGGGGTTGGACTCGGTCTTGCCGTAAGTCCGGGCTCGCGGCTTGACCAGGCGTGTGTCCACCTCGCGCCAGTCGATGCGGCATCGGTCCGCGTCGCTCGGGTCATAGACCGCGACGCTGGTCTTCAGGAAACGGGTGTCGTCGCGCTCGGGGAAGTCCAGGCGGTAGTGCGAGCCGCGGGACTCTTCGCGCAGCAACCCGCCCTTGGCGATCGCTTGGGCGAGGATGATCATGTCCCCGATCGCGCGGGTGTAGCTCAGCGACTGGTTGGTCCAGCCCGCGCCGTCACTCAGACGCACGCGGCTGTACCGCTCGCCGAGCTCGCGAAGCTTGACCAGGCACTTCTCGAGGCGTTCGCCGGTCTTGACCACGGTCGAGGCGGCCGTCATCTCGATGCCCAGCTCGCGCCCGATCTTGTACGGGTTGATGTCGTCGCTCTGCTCGCCGGCCGAGGCCGAGTCGACCAGGCCCCGCATCTTCGCCTGCTCCTGCTCCACGACGGCGTCGTAGACCTTTTGATCGACCAATTCCGCGGGCGCCTCGGCCGCCGGGCCCTCGTTGACGAAGTTCGCCACGCCCAGCCCGCAGAAGAGCCCGTCGAAGATGCAGCTCAGCAGCGCGTTCGCCCCGAGGCGGGTGGCGCCGTGGTAGGCGAAATTGACCTCGCCGAAGGCGTAGAGCCCGGGGATGTTGGTCATCGCGTTGTTCATCGCACCGATGCGCATGCCGCGCCCGGGCTTGGCGTCGACCGGGGCTTCCATGCCGGGCTTGTGGTCGCCCCAGGGCTCGCTCGGGTCGTAGGTGCCGGGGGTGAACTGCGTCCAGAGCCCGCCCATGGTGTAGTGCACGCTGGGGAAGATGCGCATCGGCGCGTGGCGCGGGTCCTCGCCGGCGAACTTCTCGTAGATCTCCAGGATCCCGCCCAGCTTGCGGGTGAGGTAGTCCGGGTCCTTGTGCGTCAGGTCGAGGTAGACCTGGTTCTCGCCGAAGACGCCCATGCCCTGGTTGACGCAGACGTCGAAGATCTCGCGGCTGGCGATATCCCGCGGCACCAGGTTCCCGTACTTGGGGTACCGCTCTTCGAGGAAGTACCAGCGTTCGTTTTCGGGGATGTCCTGCCCGCGCCGCGTGTCGCCCTTTTTGCGGGGGACCCAGACGCGCCCGCCCTCGCCGCGGGCCGACTCGCTCATCAGGCGGCACTTGTCGGCCCCCGGGATCGCGGTCGGGTGGACCTGGATCATCTCCGGGTTCCCGTACCATGCGCCCGCTTGGTAGCAGCGGGACGCCGCGCCGCCGGTGCAGATCACGCTGTTGGTGCTCTTGCCGAAGATCAGCCCGTTGCCGCCGGTCGCCATGACGACCGCGTCCCCGCGGAAGGCGCGGATCTGCATCGTGCGCATGTCCTGGGCGACGATGCCGACACAGCGTTTGTCTTCGCCCTCGCCCGTGGTGACCGGCCACAGGAATTCCCAGAACTCGTACTTGTTGATCTTGCCCTCAGCGGTGTATCGCCGGGCCTGCTCGTCCAGGGCGTAGAGGAGTTGCTGCCCGGTGGTGGCGCCGGCGAAGTGGGTGCGCTTGAAGAGGCTCCCGCCGAAGAGGCGAAGATCCCGCATCCCCTCGTTGGTGCGGTTGAAGGGGACGCCCATGCGGTCGAGCAGGTCGATGACCTTGGGGGCCCAGTTCGCCATTTCGAGGACGGGGCCCTGATCGGCGAGGTAGTCCCCGCCGTAGATCGTTTCGTCGAAGTGCTGGTACTCGCTGTAGCCCTGCTGGCGTGCGACCTCGTTGCAGGCGTTGATGCCGCCCTGGGCGCAGACGGAGTGGCTGCGCTTGACCGGGACCATGCTGAACAGGTCGACGGGGAGCCCGCTCTCGGCGACGCGCACCGCCGCCGCCAGCCCCGCCAGCCCGCCGCCCACCACGATCACACGCCGCTCGCGATTCGCCACCATGCCTCGGTGCTCCCGTCGATGCTCTCAGCTGGTCATCATCGGTTTCAAAGATGCCTGAAAGTTGTGAAATGTCTTTTTCGGTTCGCGTTGCCCTGGGTTCGGATGCGATCAGTCACCCTCGCCTCGGGCGGCCGTCTCCCGACCGGCCGGGGTCGGCATCGCGGATTTTCCCTTGGATTCGAGGAGTTGTTGCTCGACGACTCGGGCGTCCTGCGGGTTGACGGCCAGCGCCCCGTACAGCGACGCCCACGCCATCCCCATCAGCCCGACGCCGAGCGCCGCGCAGACGTAGCCCCACCGGCGCTGGGCGGCTTCGGAGACGGTCAGGCCCCAGGTGATCGCGGCCGTCCACAGCCCGTTGGCGAAGTGGAAGACCAGCAGGGTGATCCCGACGAAGTAGAAGAGGCTCACGAGCAGCCCGGCCGCCGTCCAGCCCTCGGGGGAGCCCTGGAGGGCCGCCGCCAGGGTGGAGACGGAGTAGTCGTGGCTCCACTTGGTTCCGCTGGGGACCAGCCAGGTCCAGCCCCATCGCAGCGTGGCGACGTGGTAGAAGATGAAGAAGATCCCGATGTACCCGCTCCAGCGCTGGAGCGTGTAGCGCCAGTTGTCCTGGTGAGGGTATCGCTTGACGTTGCTCTTGCCGGTGGTGGCGTAATACCACCCGAGCCCGGCGTGGAAGGCGATGCTGAGCCAGAGGGTGATCTCGATCAGCAGCAGGTGGGGGATCTGGGAGTTGATCCAGAGGACTTCTTTCCAGAAGTAGGCGACGCCGCCGTCCTGGAAGGTGTAGGGCTGCCCGTCGGGCCCGGGCTCGCCTCGGAGCCCGATCTTGCCCCAGACCAGGGAGGAGTTGGTGGTGAGGTGTGCGATGAGGAAGACGCCGATCGGGACGATGCCCGTCAGCGAGTGAAGACGACGCAGCAGAAAGTGCTGAGCCGTGACGGCGCTCGACTTCTCGTTGCTCACAGGGGCGACCTCCAGCCTCGACGATGCGTGCGGGCGGTCGCATCGGCGCGTGCTCGCCCGGAGCGAGGGCATCCTAGCGTTTTCCCGCCGCACGGGACACCGTCTCGCGTCGCAGGAACCATCGGATGCTTCAGATGAGAAGCATTCTCAGCAAAGTGCAGGTGTGCGGCGCGGTGTGGGCTCGGCTCAGGTCGAGGCGAAGGGAGGCGTCGGCCCGCCCATCCCGCCCGTCATGCCGCCGCCCATGGACTGGGGCTTGATCTTCCCCTCCTGCACCGCTTTCGCGTACGCCTGGGTGACTTCCACGAAGACAGCGCGGAGGTCGCCCAGAAAGCCCGTGATGAGCTGCTGCTCCTCGGGCGAGAGGTTGCCCTTGGTCTTGGCCTCGAGCACGCCGAGCAGGTCGATGTGCAGCTTGGCGGCTTCCGGCGCGAGGATCGCCTGCCCGGTCTGCGGATCGGGGACCTGACCGAGGTACATCAGTGCGGGGATCGCCAGCGTGCGCACGAGCTCGGTGAAGTCTGCCTTGGGCATCCCGCGGGGGTCGTCCTCGCCTTCGGCGGCTTTCTTGGCGGCGGCTTCGCGCTCCTTGGCGGCGAGCTTCTCCTTCTCCGCCTGCGCCTGAGACTTCCAGTCGTCGTCGATGATGATCTTGGGTTTGTCCTGATCGCTCATGGGGGCTCCTCTCGCCGGGCGTGGGCGTCGGTCTGCGGGGCATCCGGCGTGCCGGACCCACGGTAGACTAGGCAGATGAGGCGATCGGTCTTGCCAACGCGTGGGCGCACAACGGCGGCGCTGGTTCTGGCGGCTCTCGCGGGGCTGTCGCTGAGTGGGTGCGTCAGTGTGCGCGCCGGCACGAGCGGCTCGATGGCGCCGGAGGATTTCCGGAGCCCCGGGGCCGCCCCGGACCGCACGGTTGCGACCCGCCCGGCGCCTGCCGAGCAGCCCGACCCCCGCCCCGTACGCCGAGCCGCCCCGGACCCGGCGACACCCCGCGGGCCCGATGCTGGGCAGCCCGGTTCAAGCCAAGTGGGTTCAAGCCAAGCGGGTTCGAGCCAGGCCGGCTCGAGTCGCGCGTCAGGCGTCGAGACGCGGGCCCCCGCGGCGGCGCGGACGACCTCGCCGGAGGAGGCGCGGGAGGGGATTACCGACGCGCATGCGCGGACGGGCGAGCCGCGGGGGTTGAGTGAGCCGAGCCGCGTGATGGAGCGCGCGGTGCTGATCGATTCCAAGGTGGGTGACCTGAACGGCGATCCGATCTACGCGAGCGAGATCCTGGGCGTGGTGGGGGACCGCCTGCGGGCCGAGGCGCAGCGTCGGGACCGGAACGATTGGCGTCGCCTGGCGCGGGAGGTGCTGCGTCAGGAGCTGAGGCGTCGCTTGGAGTCGAGCGTGCTGGAGGCCGAGGCGCGGAATGCGCTTCCGCCCGAGGCGCGCCGGACGGGGCTGCTCGCGGTGGTGCAGCGGATGCAGGCGGACACGCTGGCGCAGAACTTCGGCTCGCGCGAGATCGCCAACCAGCGCGTCCGCGAGCAGGGGTACCGCGACGTGGACGAGTTCATCGATTCACGTCTTCGGAACGACCTGATCTCGCTGCACTTTTCGCGCGTGATCGGGCGTCGGGTCGCGGTGAGCTTCCAGGAGATCCAGCGGGCGTACGAGATCCGGTACGATGAGTTCAACCCGCGCCCGGTCGCGGTGTTTCATCAGATCGAGGTGCCCACGTCGGACGAGTCGGCGATCGCGGAGGTGAGCGCCCGGCTGGAGGAGGGGGAGACGTTCATCGACGTCGCGCGCAGCCGGGTGAACATGCGCAACCCGGACACGGGTGGGCAGACGCGGTTCGAGTTCGCCAGGCACGTTGAGTGGCGCGAGCAGCGGGTGTTCAACGTGGAGGAGCTCAACCGCGTCGCGATCGGTCTGGAGCCCGGGTCGTGGTACGGGCCGTTCGAGGTCGGGTCGACGACGCGGTGGCTCTATCTGGATCGGGTGGAGCGGACGAGCCGCAGCCTGTACGAGGTGCAGGACCAGCTCCGTCGCAGCATCGAGAACGCGAAGCAGGAGATCGAGTTCGATCGGTACACCCGCACGCTGCTGAGCGACGCGACCTACACCGACCTGGACGAGATGACCGAGCGTCTGCTGGAGATCGCGGCGGCCCGCTACCTCCCGATCGAGGGCCGGTGAGAACGCCCGCCGTCCTCCGCCTCCTCGGGCTGGGGCGCGACGGACGAGCCGGCGGGCGGCTAGCACTCGGCAAGGCCGGGGAGCGCCTGGCCGCCCGGCGTCTGCGCGGGCTCGGCTACCGGGTGCTCCAGCGCAACGCCTGCGCGGGCGGGGTGGAGGTGGACCTGCTCTGCCTCGCGCCGGATCGGCGGACGATCGTGCTGGTGGAGGTCAAGACGCGACGCCCGGGGCCCGACGGCCGCCCGCCGGAGATGGGGATCAACGCGGCCAAGCGTCAGCGTCTGCACCGCGCGTGCGAGGGCGTCCGACGCACGCCCCTCGGGCGCGGGCGACCGGTGCGCGTAGACGTGGTCGCGATCGACGCGCTGGGCGAGCGGCCGCGGGACTGGGCGTTCCGGCATTACGTTGATGCGTTGCGCTAGGTTTTGTTTGACGCATCGGTGGGACGGGTGCCAGAGCCCGTCAGGAGCGTCAGTAGAGACGGGCCAGCGGCCCGTCCCACCAAGATTCAGAAGGCGGATTCGAGCCGTCAAAGAGAACTTCGGCGCGGCCGTGTTTACCGCGCGTCGCGCATCGTGCGCCGCCCGGCGAGTGCCCCGCGGAATGCGTTTTCGAGCTTGGCTTCTTCGACGCGGGCGGGGTCGAGCTTTCTGGGCAGGATGACGCTGAACATGGAGCCGCGGCCGAGGTCGGAGACGAGTTGGAGCTCGGCGTCGAGCACGCCCGCCAGCTCGCGCACGATCGCGAGCCCGAGCCCGGTGCCCTGGTGCGCCCGGCTGAGTCCTTCGGAGCCCTGCTCGAATTTCTCGAAGATCCGCTCCTGGTCTTCTTTGGCGATGCCCGGGCCGGTGTCGATCACGCTGAAGCGGACGCGTTCCTCGCCGCCGAGCACGCCGGGGGGGAGCGGCTCGACGCGGAGGGTGACCGTGCCCGCGGGCCCGACGCGCCCCGGGGCCCGCGCCGGGATGAACTTCACCGCGTTGCTCAGCAGGTTGAACACGATCTGCTGCAGTTTTCGGGAATCGGTCTCGAGGATCGGCACCTGCGGGCTCACCTCCAGGCGCACGTCGACGCCCTTGCGGTCGGCCAGCGGCGAGATCAGCCCCAGCAGCCCCTCGCACACCTCGCGCACCGGCATCGGCTCGACGCGCAGCTCCACGCGCCCCGCCTCGATCTTGGCCATCTCCAGCAGGCTCTCGATCATCTCCAGCAGTGAACGCGACGCGTTCACGATGTTCTCGAGATAGCGCGTCCGCTTGCCGAGGCTCGCCGGGGCTTCCTGCCCCTCGGGTGTCGACTGGATCTCGCTCCTGGCGATGTCCAGCAGCAGCTCCGCGAAGCCGATGATCGAGTTCATCGGCGTGCGGAGCTCGTGGCTCACCTTCGCCAGGAACTCGCCCTTGACCCGCGCCGCCTCGTGCAGCGCGCTGTTGCTCTTTGCCAGCTCGTTGAGCTTCAGGTCCAGCGCGCGGTTGATCGCGCGGAGCTGCTCGTGCGTCGTCTGCATGTCCGCGAGCATCAGGTTGAACGTCTCGGCGAGCTCCTCGAACTCGTCGCCGGTGCGGATCGCGCTCCGCGTGTCGAGCTGCCCGTCGCGGACCAGCTCGGCCGTCTCGCGGAGCTGTCGCACCGGGCTCAGAATCAGCCGGTGGGTCACCTGGTAGAACACCAGCACCGCCAGCCCGAGCACCATGCACCCGGCGCTGAATAGGTAGACGATGTTGATCAGGAGCTGCTCGGCCGCCCCGTCGCTCCGGCGCGTCAGCGTCACGATCGACGCCAGCTCCGGCCCCTCGCCGGGCGTCGCCGAGGGCGTGCGCTCGGCGAGGAAGTAGCGATAGACCCGCGTCCCGCCGTCCCAGCGGGCGGCCTGCCACTCGTCGCGGCGCCCGCGCTCCAGCGCTCGCAGCGCCCGGCGGATCTCGCGGTCGCTCTCCGCCAGGCGGCGCGCCTGGGCCGCGTCCAGGCGCGTCGCGGGCACGCCCG
Source organism: Phycisphaerales bacterium (assembly GCA_050485765.1). GTDB lineage: Bacteria > Planctomycetota > Phycisphaerae > Phycisphaerales > UBA1924 > RECY01. Next base: position 40,403 of record JBJHBZ010000022.1, on the reverse strand, counting down.
AGCGGCGGACGCTCCCCGGGCTCTCGATCCCGACGCCGACCGCGGGCGGGCGCTCGGTCTCCGCGGTGCGCTCCCCGGCGAGCCAGATCTGCACCAGCTCGCGGTGGTGCTCGAACTGCCCCTGGTTGACCAGCGCGTTCATGCGGAGGAAGGGGACCGTCAACGCGACCGCGACGATCAGCAGCACCGCACCGCCGAAGAGCAGGAGGCACTTGTTCGCAAGACTGACCCGCGGCGGGCGCACCCTGGGCCAGACCGGTCGCCACTCGCTCGGCCAGCCCAGCGACCACGTCGGGCGCCAGCGCCCGCGGAGGTTGCTCCACCACCCGGGGTGCTCTTTATTGTCGGGCCAGCGCTCCGGCATCGGGGCAAGCGTACCGGGCTCGACGCCGGCGCAGCTCCCCGAGCCGGGGACGGGGCAGCCCCACGCCCCCTGCGGCGTCTACGCTTCTCACCATGCCCGGGCGGACCGTCTATCTCGAAACCTTCGGCTGTCAGATGAACGAGCTCGATTCCGAGCTCGTCGCGGGGCGGCTCCGTGAACTCGGGTACGCCTTCAGCCAGGATCCCGCGTCGGCCGACGTTGTGTTGTACAACACCTGTTCGGTCCGCGAGGCGGCCGAGCAGAAGGTCTGGTCGCGACTGGGGGATCTCAAGCAGCGCAAGCACGCGGAGCCGAACCTGGTCGTCGGCGTGCTCGGGTGCATGGCCGAGCGCGACGGGGCGGCTCTGATGGACCGCATGCCCGTGGTCGATCTGATGGTCGGTCCCGCGGAGCTGGACAAGCTGCCCGCGCTGCTCGACAACGCGGTCCGGACGCGCGAATCGCTCAACGCCGACGCGCCGGAGCGCGTCAGCGCCAAGCTCACGGCTCTCCAGGGCAGCGCGAGCCGCCGGAGCGCGACCCTCGCCGCGGCCGAAGACACGCTGGAATTGCTGGACCTCTCCCGCTCGGTCAGCCCGGTCGACGCGCCCGCGCCCGGCACGGGGCGGACCAGCGCGTACGTGCGGATCACGCGGGGGTGCAACAAGTTCTGCACCTACTGCGTCGTCCCGTTCACGCGCGGGGCGGAGATCCACCGCCCGCCGGAGCACATCATCGACGAGTGCAAGCGCCTCGCGGACTCGGGCGTGATCGAGATCACGCTGCTCGGGCAGACGGTGAACCACTACCGCTACGAGCACGGGGCGGCGGTCGCGGTCAACGGCGTGCTCCAGCCTCAAAAAGGACGGACCTACAAGGGCAGTCACCACCGCGACGCCTTCGCCGGCGAGCGCGTGACGACCTTCGCCGGCTTGCTCGACCGGATCCACGAAGAGGTCCCCGCGATCCGACGCCTGCGGTTCGTCACCAGCTATCCGCGGGATTTCGGGAACGACGTGCTGGAGGTGATGCGTGACCGCGAGCGGATCTGCCGCTACCTGCACGTCCCGGCCCAGACCGGCTCGGACCGCATGCTCAAGATGATGAACCGCGGGTACACGATCGCCGAGTACGACGAGTTCCTGGATCGGGCGCGGAGCTACCTTGATGAGCCCGAGAAGGGGCGCCCGCTGATGGTGTCGGGCGACATCATCGTCGGCTTCCCGACCGAGACCGACGAGGATTTCGCCGCGACGGTGGCGCTGGTGGAACGCAGCCGATACAAGAACTGCTTTATCTTCAAGTACAGCCCGCGCCCCGGGACGGTCGCGTTCGACAAGATCCCGGACGACGTGCCGGACGAGGTGAAGCGTCGTCGGAACAACGAGCTGCTGGCGGTGCAGGCGAAGGTCTCGGGCGCGATCAGCGCCGAGCAGGTCGGGCGGACGTTCGAGGTCTACGTCGAGGGCTTGAGCAAGAAGGCGAAGAAGGAGGCGGGCTCGACCAGCGGCGCGATCCGGCGGGCCGGCTCGGTGATGCTGACCGTCGCCGGTCGCGAGCCGGGGGCGGCAGTCGCCGAGCCCGAACCCGTGACGGGGGCGGTCCAGCTCAGCGGGCGGACCGACGGCGACAACATCGTCTTCTTCGAAGCCGACGCGGGCGAGGCGGAACGACTGGTCGGGACGATCGTGCCCGTCCGCGTGACGGCCGCCCACCACCTGAGCCTGCACGGCGTGCGGGTGTAGAGAGAACTCGGAACTCGGAACTCAGAGCTCGGATCGGAGCTTTGTTTTTGGGCGTGGGTTGTTATTCGGCATTGAGCGCGGCTTGCAGCTTGGCTGCGAGCCTGGCGCCCTCGGCGTGATCGAACGCGGTGGAGCGCCATTGGATGCCGAGCCCGGCGCCCGGGGCGGGGTCGCGGTCCGCGAAGCGCGGGATGATGTGGAAGTGGACGTGGAAGACCGCCTGGTGCGCGTCGGCCCCGTTGTTCTGCAGCACGTTCGACGCCCGGCACCCCGTCATCCGCATCACCGCCCGGCACAGACGCGGGAGCACGCGGCCAATCGCGGCAGCCGATTCATCGGAGAGCGCGTCCAGCGTGGCGGCTTCCTCTTTGGGGATCACCAGCACGTGCCCCCGGCTCAGCGGGTTGATGTCCAGAAACGCCAGCACGTGCGCGTCCTCGTACACCTTGTGGCAGGGGATCTCGCCGTTGATGATCTTGCGGAAGATGGTCATGGGAAATGGTAGGGGGAGGCACTAGGCATTAGGCACGAGGGGGATCGGGATGGGAGGGGTTTAGGTGCCACGGCTTGGCTTCTGAGCCAACCCGTGCTCCCCCGCTCCCCATCCTCCCGCACGCCTTGCCGCTGCGGCAAGGCGTGGCACCGGAGTTGGCTCTTCGCCGCCCCTAGAATCCCCCGATGCCGGCTCTCGAGACAGATCGCCGCCCGATCCGGGCACTCTCGGCGTTGCTGGTGAACCAGATCGCGGCGGGGGAGGTCATCGAGCGCCCGGCCTCGGTCGTGAAGGAACTGGTCGAGAACGCGATCGACGCCGGGGCGACGCGGGTTCGGGTCGAACTGGAGCAGGGGGGGATCGAGCTCGTCCGCGTGTCGGACGATGGCTCGGGCATCCCCGCGTCGGAGCTGGCGCTCGCGATCACGCCGCACGCGACGAGCAAGATCGGCGCGAGCGCCGACCTGGACCGGATCGCGACGATGGGCTTCCGCGGCGAGGCGCTGGCGTCGATCGCGAGCGTGAGCCGGTTGAGCATCCGCAGCCGATGGCGCGGCGAGGCGTCGGCGACGGAGCTGCGCGTCGAGGGCGACCGGGTGTTCGACCCTCAGCCGGCCGCGGGCCCGGTCGGGACGGTCGTCACCGTGCGCAACCTGTTTTTCAACACGCCGGCGCGCCGGAAGTTCGTCAAAACGCCGCAGACCGAGCGCGGGCGGTGCCTGGATTGGGTCCGCGATCTGGCGATGGCGAACCCCGCGATCGGGTTCGAGGTGCTGGGGGACGAGGGGCGTGTGCTGCTGTCGGTGGAGCCCGGGCAGGGGCCGCGGGCGCGGGCGCTGGCGTTGCTCGGTGCGGAGCTGGAGAGCGAGCTGCTGGAAGTCTCGGCCGACGAACTCGACGGCGCCCGCGGGCTCACGCTCTGGGGCTTGGCCGGGCTGCCGAGCATCGCGCGCGCGACGGCCAAGGCGCAGCATGTATTTTTGAACGGGCGGACGATCCGCGATCGGACGGTGCAGCACGCGCTGCGCGAGGCGTACCGCGGCTTGATCGAGCCGAGCCGGCACCCGACGGCCGTGCTGATGCTGGAGATGCCCCCGAGCGCGGTGGACGTCAACGTGCACCCGGCGAAGCTGGAGGTGCGGTTCCGCGATTCGTCGATGGTGCACCAGGCGGTCTTCCGCGCGGTGCGCGATGCGCTGCGACGGGCCGACCTGACGCCGACGGTGGGGGGGCGAGCGTTCGGCGCCCCGCGCCCGGCGATGGGTTCGGGGTTGCTGGAGCCGATGGACCCGGCGCGCCCGGGCGTGCGCGAGGTCAGCGCGGCCGCGTTTGTCGATGCGTTCAAGCAGGAGTTTGCGAAGCCATCAGGGATTAGCCATCAGCCATCAGGGAGCAGTGATCGGCCATCGGTGGCTTCAGGTGGACAGGATCTTGATGGCCGATCGCTGATGGCTGATGGCTCACGCCCGCCGTCTCGGCAAACGCCCGAACCGTCCGAACCGTCCGAACCGTCCGAGTCACCCGAGCCCACGATCCCGACGCCGCGGCGTTCCGACCCCGTGCTGCAGGTGCACAACAGCTACCTCGTGACGCAGGACGAGGGCGGCGTGGTCATCATCGATCAGCACGCGCTGCACGAGCGGGTGATGTTCGAGCAGTTGCTCGCGCGCGTCTCGGCGGCTCCCTTGGAGAGCCAGCGTCTGCTGACGCCGACGGTGATCGAGGCGAGCGAGTCGCAGCTCGCGGAGATCGAGAAGCTCGGGGCGTTGCTGTCGCGGATCGGCGTCGAGGCCGAGCCCGCCGGCCCGCGCTCGCTCGCGGTCCACGCCTTCCCGACGTTCCTCTTCGAGCGCAAGGTCGATCCGGTCGAGTTCCTGACCGAGCTGCTCGATCGGGCCGAGCGGGACGACCTGCCGCCGGATGAGGAGGAGGCGATGCGGGACGTGCTGGACATGATGGCGTGCAAAGCCGCGGTGAAAGCGGGGGACAAACTGGGCGTCGAGGAGCTCGGCGAGCTGCTTCGCCTGCGCGACACCGTCGAGCGTTCGAGCAACTGCCCGCACGGGCGCCCGACGACGCTCCGCCTGACGATCGCCCAGCTCGAAAAACTCTTCGGGCGAAGCTGAGCCCCGGCCTGGCCTGTGCCACTGACCTCTTCCGAGAGGTCAGTGCTCCGTGAGGTGCCGAAGACCGGCGCCCCGGAAACGCGCAGCCGTCGCGGCGGAGCGTTTCCGGGTTCCGTTTTTTCCCTCTCAGGCCCTTCAGTCCCCCGGCACGCGCACACGCACCGCGATGACGCGGGTCCGCCGGTTGTCGATGACCCAGTCGTGTTCGAGTTCGATCGGCTCGACGTCGAAGCCGAGGCGTTCGAGCTGTTCGGGGCCGGTCTCGCCGGTGGTGCCGCCGGGGTGCGGCGTGGCGCGGACGAGCAGGACGCGCGAGCCGCCGGTTTCGCGGAGCAGTGCGAGCAGGTGCTCGACGGGCGGGGCCGAGCCCCCGGGGATGTCCGCGTCCGGCTCGACGCCGTCCCACCGCTCGACGGTGCGCCCGGCGTAAAAGTCGACGGCCGGCGACCAGAGGTCGTAGACGCCGAGCTCGCGCGCCTCGACCCCGAGTTCGGGGCGGAGAAGCTCCCGCACCAGGTCCCGCGGCGAGCGGTCGCGCTGGAAGGCCTCGCGCGCATACCCGTAGAACACGCCCTGCCCGATCGCGAGCGCGAGGACGGCGACGTACGCGATCGTGCGCGCCAGGCGTGCGGGCTTGGGCTGAAGCTCGCCCAGGAAGTGCGCGAACCAGAGCCCGCCGAGCATCGCGATGCCCGGCCAGACCGGCGTGAGATACCGCGGCACGCCCTTGCTCAGGTAGCAGAACGCCGCGAACCCGAGCGCGACCCACGCGAGCACGATCCACCACCCCGGGCGGAAGCGGGGGCGATCCTTGAGCAGCCAGATGATCGCGATGATGCAGGCGATCGAGCCGAGCCCGACGCCGAACGCCGCGGCTTCGAGGTTGTTGATCGGGCTGTCGGTGTCGAGCAGCTCGAGGTTCTCGCCCGCTTCGGTGCGGACAGCCATGTCGACGGCTTCGCGCCCGACACGGGCCGCCACGCCCTGACCCCAGAGCCACACGACCCCGAACGGGATCAGCAGCACCGCGACGGGGTGCGTCTTGGCCATCGCCTTGAACGTGCGCACGCCCGCGCTCGGCGCGATCAGCCCGGCGAACACCCACGCGATCGCGCCCGCCCCCGCGCTGAGCAGCGCCAGCCCGATCCACGAGTCGGCGTCCCTCTCGCCCAACGCGTCCGGGAGCGTGAGCCAGGCGACGACGAGCCCCGCCACGACGCCGACCGCCAGACGGACAGGGCGCACCCATCCGGGGCGTGCCCGGTGCGGCTCGCCCGTCGCGTTGGCGCACGCGTGCAGCACGATCCCGCCGTAGGCGGCAAGAGCGAGGACCATGACGCCCGGCGGGCCTTTCGCGAGAGCCGCGAGCGTCGCCCCAAGCGTCGCGAGCGCGACCCCGGGCAGGTGGGTGCGCCTTGCTCCTTCGAGGTGGGCCCGCCACGCGATCCAGACGCCCCAGACGCCCATCACCACCGAGGGCACGAGCAGGATGTCCAGCTCGCCGATCCGCCCGGAGCGGACGTAGAGAATGCCGGTTGCGAGGAAGAGGGCGCTCCACCACGCGCCCCGTCGAGCGGTGCTCGCGGTCTGCGGGTCGTCGTGCGGGCGCGGGCCGAGCAGGAGCGAGCGGGCGGTGAGGTACGTCAGCACGACGCCGAGCGTCGCGGCGAGCGCCACGGTGAGGCGCAGGTGGAAGACGTCCGGCTCACTCCCGGTCACCCGCGCGATCGCGAGCTGGCACCAGTAGATCAGCGGGGGCTTGGCGAGGTACGTCTCGCCCGCGACGGTCGGGACGATCCACTCGCCGCGGGCGGCCATCTCCTGCGCGACCAGGCAGCGGACCGACTCCTGCCAGTTGGTCAGCCCGTGGTTCGCCAGCCCGTAGAAGTACGTCGGCAGGCAGAGCAGGACGAGCCACGCTACGTCCCGGCGGATCGATCGCGGCTTCGCAGGATCATGGGTCGGCACGCGGGGCGCTCTCGATGGTTGATGGCGGGGGCGCGTCAGACGGCGCACGGGGGGGACGCCCGTGCCACGGCGTGGAAAGGCTCAGGCGTCGTCGATCTGGCTCAGGGCTTCGAAGGCTTTGCCCTCGAGCATCTCCAGGCTCGCGCCGCCGCCGGTGGAGACGTGGGACATGCGGCCCGCGAGCCCGAACTTCTCGACCGTCGCCGCCGAGTCGCCCCCGCCCACGATGGAGACCGCCCCGTGGTCAGTCGCTTCGGCGATCGCCTGGGCGACCTGCTGCGTGCCGATGCGGTAGGGCGCCATCTCGAAGACGCCCATCGGCCCGTTCCAGACGATGGTCTTGGAGGCGCGGATCACCTCGGCGTATGCGCTCTGGGTCTTGGGCCCGATGTCCAGCCCCATGAACCCTTCCGGGATCGTCTCCTCAAAGACCTTGATCTCGCCCGAGGCGCTGAACTGCGTGCAGGCGACGTGGTCCTGCGGGAGGTGCAGGTCGGTCTTGGCGTTGGCGGCCTGATCGATGATCCGCTTGGCGCTGGGCATGTGGTCCTTCTCGACGCGGCTGTCGCCGACGTTCTTGCCCAGAGCCGCAAGGAACGTGTACGCCATCGCGCCGCCGACGAGGATGGAGTCGGCCTTCGGAAGCAGGTGCTCGATCGCGGGGAGCTTGTCGCTGACCTTCGCCCCGCCGAGGACGACGGTGAACGGGTGAGCGGGCTTGGCGAGCGTGTCGGAGAGGAACTGGATCTCGCGCTCGACGAGGAAGCCGACGGCTCTGGGCTTGCCCTGCATCGCGCGAGGGAGGGCGACCATGCTCGCGTCGGCGCGGTGGCAGGTGCCGAAGGCGTCGTTGCAGTAGGCGTCGCCCATCGACGCCAGGCGTGCGGCGAAGTGGGCGTCGCCCTTCTTCTCGCCCTTGGCGAAGCGCAGGTTCTCCATCAGCAGCACGTCGGCGTTTTGCATCTTGTCGACCGCGGCGCCGGTCGCCTCGTCGCCCGGCTCCTGACCCGGGAACGCGACGGGCTTGCCCAGGATCTCGCCCAGGCGATCGGCGACGGGCTTGAGGCTGAACGCCGCCTCGTGCCCGACGCCTTCGGGACGCCCAAGGTGGCTCATGAGGATCGCCTTGCCCCCGCGGTCGATGACGCTGCGGATCGTCGGGAGGGCGGCCTGGATGCGCCGGTTGTCGGTGATGCGCGAGCCGTCCATCGGGACGTTGAAATCCACGCGGATCAGCACGCGCTTCCCGGCGACGTCGACGGACTGGATGGTCTTCTTCGGCATCGGTTTCTCCCTGATCTCAACGCGGGCCTCAACGCACCCGATCTCAACGCACAAGATCGCAAAAATCTTGCACCCGCGAGATGATAGGTGATCGGCCTGCGCCGGACGCCCCGTGCTCCGCCCGCCCGCGTGCGCACGAAAAGCGTCGGTGCGGATGCAAAAACACCCGTGCGGGCGAGCACGGGTGCGAGAAGACGGACGTGGTCCGTTGCCGAGGGGCGGGGGCTTCAGGTCAGGCGTGGTGGTCGGTCGCGCCCTCGATCAGGTTCGCGGCTTTGGCGCGGACGCGGCTCATGCCGTCGCTGTCGAGCTTGTTCTTGAGCTGGCGGAGGCGGGAGGCGAGCGAGCCGTCGACGAGCTGGTCGCCGATGCGGAGGCGGACGCCGCCGAGGATCGAGGGGTCGGTGTAGGGGTGCAGGATCGGGTCCTTGCCGAGCTGCTCGGCGAGGTGCGAGCGGATGCGCTCGAGGAGCTCGGGGCTGATCGGCTCGGCGGTGGTCACGTCGACCTCGACGCGCCCGAAGGCCTGTTGCACGAGGGCGTCGAACGCGGCGGTGATCGGCCCGAGGTGCCCGAGGCGACCCTTGGCGTTGAGGACCTGCAGGAAGCGGTAGGTCAGGTCGTCGACGCGGCCTTTCAGGATGGCTTCGAGCGCCGGGGCGCGACGCTCGGTCGGGATCAGGCGGCTGGACAGAAACTCGCCGAAACGGGGGTCCTGGCGGGCCATCTCGAGGATGTCTTCGAGCTGCCCGAGCACGCCCTCGGCACGATCGCGACCGCCGGCGGTCTGCGCGAGCTCGAACAGCGCCTGGGCGTAGGCGTTCGCGACGGCATCGGCGGGGCCTTCGGTCAGCGGCATCGGGCGGGCTCCTGCGGGACAGGCGGGGCGGACAGGGATCGTAGCGAGAACGCGGGCGGGGTCAGTTGTTCCGGGCGCTCAGCTCGCGGAGGCTCTCCTCGACGAGCTGCTGCTGGTCGGACGCGTTGAGCTCGCGACCCAGGATCTTGCCCGCCATCGCCGTCGCGAGCTGGGCGGCCTCCTGGTAGATGTCCGCGACGGCGGCCTTGCGGGCCTGGTTGATCTCGTGCAGCGCCCGTTCGCGCATCGCGCTGAGCTCGGCCTCGTTCTTCGCCTTGAGCTCGGCGGCGAATTTGGTCTGCTCGGCGCGGGCCTGCTCCAGCATGCCCTTGGCCTCGGCCCGGGCCTCGGCGAGCGACTGCTCGTACTGCGCCAGGGCGTCCTTCGCCTGCTTGCGGGCGTCCTCGGCGGCCTTGATCTCCTGCTCGATCTTGTCGGCGCGGTCGTTCAGGCCCTTCATGATCTTGGGCCAGACCAGCGTGCCGAGCATGATCAGGACGATGGAGAAGACGATGACCGCCGTCAACGCCGGGATGAGGCCCTGGGCGAAAGTCGGGATGGGTCCGACGTCTTCGGCGGCGAGGGCCGGTGCGGCGAGGCAGGCGAGGAGGGCGGCGGCAAGGGCGGGCGTGTGTCGACGCATGGGTCGGCTCCGTGTGCGGTCACGCGGTCGTGGTCGCCCGGGGCCGAGGGATCGGCACGGGGCGTGGGATGGTGTCACGCGCGCCCCGCGAGGGCGGGGCGTGAAGCCGCGGACGGGCGGTGAGGCCCGCCCGCGGGGATTGGCGTTGTTCACTCGCGTCGGATTAGAGGGCGGCGAGCAGGCCGACGACGACGGCGAAGAGCGTGGCGCCTTCGACGAGGGCGGCGGTGAGGATCATGTTGGTGCCGATGGGACCGGCGGCCTCGGGCTGGCGGGCGATGGACTCGTTGGCCGCCTTGCCGATCATGCCGATGCCCAGGGCGCCACCGACGACGGCGATGCCGGCGCCGATCGCGGCGAGCCCGCGGCCGAGGTTGTTGTTCATGGCGGCGGCGACCTCGACGTCCGAGACCTGGGCGCTGGCGACAGCCGGGCCGAGGAGGGCGAGCGTGCCGGCGGCGAGAACGACGTTGCGAACAGTCTTCTTCATGGCTTGGAACCCGTTTTCCCTGGTGTGCGGCGTGCGCCGTCGGGCGCGTGCCTGACCGAAGCCGCGGGTGGTGACGATCGCCGGAGGCCGAATCCCCAGGCGAACCTTGAAATCGCTCGTGACCCGGTCGCGGCCCCGGGTCGCGGGCGTGCTTGATCCTTTACACGTGCGCGACCTCGCGCCCGTACACGTCCACGTCTTCGGTGCTGTGCTCGGGCCCGTGCCCGTGCTCGTCGTGCTCGTGCGCGTCGTGGTGGTGGCTCAGCAGGCTGATGAACACCGCCGTCAGGAACATGAACACGAACGCCTGCAGGAACCCGACGAAGATTTCCAGGAAGTAGATCGCGATCGCGCCCAGCACCGAGGCGACGGTGATCCCCGCGCCGAGGATGAACGGCGCGTGCATCGCCATCCCGACGAACATGAACAGCGTCGCGAGCAGCGTGTGCCCGGCCGTCATGTTCGCGAACAAACGCAGCGCCAGCGCGACCGGCTTGATGAACGTCCCGAGGATCTCGATCGGGATCATGATCGGCCAGACGTAGACCGGCGAGCCGGCCGTCAGGTGCTGCAGGTAGCCCTTGACGCCCAGCTCTTTCAGGCCGGCGGCGTTGATGACCACCATGCTGAACAGGGCGAGGACGGCGGTCACGAACAGGTTCTGCGTCGCGGTCCCGCCGATGGGGGCGCGGTGCTCGTACTTCCACGTCGCCTCGCCGGTCGCGCCCGCGTTGAGCAGGTACATCAGGTCAAGGACGGGGATGAGCCCGAGCATGTTGTTGACGAGGATGAAGAAAAAGAGCGTCCAGAGGAAGGGCATGAAGCGGTTGGTGCGGTCGCCGAGCATGGGGCGGACGATCTCGGTCCGCAGGTACTCGGCGATGAACTCGATCATGTGGGCGAAGGGGTTGCGGGTAACGTATCGCCCGTGCCCCTGGCTTTCCGGGCCGGTCTGGACGTGCTTGGCGAGCCAGAGCCCGATGACGACGGTGAGGATCCCGGCGAGGACGAGCGTCGACTGCTGGGCCGACCAGATCCACCACCCGCCTTCGGTCACCCACCAGGAGTGGTTGACGACGTGGTCGACGGGGTTGTCGGCCGCGAGCACCAGCGGGGGCGTCATGAACCCGGGGATGATCGATCCGGTCATCACGGCTTAGAGCTCCGTCCCATGGGGGGTGGTGTGCGAGTGCTGAGCGTCGTGCTCGTCCTGGGCTCGTCGGAGGGCGGCGATGGAGGCGGCGGTCTCGCCGATGAGGCTGCCGAACGCCGCCGCCATGAACCCGATCCAGAACGTCAGCCCGTCGATCTCCCGCAGGGAGGCGATCGCGAAGGCGACGGCGACCGAGAGGAGCAGACGGGTGCTGCTGAGCATGACCAGGAGTGGGGCGGCTGCGGCGATGGAGCGGATCCGGGAGGCGATGACGCCGAATGCCGGGGCTTCCAGGACGATGACAAAGAGGACGGCGAGCACGCCGAACGCGGCGTCCCAGTGCGCGCCGGGTGGGGCGAGCCCGAGGACGAACCCGCCGCCGACGATCGCCGAGCCCGCGGTCAGCACGGCCCAGGGGCCCACGGGCAGGCGCACCGGTGTTCCGGCGGCTTGCGGGTCCATGGTCTGGGGCGGGGCCGAGTGGGGCACGATCGCTCCGAGAATCCGCCGAGGGCGTCGGCGTGCGGTGAGGACGAGGGTGCGAGCCGGTTTCGGGAGACGTGCGAGGCCGGGAGGGGCGACAAGGCCCCGAACAGCGCCGCGTTCGGAAACCCCCGGCGAGCGGGATCGGAATATAGGGGTCGCGCCTCGGGTCGACCACGACCCGCAGCGGGGATTTTGCGGTCGAGCCCCGGTTCGGGCGATCGATTTGGTGGGGTGCCCTATTCGGGCTTGTCGTCCTGAGCCCGCGGGGTGCCGGGTGTGGGGCCGGGTCTGAGGTTCTTGGGCTTGGGCTTGGTCATGGCGCTCGCTTGCCGGATGAAGCCCCACCCGCCGGAGATCAGGCCGACGCCGGCGAAGACGAGCAGAAAGAGGGGCCCGGTGCCGGCGAGCCAGTCGATGCCGATGCCGATGAGGGCCCCGCCGAGGACGGTGAAGGCGAAGTTGCTCCCGATGATCGCCATGCGGACGAGCTGCTGCCAGAGCTCGTTGTTGACGCCGCGCTGGGCGGTTTGGCGTTGGTCGCGTTCGAGCTGTCGTCGCCGGGCGTCGGAGAGGGGGCCACGGATCTCGGGGGCGGGGCCGCGGAGGGATTCCGGTATCTCGTGCGACGGCCTTGGTTTCGGATCGGTCATCGAGCGCTCCAACCCGGGCCGAGCGAGGGGTATGCCGTTGGGGTGGATCGGGAGGCGCACGGGCGGGATGCCCGTGCCACGGGGAGAGTCCTGCGGGCTGGTTACTTGCCGAGCTTTTCGTAAGCGAAGGCCCGGGCCCGCTTGGCGGCTTCGCTGAGCCTGGTCGGGTCGTTGCCCGCGCCCTGGGCGGCCTCGGGGCGTCCGCCGCCCTTGCCGCCCATGACCCCGGCCGTCTCGCGGACCCAGTCCCCGGCCTTGAGCCCGCGCTGCACCAGCGCCGGGGGGACGCTCGCGACGACCGTCACCTTCCCGCCCTCGGGCTCGGGGCTCAGGAGCAGGACGCCCGCGTCCGGGCAGCGGTCCTGGATCGTCTTGGCGGCGGCTTGCAGCGCCTCGCGGTCGCCGCCCACATCGAGCGAGCCGACCACGACCGGTTCCATCGCGCTGGCGGCGGACTCGGCGAGGTGCTGGGCCATGCGGACGGCTTCGGCCCGCGCCGCCTTACCTCGTTCTTTCTGTGCCCGCTTGACGCGCTCCTGCAGGGCGGCGAGGCGCTGCTTCAGGGCCGTCCGACGGGGGAGGGGCAGCGTCAGCGCGTCGAGCTCGCTCGCGATCGCGCCGGCTTCTTCGACCAGGGCGTCGCCTTCAAGCGCCTCGGCCTGGGTGAGGCGTTGGTCGAGCCCGTCGGCGGCCTGGATCGCCGCCTGAGCCGCGACGCCCGTGACCGCTTCCACGCGGCGCACGCCCTTGGCGATGCCGGTCTCGCTGAGCAGGGCGAAGGCGCCGGCCTCGCGGGTGGTGGTCAGGTGCGTCCCGCCGCAGAACTCGATGCTCAGCTCGCCCCACGCGGTGGAGGCGGGATCTTTCAGTAGGTCGGCGACGGGCTGCCCGATGCTGACCACGCGGACGGGGTTGGGATAGGCCTCGCCGAAGACGGCGCGGAGCCCGTGGATGCGCTTGGCTTCTTCCAGCGGCGCGAGCTCGGCGTAGACCGTCAGTTCGGCGGCGATCTGCTGCTTCACGCGGGCCTCGGCCTTGGCGGCTTGCTCGTCGCTCATCGGGCCGTTGTGGGAAAAGTCGAACCGCAGGCGGTCCGGATCGACCAGGGAGCCCTTCTGCTCGACGTGCTCGCCGAGGACGGCGCGGAGGGCGTGGTTGAGCAGGTGGGTCGCGGTGTGGTTCGCCTGGATGGGGTTGCGCCGCTTGTTGTCGACGTGGGCGTGGACGTCGTCGCCGACGCGGAGCTCGCCCCGGACGACGCGCCCGATGTGCAGGACGTAGCCGGCGAAGCTCTTGACCTCCTCGACGCGGAACTCCCCGCCCTCGAGGGAGTCGTCGGCGGCGCGGTGGTCGCGGGTGACCATGAGGCGTCCGTGGTCGGCGGCCTGCCCGCCCATCTCGGCGTAGTGGTTGGTCTTGTCGAGGATGACGCCGACGCGCTGGATGCCGCTGGCGCTGGCGTGCTCGTCGAAGTTGTGCCCGTTCCAGATGGCGCGGACACGGGCGCGGAGGTCGCGTCCGTGGAACTTGTGCGTGTCGTCGGTGGGCTCGATCTTCATGTGCTTGAGCCGGGCCGTCGCCTCGGCGTCGAGCGTGAGCGAGCGTTCGCTCTCTTCCTTGCCGCCGGCGCGGCTGCGCTCTTTCTGCTCCGCCATGCAGCGCTCGTAGCCCTCGACGTCGACGCGGAGCTCGCGTTCCTCGGCCATGAGCTGGGTGAGGTCGAGCGGGAAGCCGAAGGTGTCGTAGAGCTTGAAGGCATCCTCGCCGGAGACGGTGCGTTGCTCGGTGGATCCGGCGATCTCATCGAAGAGCTTGATGCCGCGGTCGAGTGTGCGCCCGAAGCTCTCTTCCTCTTCGCGCACGATCGCCTGGACGTGCGGGGCGTTCTGCTTGAGTTCCGGGAAGGCCTCGCCCATGTGCTCGACGACGACGGGGACGAGCTCGGCGAACATGCCGGTCTTCGCGCCCAGCATCTGTCGCCCGTAGCGGACGGCCCGGCGGAGGATGCGGCGGAGGACGTAGCCGCGCCCCTCGTTGCTCGGCACCGCGCCGTCGGCGATCGCGATCGTCAGCGTGCGGGCGTGGTCGGCCAAGACGCGGTAGGCGGTGTCGACGCCGTCGGCGTCCTCGGCGCCGAGCTTGCCGCGGTAGGGGCGCGCGCCGGTGCGCCGCTCGATCTCGGCAAAGAGCGGGGCGAACAGGTCCGTGTCGTAGTTGCTGCGGACGTTCTGGAGGATCGAGACGAGGCGTTCCAGCCCCATGCCGGTGTCGACGTGCTTGGCGGGGAGCGGGCGGAGCGAGGCGTCGGGCTGGCGGTCGAACTGGATGAAGACGAGGTTCCAGATCTCGATGACGTCCGGGTCGTCGGCGTTGACCAGTCGGGAGGCGTTGCGCCCGCCGATGCGGTCGAAGTGGAGCTCGGAGCACGGGCCGCAGGGGCCGGTGTCGCCCATCTCCCAGAAGTTGTCCTTCGCGTTGCCGGGGAGGACGCGCTCCGGGGGGAGGTGGCGGAGCCAGAGGTCGCGGGCCTCGTGGTCGGGCTCGAGCCCGGCGTTCGGGTCCCCCTCGAAATAGGTGGCGTAGAGGCGGTCGGCGGGGAGGTGGCAGACCTCGGTGAGGAACTCCCAGGCCCAGGCGATGGCTTCGGTTTTGAAGTAGTCGCCGAAGGACCAGTTGCCGAGCATCTCGAAGAAGGTGTGGTGGTAGGTGTCGCGTCCGACGTCTTCGAGGTCGTTGTGCTTGCCGCCGGCGCGGATGCACTTCTGGGTGTTGACGGCCCGCCCGACGGCTTCGACCTCGGCGAGGGGCGACCCGGGCTCGACCTGCCCGAGGAAGCACTTTTTGAACTGGTTCATGCCCGCGTTGGTGAACAGGAGCGTGGGGTCGTCGTGGGGGACGGCCGGGCTGGAGGGGACGAACAGGTGCCCGGGGCGGTCGGGGGCTTTGGCGTTGGGCGTGTCGCCGCCCTTGGCGCGGAAGAAGTCGATGAAGGCCTGTCGTGTTTCGGCGCTGGATTTGCGCGGGATGGGCGGGGTCTGGCTCTGGAGGAAATCGTCGCTGGCGGGGGGCATGGGGGCTCCTCTGATGTGCGGGCGGTATGCTAGCGGAGGCTGGGGGCGTTGCCGCGGTCGGGAGCGTCAAACCTCGGGGCAGTGGCGGGCCGATAGTGTGTGCGTCGGCGCGGTCGTCGGCAGGGAGGCGGATCGGCTTGCGACACTTCGACCTTTGCGTGATCGGGAGCGGGCCGGCGGGGCAGCGGGCGGCGATCCAGGCCGCCAAGCTCGGCAAGAGCGTGGCGGTGGTGGAGCAACGCGAGTTCCTCGGCGGGGTCGCGATCAACACCGGGACGATCCCCAGCAAGGCCCTCCGCGAGGCGATCCTGAAGCTCACGGGCAAAGAGTCGGCGATGCCGACGGCTTCGGACTTCACCGCCCGCATGGCCGGCACGCGGGACGGGCGGTTGCAGAAACTCGTCGCGTCGTGCCACAAGGTCATCCAAGGCGAGATCGCACTGGTCGAGAAGCACTTCCGCTCCAACGGCGTCGAGGTCTTCTACGGGCAGGGGACGTTCGTCGAGCCCAAGCGGGTGCAGGTGAGCGGGCAGACGAGCCGCAACACGTTGACGGCCGACCGCTTCCTGATCGCGGTCGGCACGTGCCCGGCGCGTCCGTCGAACATCCCGTTTGATGCAGAGAACATCATCACGAGCGACGAGATCATCGACCTGCCGTACCTCCCGCATTCGATGATCGTGGTGGGCGGGGGCGTGATCGGGACCGAGTACGCGTCGATGCTGCAGGCGCTGGGCGTGCGTGTGACGCTGATCGAGGGGCGCAGCCGCGTGCTGGAGTTCCTGGATTCGGAGATCACCGAGGCGTTGCAGTACCACCTGCGCCAGGCGGGGATGACGCTGCGCCTGGGCGAGAAGGTGGTGAGCATCCGGACGATCGACCCGCCGTCGGGGGCGCGGAGCTTCAATGACACGATGGTCGAGGCGGAGCTGGAGAGCGGCAAGACGCTCCGGGCGGACTGCCTGCTGTACGCGGTGGGGCGCCAGGGCTCGACCGAGGGGCTGGGGCTGGAGGCGGCGGGCGTCTCGGCGGACAAGCGCGGGCGGATCACGGTCAACGAGTTTTACCAGACCGAGGCCGAGCATATTTACGCGGCCGGCGACGTGATCGGGTTCCCGGCGCTGGCGAGCACGAGCATGGAGCAGGGGCGTGCGGCCGCGCTGCACATGTTCGGCGAGCCGGTCGAGCACTTCGACGAGCTGCTGCCGTACGGGATCTACGCCGTGCCGGAGATCTCGATGGTGGGGTGGACGGAGGAGCGTCTGACGAGCGAGGGCGTGCCGTTCGAGGCGGGGGTAGCGCAGTACCGGGAGATCGCGCGCGGGCAGCTGCTGGGCGACGAGATGGGGATGCTGAAGCTGCTGATCCACCAGGAGACGCGCCACATTCTGGGCGTCCACGTGATCGGCACGGGCGCGACGGAGCTGATCCACATCGGGCAGTGCGCGATGGCGTTCAAGGCGACGGTGGAGTACTTCGTCAACGTGGTGTTCAACTACCCGACGCTGGCCGAGTGCTACAAGGTCGCGGCTTTGAACGGGCTGAACAAGCTGCGGTCGATCTGAGCCGGGGCGGGCGTTGGATCGCGATTTTGGGCTCGGTCAGCGGGGGTCGCTCGTGCCCGCGGGCGCCGGCTTCGGCGTGGGCTTGGGTCGCGGGCGGGGAGCGGCGTTTGCTTTCGCGTCGGGCTCGGCGTGCTTCATCGCGAGGCGTGCGGCGATCGCGTCCCGGGCGTGCTCCTCGATCGCGGCTCGCCGGGCGATCTTGATGGCGGTGACGACGATGAACGAGGCGAAGATCAGCGCGATCGCGTAGGCGACGCGGGCCCGCCCGTAGGTCATCGCGACGCCGATGACGGCACACCCGATGCCGATGCCGTAGAGCGTGAGGACGGCGCCCTTGACGCCGAGGGACCGCTTGAGCATGTGGTGGAGGTGCTGGTCGTCGGCGTCGGAGATGGACTTGCCGCTGAGCTTGCGCCGGACGATCGCGAGCACGGTGTCGATGATGGGGATGGCGTAGATGAACAGCCCGGCGGCGACGAGGAAGGTCTTGCCGGTGTCGCCGAGGGTCAGGATGATGACGATGGTGGTGAAGCCGAGGAGGAGGCTCCCGCAGTCACCGAGGAAGATGGTGGCTGGGTTAAAGTTGTGGGGGAGGAACCCGAGGCAGGCGCCGAGGAGGGCGAGGCAGAGGACGATGCGCTGGGCGTCGCGAGGGCCGTCGTCGATCACGGCCAATCCGAGTGCGATGACGAGCAGCCCGGCGGCGGCGATCGCCGTGGTGCCGGAGAGGAGCCCGTCAAGCCCGTCGATGAGGTTGCTGGCGTTGCAGGCGCCGAGGACGAAAACGGCGATGATGCCGGTGCCGATCCAGTAGAGGACGTCGATGAAGAGGGCGCCGCCGCCGACCAGCGGCACGAAGTCGGGCCAGTGGATCGCGAAGCCGATCGTCTGGACGTCGTTGATGGTGACGGTGTCGATCCCAAGGGCGTTGGCGACGGGGAGGACGACGCCGGAGGCGACCTTGACGCCGACGTCGTCGTAGGCGAGGGCCGCTGCGGCGAAGAGCTGCCCGCCGACCTTCTGCCAGGGCGGGATGCCGACAACGTCGTCGAGCAGCCCGACGAGCATGATGATGGTCAGCCCGAGGAGGATCGAGAGCGGGACGGGTGCGTGGATGAAGTTCTCGTTGAGGTGATTCGTGGGGTGGAAATCGAGCAGCGACCCCTGCGCGGTGGCGACGTAGGAGTAGAGGATGCCGGCGAGCAGCCCGAGGAAGACCGCGACGCCGCCGAGGTAGGCGACGGGGATGCGGTGGACCTTGCGCGGGTCGGAGGGGTGGTCGACGACGCCGTTGGCGATCGCCAGGCGGCGCATGATGGGGGTGGCGCAGAGCGTGACGAGGAAGCTGATGACGACGATCCAGAAGTAGCCGTGGAAGATGTCCAGCCGATCGAGCCCGGCGGCGACGGCGGGGCTGCGCGTGCCGGCGACCTCTGCCGCCGACCGTGCCAGCGCCGAGGCCGAGTGCTCCAGCTTCGCCAGTTCCGCCGCCAGGGCGTGGGCGCGATCAGCCAGAGCCGCGGCTTCGGGGTCGGTCGGGATGGACGGGAACGGCGTCATCGTGGTCACGGCTTTGGGTCTTGGCTCATCTTGCCATCGGCTCCGTCGCGCCGCGCGGGGCGCCCGCCGGCGCACGAAGCTCCGACGCGAGGTCCTGCACGGTCTGCTGGAGCGTACGCGTCGGGCGGAACCCGATGGTGCTCATGATGCGCGAGAGATCCGGTCGGCGACGGTGAAGATCCTCGAAACCGGGCGGGTACGCCCGGTCGTACGGCACCAGTTCGATGCGCGAGCCCGAACCCAGCTCGTCGATCACCAGCTCCGCGAGCTTGCGGATCGTGATCGGCTCGTCGCGCCCGAGGTTGAACACCCGCCCGCGGGCCGCGGGCTCGGCGAGCAGGCTCGGCAGGGCGTCGGCGACGTCGCGCACGTCGCAGAAGCAGCGGGACTGCGTGCCGTCGCCGAAGACACGGAGCGGCTCGTTTCGCAGCGCCGCCTGCACGAAGCGGGGGAGGACCATGCCGTACGCCCCGAGCTGTCGCGGGCCGACGGTGTTGAACAGGCGTGCGACGACCGCGCTCACGCGCCCCGCCGCGTGGTGGGCGAGGGCGAGGTGCTCATCGAGCGCCTTGGCGGCGGCGTACGACCATCGGGCGACGGTGGTGGGGCCGTAGACGACGTCGTCATCCTCGGAAAACCGCTCGCGATCGGGCTTGCCGTAGACCTCGCTGCTGCTGGCGACGAGGACGGGGACGGGCTCGCCCGTGCGTTCGGTCTGTCGGGCGGCGTAGCGGAAGAGCTCGGCGGTCTGCCCGACGTTGATCTCGATCGCCCGGGCCGGGTCGTCCATCACGAGCCCGACGCCGACGGCCGCCGCGAGGTGGTAGACCTCGTCGAAGTTGTCGGCTTCGTCTGGGCGTCGCTCGTTGGTCTGATCGAGCGCGCGGAGCGTGGCGCCGAGGTCGGCGTGGATGAAGGTCAGACGCGGGTGCTCGGGCAGGTTCTCGCGACGACCCGTGGAGAGGTCATCGACGACGGTGAGGCGGTCGCCGCGGGCGAGGAGCCGCTCGGCGAGGTGGCTCCCGATGAAGCCCGCGCCGCCGGTGAGGAGCGTGCGCCGCGGCGCGTCGGCGTGGTTGGAAGAAGCGCCGTGGGGCATGGCGGAGAAGGCTCGATCCCGCCCCGCCCCGGCGAGCGGGGCGGGGTGCATGTTGGTGTGTGCTCAGCTCTCGGCGGCGTGGTACTTGTGGGTCGCTTGGATGTTGCGCTTGAGGTATCCGCCGGCGGCCGAGCGGACGCCGTTGACGAGTACGCCGAGGAACTCGCCCTGGCTCTCGTTGAGCTCGTTGCACAGGCGTGCGACGAGCCCGCGCTTCTCGCTCAAGGCGCGGACGACGAGCAGGGAGGCGTCGCACAGGTTGCTGAGTGCGCCGGCGTCGCCACTGACAACCGCCGGGGCGACGTCGATCAGCACGATGTCGTACTTGCTCCGTGCATCGGTGAGCAGGTCGCGCATCGCCTGCGTGCCGAGGCGCTCAAAGACGCGGAGCTTGTCCTGCCCGCACGCGAGCAGGTGCAGGTTCTCGTCCGGGGTGGTCTGGGCGGCGGCGTCGAGCGTCGCCTGCCCGGCGAGCACGTCGGCCAGACCCGGGTGATCGGCACGCTCAAAGACCCGGTGCAGCGACGGGCGACGCATGTTGGCGTCGATCAGCAGCACCTTGTGATCGCTCGCGGCGAAGGTCAACGCCAGGTTGCTCGCGACCGTGCTCCCGCCGGACTCGGGCATCCCCGGGACCACCAGCAGCGTCTTGTGACCGGCCTGGCGCATCCGCTTGATGAGCGGCCCGCGCGCCTGACGGAAGCTCTCGGCCAGAACACCCCGCGGCTGATCGCGGAAGACCGTCGCGATGTTCTTGGGCGCCGAGGGGTCCTCCGACGCGTCCGGGATGACCCCGACGACCTTCGCCCGCGGAATGAGCGTGACGTCGCTGGCGCTCTTGACGCGCTGGTCGAGCACCTCGCGGAGCACGATCAAGCCGGCGGTCAGGCCCACGACGAGAACCACGCTCATGATCCCGATGACACTCAAGCGAGGGAAGGCGCGGACATCGGGAATCCGCTCCTGCTGGAAGACCTGGATGCGGTCGGCGAACTGGGCGGCGCCGAGTGCTTCGAGATCGGAGAGGCTCGCTTCGCGGGCCATGATCGTGTCCCGGGTACGCTGGATCTCGGCATCGAGGTCGGCGATCTGGCGGATGATTCGGGTGAGATCGTTATTGCGCCGCTGGACGCCGTCGCGACGGTCGAGCAGTTCGGTTTCCTGGGCTCGGAGCTGGCGGAGCCCGGAACGGGTGCCGTCGATCTGTGCATCAAAGGCGGCACGGAGTCGACGCTCTTTGGTGCTCGCGAGCATGTCCTCAGCTGCTGAGAGTTGGGACTGGAGAGTGAGCATGTCCCGGTGATGCTCGGCGATGCCGCGCATGCGGGTGGCGGTGATCGTCTGCTTGAGCCCGTCGATGCGCTGCTGGAGGTTGCGGATTTCCGGGTCGCGTCCCAGGTTCTCGATCAGCGAGTCGCTGTAGGTCACGCCACCCGGGGCGCGGAGCTGTTCTTCAAACGTGCCGAGCTGGCTCTCGAGCGCGTCGAGGCTGAGCCGGATTTCGGCGAGGCTGATCACGATCTTCTCAAGTTCTTGCTGGCTCTCGCTGGCGCGGGTATCGAGCGTGCCGATGTCCTCATCGACCATCAACTGATCGCGTTGGCTCTGCAGCGTGCGGAGTTGGGTCCGCCCGTCGTTGATCAGGCGTTGGAGCTGGCGATGCTGGTCGCCTCGTGAAGCGGTCGCTGTTTCGCGGAAGGTGCTGGTGTACGAGCCCCGGACCAGCCCCACGAGCGCGGTCGCTTCGGCGGGATCCCGGTAGCTGACGGAGAGCTGGATGAATTCGGTACCCCGGAGGGGGGCGGCACGGACGATCCTGCTGAGCTCTTGCGTCGCGGTTCGGACGTCGATGTTGCCGTCGCTCGCGATGAACTGTCCGCTCCAGGTCGGCGCCTCGCTGAGCACGCGCGGGTTGCGTGCGACACGCTCCAGCACGCGGGGACTGGTCATCACCTGGCTCTGCGTCTGCATGAACCGCTCGAGTTCATCCTTGTTGCCCGTGTTTGTGCCGACCGGTGTGTCGACGGCCGTAGTGGGTGCGGCAGCCTGGAAGATCACCACGGATCGCCAACTCGGGGCAAGACGACCAAGAACAAGGTGGGCCGCAACGCCAAGCACCGCGCCAGCAACCACCGCGCCGACCAGCACCCACATGTACTTCTTCGCCAGGCGAACCGGGTCGATGGTCACCTGCAGGCCCGCGCCCGCCGAGGGCCCGGGCGCGGGCGGGCGGGGCGAGGTGACGGGCGGGCGTGGCGGGGGAGCGGTGGTCATGTCGGGTCCTTGTCGGCGTTCGGTCCGGCGCGGGTCTCGGAGCACCCCGGTCCGGGGCGCGGGTGTTCATCGTTGCGGCCGACTCGTCGCGGGTCGACCCGCGACGCTCGGTCGTGATCGGTCGGTTCTCGCCTTATTCTGAGTCCAGTTCGGCCCGGAGCGCGTCCACTTCACCCTTATAGGACGTTCTGGCCGCCTCGTTGATCTCCATCAGTCGCTCGGCTTCATCCAGCAGGATCGCCGCCTCGGCGCGGTCGCCCTGCCGCAGACGTACGCCCGCAAGATGCACCCGGATCGCCGTTGCCGCCACGTCGGCGGTCGAACTCAGCGACAATCCGCGCCGGAACGTTCGCTCCGCCTCCTCTAGATCCCCAAGCTCGCGCTGCACGAGGCCGAGCGTGTCGTAGACCGACGCCGTTTCCGGCGCGAGCTCGGCCGCACGCCGGGCCAGCGGCAACGCCCCTTCCGGGTCCGAGAGAAAACGCACCATCGTGTACGCCAGGTTGTTCTGGATCTCCCAGTTGTCCGGGAACCGCTCGGCCCCGAGACGCCACAGTTCGGCCGCCTCCGCGTACGCCCCCGCCTCGTACAGCCCCTCGGCCCCGAGCAGGATCGCCGAGCGATGCAGCGTCGTGTCCGAGCCCTCGCTCGCCAGGCGACGCAGCGTCGCCATCCCGTCGCGCCGGGTGCCGGACTCCTCGATCTGGGCCCGGGCTCGCATCAGCCTGGGCCAGCCGGTCTCGCGCGTGCGCCCTTCGAGCTGCCGCAGATACGCCACGCGATCCGAGACGCGCGGGTACGCGACCGAGAGCGAGCCGTAGTACGCCATCAGTGCCCCGGGGTTGTCGCGGATCAGGTCGTACGCCGCGTTGAAGTCGCGCACCGCGTCCGGCTCGCGCTGGCGCGCCAGCTCCGCCCGACCGCGGAGCATCAGCATCCCCGCCGACTGCGCGATCGGGAAATCGGTGTTCGCGTTCTGCAGCACGTCGATCGCGCGCCGACCGGCCGGCGGGCTCTGGCGCAGCAGGCTCTCCACATACGCCTGCAGCACGCGGCCCTGCCGACGCCGTTCCCACGCCATCTCAAAAAGCTGGGCCGAACGACCGTAAAGCTCGCGCGACGCGAACAGCTCGCCCAGACGCAGGATCAACTCCACGTCGGTCGGGTTCGCCTCGATCGCGTCGGTCGCGACGCGGAACGCCTCGGCGTCTCGGTTCAGGCGCAGCAGCTCCACGATCAGCCCGTTTCGGAGGTTCTCGTCTCCGGGGTTGACGCGGACGGCCGCACGAAGGTCCTCGATCGCCTCGTTCATCTGACCGAGGCGGGCCCGCAGCGCCGAACGCGCACGGAACGCCTGCCAGCTCGACGGGTCGATCGTGATCGCGGTGTCCAGGTCGCCCATCGCGTCGCGCACGGTCGACTCGCTCAGCGACAGCACCTGGGCCCGGGTGATGAAGACCAGCGGGTTGGTGGGGAAGTCGGCGGCGGCCGAGTTGAGCAGGCGCAGCGCCCGATCCCGGTCTCCACGCCCGCGCGCCAGCTCCGCTTCCAGCAGGCGGATCGTCACGCTGCCCTGGCGGATGCGGGACGGGATCGCCTGGAGGTGCCGGTCCGCGTCCTCGTACCGCCCGGAGCGGATCAACGACTCGATGAGCGTCTGGCGCACGGTGAAGCGGTCGTCATCGGCGCCGGCTTCGACCACACGCCCCAGCGAGCGGGCCGCGAGGTCGTAGACGCCGGACCGCGCCGCCCAGCTCCCGAGGTAGCGATCGACGGCCATCGACTCGCCCTGGAACGAGCGCCCGTCCTCGAGCACCGCGACGCCCTCGCCCGCGAGCCCGCGACGGATCAGGAAGTCCGCGTAGGTGATGTACCCCGTCGCGGCCTGCGCGTCGTCCTCGACGTCGATCAGATAGTCGACAAAGCTGCTCCGCGCCCCGGCGAGGTTGCCCTGGGCCGCGTGCCAGTCGGCCTGCGCCGACGCGAGCGCGAGCGAGGGCCCCGCCTCGTTGCGAACCGCGTCCAGCACGCGGCGTGCGTCCTCCACACGCCCCGTCTGCGTGTAGAGACGTCCGAGCTCGATCCGGTTGCCGATGTCCTCCGGCTGGGTCTGCGCCTGGCGCTCGCGACGGGTCACCGCGAACGCGCGGTCGCCCACCGACGACTCCAGACGCAGCCACAACTCGTTGAACTGCGCGCTCCCTCGCCCGTACCGCTCGTTCTCACGCGCGACCGCGAGCGCTTCACGCTCGTTGCCCGTGTCCACGAGCGTGCGAACGTAGCCGAGCAGCGTGCCCAGGTCGTTCGGGCGGATCTCCAGCGCACGACGGAACGCCGCGACCGACGGCCCGGTCTGCCCGAGCTGGCGGCGCGTCTGCGCCAGCAGCAGCCACGTCCGGTGGTTGGTCGAGACGATCTGCACCGCCTGCTCGAGCTGCGACAACGCCGCTTCCGGACGCCCCTCGAACAGCGCCAGGCGGGCGCGATAGGTCAGCCCGTTGACCTGATCAAGGTTGAGGCGCCCGGCCTGCTCGGCGAGACGCTGGGCGTCCTCGGTCCGGTTGCTCGTCATCGCTTCGACGAACGAGAGCTCGATCACACGGGGGTCGTCCGGCCCGGCCTGGCGCGCGTCGGCGAGCGCGCGGCGAGCCTCTTCCGTCCGACCGGCCTGGGCGTAGACGCTGTAGAGGTTCAGAGCGCGATCCAGTGCCGAGAGCTCGGCCGCCGCGATCTGGTCGAGCGCCGCCTGCACCGGGTCCTCCGTCGCGGTCGTCTCGCGGAGGCGTCGGAGCTCCGCGTTCTCCGGGTGGGCCGCGATGGCACGGTCGAGCGTCTCGATCGCTAGGTCGCGCTCGTTGCGGCTCATCCGCAGGCGCCAGATCTGGGCGACCAGGCGGAGGTCCTGACCGTGGGCGGCGGTCGCGGCTTCCAGGATGTCGATCGCGTCGGTCACGCTCCCGGGCTCGACGGCCGTCCCCTGCAGCGCGCGCTGCGCTTCGAGCAGGGCTTGGGTGACCGGGTCGTCCGCCTGGCGTTCGCCGATCATCGTGCGCACGCCGTCGAGCAGTTCGAGCACGCGCTCATCGGTCGGGGCGATCTCGCGGGCCGCCTCGGCCGCCGCGAGCGCCGCGTCGTTGTCCCCCAGCTGGCTCAGCACGCGGACGAGCATCATCCGCACGCCGACGTTGCCCGGCTGGAGCTGGGCCGCCTGCTGCAGGCGCGTCCGCGCCAGCCCGAGCTGCCCGCGGCGTTGGGCGACCTGCCCTTCCATCGCCAGCGCCTCCGGGTCGCTCTCGCCCGTGACGCGGTTGTACTCCGACAGCAAGCGGTGTCCGTTCGCGAGGTCCTGCTCGGCGAGGGCGATCCGCGCGTCCAGGAGCTGCACCGCGGGGTTCTCGTCGCTCAGGTCGGTGCCGACGGCCGCGCGGTAGCCCTTGGCCCGGCGCAGGATCTCCGAACGCTGCGACGCGTCATCGGTGTCGTTCCACCACCGGATCGCGAGCTCGCCCTGGCGGAGGCGGGCGGCCGTCCGCTGTGAGAACAGCAGCATGCCCTCCAGGCTGACCGGGGGCGAGGGAAGCTGCGTGACCCGCTCCAGGGTCGCGAGCGCCGCTTCGAACTCACGCTGCAGCGTCTGCTGCTCGGCGAGGAAGAGCAGCAGGTCGGCGTTGGTCGGGTCGCGTTCGATCAGGCGTTGCACGGCCGTGGTGGTGGCCGGCGCGGTCCCGTCCTCGCGCACGAACCGCTCGAGCAACGCCACACGCCGGTACGACTCCGGGTTGAGCGACTCGGTGTCCTGCGCCGTCAGCAACTCGACGATCGCTTCCACCCGAGGCTGGAACGAGAGGCCGACCTCGTTGAGCGCTCGCACGCGGTCCGCGCCGCGTCGCCCTGCGACCGCATCGGCGCGGGCCCGGCTCAGCTCGTGGTTGAGCGCGACCGCCTGGGCGATCGGATCGCGCGGGGCCCGGGCCGCCGCTTGCCGGGCCGCTTCGGAGGCGAGTCGGTCGCGTTCGCGCGTAACCTCGACGTCGCCGCGCAGGCGGGCCGACTCGGCGCGGACGGTGCGGTACTGCGCGATCGCGACGGCGACGCTCGAATCCTCCGGGTCCGCCGCGAGCGCGAGCTCCGCGTCGCGGAGCAGGCGTTCGCGTTGATCTTCGGACATGCTCGCGCCCTCAGCCGCCATGCGGGCCAGCGCAAACACCGAGTACCGGCGGAGCACGTCGTGCGCGCCCGGCTCTTCCGGGAAGTTCGCCAGGAGCTGGTCGGTCTCGCTGATCAGCTCCGCGTAGCCGCTCTGGCTGAACGGGCTGCGGCGCAGGCGTTCGTAGAGCTCCTGGAGGTATGCGCGGTGGGCGTCGACGTTGGTCCGCGAGATGATCGACATCTGCCGCAGGGCGCCGAAATACTCGTTGTACGCCTGCTGGTAGAGCACCTGCGTCTCGGGCACGACCTGGACCATCGCGTCCCGCCACTTGGCGAGGTATTCGATGTTGGTCCGCTCGCGGTGCACCGCGCGCCCGTAGAACTCGCGGGCCCGGCGGTAGTCCCCCTCGCTCATCGCCTGGTCGCCGAGCGCGACGTGGTCGCTCGCCGATTTGGTCATCACGTTGTACGCGACGAGGGCGACGGCGCCGGACACGACCACCAGGCCGGCCGAGAGCAGGACAACGAACTTCACGTTCACGCGAGAGGCCATCAGCGGGGTTCCTTACAGCGGTCGATCGACCGTCACGATCTTCAAAAGCGGTCCTTGAGCGAAGGCGGGCGACGGGCTCACGGGTTGGACGCGACCCGGCGTCGCGGGTTGTCCGGCGGGTAGTTCCCGAGCTGGACCTCGACCCAGTCCGGGATCACGCGCGCGATCTCGCCGTACATGTCGTCGAGGAACGAGCCGGCGAGCTCCGCCAGCTCGCGCGGGTTTCGCGCGTTCGGGCTCATGAACTGCACCTTGCAGTAATACGCGTAATCGTCGGTCAGATTGAACGCCAGCGTGCGCACGCCCTCGGCGCTCGCGACGGTCCGCCCGTTGGCGATGAAGAAGTACCCGACGTGGAACGGGTCGCTCCCGCGGCCGGTGAACTGCGTCACCAGGAACCGCAGGTTGTGCGGGTCGGCCGGGAGGCGGACCCGCGCGCCCGGCAGGTCGCTGAAGCGGTTGCTGAGGCGCGTGGTCACGATCCGCCCCATCCCCTCCGGGGCCGACGTGTCCTCCACCCAGTCCGAATCGTCCAGCGGGATCGGGTAGACCCCGCTCGCCGAGCCGATCGTCAGCCCGCCGCCGACGAAGCACCGCTCCGGCACGTGCGGGACCGTGTCGATCTGCCCGCTGTAGTACGCGATGTGCACCTCGACCGTGACCGGGCGGTCGCTGCCGATGGTGTCCTTGCGGACATACGTCCGCGTCAGGTAGTTCGTGGTGCCGAGCTCGCTCTCGATCTCCGGCGCTTCGATCCGGTCCCGCCCGACGCGGATCCAGTGCTCGCTCTCGGTCGGGATCGCCGAAACCAGGCGCCCGCCCTCGGCCTGGATCGGGAGCTTCCGCAGGTGGATCCCGTACGCGTTGATCACCCACGTGAACCCCAGCGCGCTGGTCGAAAGAATCGCCGCGATCACCCAGACCGCCGGGTTGGCCATGCCTCTCGGGATCACGCCTTGGCTCCTTTCGTGCCGCCGGTGGTCTTTTTCGCGCCCGCGGGGGCGGCTTCCGGCTCGCGGACGATCCGCTTCAGCGCCCACACCGCCCCGAGGAACAGGGCCAGCGCCGGCACGAGCAGGAACGTCCCGATCAGGCTGTGCGCGTCGCCGGCCGCCAGGTCCGCGTCCACGATCGACGCGATCCCCAGCACCGCGACCCGCACGATGTTCATCAGCAGCGCCACCGGCACCGCCAGGAGCAGCACCGCGACCCGCTGCCACCACCGGTCCGCCCCGAGCAGCGCCACCGCACCCGAGAGCGCGATGAACGCGATGACCATCCGCATCCCGCTGCACGCCTCGGCGACGTTCAGGTCGTGCGTCTCACCCGAGCCGGTGATGACCGTCAGGATGTTGCCCTCGACCGCCGCGCTGAACCCGAAGAGGGCCCCGATCGCGCTGAGCGCCACGAACGCCCCCTGGCTCGCCAAGAGCTGGAGCTGCCAGGTCACGAGGATCATGATCCGCTCGCTGATCGTGACGGCAAAGACCAGGAACGCGATCGGGAGGAAGAGCTTGAGCCCCACCCGCGGGCCGAGGATCGCCAGCGCGATCCCGAGCGCCGTGAGCACCAGGCTCGCCCCCTGAAGCATGTGGTTGCTCACCGCGGGGCTCATGTTGAAGAAGAAGTAGCACCAGACGCCGAGGAGCACGATCGCGACCCCGGGCCAGAAGACCGAGGTGCGGGCCTTGGCGAGGTCGTGGCGCATCTGCCAGATCATGTACCCGCTGATGAGCGGTATGACGTAGGCGTGCCCCCAGTCTTCCATGTGGCTGCTGCTGAACAGGTGCTGCGTGTGCAGCCAGCGGAAGAACAGCCCGACATACGCCGCCCCGAGCAGGAGCAACGGCCCCCAGACCGCCCACGGATTGACCGCGAGCGAGCCGGGTTGTGCGTTGTTCGGTGTCGGGACCGATGTCGGCACGGCGAGTGCTCCCCTGGGTTCGGGCGTGACGCGGAGCGATTGGTACGCCGCCCGGGGCCCGCGGTTCGCCCGGGATCGGGTCAGGCGCGGGCCCGCTCGCGGGTTACTGGCCCTGGACGCGGGTCGGCGGGGCGCCGAAGACGTCGTTGCCGAAGTTCCGGTCCAGCAGGAAGCCGAACCCGTAGCTCGCCCGGAACCCGCCGCGGATCACCGCCAGCGGCGTCGCCCAGAAATTCGTGCCGATGTTGATCCGGTCGTTCGCCTTGATGTAAATATCCGGTTCGGTGCCCTCGGCGATCGCCCGCATGTTGACCCGGATCGTCGCTTGACGGTCCTTGCCCACCATCCGGGTGACGTCGACGCGCTCGGGGATCGCGATCGGCCCCAGCCCGCCGGCCGAGTCGATCAGACGCATGAGCGTCAGCCCCGGCGCCAGCCCGTACACCCCCGGACGCGCCACCTGCCCCGCGACGTACACCTGCCCCGCGAAGGGGTTCGGGATCCGGATGATGTCCCCCGGGCGAACGACGATGTTGTACCGGGCGTCGCCCGCCAGCAGCGGGGCGACCGGCACCTCGATCACGCGCTGGGTCATCAGCTCCGCACGCCCGTCCCGCGCCTCGCCGGGCTGACGCGTCGCGCCGGTGCGGACCCATCGCCCGTCCTCATACGTCCAGCCGCTCCGCCCGATCGACTCGCGGTCGCCCGAGCGGGGCTGCGCGGGGTCGACGAGGTCGACCACCGGCTCCTGCGGCTGCCCGCGGTTCGCGCCCGTCTGCGCCATCGAGGCCGACGAGCCGAACACGCCCGGGCTCCCGCCGCGGTTCCGCGGCTCATCGCCCAGGCTGTCGATCAGGTCCAGCAGGTCCTCCGCCGAGCGGGGCGCCTCGCCCGGGCGGGCGCCGTTGTCCGGCCCCTGGCGATCGCTCTCGGTCAGCGGCACCTGGCGGATGATGTAGACGCGGTCGATGATCTCGCTCAGCCCGCCGGCCTGGGTGACCGCGTCGAGCAGGCGGAAGTCGGCCGCGGGGATCAGGAACTGCCCGCCGCCCATCTGCCCGCCGAGCACGCTGTACATGCTCTGGCGAGGGTTGGTCACCTGCACGATGACCAGCGGGTCCGCGACCAGCGACCGCATCGCGTCGACGATCGCGTCCCGAGCTTCCTCGCTGGTCATGCCGTCGACGCGCACGCGCCCGAGCTGCGGCAGGTCGATGAAGCCCTGCGAATCCACAAAGCGGAAAAACTGCTCCGGCGCGTCGACGCGGATCAGGTCGTACGCCGTCACCTGGATCGCGTCGCCCGCGGCGATGCGGTAGTCGGTGACTTCGGGCACCAGGTCGTCCGGCTCGATCCCCGAGATGTCCACGTACTGCCCGTAGTCACCCTCGATCGCGCTCAGACGCTCGATGATCGGCACCGTGGTCGGCGTCCGCTCCCAACGCCCGATCACCGACGGGTCCATAAAGCTGTCGGCTTCGCAACCCGCCAGCCCGCCCAGCCCGGCGATGCCGGTCAGCAGAACACCGGCGAACGCCGCACGGGAGCGGCGGAAAGAACGGTTCGACTCGTCGGCACGCTGCATCACGGGTCGCGCTCCTGCCATCCAAGAAATCAGGGACTTGCTTCCGATTCGTACACCTGCATCCCGCGCCGAACTCGGGCGGGACACACTCGGGCAACCGCACAACCTAGCACCGAGTCCGGACGTGTCAAACGAACCGGGCTTGCCCGGGGTTCGCCCCAAGCCCGTCCCGACGCCCGACAAACCCGTCCATCGACCCGATCGGTAGCCCCGGTTGAGTCCGGATTCGCACCCCGGCGGGCTGGCGCCGGCCCGCAGGGGCAGCCCGGGGCACAAAGCGGCAAAAAATGCGCGTTCTTCATCGGGCGAGGGTGACCGCCCGACCCGGAGCCGCCCGCCGTCGCAGGATCACCCTCGCCCCTAGTGTTTCCGAATGCCTGACCAGACCCCGACGCCCACCTCGTCCCTCGCCCCGCGCCCGGAGTCGGCCCCCACCCCCGCGCCCAGCCCGGCCGCCATCGCCCGGACCCTCCAACGCCACCCCCGCCCCGCCGGCGGCGACCCCATGCGCCGCGTCGACAAGCCCGTCTTCAGCCTCACCGGCATGGTCATCAATAATCAGGAGGCCCCCGTCCAGCAGCTCGCCACCAAGCGCAAGCCGAGCTGGCTCAAGGCGAAAGTCCCCGGCGGGCCCGGGTACAACCGCCTCAAGCAGATCATGGACGAGCACAGCCTCTTCACCGTCTGCCAGGAGGCCGGCTGCCCCAACATGGGCGAGTGCTGGGCACGGGGCGTCGCGACCATCATGATCCTCGGCGACACCTGCACCCGCGCCTGCGGCTTCTGCAACGTCAAAACCGGGCGCCCCATGCCCCTCGACCGCGACGAACCCCGACGCGTCGCCGAATCCCTCGCCCTCATGGGCCTCAAGCACGTCGTCGTCACCAGCGTCAACCGCGACGAACTCCCCGACGGCGGCGCGGGCATCTGGGCCGAGACGATCATCCGCAGCAAGGAAGCCTGCCCCGGCATGTCCATCGAGGTCCTCATCCCCGACTTCGAGGGCGACTGGGGCGCGCTGCAGATGGTCATCGACGCCGGACCGCACATCATCAACCACAACATCGAGTGCGTCCGGCGCATGTACCCGGCCGTGCGCCCCAGCGCCAAGTTCGAACGATCCCTCGAACTCCTCCGACGCGTCAAAGAACAAGGCGGCGTCGCCAAGACCGGCATCATGGTCGGCATCGGCGAACGCGACGAAGAAGTCCTCGAACTCATGGACCAGCTCGTCGAAGCGACTGCGAAGCACAACGGCCCGAAGCCGAACGACCCCTGCGACATCCTCACGATCGGGCAATACCTCCAGCCGACGCGGAACCACCTCCCGATCGACCGCTGGGTCACCCCCGAGCAGTTCGACATGTACCGCGACGAGGGGCTGAAGCGGGGGCTGAAGGTCGTGGAGAGCGGCCCCATGGTCCGCAGCAGCTACCACGCGGATATGCAAGCCGACGCCCTGAGCGGGATCGAAGGCGAACGAGCCGCCAACGAGGCGGCGGGCGTCGCCCAGCCGGGCGTGGAGCGGGTGCGGCAGCTCATCGAGGAACGCGAGCGGCGGGGTTGACGGGGCGTATAGGACAGGCTATGCTAGAGATCTTCGCCCTTAGCTCAAAAGCATCTTCATCGCAGTAAAGAAAGCCCTGTTCGTCATAAAATTTCCAGGGAGTAGCGAGCTTTTGCCTTGACGGTGCGTTGCCGATCTGAGGCCCTAGCGACTCTACACACCTTGGAGATTGTATGGCGTCACCCCTTAAGTATCACGAGTTCCTCAAGATAATGAAGCATGGCGGCTGGTCACGGGTTCGCACAGGTAAGCACCATATTTTTGCGAGACCCGGGCACCGCCCATTGGCTATCCCGGTTCACAACAACGAGGTTCGGCCTGTATATGTCGCCCAAGCACGCAAACGCATCGCGCAGGCCTACGAAGAAGAGCGTAAAGCCTGCGAAGAAGGCGGCGAGTAAAACGCGCCAGCCGCGGCTCGCCCGTTCCAAGGCGATCGATGCCCCGTTTGCGCCCAAGGTGTTGGCCGAGGCCCGCAAGATCGTCGAGGGCTATCGTTTTCTCGTGAGTCGCGACGAAGAAGGCGGCGATGGTTACGCCGGCACCACCGTCGAGTTCCCCGAGATCGTCGGCTTCGCCGACACGGTCGATGCGTGCTGCCGCGAGACGTTCGAGCTGCTCATAAGCACTATCGCCTACATGCTCGAACAGGGCCAGCAGCCCCCCGCCCCGGCCTCGGCTCGCAAGCGGGATCAGCAGGTCAACATCCGTCTCTCGGCCGACGAGAAGTTCCGTCTCGAAGAGGCCGCTCGGCGTGATGGGTTCCGCTCGCTCAGCGACTTCATGCGGGCCGCCGCCGTCGCCCGGGCGACCTGAGCAAGTCTCCACTCGCTCGGTGAGACGGGCGTCCCGCCCGTCCGGACCAGAGGCACGCGCCCCGTCCTATCCTCGCCCCGTGCAGTCTGACTTTCTCCAGGCGATTGTCGCGACCGTCGCGATCATGAACCCCTTCGGGACCGCGCCGATTTTTCAGAACATGGTCTCCCCGCTGGAGCCGCGTCGTCAGCGGGCGGCGGCCGTCAGCGCGTGCTTGTTCATCCTCGTGGTGCTCGTCGGGGCCGCGTTCGCGGGCGGGGTGGTCCTTGACCTGTTCGGGATCTCGATCGACGCGTTCCGGGCGGCGGGGGGCGTGCTCATCGGGCTGATGGGCTTCGAGATGGTGCGGGGGAGCAAGAGCCAGGAGCACGAGCGGCTCGCCGACGAAGCGGAGATCCGCGAGCACGTGCTGGTGCCGTTCGCGATGCCGATCGTCGCCGGCCCGGGCACCATCGCGACGATCGTCACGCTGAGTCTCGACGCGAAGGGCCCGGTGCCGTGGACGGCCCTCGCCGCGATCGCGGCCGGCGTGCTCGTCACCGGCGCGTGCCTCTTCGGCATGCTCTTCTTCGGGCGGTACCTCTCCAAGGGCGCGCAGCGGATCTTCACCCGCTTCCTCGGGCTGATCCTGATGGCGATGGGGATGCAGTTCCTGCTCGCGGGGGCCGGGGCGTTGATGCACGCGGGCGAGGCCGCCGCCGTCGTGCCCTGAGCCCTACAACCCCGCCCACTCGCGCAGCACCTTCTCGAGTTCCGGCGGCACCGGCATCACGCTCAGCCGCGCCTGCTTCACCAGCGGGAAATCCGCGAACCGCGCGTCGCCCTTGACCTTGGCGAGCGGCACGGGCGTCGCGGCGGCTTGCTTCGGCGCGAGATCGAACAGCACAAACTTCGGCTCACCCGTCGAGGCGATCGTCTCGCCCTCGTGCTCCGGGTCCACGTACGCCCCCCGCAC
Organism: Phycisphaerales bacterium; assembly: GCA_050485765.1. GTDB lineage: Bacteria > Planctomycetota > Phycisphaerae > Phycisphaerales > UBA1924 > RECY01. The sequence goes on along the minus strand of JBJHBZ010000022.1, from coordinate 7,024 downwards.
GACCTTCGCGAGCCCGACGATGCGCTTCTCGTCGCCGCTGTGGTAGATGAACGCCTCGTCGCCCTTCTGGATCGAGCGCATGTGCTTCTGGGCGGGGGCGCTGGTGACGCCGTCCCAGTGGGTCCGCTTGTCGCGGACGAGGTCGTCGTAGCTGTACACGTGGGGCTCGGATTTCAGCAGCCAGGTGGTCATGCGGGGAGTGTAGTGGGGCCCTCGGCGTGCGCCCGTTGCGGGAGGCGCATGAAAAAACGCCCCGGAGGTCCGGGGCGCTTCAGGGTCGAACGGTCTTGGCGGGGCGAGATCAGCCGGCGCTGGGGACGTCGGCGTCGGCCTTGGCGGTCTGAGCCGGGCAGGCGGCGCCGCAGGGCTTGTCGTCGCAGGCCTTCTTCTCGGTGCAGGTCTTCTTGGCCGAGCAGCAGGCGCTGGTCTCGGCGACGGTCTGGACGTTCGCCGTGGTGCAGGCGCCCTTCGTCTGGCAGGTGCCCGTGCGGGCGGTGCCGAGGGTCTTGAAGCTCGCGAGGGTGATGCTCGCAGCCGGGGCGGCCTGGCTCCCGCAGGGGGCGGCGCAGGTCGCGGCCGCGACGGGCGTCGCGGTCGAGCAGGTCGACTTGGTCGAGCACGAGGCGACGGCGGCGGTCGAGCAGGTCTTCGCGGTCGAGCAGGTCTTCGCGGTGGAGCAGGCGGCGGCGGTCGCGGCGACGGGCATCGCGGTGCTCTCGCACGAGGTCTTGCAGGCGGTCTCACACCCGCTGCTCATCGCGACGGGCTGGGCCTCGCCCTTGCAGCACTCGGACTTGGTCGAGCAGTCGGCCTTGGTGGCGCAGGTGCTGGCGGCGACGGTCTGCACCGCGCTGCTGCAGCACTCGGACTTGGTCGAGCAGTCGGCCTTGGTGGCGCAGGTGCTGGCGGCGACGGTCTGCACCGCGCTGCTGCAGCACTCGGTCTTGGTCGAGCACTCCGTCTTGGTCGCGCAGGTGGCGGCGCAGTCGCTGGTCTGGCTGACCGGGGTCGCCTGGGCCTTCTCGGAGGGGCAGGTGCCGCAGCAGTCGCCCTTGCCGTCGCCCACGCACCCGTCGGTGAGCTGCTTGCACTCGGTGGCGGCGACGGTGGTCACCGCGGCCTGCTCGCAGTCGCTCTTGCCCTGGCAGCACCCGGTCTTGGCGTCGGTCGCGGTCGCCATGAGCGAGCAGCAGGCCGAGCCGAGGCTGCAGTCGGCCTTCTCGTCCTTGTGCTCGTGTTCAACACCGCTGGCGCACAGGGCGCAGTGGTGCCCGTCGTTGGCGGTCTCGCTGACCAGCGCGACGTCCGCGCCGGCCTTCTTGCTGTCGCACGCGCCCAAGATGCACCCGGTCGACACGAGATTGAACCCGCCCACCGCGACAGCGGTCAGGGCGATCACGCCCACAGCGGCTTTCAGAGCAAACATTCCAGGACGACAGCGCATCGTTCAACCTCCTTTATGAACCGGGACCACCGCCCGGGCTCCACCAAGACCCCCGTCATCGCACCCGCCAGATCTTCGCATCGGCTCACCCGACGGATCGCAGGAGCGCTTCAGACCCTTCACTCTACCGTCAAACGGTCCGATGGGCGGCTCAAAAACCGGGAATTCCTCCCCGTCTCTTATAGATTCGGGGGAAATCGGCCCGCTGTCAACCCTGTTTCAACAAGTTTTGCCACGATGCGGACGGATCGGTGGATCCCCTTTGATGGGGATCGCTTGATCCCAGAGATCCGTTCGGCAAAACACGAGTTCTGGCGAATCTGGGTGGTTTGCGCGGTTTCGGCAGGCGTGCCCTCTCGTGCCGAGCGTCTCCCTGAAGTCGGTTCCTTCCCGGACGCGGTGGAGTGGGCCCGCTCCCCGGTCGATAGCGACGCGGGGCCCGCCTGATGGTTCGGCTTGGGCCCATGCTCCCGGTGTCGGTGCAGACGGAGGTGGCGCAGGTATGGATTCCAACCCGCACGACGCGAGCCCTTCCGAGCTCGGCACACCCGCTCGCCCCCTGGACGCCGAGCCGGGCGATCGCCTGCTGAACATGATCGCCGACGTCGAGCAGCAGCTCGCGAGCCTGAAGCAGGTCCACACGCAGCGTCGCGAGACGGAGCTGACGCTCGCCGAGCGCGAGGCCGACCTCGCCAAGCGCGAGCAGGACCTGGTCTTCCGGTTCGATCAGATCCAGGCGGAGAAAGAGACCCTGGACGCGGCCCGTGGCGAGCTGGAGCGCGGACGGGCCGAGATCCAATCGGGCCTGGCGGAGCTGGAATCCAAGCGCGAGGCGCAGGCCGAACGCGAGCGGATGATCCGCGAGGACACCGAGCAGCGGATCGAGCTGCTGAGCCAGCGCGAGGAAGAGATCGCACGGGGCGCGGAGCTGGTCCGCCAGAGCCGGGACGAGATCGACCGTCTGCGTGACGAGCTGGCGGCCCAGCAGATCGCGATCGACGAGCGGGCGGCGCTCTTTGAAGCGGGCGAGCAGGAGTTGCGGGCGAAGCTGGAGGGGTTCCGCCAGCGTGTGCTGGAGGCCGAGCAGGCGCGGGAGGAGCTCCAGTCGGTGGTGTGCGAGCGTGAGACGCAGCTTGCCGCGCTGGCCGAGGAGCTGCGCGAGGCTCGTGTCTCGTCGGCGGGCTCGGCGGAGGCGGAGGCGCGTCTGTCGGCCGCGGACGCGGAGATCGCGGCGCTGCGTTCGGAGTTAGCACGTTTGTCGTCGTCGCTCGCCGATCGCGAGGCGATGATCGCGGAGCTGCGGGAGCAGCAGGCCGACGCCGGCGTCGCCGGGCAGCGGATCCAGACCCTGGAGGCGCAGCTCTCGGCGGCCGTCGACGCTCGTGAAGCGCTCGAAGAGCGCACCCGCGCCCTCGAATCGGAGCTGGAAACCGTGCAGAGCGAGGCCCGCGCCGCGATCGAGCGGGCCCGAAGCGAGCAGGGCAAGCGGGCGGGGAATGCGCAGCGCGAGCTGGAAGCCGCCCGGGCGGCCTGCGTCGAGTTGGAAGCCAAGCTCGACGCGGCCCAGCGCGAGAAGGCCGACCTGGAGAACGACGTCCTCGGCCTGACCGCCGAGATCGCGCAGCTCCGCGAACGCGGCTCGGTGCGGAGCGACACGTTCACCGTCTCGCGACGGGCGCGGCTGCGCGCGGTGCGTCAGGCGTTGCGAGCCCAGTCGGCGAAGATCCAGAAGGCGAACCAGGCGCTGCGGAAGCGGTACCAGCAGGCCGAGCAGGTGCTCGCGCAGCGGGGCGAGCTGATCGTGGCGCGGGACGCGCTGATGGCGGCGCAGTCCAAGGTCGACACGCAGGGTCGGGCCGGCCGGATGTTCGGCGCGATGGCGTTGTTCCTGATCGTGCTGACGCTGGTGGGCTCGCTCTCGTGGGTGACGGCGTTGCAGGTGGTGCCGGGGCGGTACGCCGCGTCGGCCGTCATCGCCGCGCAGTCTCGCAACCGCGACCTGACCCCCGACGAGGGGCAGCAGTGGGTGGTCTTCCACCAGGACGCATTGAACGACCCGCGGTTCCTCGAGATGGCTTCGGAGCGCATGCGCCGTCGCGGGATCACGTCGATGGGCAGCGCCCCGGCGCTCCGCGAGCGCATGCAGGCCGACATGGACGCTTTCACCAGCGAACCCGGCACGCTCACGATCGAGCTCCGCGGGCGCGGCGGGCAACGCACCGCGCGCGAGCTCGAGACCCTCGTCGCCTCGCTCATCGCGCATAGCAACGCGAGCCGCCTCCGCCGGGCCGACGCCGCGATGACCGTCCTGAAAACCCCGCCCTCCGGCGCGGATCGCCCGATCGGGTACGAGCACTACGCCGTCGCGGGCTCCGGGCTCGGGGTCGCGGTGCTGCTCAGCGGGTTCCTCGGCTTCGGCATCTGGCGCAAGCTCTCCAGCGTCAAGAGCACGTTCGAGCAGCAGGAGCAGATCGACACCGCTCTCGAAGAAGCCCGCTGGGGCCTGCCCGAGGATCTCAGCAACGAGCGTGTCGACTGACGCCGGGCGCTCGCCTCAGCTCCGGCGCAGGTTCTCGCGCTGGATCATGACCTCGAGCGTCTGGCAGACTAGGTCCACCTCGCGCTCGGTCAGCGTGGTGTAGAACGGGAGCGCGATCGTCCGCCCGGAGACGGTTTCCGCGATCGGGAAGCTCGGGCGCGTTCGCCCGGCTTGCTGGAACCATTCAATGAAATACGACTGCTCGTGGATGCACGGGAAGTAGTCCGCGCTGCCGACCTCGTGGTTCCGCATGCCCTGGATGACGCGGTCGCGCTCCTCGCGGCTGTACTCGGCCGCCAGGCGCACGACGAACACGAACCAGCTCATGCTCGACTCGGGCGAGACGGTGGGGAGGATGACGTCGCCGTTGGCCGCCAGGCGCGAGACGTACATGTTCGCGACGCGCTGCCGCGCGGTGATGAGCTCGTCGAGTCGCTCCATCTGCGCGACGCCGAGCGCGGCCTGCAGCTCGCACATCCGGTAGTTGTACCCGAGACGCTCGTGCTTGAGCCAGCTCCCCTGCCCGCCGGCGGACATCGCGCCGCGTCCCTGGTTGCGCAGGCTTCGGCACCGTGCGGCGAGGCGTTCGTCGTCGGTGACGATCATCCCGCCCTCGCCGGTGGTGATCTGCTTGTTGGGGTAGAAGCCGAAGACGCCGGCGCGCCCGAAGCTCCCGCACGCGCGCCCCTTGTAGGTGGTGCCGAGGGCCTCGCAGCAGTCTTCGATGAGCGGGATCTCGTGCTTGGCCGCGAGCTGGGCGTAGACGTCCATGTGCGTCGGGTTGCCGAACGCCTCGACCGCGAGGATCGCCCGCGTCCGCGGCGTGATCGAAGCCTCGATCTGCGCCGGGTCGGCGTTCAGGCTCTTGGGGTCGATATCGACAAAGACCGGCGTCGCGCCCACGTGCAGGATCACGTTCGCCGAGGCGACAAAGCTGAACGGCGTCGTGATCACCTCGTCGCCCGGCCCGATCCCCAGCGCCAGCAGCACCAGGTGCAGACCGCACGTCCCGCTCGAGACGGCGACACCCTCCCGGCACCCCGCTCGGCTCGCGACCATCCGCTCGAACCGCTCCTGCATCGGCCCGATGCTCAAGCGCCCCGAGCGGAGCACCTCCAGCACCTTCTGCTCCTCCAGCGGGCCGAGGTCGGGCTTGGAAAGCGGGATCTCGTTGTCGCTCATGCGGTGGGTCTCCGGCGTCCGTGCGTGGCCGAGCCCAGGACTGGGCGGGGGCTCGCGGCGCGCAGAGGGTAGCAGCCGCACGACCCCTATCGCGACTGCCCGAGCACGGATTCCACCCGCGACGCCAGCTCCCCGATCGTCAGCCCGTCGCTCTCCAGCCCCAGGGCGACCAACTCGCCCTCGGCGATCTGCCCCTCGATCCGGCGGTAGGCCGTGATCACCGTCGAGTGGTTCGGACGCCCCAGCGCCCGGGCGATCTCGGGGAAGCTCGCGGTCGTCATCCGGCGCGCCAGCAGCGTCACCAGCGCCCGGGTCATCACCACCCGCTTGTGACGCCCCCGGCCCATGACCTCGTCGCGTTCCACGCGCAGCTCGCGGCAGACCTCCCCGAGGATGGTCGCGAGCGTGATCGGGCGGCGAGGCGAGGCGGTCGCGCCCGCCGCGGGGGTGTCCCCGGCGCTCAGCCCCAGCGCCCGGCGGACGAGGCTCGCCCCGATCCGCCCGGGCTCGGCGCACAGCTCCGGAAGGAGCCGGTAGACCGCGTCCACCTGCGTCAGCATCCCCTCGATGTCGCGCACGCTCGCGCCCCCGGCCGTCGCGCCGAGCCGCCCGGCACGCTGTGCGATCAGGTCCGCCGCCTCCCGCGTCAGAGGCAGGTCCCGCTCCTGCGCGAAACGCTCGACCAATCGGCGCTGGAGCGAGGCGTCGGGCGGATCGATCCGGACGACCATCCCGCTGGCAAACCGCGAGCCCAGCGTGCGGTTGAGCTTCTCGATCTGCTGCGGCGGCGCATCGCTGGCGATCACGATCCGCGCCCCGTCGGCCATCAGGCGGTCGAACAGGTGCTGCAGCTCCTGCTGGGTCTGCTGCTTGTTGCCGACGAAGTGGACGTCGTCGATGCAGAACAGCTCCACCCCGCGGAACTGGTCGCGGAACGCATCCATCTTCCCCTCACGCACGGCCGACACGAACGCGTTGGTGAACGCCTCGCCGGTCATGTAGCGCACGCCGGCGTGCGACGGGCCGCGGGTCGGGGCGCGTCCCGCCCGTGCGCCGCCCGCGGAAGCCTTGCGGTACGCCGACGCGATGCCTTGCAGCAGGTGCGTCTTGCCCGTCCCGCACGGGCCGTGGATAAACAGCGACTGGAACAGCGCCCCGCGGCTCGGGTCCGCGGCGCTCACCGCGGCCGAGTACGCGAGCTGGTTGCTCTCCCCGACCACGAACCGCTCGAGCCGGTGCTGACGCGCCAGGCCCGTCCCCGCGGCGTGGGAGCCCCGTGCGCTCGGGGCGGGGCGTCCGGCCCGGTGACGGCTCACGCTCCGGACCGGCTCGTCCTCGTCCGGGGTTTCCGACGTCTTGCGAGCCGACGCCGGCGCACTCGCGGCGGCCGTCGCACGCTCGTTCTGATCCGCCGCCCCGGACGCCCCCGCATCGACCAGCACGCGCACCGGCTCGCCGCTCTGGAGCAGCCCGGCTTCCCCGGCCGCGGCCCGCAGCATCCCGCCGAACCGCCGGTCGATCAGTGTCGCCATAAACCCGGACGCCGCGTGGACCCGGAGTTGGCCGCTCACCAGTTCCAATCGCGACTGCTGGACGAAGTACCGCTCGAAGGCCTCCGGGCCGACCGACGCCGCCAGGTGCGCACGCACGCGGGCGATCGCGTCCCCGCCCGCGATCCCGCCCGGCGTGAGGCCCGGCGTCCCGATCGCGCCCAGCTCGCGCTCGCCGCCGACCGCGGCGCCATCCGAGCCGTCGGTCTCCGGGAGGGCGATCTCGGCCGTCTGGGTCGGCACGATCCGGCGGGCCACCACCCGGCGCGCCCGCGTCGCGACCCGGGCGGCGCGGGCGTCGCCGACGCG
>JBJHBZ010000021.1:0-67288 GCA_050485765.1 Phycisphaerales bacterium | reverse complement strand
ACCCCAACCCCTTCGCTCCCCCGCCCCAGCGGGGGAGCTGTCGGCAAAGCCGACTGAGGGGGCCTCCTCCCCCTCCAACCCTCCCCCTCAATCCCCCGTCGCGTCCTCGCTCACAACCACCGGGTCCGCCGCCCCATCGCCCGACACACCCCGGAAACTCACCGTGCGCATCGCACCTTGCTTCAGCCCGACCCCGTGCGACACGCCGGCCACCACCGCCTCCAGCGTCACGCGCACCTTCCGCCCGCTCCCGCCCGCGCTCGCGTAGGCGAACACGAGCGTTCCCGCGTCCCCGGGCCGCGGCACGTCCGGCGCTTCACCCCGCGCCAACTGCTGCACCACCGTCACCGTCACGCGCTGCTCCACCGCATCCACAAACACGCAGTGCGGCCCCGCATCCCCGAAACTCTCCACCAGCTTCACCGCCTGCCGATCCACCGCGACCGACACCACCTCGCCCCACGCCTCCCCGGCAAACGCCACCCGCCTCGGGTTCAACACCAGCATCGCAACCCCTCCTCTCCCCCTCCCAACCCTCGGTGGGACGGGCGTCCCACCCGTCACTCCCAACAACACTTCACGACTGTGCCACACTCACCCGCGCAGCAGCCGCTGCACGCTCGGGCGCCGCGCCACGTCCGCCACGCCGTCGCCGTTCAGGTCCACCTCCGCGACCACGCGCCGGCGCTCGACCTCGAACCGCTGCCGGTACAGCTCCGCCCGCTGCCCCACCGGGCTCTCCGGCCCCGTCGGCGCGCTCGCCGCCACCAGCACCAGGTACACCGCCGCCAACGACTCGAGCAGCCGCAACGACTCGGCGTTGGTCACCGCACCCGCCGCCGGCTCCCCCGGCATCGACGAATCCAAACCCAACAACGCCAACACCTGCCCGTGCGCAATCGCGATCTGCGGCCCAAACGTCACCACCTCCGCGATCTGCCCGCTCGACACCGGCGAAGGCGGGATCAACGCATCCCCTTCACGCGCACGCAGACGGCTCACCGTCATCGTGTTCGTCCCCAATCGCTCGATGATCTCCAGCGACGTCCCCCCGATCCGCACCACCTGCCCCGCCGACACCCCCGCCGCGTCGAACGCCACGTCCGGCAACGCCATCGTCAGCGTCGTCCCGCTGACCGTCGCGCTCCCCCGCACTGGGCGCTGCCCCACCCACACCACGTCGCGGAACAGCTCCGGCTCCAGCGCCAGCAAGTCCCGATCCTTTGCGAACATCACGCCGTCCTTTCGTACACTCAACCCGTGGCACAGGCGTCCCGCCCGTGCGCACCGCTTCTCCTCAAGCACCGGGCGACGGGTGCCCCCACCGCCCGGCACACACGCGAGCCAACACGGCCCGCTTCCCCGTTCGAAGTGACAACACCAAAACCAGATCCGGACGTGCCACTGACCTTGTCCGCAAGGTCAGTGCTCCCTGCCTCTCCCCCTCCATCGCTCCAGCACCACCACCCGTGCGATCCGCAGCGAAGACGCCGAAGCTCCGGAAGCACTGACCTCTCGGAAGAGGTCAGTGGCACACCAGATCACCTCACCCCGCTCAGACCGCCAGCCCCTCGATCACGCCGTGCGCGTTCTCGTTGCGGATCTCCAGCGTGTACTCACCCACGACCTGCCCGCGCACCGAGTCGCCCGACGCCGCCAGCGGCTTGTAGTGAAAACTCCGCCCCTGCAGCGGCATGACGTCCAGCCGCGTGCTGTCGAGCAGCAGCACGGTGTCCGCCGGCACCCAGCGGCTCAGCACGACCTTCGCCACGCCGTAGTCCGACTCGTACACGCTGACCAGGTCGCGGAAGGCCGTGTCCTCGGGCAGGTAGGCCCGCGCGGTGGAGGCGAAGGCGTTGATGCGTCGCTTCTGCGCGCCGCCGACGACGATCGTGTCCACCACGCCCGAGGACTGATCCCAGATCGCGCGCATCGCGGCGTTGAGGACCGCCTCGTTGAGCGCGTCGTCGTTGTCCCCGTCGCCGTCGGGGATGCCCCCGGCGCCGGGCTCGAAGACGTTGCTCTGGATGGTCCGCAGCAGCCCGCGCATGGAGCGCCGGACGGTGCCGGAGCCCTGCGCGTCGCTCGCCGGGGCGACGCCGTTGATGACGGTGTTCTCAAGATCCCGCAGCAGCTCGCGCATGCGTTCCTGCTTCTGGTAGTCGAGCTCGTCGTCGATGCCGATCTGCCGGGCCGCGAGCATGGAACCGGAGATCTCGATGGTCTTGGTGAAGATCTGCGTGTAGTTCTGCTGTCTCGTGCGGCTGGTGAACCGCGCCGCGTCGGCGTCGGCCCCCTCGAGCGCCGCGTTGCCGAGGATCGTCAGCGTCATCCCGTCGGCCAACGCCGTCGCCGTCGTACCGCCGTACCCGCGGACCACGCTCAGCGCGTTGGTGATGACGCCGTTGACGAGCATCACCTCCCCGCTCTCGCCCGGGCGCACAAGATCCCCCACGCGGAACCGCGAGCCGTCCAGGACCGTCACCGAGGTCGTGCCCGTCGGGTTCGGCGAGAAGCTCGCCTGGTTGATCGTGCCCGTGTTGGGCAGCAGCGCGTCCTCGATCCACTCGTGCACCGTGCTCGTCGCCGCACGCTTCGGATCGCCGAGGTGATCCAGCAGCGGCGTCTCGTGCGGGCTCACGATCCCGATCACGTCGCTCACGTCCTCGGCCAGCTCCGGCAGGCCCGCGCCCGCACCGTACGTCGCTTTCCCTGTAAACGCCATGCGCAAACTCCTTCAATGCGCCGACACGCGGCGCGCCAAAAACCCGTTCCAATCCTCAAAAACCCGTCAAAAACACACACTCACCCCGCCCCGCGGCGCAGGCGCAGATACCGCAGGAGCTCCCGCCGGTCCCCGCTCTCGCGGGCGCGCGACGCGACGTCCTCCAGCTCGTCCAGGAACCGATCGACGCCGGCGTCGGGTGCGCCCATCGCGCTCATCCCGCTCATCCCGCCACGCGCCGGCGCGGGCTCAACCGTCGCGGGTGCAAACAGGAACGCCTTGTCCTGGCGCAGCCGCTCCACCGCTTCGCGCGGGCACTCGCAATCGCCCCGCGCGAGCATCGATTCCACGAGCATCAGACCCGTTTCGACGTCGAGCGCCTGCGCCTCGCTGAGCAGGCGCTCGCCCTCGCGCCGGCGCTCGGCCGTCGCGGCCGCGGCCTGCGCCTGCTCCAACGCACGCTCCGAAGCCGCGAGCGCCCCCTCCAGCTCCCCGACGCGCGCTTCCAGCCCCGCCGCCCGCGCCTCGGCCGCCTCCGCACGACGCCGACACTCCAGCCACCCCGCGCCCTCACGCGCCGAGCGCGACCCCTCGCCGCCGGCATCGCCGCCGCCGCCCGGCCCAGCGCTCCCGCCGTCCCCCGCACCGGGCGCCTGCGGCCCCGACCCGATCGAACCGTCCGACTCCGGCATCACACACCTCCTTCAAAATCCCGATGGCTGATCCCTAATCCCTGATCCCTGATCCCTGATGGCTGATGGCTGATGGCTGATGGCCGATGCCACCCCTCACTGCACGCCCGGGTCGTCGCTCGTGAAGCCCAGCTCGCGCAGCACGCGCTCCCGCGGCACACCGAGCTCGAGCTTCGTCCGCGCATCGGCCGCACGCTCGCGCAGGTCGACCGGGAGCGGGTCGGGCCAGTCGAGGCGCACGCCGCGGTCCTCCGGCGAGGTCGCGAGCACGCCCGTCGCGTCGAGCGCCGCGAGCACCAGCTCGCTGACGCGCGCCATCCCCGCGCCGTAGGTCACGCGCTTCCGCGCCGTCTTGCTCAGCAGCCCCATCAGCGTGATCCGCAGCGCGTTGGCGCTGGTCAGGTTCCCGATGCGGGCGCGCACCACGCCCGAGGCCAGCGGCGGCACGCCGCTGACCTTGTCCAGCGCCTCGCGGATCTGCTGCAGGTGGCTCTCCTCGCTCGGGCTGTCGGCGTCCCCGCCGAACGCCTCCACGCTCGCGTCCGGGTTGTCGGTCGTCCAGACCGTCCCGGGCGCGACGGGCACGCGGTCGAAGCCCTCGATCCCGCGCGCCAGGTACATCTTGAAGCTCTGCATCGTCACGCGGCTCGCGCGGTCGCTCAGTCGCGTGTTCAGCTCGTCCTGCAGCGGGATCAAGGGCTCCACCTCGCCGAGCCCCTCGTAGCGGAACGGCTGGCTCACGTTCTGCACGTGGACCACCGGCGGCCGCCCGCCGGCCCACGCGTGCGCCTCGCGGCGCACCTCGCGCCCGTTCTCGAACACGCGCCGCTCCAGCGCGCCGATCAGCTCGGTGTACCGCGTCCGCGTCCGCCGCCCGGGCTCGCCGGCGATCGCCTCCCGCACGCGCCCGAAGAGCCGCGCCGCCCGTTCGCCCGAGCGGGGCGCGCCCGCGGGCTCGTGCGTCTCGCGCTCGTACGTCACGGCGTACGCGAGCAGCCGCCGGTAGTCGGCCGGGTCGAGCAGCGGCACGCCGCGCGTGGGCTCGATCGGCTCGATGCGGATCAGCTCCGCCGCCGCGAGCAGCGCCCGCTCGCGCCCCGCCCCGTCGTCGCGGCGCATCGCTTGGGCGAGGGCGCGCAGCGCGGGCTCGTCGGCGCGGACGCTCAGGTCGACATACCCGTAGACGTGCCCGAGGAGCGCGACATCCTGCAGCAGCGCGACGCCGCCGGAAGCTTCCCAGACACGGTCGAGCACACGCTCGACGCGCCCGCGCTGGGCGTCCTCGAGCCCCGGGCCGGTCGAGCGGATCGCGACCGGCTTGCCGAACATGAAATCGACCTGCGCGTGGATGCGCCAGGCGATGTCGTTCTCGATTACAACCTCGCGCCGTCGCCCGGCGGCCTCGCCCACCGGCGCATGCCCGCCGGTGATGCGCTCGGGCAGGCCCGCCTCCTGCGCCAGACGCGGGCGACGCTCCGAGGCGTGCGCGCCCGGAACGGCCCCGGCGTGGAGCGACAGCTCGTCGTTGCGGTAGTACCGCCAGTACCGTTCCAATCGCGGTCGGCGCCGGCGCTCGTGCGTCGCGATCGCCGCGTGCATCGCGGCTTCCAATTCGGCGTCCTCAATCCCGGCGTGCGCCCCGGCGGGCGCGCTCGCTGGCACGGTCGTGGTCTCGGGCATCGGCGGCTCTCCATCGGCGTCCGGCTCCGCCCGCGGCTCGCGCCCGGGCCTCTGACCGACCGCCCCGCGCCCGCCAGTGCGCGCACACCCACCGCCGCTCGGACCCACGCCGACCCCGCCCAAGCCCTTCAAACCACGGCATATGAAAAAATCTCACCCGAACACACTCACGCGCACGCCGCCCCCGGCGCGCGTGCGCACAAAACACGCGTCACCCGCGCTGGCCGGGTGACGCGTGATCCGTGAGATGCCCTGCGTTCAAGATCGGAAACGCCGACGCACGAGGGCGGGCGTGGCCCGGAACGATCAGTCGCAGGCGCCCTGCGTGTCGAGCCAGAGCGAGAGGTAATAGTTCAGGTCGGCGGTGTTGATGATGCCGTCGGGCACGCCGTCGAGTGTGGGCCCCGTGAGATCCGCGCCCGGGTCGTTGGTAATCCAGAGGGAGAGGTAGTAGTTGAGGTCGGCGGTGTTGACGATGCCGTCGGGCACGCCGTCGAGGCCTGGGCCCGTCAGGTCGGCCGGGCACGGCGTCGGACCGGGCCCGCCGCCCGGCGCGTCGGCGAGGGCGGCTTCGATCGCGTCCGCCATCTCCTCGCCCGTCGCGTTCCAGCCGAAGACAAACCAGAACGCCTCACTGGTCAGGATGCTCGGCGGCGTCGCGAACAGCTCCATCTCCAGCCGGTACGCGCCCTGGCGCAGCCCCGTCGAATCGGCGATGTTGAACAGCGTGAACTGGAAGTGCTCGTGGTACTCCCCGAACGCGTTGGTCGCGACCGTAAAGCCCGGCACAACGACGCCCCCGCTCACGGGCGACCAGAGCGGGCCCTCGGGGCCTTCGGTGATCGGGCCCTGGCTGATCGCGACGCGCTCGGGCCCGCCGGTGGTAAAGGCGCTGCCGTCCCAGTAGGCGAGCGGGGCGCGGATGTTGATCCCGATCGGCGTGCCGGGGGGAAAAGTGCCGGGGAGCGTATCAAAACCCGGGTCGCTGGTGGCGGCGAACTGCCCGAGCGGCTGGAGGAACGCGGGGAAGACGTAGGCCGGGATCGTCAGCTCCCCCGTGCTCAGGTCGAAGCTCCCCAGCGTGATCCGCCCGTCGATCAGGTCGACGTAGACGTCGCCGTCGTGCAGATTCGGATTCGCACCGGCGCTCGCGCCCAGCGCCGCGAGCAGGGCGACGACACCGAAACGAGCGGCGAGCGGGCGGCAACGAGCGGCGGCGCGAGTCATGCGAACACTCCGATCCTGAACGGTGCGCCCGCGCCCCACGGCCGCGGCACGCCCGGGTGATGGCTGATCCCGAACTCGTGAACGCGCCCACCCCACACGGGCGGCGCGCAGGCGGTCAAAACGCGACGGGCGGGAAGAACTGGTTGTCGTAGTAATCGCGGTACACGCGGCTGAACGCCTGCGTGCGCGCGCTCCCGTCGAGGTAGAGATAGTTGCTCCGGGCCGACTCGGACTCGGGCTGCCCGCCGTGGGCGGCGATGTCGGCCTGACGCGAGGCGAGGCGCGCCGCGTCGCCCGGCTGGGCGAACAGCGGGTTCGGCGCCCACTGGTTCACGTGCACATGGTCCGCGTACGCGAAGCGGGCGCTGTCGACCGTCTGGGTCATCATCAGGAAATGCACCGTCGCGTGCGGCCGCGGGACCAGCGGGAGCCGGTTGTACGGGCGGAGCTGCCCGAACCGCGGGTCCCGGATCAGGGACATCTTGTTGGTCGTGTAGTCGTTGAGCCCGTAGCTCGTCCAGCGGGCGATATCGGTGACGCCGGGGTTGGTGGAGGGGTCGCCGTCGGTCAGGCGGTCGAGCGCGCGGGCGAGGGTGAGCCCCTCGGACTGCCCGCCCTCTTCGATCGGCCAGGCGGGGCTGCGATCAACGGGGGATCGGGTGACCAGGGCGCCGCCGTTGTAGGGGGCGAGGGTGGTGACCCAGCTCCGCGCGGGGGTGCCCGCGCCGCCGTGGTCGAGCCCGGCGTCGACGAACCGCTCCTGGTTGTCGTCGATGTACATCGTGTGGGCGAGCCCGAGCTGGCGGAGATTGCTGAGGCAGACGGTGGTCCGGGCCGCATCGCGGGCGGCCCCGAGGCTGGGGAGCAGGATCCCGATCAGCAGCGCGATGATCGCGATGACCACCAGCAGCTCGATCAGCGTGAACCCGCGGGCGGAGCCGGCGCACCCGTCGCACCGCCCGTAGAGCGTGATCTCGTGACGCTGCAGCTTAAACCCCTTGGGCAGCAAGGACTTGAGCCCGCCGGGGCAGCCCTCGATGTCGAAGACCTTGTCGCAATCGTCGCAGTGGAAGTGGTGGTGATGATGATCGGCGGCGGCCTGAAGCTCATACCGGGCCGAGCCGCCGGGAAGCTCGACCGGGGCGAGCTCGCCATCCTCTTCCATGCGTCGGATGGTGCGGTAAACGGTCGCGAGGGAGAGCGAGGGGGCGTCGGGCTGGGCGAGTTCAAGGACCTCGGTCGGGCTGAGCGGACGCCCGGCGGCCTTGAAGGCCGCGTGGATCGCCTCACGCTGACGGGTCACTCGGCTCATCGCACTCCCGCACCTGTCCGCCCGCTCTTCGCCCCAAGACCGGGACGGGTTTCGTGTAAATGATAATGCGTTCGCAAATAGGGTCAAGGCTGGGGGCAAAAAGGGCTCGCGGTGGGATCCGGGACGGGGTGAGCGGTACCGTCAGGGGCGGACGGGGGCTTGCGGGCGGAGATCACCCTCCGGGTGTGCCACGGACCTCTTCCGAGAGGTCCGTGCTCCGGGCCGCCCGCTCGGGTTCTTGGTGCCCCCTCCCGTGCGAGGTGGATGACAGAGGAGCGGCGGGAGGTGAGGAGGCCCCCTCAGTCGGCTTTGCCGACAGCTCCCCCGCTGGGGCGGGGGAGCGAAGGGGAGGGGCCGGAGGCGAGAGAAAAGGAGCACTGACCTTGCGGCAAGGTCAGTGGCACAAGATCGACCAGTAGCACAAGAGGGCCTCAAGAGACACAGCGCCAAGAGCTGTGCCACCACAGGAGAGGACGGCGGCATGCACGACGACGCGACACCCGCGCTCCACATCGAGAAGCTCGGCTTCCGCTACCGCCTCGGCGAGCGGGAGGTCGTCCGCGTGGACGCGCTCGCCGTCGCCCCGGGCGAGGCCGTCTTGCTGACCGGGTCGAGCGGGCGCGGGAAGTCGACGCTGCTGCAACTGATCGCGGGGCTGCTGGAGCCGAGCGAGGGCGTGATCCGCGTCCACGGGCAGGACATCCACGCCCTGCGCGGCGCCAAGCGGGACACCTTCCGCGGGCGACAGATCGGGATGATCTTCCAGACGTTCAACCTGCTGACGGGCTTCACCGCGGCTGAGAACGTGATGGCGGCGATGCACTTCGCCGGCGGCACGCCCGCGGGCGAGCACCGCTCGCGCGCGGTCGACACGCTCTCCAAGCTCGGGCTCGACCGCGTGGATGCGCCGGTGGAGGAACTGAGCGTGGGGCAGCAGCAGCGCGTGGCCGTGGCCCGCGCGGTGGTGAACCGCCCGGCGTTGGTCTTGGCCGACGAACCGACGGCGAGCCTGGACCCGCCGCGAGCCGACGAGGCGATGGACCTGATCCGTCGCGCGTGCGCCGAGGCGGGGGCCGCACTGGTCTGCACGAGCCACGACCCGCGGATGGCCGAGCGGTTCGAGCGACGGGTCGAACTGGACGAGCTGATGGGGGCGGGGGTGTAAGTGCGGCTGTGCCACTGACCTCTTCTGAGAAGTCAGTGCTCCGGGCCGCCCTTCTGGGTCTCTCCCGGTGCGCGCCCTGATGCTGGACAACGAGAAGACTGTGCTGGAGAAGAGGGAAGGGGCGGAGCACTGACCTTGCAGACAAGGTCAGTGGCACAGGGGAAGGGGAGGAGAGGGAGAGTCCGTAGGCCCCCTCAGTCGGCTTCGCCGACAGCTCCCCCGCTGGGGCGGGGGAGCGAAGGGGAGAGACAGGAGACGGAAAAAGAAGGAGACGGAGAGAAGGTGAGAGAGAGCGAAAGGGTTCAACTGTGCCACTGACCTCTTCTGAGAGGTCAGTGCTCCGGATCTTTGTTCTTCTCCGTGTCTCGATTCGAGCGAGATGAAGGGTTTGAAGGGGACACCGGAGCACTGACCTTGCAGACAAGGTCAGTGGCACAAGAGTGGTACAAGAAAGGGACTCGCCTCATGGCGTTGACCGACGCGACGATCGTCTTTCGCAGCCTCCGGGCGCGGCTGTTCTCCACCGTCATCACGGTGCTGAGTGTCGCCGTCGCGGTCGCGCTGCTCGTCACGCTGCTGAGCCTGCGCGACGCCTCGCGCCAGGCGTTCAACCGCGGGAGCGGGAACATGCACCTGCTCCTCTCGGGCGATCGCGACCCGATGGTCGCGGTGCTCAATTCCATCTTCTACGTCAACGCGCCGCGGAACGCGATCGACTGGGCGACCTACGAGCAGATCGTCCGCACCAACCCGCTCGCCTTCGCGATCCCCACCGCCCTCGGCGACAGCTACCGCGGGCTGCCGGTCGTTGCGACGACCACGCAGTTTTTCGAGCGCTTCGAGCCCGTGGTGGGCGAGCCCTGGGTGTTCCGCGAGGGGCGCGCATTCGACGGGCCGTTCGAGGTGGTCCTGGGTTCGGAGGCGGCTCGGGCGACCGGGCTGCGCGTGGGCGACGAGCTCGCGTTCACGCACGGGTACGGGTCGGGGGATCAGGCGGTCGGACGCGGGGCGACGCCGGACGACGGCACGCACGTGCACGACGAGTTCATGTGCCGCGTGGTCGGGATCCTGCAGCGCAGCGGCACGCCGCACGATCGCGCGCTCTTCACGGCTCTCGAAACCAGTTGGATCGTCCACGCGCACGACGCGCGCCGGGGCGGCTTCCCGCGCGAGGCGCTCGACGAGCCGGGCTTCGGGCTGGAGCCGCACGAGAAGCTCATCACCGGCGTCTACGCCCGCGTGCTCACACGCCCCGATCGCGAAACAGGCCCGCAGGTGCAGGCAACGTTCGAGCGCCTGCGACGCGGGGGCACGGTCACCGTCGCCTCCCCCGTCAACCAGATCAACCGCCTCTTCGAGATCGTGGGGAACATCGACCAGGTCCTGCTCGCGATGGCGGGCGTGGTCCTGCTCTCCAGCGGCGTCTCGATCCTGCTGGCGCTCTACAACAGCATGGAGCAGCGACGACGACAGGTCGCGGTGATGCGCGTGCTGGGCGCCAGCCGCGGACGCATCCTGACGCTCGTGCTCAACGAGTCCGTGCTGCTCGGCGTGCTGGGCGCGTGCGCGGGCGTACTGGCGGGGCTGCTCGGCGCGCAGCTCGTCGCGGGGATCCTCGAGGCCCGCCTCGGCGTCCGCGTCGAGCCCGGGCTCCCGCTCCTCTGGACGCTCGGCGTCGCGATCGCGGCCACCACGCTCGCCGCGGTCGCCGGGCTGATCCCCGCGCTCATGGCCTATCGCACCAGCGTCGCCGCACACCTCCGACCAGTTGCGTAAACGACCTTGCCCTTGATCATCCCTTAGGGGGGCGACGGTCGCCTTGCCACGGGGCGGGGTTCAGTCGCCGTCCGGGGGCAGGGGTTCGTCGTGCTCGCGCGGGTCGAACTCGCAGAGCCCGGCGCGGATCGCGATCCGTGCGAGCTCGACGCGGTTGGAGACGCCGAGCTTGCTCCCCAGGCTCACCCGGTGCCCTTCGACGGTCTTGACGCTGCGGTTGAGTCGTTTGGCGATCGCGGCCGTGGAGAGCCCGAGCCCGATCATGCCGAGCACCTCCAGCTCGCGCCGCGTGAGCTGGCGGAGCGGGCCCATGTCGTTGGGGCTGAGCTCCCTCGGCACGCCGGCGCGTTCGCCCGGGTGGAGCGAGGCCGGGGCGGTGGTGACGAGCACCAGCGTCCGGTCGCGTTCGGGTGTGGTCGCGGGTCGAACGGTCGCGCGGTAGCGGACGCCGCGGGTCACGGACTCGTACAACGCCGGGCGGTTGCTGCGCGCGACGTTGCGGAAGAGCTCGAGCCGCTCGTTGGAGAGCGGGCTTGGGAGCATGTCGTGGAGGGTGGCGCGTCCGAGGTCTTCGGGGGCGATGTTGTGCGCGTCGAGGGCCGACGGGCTCGCGTCGAGCAGGCGCCCGTCGAGGTCGAAGACGTACACGCACATCCCCGAATCCTCGGCGAGGGCTCGCCAGCAGGTGGAGGCGTCGATCGAGGGGGCGTCGTACGGGCCGTACCCGTTGGCGTGGTTGGTCGGCGTCGAGACGCCCGCGTGGGTGTGGGCACCTCGCAACGCATTGGACGCCGGGGACTGATTGGAAAAACTGGTCTGGTTCACGTCCGTGTTACCCCGGTTCGAGTGATGAGCGTGGTCCCCCGCTTGGGCCGTCTTCGGCTCCGACAACGAACCCTTTGGAAGGGATGCAGTATTCACCTCCACCACAGTTCGCGATTCTGATCCTGTTTTGTTTGGCTCCTCTTGCCGAGCCACAGGCAAGGGGCGGGCCAGCACCCGCGAGGGCGGATGGGATACGCCAGAAGCACGCACACTCGGCGTGGGCTCTAGAGAGCGGGAAGGTTCAAGGGTGATGGGTGAGGTGCTCGGTCGCGCACGCGCCCCCGGCAGCCGAGAGATCTCGGACACAACAAACTCCAGCAGATCCCCGATCGGCGATGCCGAGCCCGGTCCCGGTCAGCCCCGCTCTTGCACCCACAAATGTACCCTTAAAGAAGGCGTACACATTTTTGGGGCACAAGACTTCCTGCGGGGCGGATATCGCGCCACTTGCAAATTGGTTCGCAGGTAATGCGGGGCCGGTTGCGTGCAAAATAGGTTAAGATCGAGGGTTCATACCCGCGGCTTTCTGTGCGGGATGAACGCCGGCGGGGCTCGGTGTGATCCGTTGGGCCGGGCGGCGGATGTCTCGCCCAGCCCTCGAGCAGGCCTAGGTTCTGGCCAGAGGCCGATCCTACAAAGCCTCAGAAGGCGTTTTCGATCCGCCAAACAGAATCTAGTCGTGCTCGGCCTCGCGGTGCGCCCCGCGCCGGGACTTGCCGGACTGCCCCTGGCGGGCGATACGGAGGACGTCCTCCGGCGAGAGACGGACCAACCCGCTCTCGATCGCGATGCGCGCCAGCTCGACGCGCCCCGAGGCCCCCAGCTTGTACCCCAGGCTCAGGCGGTGCCCTTCGATCGTCTTGGCGCTGCGGAAGAGCTGCTTGGCGATCTCGGCCGTGGTGAACCCGAGCCCGATGAGACGGAGGACCTCGAGCTCGCGCTCGGTCAGACGGCTGAGGCGCCCGAGGTCGTCGTGACTGGCACGGACGTACGGCACGTCCCCGGCGTCCGGATCGGGGAGCGCGTGGTCGGCCGAGGCGGCGATGACCAACAACCGGTACTCGCCCGAGTCCGCGTCCTGCACGCGCCGGAACGTCGTCCGCGACCAGGCGCCCTTGAACATGCCCTCGATGCGGACGGGCTCGCCCGTCTCCAGCACCCGACGGCAAAGCCCGAGGCGCTCCTCGATCAGCCCGTCGTCCATCAGGACGGCCGCCGGCTGCCCGGCGAGCTGCGCGTGCGGGAGCCCGACCCGCGCCAGGGCGGCGGGGTTGGCGTCGATGACGCGCAGCTCCGTGTCGAGCAGGATGATGTAGCAACCCGTGTCAGCGATGAGCGCGTCGAGCGCGGGCTTGGGGTCGAGGTGCGCCAACGCACCGGGTCGCAGCGGGCCGGCCGCTGTCTGCGGCGCGCGCGACGCCATCCGCCCGGTGGAGGAGGTCGACGGGAAACCGCCGGAATGCTCTGTGCCCAGCTCACGCTCCATAGCGGCCCAACCCCTTCCACCCGCCCCTCGGCAGATCGCGCGCCGGCCCGTTCAGGCCGACCCGCTGTATACGCCACGCCGCTGTTGAGCCCCGGAAGCCGCTTGCAAGGCTAGGGGCCCAGCCGATTTCGTGCGATGCAGTGTTGGATATCAAGCGAATCTACTCCCCAACATACGGGTGATCGATTCGGTCTTTTATTGCAATTTTTGCCCTATTCCGGGTATGTCTTTCGCACAGTTGGAGATGCATAGTTTTCCGGGATGACAGCGCCCGGAGGTCCGCACCCTATGATCTCCGACGATTCTCGGCGCGCTGATCGAGCGGAGACAAGTCAATCCGCCAATTCAAGGGGATCACCCCAAGATGATCCCCTGCAATTTGCGTCGTCACAGTATCTGTAAGTGTAATTAATTACACCCTGGATCACCGGGCACGCTCCATCCAGCGCGTCTCGGGCACGGCATCACATTGAGACGGGGCGGCGCCCGCGCCGGGCTCAGGCGATCGTCACCGACTGATCCAGGTACACATCCTGGATCGCGTGCAGCAGGCCCACGCCCTCCTTCATCGGGCGCTGGAACGCCTTGCGACCGGAGATCAGGCCCATGCCGCCGGCCCGCTTGTTGATGACGGCCGTCGTGACGGCGTCCTTCAGGTCGCTCTCGCCCTTGCTCTCGCCGCCGGAGTTGATCAGCGGCACGCGCCCCATGTAGTTGTTGATGACCTGGTATCGGCAGAGGTCGATCGGGTGCCCGCCCCCGCCGTTCTCGTCCGAGCCGGCGAGAGTGGTGTAGACCTCCTTGCGGAACTTGCCGTAGGAGGAGTCGCCCGAGTTGAGGGCCTTGAAGCCGCCGTTCAGCGTCGGCAGCTTCTGCTTGATGATGTCGGCCTGGATGGTCGCGCCGAGGTGGTTCGCTTGTCCGGTGAGGTCGGCGGCGGTGTGGTAGTCCTTCCCGCCGGTCTTGAACGCGTCGTTGCGGATGTAGCACCACAGCACCGTCGCCATGCCGTAGTCGTGGGCCTCGGCGAACATGTCCGAGACGTATTGGATCTGGTTGGTCGAGTCGTCGGAGCCGAAGTAGATGGTGGCGCCGACGGCGACCGCGCCCATCTCGAAGCACTGGCGGACCGAGCCGAAGGGGATCTGCTTGAACTGGTTGGGGTAGGTCATGAGCTCGTTGTGGTTGAACTTGACCATGAAGGGGATCTTGTGGGCGTACTTGCGCGCGACGGCGCCGAGGACGCCGAAGGTGCTGGCGACGGCGTTGCACCCGCCCTCGATCGCGAGCTGGACGATCTTCTCGGGGTCGAAGTAGTCGGGGTTGGGGGCGAAGCTGGCGCCGCCGGAGTGCTCGACACCCTGGTCGACGGGGAGGATGGAGACGTATCCGGTGCCGGCGAGTCGCCCGGTGTTGAGCATGAGCTGCATGTTGCGGAGGACGGCCGGCTTGCGGTCGGTCTGGCTGAAGACGTCGTCGACGAAGGCGGGGCCGGGGAGGTAGAGGTGGTTCTTGCTGACGGTCTTGCTCTCGTAGCCGAGGAGGCTCTGGGCGTCGGAGCCGAGGACGTCGCGGACGTTGATGGTCAGGTCGGGCATGGCGCTGCTCCCTCGTGCGCGTGAGATCGGGTCGGAACGGGTCTGTGAAGGGAGTCTACGCCGGAGTTCCCCCTCCGTCGGCTGCGCCGACACCTCCCCCGCCCCGGCGGGGGAGGGCCAGAGAGGCGGCGTCTTCCCCTCTGTGCCACTGACCTTTCTGTGCCACTGACCTTGTCTGCAAGGTCAGTGCTCCAATTCTTCCGCTCCTTCCCTGCTCCTTACGTCGTTGACCCCGAACGGGACGGGTCGAGAGGAAGCCAGAGAGGGCGGCCCGGAGCACGGACCTCTCAGAAGAGGTCCGTGGCACATCCGGATCTGGCCATTTGGTGCTTTGCGCCTTTGGCGATTTCCCCCGGACCCCCTCCGTCGGCTGCGCCGACACCTCCCCCGCTGGGGCGGGGGAGGGCGGGGCGCTCACCTACGGTTGCACATGGACGGCGTGATGAACGAGCGGCACGGGCTTGTGATTGTCGGCGCGGGGCCGATCGGGATCGAGCTCGGGGTCGCGTGCTGCCGGGCGGGGGTGGAGGCGTTGCACGTCGAGGCGGGGTGCCTGGGGTCGACGATCGCGTGGTGGGCGCCCGGCACGCGGTTTTTCTCGAGCCCGGAGCGGATCGAGATCGCCGGGCTCCCCCTGGAAACCGCGATCCAGGACAAGGCGACCCGGGAGGATTACCTGACCTACCTCCGCCAGGTCGTCGGGCGCGAGGGGCTGCGGATCGAGACGGGGACGCGCGTGGTCGACGCCGCGCCAGTCTCCCCACCCGCACACGGAACATCGCCGGGCGACGGGTATCAGCTCGTGCTCGAGACCCGCGGCGTTCGTCGCCGGCTGCTGGCCGACCGCGTGGCGCTCGCGACGGGCAACATGGACCGCCCGCGTCGCCTGGGCGTGCCGGGGGAGGACGCGGCGTGGGTGAGCCACTACCTGCGCGAGCCGCACGTGTACGCGGGGCGTCGCGTGCTGATCGTGGGCGGGAAGAACTCGGCCGCCGAGGCGGCGGTGCGTCTGCACCGCATCGGGGCGGCGGTCACGATCAGCTACCGTCGCGCTGAGTTCGACGCCGAGCGGATCAAGTACTGGATCCTGCCCGAGCTGAAGTGGCTGATCGAGAAGGGGAAGATCGCCTTCCTGCCCGACACGTGCGTCACGCGGATCGCGCCCGAGGGCGTCCACCTCGCGCCCGCGAGCGGCGAGGGCGGCGCGCCACGGATCCTCGAAGCCGACGACGTGCTCCTGCTGACCGGCTACGTGCAGGACCGCACGCTGATGGACCAACTCGGCGTCGGCGCACGCGGCGAGGACGCGCGGCCCATCTACAACGCTGACACGATGGAGACCGACGCGCCCGGCGTCTACGTCCTCGGCACCGCCTGCGGCGGGAGCCAGCGACGCGCCCGCGTCTTCATCGAGAACAGCCACGTCCACGTCGAACGCGTCGTCGCCCACCTCATCGGACGGACGATCGAACAAGACGACGTCGCGTACGGGGCGATGGAAGAGAGCTGAAACACCCCGCGGGCGCCGCGGCGCTCAGCGCGCTGGCGGAGCGGTGATCTCGCGCAGGCGCTCGCGGAGGCTGTCGATCACGTTCATCACGTTGATGTACGCGTCGTAGGGCGAGTCGTAGGGGCTGAAGTAGGCGTGGACGCCCGCGTCGTCCCGGTGCTTGGTCGCCATGTAATAGACGTGGTCGCTCGTCGTCAGCCGGCGCCAGTCGTGCCGGAGCTCGCCCAGAGCGTCGGTCGCGGGGGCGTCGGCGGCGCGGAGGGCCTCGCGGATCTCGCGCCCGAGCGTTTCGAGCTGGGCCAGCGCGTTCGCCTGCATCGCGTTGCCGCGCCACGCGGAGAGGTCACGCTCGGTGTCGGCCCAGCTCGTCGCCTCCGGGCAGTCATACACGCCGGCGGGCGCGAAGCGTTCGACCGCCTCGCTCGTCGTGCAGAACGCGTTCCGCCCGCCCCCGGCCCGCAGCACCTCCCCCGGCAGCTCGCGCAGGAACTCGAAGATCCCCGTCTCCGCCCACTGGTGCTCGCCGAGGGTCTCGTAGTCCATGAACAGGTTGCAGACCTGTGCGCCCTCGTCGTGCAGGCGGTCGATCCAGGCGGCGTAGGTCGGGGCCGAGAGCGGCCACTCGCGCCACGAACGCTCGCTGAACCGGAACGCGACGTCGTCGCTCAAGCGGTGGTTCCGCAAGAGCAGCGGCACGCCGCCGTCGCGCGACGGGGCGCGGTAGAGCCGGTTCGGCGTGCGCCCCGCGAGCAGGCGGTCGACCCCCTCGCCGAGGCAGGCGACAAAACGGGGCGAGCCGTCCGGCGCGCGCCACGCGCTCAGCTCGCGCGCCAGCGCGTTGCTGTAGATCAGCTCCGTGTTGCGGAAGACGCGCGGGCGCTGGGCGAAGAGCGATTCGATCCGGGCCGAGTGGGCCTCGACCTGGGCGCGGAACTCCTCGAGGTCGTCCGGGAAGCAGAGCGAGTGGTCGTGCGTCTCGGCGAGCAGCTCGCAGCACCCGGTCGACGCGAGACGCTGGAACCCTTCCAGCGCGTCCGGGGCAAACCGTTCGAGCTGATCGAGCGCGCACCCCGTGAGGCTCATCGAGACGCGGAAGGCCCCCTCGTGCCGATCGATCAGCTCCAGCAGCAGCTCCGTCGCCGGGCGGTAGCACTTGCCCGCGACCTTGCGGCAGATCTCGGCGTTGAGCGCGTCGTCGAAATAGTCCCGCCCGGTGTCGAACACCGAGAACCGACGCAGGCGGTGCGGCTGGTGGACCTGGAAATAGAACACCACCGCCGGCATCGCAACTCTCGTCCTGCAGCTCTGACGCTGCGTCAGGTCTTCACGCTGCTGCTGGTCGCGATCGCGACCGGCACCAGCACCATCACCGGCACGAACACGCTCAAGACCGGCGGGAGCCCCGGCACCGCCGCCGCCGAGCCCAGCACGCCCCCCATCAACGCCACGCCCGCGACCGGCGCGACCCGCAGCCCCTGCATCGCCATGTTCCCCGGCACGCGCATCACAAAAAACGGCAGGCAGATCACCAGCGCCAGCACGTTGCTCGCCAGCACCGCGAACCGCCCCCAACGGATCCGCTCCAGGCGCGCGATGTTCGCCTCCGCCTCCGGCGTCGAGCCGTCCAGGCGACGGCTCAGGCGGATGAGCTGGCTCACGTCCGCGAAGCTCAGGTTCTGCGCGTACCCCGCGAAGCGGCGCGCGCGGATGGTCATCGGGTCCAGGTCCGTCTCGATCCGGTCCAGCGACTGCGCCGGGGCACGCCGGTCTTTGAGGCTCACCGCGACCGCCGGGGGCTCGCACGCCCACGCCCCGTCGCGCCACACCGCGCGCAACGCCGAGATCCGGCGCTCGGCCACGCCCGACGCGTCGAACTCGTACACGATCAGCCCGTCGATCGTCCCCGCGTCGGCGTCGAACGTCTCGGCGTAGAACCGGCGACCGAGGCTGTCGGCCAGCAGCGGCACCCGCGTCTCACCCAGCGCCCGCTGCCCCGCCTGCCCGTGGTCCCGCGTCAGCAGCGGCGCCACGCGGGGCAGCACCAGCTCCTGGTTCATCACCTGCAGCACGCTCAGGCCCAGCGCCACGATGAGAAAAGGACGCCACACCCGGTGCAGGCTCTGCCCGCTCGCCAGCACCGCGACCAGCTCGCGCTTGTGCACCATCTGCGCGCACGTGAAGCCCATCCCCGCGACCAGGAACAGCCCGAGCAGGAACCCCGAGAGCTGGAACAGGCGCGGCCACCACAGGTCCGCGATCAGCAGCACCGTGATCACCGTCCGCCGAAAGCCGCCCGGCGGCACCGTGTCGCCGCTCGGGGTCACAACCGAGCCCGCCTGATCGGCGAGGCGCGTGAATCGGCTCATGTTGATCGCCGCGTCGATCGTGATGACAAACGAGAACAGGATCACCGCCAGCAGCACGATGTTGACTAGGAACTGGCGCGCGATGTAGCGGTCGAGCAGGCTCATCCCAATCGGCTCCGGCGCACCACGCCGCCCGAGGGCGGGCGCCCGCCGAGCATCGGGTGGACCACCGCCCCCGTCGCCACGCCCAGCACCGCCCCAAGGTACACGTCGCTCAGCCAGTGCGCCCCGACGACCATCCGCGAGAGGGCGCACCCGATCGCGACGATGTACACCAGGGCTCGGATCGGCGCGTGGAGGCGCGCCAGCGCCGCCGCCGCACCGAACGCGACGGCCGTGTGGCTGCTCGGGATCCCAAGGTTCCCCCCGTTGCCCGCCAGTGCCGAGAGGAACGGCTTGAAGACGTACCCCTGGTACGACGCGCCGTCGATCGGTCGCTCCCGCCCGATCACCAGCTTCAACAGCTCGGCGATCAGACCCGCCAGCACCGCGCTGCCCAGCAGGATCGCCCCGCGCCGGTACGCCTCGAACGGGTGACGCACGCCGAACCGCGTCGGCGGACGCGCCCGGTCGATCAGCACCAACGCCAGCGCCACCACCACCCACGTCCACAGCGAGCCCGAGACCCGAAGCAGGCGGTACCAGTCGTTGCCGACAAAGCGATCCGTCCGCACCACGTACGGCACGCGCTCCCCCGCCTCGCCAGCCGCCAGACGCACCGACTCGCTCACCGGCACGCGCTCGGTCAACGCGAAAAACGCCGGCACGTCGAGCGCCGTCGCCGCCAGCAGGCCCAGCAGCGCGACCGCCACCAGCCGCCCCACGCGCCGGCGACGCAGCTTCCGCTCGGTCGGGCTCAGATAGCTCACGGCGTGCCCCCCTCGGGCCGAAGCGGGCTCGGCGCGTCGTGGGCCCCGGTCGGGAACCCGCGGTAGCCGAAGAGGAGGAACGCGCTCCGCTGTTTGTGGTCGCCCGGGAGCGGCGGGATGGGCTCGACGCGATCGAAGGCGGTCGCCCACTGGTCCTCGGTGCCGCCGAGGGCGACGGCGTCGCGCCCGCGCAGCGTCGCGAGCACCTCCGAGCGACTCAGGTCCGTGTGCGGGAAGACGTCGTACTGGGTGTTGCGTCCGGCCATGTGACTGGACGAACAGTACACAACCGGCCGCCCGGGCAGGTAGAACGCGAGCTGGCTCGCCCGCCCGTAGTGCTGGGCGAAGGCGAAGGGATCGTCCGAGCCGCGGGCGCGCAGCTCGTCGAGCCGCTCGGCGACGTCGTGGGCGAGGCGTTCGCCGGACTTGAGCCGCCCGACGGGGATGAGCCCGTCGAGCACGGGCAGGCGGGCGAGCAGGTCGACCCGGAGCATGAGCACGCCCACGACCAGCCCGATCCAGAGCGTGACGTGCCACGCGACCTGGCGGTGGGCCTCGGGCGTGCGCCGGAAGATCCCGGCCCGGGGCCTGGGCTCCGGGAGCGCCCGCCACGACCGCACCCGCGAGCGTCGGACGTCCATCCCGTCCACGGCGGCCCACGAGGCCAGAGCCGCCAGCGAGACGTACCCCGCCAGCGTCCAGTTCCCCTCCACGCGCACCCACGGGCTGATCACGAGATAAAACAGGATCACCGGGGCCCCGACGCACAGGCAGAAGACCGCCGCCCCGCGACGCGCCAGCGCCGCGGGCTGGTGACGGCTCCCGCGCCACGCCCGCCGATACCCGTAGATCATCAGCACCAGCGCCGGGCCCACGATCCCCACCTGCAACGCGAGAAACTCGAGCGTAAACACCGGGTTCGGCGCGTAGCTCCGCTCGGCGATCTCGGCCGCCGGGCGGTCGCCCCCGGGCAGGCCCAGGTGCCCCATGAGGTGGCGGACGGTGACCCACTCGTTCTGGGCGTTCCAGATCAGCACGGGCACGAGCCCGAGGAGCATCAGCGAGGCGCCCGCGAGCATCGGGCCCGTGCGCACGCGCCCGGGCTCCAGCACGCCCGCGCGCCCGAGGCGCCGGCGCATGAGCGCGAACGCCAGCACGCCGGGCACGATGAGCAGCGCCGTGTATTTAAAAAGAAACGACCCCGCGACCGCGAGCCCGAAGACCGCCCACCACGCCTGACGCTCGCGGACGATCGCCTTCCACGCGCCCAAGGCGGCCAGCGCCCAGAACGCCGCGAACGCCCCGTCGATCGTCATCAAAAACGACAGCACCTGGAAGACGGGGATCAGGCAGGTGATCGCGGCGGCGACGAAGCCGACCCGCCCGTCCTCGAACGCGTCCCGCGCCAGAGCCGCAACGCAGAGGCTGAGCATCGCGGCAAAGAACGGGGCCAAGGCCCGGACGGGGAACTCGGGCGTGACGCCGGGCAGGTCGGCGAAGAGCGCCACGCCCGCGGCGATCGCCCACGCCACGCCGGGGCCTTTGGAGTAGTACGACCAGTCCAGGTTCCGCGCCCACTCCCAGTAATGGGCCTCGTCCTCGACCAGGGCGTAGGGGCAGAAGAAGGCGAGATAGACGAGCCGCGCGACCAGCACCGCCCCGATCAGGGCGAGCGTCGGGCCCCACCCCTTCGCCCAGAGCACGAAGCTCGGCGTCGGCGCGGTCAACACAGGCGGCTCTGCCGCGCTCGGCTCGTTCGCACGGGCGTCCGCCCGGTCCGTGGGCATGGTCCCACAGCGTAGGGGCGAACCCCGGGGAAGGGCCCGCCCCTTACGGCACCTGCACCAGGAAGCTCGGCTGCAGGCGCGAGCCGGCGACGCCCTGCAGCCGCATCGCCTGCCCGTTCAACAAGTTGTGCGGGAACTGTTCGCGGGCGCGTTGCAGCTCGGCGCTCTCCCCGAAGCTCCCGCCGTGGTCGCGATCCGTAAACAGCCCGATGGTCACCATGCTCCGGTTCGGCCCGTGATAGAAAAAGGCGAGCTCGCCCTCGCGTCGGAGCTGGGCGGCGGCCTGCTCGGCGGCCCGTCGGGTTTCCTGCATCGCCGACGCATCGCCCCCCGCCCCCGGGTCGTACACGCCGATCTGCAGCGTGTAAATCACCTGCGAGCCGTGGATCTCCCGCGCATTGCGCAGGTCCAGCTCGCGCAGCGGGCCGCGCTCGGCCGTCACCACCGGCGGCGCGAGGAACGCGCTGGCAAACGGCTGCCCGCCGTCGATCGTGACCCGGCGGATCCGCTCCAGGTCCCGCTGGGCCGCCGCGTCCCCGGGGCTGCTGTACCGCCCGTACGCGACGGCGGAAACGTTGTCCCCACGCTGCTGGATGTACGCGTCGGCGAGCCCGCCCCGCGTCCGGACCCGCTCGAGCGCCTCGGCGGCGACCTGCTCGCGGTTACTCCCGCGGAACGAGATCAGCACCACCGACCACCCCTCGCCCCGGACGGCCCTCGACTCCCCCGAGCCAAAGAGCGCCCGCCCGGTCTCGCGGAGCTCCCCCCGCTCGCCGCGGGGTGGATCCTGACGCGCGGAGCCGTTCCCGCCGCACCCGGGCGTGATCGCGAGGAGTCCGAGAACCGACAAGCAAGCCAGCCCCGGGACAACCCGTGCCGCGAGCGTCCGAGAACCCCGACAAACCATGAAACAACCTCGCCCCGCGCGACGAATCGTGCCCATCAGCAAGCCCCTGTCAGCACGACGATTCTGGATGATGCCGAGTGGTTTTGGGCGTTCTTTTTCTTGCATATTTTCCACCATTTAGGGTGATATGACGTGGGGGTTTTATCTCAGAAAACTGGGCATGACAGAAATTTGTTTGGTGCTAAAAGAAAATGTTTCACACCTTTTTAGGGGAGAATTGCGAATTTTGTCGGTCTGATGCGGGGATTGGGCTCAAGTGGGGTGCGGGTGGTGATTGGAGGGATTCGGGATCGGCCGTCGATACGTATGGAGGAGCGGAGGAGAGCGGCTGATGTGGGACAGATTTGAACGGAGCCCGACGGGGCGGGGTCGTCGCCGGCGGGATCGGGTGGAGGCGCGTGCCGTGAGCGATATTTCTCGTTTGGATGTACGGATGATTGGCCGCGCGGACGCGGTGGACCTGCGGACCGACCGGTCTCGCCCGGGTTCCGACGCGTCCGCCCCATCTCGTGTGGTTCGCGAGAGCGACCGTGCGGAACTTTCGGATCGGGCTCGTTTGCTGGGCAAGGCCCGGGAGTTGCCGGACGTGCGATTGGATTTGGTGCAGCGCGTGCGTTCGGAGATCGCGTCGGGCCAGTACGACACGCCGGAGAAGCTGGACGTGGCGCTGGAGCAGATGCTCGACGAAGAGCAGCGCTGGCCGGACGCCTGATCGGCGACGCACACACCGCACAACGGGCCGAACGCCCGGACCGCGGGATGATTGAAACGCTCTTTGCCCAGCCCGCTCGCCCCCCGGCGACGGGCGTTTTTATGTCCGCACCCGGGGCGAACGGCGATCCCGTTCAGAGCAACAACGCGCCAAGGCCGACGACGCCGGGCGTCGCGAGCAGCAGCAGCACCGCGATCCGGCGCAGCCACCGGGCCTGAGCGCGGCTCAGCACCGCGAGCCAGGGCCAACGGATGCGGTAGCTCACCCGCGCGAGCGCCACCGCCCGCCCGCACTCCGGACAGAGCCGATCAGCCGCCTCGGTGCAGTCGTACCCGCACCCCGGGCACCGGCGCTCGGGCACAGGTTTCGCACCGGCGGCGTCCACATAGCGACGCCAGTCACGCCGGAGGCAGGCCTCGCTGCTGCGGAGCAGGGCCGCGATCGCGAGGAGATAGGCCCCACCCGCGACGGCGCGGAGCGTCACGGGCGAGAGCTGGATCGCGGCGTCGACATACCGGGTCGTCAGCGCGACGTTCTGGACATAGATCCAGAAGACCCACGACGCGACGAACAAGACGGCGCCGAGCGCCGCCGACGGCACGGCACGGACGCCGATCTCACAGATCATGCGCCCCGCCGCGAGCGGGCCGATGCGCAGGCGGACCGACTCGAAGCCTCGCGCAAGGCCGAACGCGAGCAACGCGTGCGTGAAGAGCACGATCGCGAGAACGCCGGAGAAGATCAGTGTGTTGAGAAGATCGATCGCGAGCTCCGGGAGCGGGCGGGGCGACCAGGCCGAGTGATCAAAGGGCGACCAGAGGCTCACGCCGAAGTGCGTGGACCGCGGCTGCGGCATCGCGTAGCACCCCTCATCCACCGGCGGTCGCCACGCCTCGCCCGGGTACACCGCGCCGACGACCCTCGCGGGGAACCGGATCGCCTCGACCACCGAGGACCGCTGTGCGAAAACCACCGCGGCGTTGATAAGGATCGGCGAAAGCCAGATCGCCGCGATGAGAGCCGCCACGCCAAGCACACGCCGAGCCCGCGGCCCGAGGATCACACGCCCGGGCGACACGTGCGCGATCATGAGGCAAGCCGCGATGTGCAGGGCGGGACGCGGCATGGTGCGAACTCCGCAGCCGGTCGAGGCCGGGCAAGAGCTAGGCGGCGAGCCTGTCCGCGATCCCGGTGATCATGGGCAGGCACGCGAGAAAGAGAGCCACCGCAGCGTCCTGATGCAGAACAATACACCATCGTAGTTTCACTCACATTGCTTCCAGTAAGGAACTGTTGAAGAGCATCGTGCAGTGCATGCATCGACGCTGCTTCCGCCCCGGTCTCTGGCAACTGCAAGGCGTGTGATGCTGCGTTTTGGCGATACCCCATTCGCATGTTTATTTTTGTATTGAATCCCCTACTCAAGCTAGAGTACCGAATCGAAAACCCGAGTACAAGCTGTTTAGACATGTGTGATTCACGATGCTTTGTCGAGCCCCGGGCATCGGCAGCAGCCCTTACCTATGTGATTCCCCTGCGATCCCGGCAATGCGGCCTCCACTCGGGAAGCGTGTTCTGAAGCGACCACTTTGCACCGCACGACACCACACAACACGACGCACGCGAAGGCATCGCCTTGGAAGCATTGGCGATGGCTCCGAGCGTCGCCGCCGGAGAGCCGCCTGCGGGCTTGCCCTCGGTGCGGTTATCCCGTTCCGGAATCGCGAGAGCGCGCCCGGTGCCCCGAGTGCGCACTCGGCGGCGCGGCTCGGCGACGTTTTTTCGTTGCGAGCGACGGGAACGAGGCATTCTTCCGCAACCTGCGGCTGTGGTTGCTGCTGTTTGTGATCGCCTGGGCCGCGGCGCCGGTCGCGCTCATGGGGGGCTTGTCCTGGATGGTGATGGTGGCATTCGCAGGGCGCACCTGGGGTGAAGCGATCCTCGGCGTGGTGGTGGCGCCGATCCTGATCCTGGGAGCCTTGATCGGACTGGCCGCGACGCGGCTACGGGTCGACCGCGTTGTGCAAGCCCGGCGCATCCGTACGGACCTTTTGTTGCTCCTCGTGAGTATGGGCGTGATCGCGGCGGGCCCGGTGCTGGGATACGCTGCACCGACAAGCAACTTTGTGTCCCTTGGATGGGTTGCGGCGACCTGCGGGTGCGGTGCGATGATTCTCGCCCGGCTCGGGCGGCGGCTCTGGCTGGAAGCCGTGCGTCTCAACGATGCCGAGCTCGCCAGGCGATCCGCCAGGCTTCACAACGCGGTGCCTGTGCTCGTGGCGGGCATGGTCCTGACGCTCATCCTGAGCGGCCTCGTCGTGATCGCGGAACTCGGCGATGGGGAAATCATGAGCCTGATCCATTCGCTATGCATCGCCGCCGCATTCGGGATGAGCGGCTTCTTCACCCTGTTCGCGGTCTGGCTCTGGATCGAGGTCATCGACTGTGCGATTCAATTGCGCCGAAGGATCCAGCAACGTTTCGCGCCAGAGACACACGGGACATAATGCGCGGGCGCACATCGCGCTCCCAGCGGCGGGTGCCCGCGTCATCAGCGATGTTCATGCTTGAACGGGCACGACGCGAGCCACCACGCCGCACGATTGCGTTCGTGCGGCGTGGTGGCTCGGTTGGTCCGACTGGCTGGATCTTGCGGGCTCAGTAGCGCCGGACGACGCCGCGGACGATGCCCTGGATCTGGCAGAACTTGACGCGGATGGGTTCGAAGTCCGGGTTGGCGGGCTGGAGTCGGATGTGGTCGTCTTCTTTGAAGAAGGTTTTGAGCGTGGTGGAGCCGTCGGGGAGGAGGGCGACGACGCGGTCGCCGTTCTGTGCGACCTGGGTTCGTTCGACGAGGACGTAGTCGCCGTCGAGGATGCCCTCGTCCCGCATGGAATCGCCGTCGACTTCGAGGGCGAAGGTGGAGTCGTGCCGGTCCTGCTTGGGCGAGAGGAAATCGGTGAGGTCGATCTCGTCGCGGTCTTCGACTTTTTCGATGGGGTAGCCGGCGGCGATCTTGCCGACGAGTGGGAACCGCATGGGGCGGGACTCATCGGGGACGGCGACGCCCTCAGTGATCGACAAAGAGCGAGCCTTGTTCGCCTCGCGGACGAGCGCGCCCTTCTTGATCAAAGCCTCGACGTGTTCGAACACGGTGACCTTGCTGACGCCGATCTCGTCGGCGAGCTCCTGCATGGTCGGGGAATAGCCACGGCGGACGCGCCAGTCCCGGATCAGTTGCAAAATACGGAGTTGCTTGGGGGTGAGGTTCATCGGGTGCTCCTTCCGCGTCCCGGCGGTGAGCCGCGAACGCCAGGGCGAGAATGATCGCCCGTCGCTGCGAGGCGAGGGCCCGGGCCGCCAGCGACCACGCGGTCGCCAGATCGGGCACGGGCTCGGCCTCTCCGGGTCGGCGTCTCAGCCCGCCGACCATCGCTTGCCAGAATCGCCGCCAGCGCCCTTCGACGCCCGGCACGCCGCCCATCCCAACTTCATCCGCTTCGAGCCCATCCGAACCTGATCCCTCAGCCGCTCGCACGACGCGCCCGTGGCCGATCGCAGCGTCATCCGCGACCCAGTCTTCGTGGAACACGCCGCCCGGCCCGAGGCGGAGGAGCGGGAGGGCGTGATCCGAATCACGGGCCGACTCGCGCCCGGTGCAGGCCGAGGCCGGCCCGCCCGCAACCCGAGCCGCTCGCCAACCTTCCCCGTTCACACGCCTGTTCCCGATCCCGAACACTTCGGACAAAACCAGCGAACGCACCTGCACCGAACCCCGCATGCGGAGGGACTCGGTCTCAAACACCCGCGGCTGCGGGGCAAAGCCGTCGGCAATTCGCGCCCCGGCCGGAGCTCCGAAACGGCGCGCCTGCGCGACAGACTCCTGCGTCACGCCTGGGCGGACCGCCACACGCAAACCAGCCTCGTCCGCTCGCCCCGGCACCAGCCCCGGCGCCATGACGGGCGCGGGCGAGGTCTCCAGCGGTGCGTGCTCTGCGTGCTCTGCGTGCTCCATGTGCGGCTTGCGCGGTGTCCGGTCCATCGTGTCCGCCTGCCTGCTCGGGCCGATCGGGCGCTGCTCCCACGCCGATCGGCCTGACAACCGCCGGGCTCCGCCCGACCAATGCCTCCCACAGCCTACACCACACGCCGCGATGCAGCACGCCCGAACCCCCCCAGGCGCGGATGTCTAAAAATCAAACCTGAGGCGTGCAATTCCCTGACGAAACTCAGTATCGGTTCAATTCCGCTCGAATCACCACAGATTCGAGATTTTGTTCGGCCCCTTCAAGGTATCACCTTTCGGAGCGATGTCCAGTGTGATGTTGGAATTTTGTGCGGTTTTGGGGTTTTTGTCCGGGGTACATCCTTGAGGGGTTGACCCAAACTGTGACCGAGGGGGCGTTTAGCGGGTTTTGCGGGCGAAGCGGAGCCCGCGCCGTTCGACCAGGCCACGCACTTCCAGGAGCGTGAGCTGGGCGCGGAGTTGCCCCGGCTCGAGCCGGGTCTCGCTCATGAGCTGGTCGGGGGTGCGCTCGGCGTCGGCGAGGGCCGACAGGATCGAACGCTGCGCCTCGCTCAGCCCCTGAGCCAGGATCGTGCCAGACGAAGACGCGGACGACGGCGCGCGGCCGGGCTCGGCGGGCGTGCCCTCGATCGCCAGCGCCTCCGGCGAGCGGGGGGAGGTCGGGACCGGGGCGAGCGGTCGCGTCGGGTCGGCGTACCGCTCGGCGTGCGTGCCCTGGTGCGCGTGGCGTGCGGCGTTCTCCAAGATCTCCAGCACGTCCGACGGGCTCGTGACCAGGTGAGCTCCGCCTTGCTTTAAAAGGTCGTGCGTGCCGAGGCTCGCGTCGGAATCGACGCGCCCGGGGACGGCCATCACCTCGCGACCCTGATCCTCCACCGCCTGGCGGGCCGTGATGAGCGCCCCGCTCTTCCGCCCCGCTTCGATCACGATCACGCCCAGGCTCAGCCCGCTGATGATGCGGTTGCGGGCGGGGAAGTTCTCCGCGTTCGGCGGGGTGGTCATCGGGAGCTCGCTGATCACCGCCCCGCGTTCGGCGAGCTGGTCGTAGAGCTCCGCGTGCTCCGGCGGGTAACAGCGATCGAGCCCGCACCCGAGGACGGCGATCGAGCGCCCGCGGACGCGCAGGGCTCCGCGATGGGCGGCCGCGTCGATGCCACGCGCCCCGCCGGAGACGATCGTCAGCCCGGCTTCGGCGAGGTGCATCGCGAAGCGTTCGGCCTGCTCGATGCCGTAGGCCGTGCATCGGCGGGAGCCGACGATCGCGACCGGGTAGCGATCCGCCCCGCCGGGCTCGATCGAGCCGCGGACGTAGAGCAGCGGCGGGGGGTCGTCGGTCGCGCACAGCAGCGAGGGATACCCCGGCGCGCCGATCGCGACGAGGCGCACGCCCCGCTCTCGGGCGCGGGCCAGCTCCGGCTCGACCAGTTCGGCGCTGTCGCGCAGGGCCTCGGCGATGCGCCGGGCCTTGGTGGGCCCGAGCCCTTCGACACGCTCCAGCGCCGCCGGGGATGCTCGGCAGACATCCTCGACCGACCCGAAGGCGCGGAGGAGGCGCACGGTCGTCCGCGCCCCGACGCCGCGGGCGAGGGTCAGGCGGAGCAGCGCACGGGCGACGCGATCCGGATCGGGATCGCCCCCCGCGGGAGGGATGGCATCGGTCGGCGTGCCCCAGAGCCCGTTTGGCATGCGTTCAGTGTAGCGGCGATCGCGTCCGGATGCCGACATGAATGGGGGGATCCGAGCTCGGAACAGATAAGGCTTGGTCGAGATCAGGACGCCCGCGCCCCGCCCGGGGTCGCCGGCGCGAGGCTCGCCCTCGGCGGGGCGCCCGCTCGCGATACGCTTCCGGGCGTCGGGATGAAGACGGGGTGCGGGCACGATGAGGCAATGGCGTCGTCATATTCGGGTGTCCGGTCGGCGTGTCGGTCGCCTGGCGCGTTCGGCGGCTTCGCGCCGTCCCGGGCAGGCGGCGGGGGCGGCGCTGGCGTGCATGCTCGTCCTGGCGCTCGGGCTGGCGTCGTGCCAGCGGGCGTGGGTCTCGCGGCCGGCGACGCGGGCGCTCGAGCCCTCGCCCGGGGTGAGCTTCGGGCAGGAGCCGACGATCCGAGTCCGGATCCGCGAAACGGCGACGACCAGCGAGCTGGGCTCGTCGCGGGCGCTGTTTATCCGCCTGCCGGAGGCGCGCGAGGGCGACCCGCGCCGGACGTTGGTGCTCACCGGGCCGGTTCGGGTGTCTCATGAGGCGGGCGAGATCACGCTGACGCCGGTCGCCGACGACGCGGGATCGGGCTCGGGATCAGGCTTGGTTCCGGGCGGGGTCGGCACGGTCTCGGCCGGGGCGCTGCGGGTGGCGGTGAACTCCGGCGACGCGCGCCCGCTCGAGATCGCGCCGACGAGCGGCGAGCTGTTGGTCGACGGCGTGTCGTACCCCGGGCACGTGCGGATCGTGCCGCGGTCCGACGCGGGGCCGGCGGCGTTCGATGTTGTCGCGACCATCCCCATGGAGGCGTACGTCGCGGGCGTGATCGCGCGGGAGCTCTACGCGAACTGGCGACCGGCGGCGTTCGAGGCCCAGGCGGTCGCGGCCCGGAGCTACGCCCTCCACGAGCGCGACCGAGCCCGCGCCAGCGGGCGGGCGTTCGACGTCGAGAGCACCACGCGGGACCAGGTCTTCGGCGGGTCGACGCAGCTCGCCGTCGCGATCGCGGGGGCGCGCTCGACCCGCGGGATCGTGCTCATCCATGAGGGCGAAGGGCCGGACGCCGCCCCGCGAGCTGCGGGACGCACGGGCGAGATCCTGCGCACATATTACAGTTCGACCTGCGGCGGGCGGTCGGCCGGGGCAACCGAGACCTGGCCCAGCGGGCCCGGGTTTGAGTTCAACCGCGCCCTCCCCCTGCGCGCGCACGCGCGGGCGTGCGACTGCTCGGCGAGCGGGCTGCACCGCTGGACGCGGACGCGGAACGTGAGCGAGCTGAGCGATCGGCTCCGAGCATGGGGGCGCGTCCACCAAGCGGACGCGGCGCGCCTCGCGGCGATCCGCTCGATCGAGGTGCGCGAGCACAACGCGGTCGGGCGGCCGGTGTTATTCGAGATCCGCGACGTGCGCGGGCGTCGGGTGACGCTCCGGGCCGAGGATTTCCGCGTCGCGAGCAACTGGTCGGCGTCGGGCGCGCCGGAGATCACCCGCGCGACCCGAGTGCCGAGCGGGGACGCGGAGATCGAGATCCGCGGCGGGATCGTGCACTACCAGGGGCGCGGGTTCGGGCACGGCGTCGGGATGTGCCAGTTCGGCGCGCAGCAGATGGCGTCGACCGGGCACGACTGGCAATCCATCCTCGGGCGGTACTACCCGGGGGCGCGATGGCGACGTGTGTACCCATGAGCCTCGGCCAAGCCGGCACAGGAGCCCGCCCCGCGAAGCCTCGGGCGTGAGCTACGCGAAGACGTCGAGCAGGTCGCCCGGGCGTGCGTGCAAGGTTTGCACGATCAGGCGGGCGCGGACCGGCGCGGGGGCGGGCTCGGGGCGGTGCGACGGCGCGGGGAGCGGTGCGGGGGCGTCGGCGGCGCGTGCAGGCCGGGCCCGGACGGACGGGTCGGCGGCTCGCGGGCCCTCGCTCGCATGGCGCTCGGGCTCGGTCTTGGCCTGCTGGGCGCGCTCGTTCTCGATCTTGAGCCGCTCGGCAAACGGGAGCGGGCCGAAGCGGGCGTCGAGCGCCTCGCTCGCCTCGCGCACGTGCTCCACCGGCGCGGCGGCGCAGGTCGGGGGCGGGCAAGTCTGGAAGGTGGGCGCGAGCACGACGCGGGACACCGTGTCGAACGGCGTGCCCCGGCGCACGGGCCGATAAGATCGCCCGGCTCGAAGGGCTCCGGGGCGGTGTCGCCCAGGGGCCCGGGCCGGTGATGACGGCGTGTGGCGAAACAGCAACACACGCGTGGCGGACGCGCGACAGGGCCGGCCCGGCTCCGGGCCGGGTTCAGGACGTGATTCCAGACGGAACGGAGGACGCGGCGTGCTGCCGACCGAGGCGCTCGAGTTCGACCTGCCGGCGGCGCGGATCGCGACCCGCCCCGCCGAGCCGCGGGACGCGGCGCGGCTGCTCGTCTGCGCCCGCTCGGACCCGTCGCGCCTCGAGCACCGCACCGTCCGCGAGCTGGCGTCGATCCTGCGTGAGACGCGAAGCGCGGGTGCGGGGGACGACCTGCTGGTCTGCAACACGAGCCGCGTCGCGATGGCCCGGTTCGCCGGCGTCCGCGAGGACACCGGGGGCAAGGTGCAGGGGCTCTACCTGCGCGACAGCGCGATGCCCGTGGGCGCCGGCGCGGGCTCGAGCGGGGCGTGGGTGGTGCTGATCAAGGCCCGCCGGTTCCGCGAGGGGTCGCCGGTCCGCCTGTTGGACCGCGCGGGGGAGCGGACGCCGGTCGTGCTGCGCCTGCTCCACCGCGAGGCGGAGGAGGCGGGCGGGTGGCACGTCGCGGTGGAGATCGAGCCCGGGTCGGGCGTGGGGATCGGGGAGGTGCTGTCGCGGTACGGGCGCCCGCCGCTCCCGCCGTACATCTTGAGCGCCCGTCGCCAGCGCGGCGAGGCGGAGCTGGACGCGGGCGACGACGAGCGGTACCAGACGGTCTATTCGGACCCGTCGCGTTCGGGCTCGGTCGCGGCCCCGACGGCCGGGCTGCACTTCACGCCGGGGCTGCTCGCCGAGCTCGATCGCTCGGGCGTGCGGCGGGCGGACGTGGTGCTGCACGTGGGGAGCGGGACGTTCAAGCCGATCGAGGCGGGCGTCGTGGAGGACCACGACATGCACGAGGAGCGGTGCTCGCTCCCGGGCGGGGCGGCTCAGGCGGTCGCGTCGGCGCGGGCCTCGGGCGGGCGGGTGATCGCGGTGGGGACCACGAGCGCGCGCACGCTGGAGAGCTACGCCCTGGCGATGGGGGGCGATGCGCACGCCGACCCGCCGCCGGAGCTGGGCACGCGCCTGCTGATCACGCCCGGGACGCACCGGTGGCGGTGGGTCGACGGGCTGCTGACCAACTTCCACCTCCCGCGGTCGACGCTGCTGGCGATGGTGGCGTCGTTGCTGGACCCGCCGGACGCGCCCCCCGGCTCGCGCGCGGGGCTGGAGCGCCTGCTGGCGATCTACCGCGAGGCGATCGAGCGGGAGTACCGCTTTTTCAGCTACGGCGACGCGATGCTCGTGCTCCCGTGATCCGGTGAAGCAACGGCGCAGTTTTTGCGCGAACGATTGTCGTTGCCGAAGGTCGCGGGTCCGGGCCGATGTATGGTGTGATGTCGCGACCGCCTGAGAACCCGTTCGGTCATCCCGTGTCGCCGCCGGCTGGTGTGGGCGTGCGGGAGCCGCCGTCGTCGGCGCACAAGATCCATGACCTGGCGTCGCTGGTCTCGTTGCGGGAGTCGGCCCGTGCGTCGGGGCGTCGGGTGGTGCAGTGCCACGGGTGCTTCGACATCGTGCACCCCGGTCACGTGCGCCACCTCCGGTACGCCAAGGCGCTCGGCGACGTCCTCCTGGTGACGGTGACGGGGGACGCGGGGATCCGCAAGGGCGAGGGGCGGCCGTTGATCCCGCAGGAGCTGCGCGCGGAAAACCTGGCGGCCCTGGACTTTGTGGACTGGGTCCACGTCGATCAGCACGAGACGGCGGCGGAGCTGCTGGAAGCCGTCCGACCGGACGTGTACGTCAAAGGGCGCGAGTACGAGAGCAACCGGGACCCGCGCTTTCAAAAGGAGCGCGAGACCGTGGAGCGCGGCGGGGGCTCGGTGGTCTTCAGCTCCGGCGACGTGGTCTTCAGCTCGACGGCGTTGATCGGGGCGATGGAGCAATCGGTCGACCCGTCGCACGCGCGCCTCGCGGCGTTGCACGAGCGCGAGGACCTCGCCGGGCAGCGACTGTTCGACCGGATCGCGCGGTTCCGCAACCAGCGGGTGGTGATCGTCGGGGAGACGATCCTGGACACCTATGTGCTGTGCGACCGACCGGACGTGGCGGGCGAGAGCCCGATCATGACGCTGCGCCCGCTGGAGCGGCGCCAGTACGACGGCGGGGCCGCGGTGCTGGCGCGTCACGCGGCGGCGCTTGGGGCGCGCCCGGTGCTGGTGACGGCGCTGCCGGACCGGGGCCCGAGCGCGGAGGCGGCGCGGGCGCTGTGCGGGCGTTTGTCGGCCGAGGGGGTCGAGGTCCGGGCCGTGCGCCAGGACCACGCGCTGGCGGAAAAGCAGCGGTTCCTCGTGGGCACGCAGAAAGTGATGA
Organism: Phycisphaerales bacterium; assembly: GCA_050485765.1. Lineage (GTDB taxonomy): Bacteria > Planctomycetota > Phycisphaerae > Phycisphaerales > UBA1924 > RECY01. The sequence goes on along the minus strand of JBJHBZ010000021.1, from coordinate 34,355 downwards.
AGCTGGACCTCGTGGAGACGCCGGCGATCGACGCGGCCCGCCTGGACGAGCTCGTCGGGCTGGCGAGCGAGGCGGCGGGGGAGCACGGCGGGGCCGACGCGGCGATCATCGCCGACTTCGGGCTCGGGCTGCTCTCGCCGGGGATGGTCCGCCGCCTGAGCCGGGCGCTGCGCCCGCGGGCGCGGGTGCTGGCGGGTGACGTGAGCGGGAAGCGCAGCCACCTGCGCGAGATGGAGGGCGCGGACCTGCTCTGCCCGAGCGAGAGCGAGCTGCGCGAGGCGTACCGGGCCCACGGGGAGGGGCTGCCGGTGGTCGTCTGGGAGTTGCTGCAAGAGACGGCGTGCGCTTCGGCGATCGTGACGATGGGGGCCGAGGGCCTGGTCGCGTTCGATCGCCTGGAGGCGCCCGCGGGGACGGACGCGGAGCGATGGGCGAGCCGCGTTCGAGGGGAGCACGTGCCGGCGCTGGCGCCGATCGCGGTCGACGCGCTCGGGTGCGGGGACGCGCTGCTCTCGGCGGCGACGCTCACCCTCGCCAGCGGCGGCGGGCTCGTGCAGGCGGGCTACCTCGGCGCGCTGGCGGCGAGCCTCGAGGCCCAGCGCGTCGGGAACGTGCCCGTCGCGGCGAGCGACCTGCGGCGCGCGGTCGTCCGCCTGCAATCGGCGACGCTCGCGTTCGCCGACAGCGAGGTGATCCGGGCCGGGCAGGGGGGCGCAACCCGGCGCGAGCTTTCCCAAGAACCCCGACGGGCGACGCACGCGGAGGCGTCCTGAAACGGTCGAAGTGTCGCCCGCGACCCGTGCTCACGGGCCCTGAAAAAGGGCGTTAAGCTGTTGTGTTCGCCCGCCTTCGGGCGGATCGCAGGGAGCCGCGGAGGGGGGGAGATCGCGTTGATCGGCTACGTCGTGCCAACTCGGAACCGTCCGGACCGCGTGAGCGAGCTGCTGTCGTCGCTCGGGGCGCTGGGGGCGCACGACGCGGAGGTGGTGATCGTCGACAACGCGTCGACCGAGCCCGTGCGCGCGCCGAGCGAGCTCGCCAACGGCGTGCCGGTGCGGGTGCTCCGCCTGGAGCGGAACCGTGCGGCCGCGGCGCGGAACGACGGCGTGCGCGCCCTCGACGACTCGCGCGACTGGGTCGTAATGCTCGATGACGACAGCGCGCCGACCGACCTCGGCTTCCTCGCCTCGCTGCGTCAGCAGCCCGGGGACGTCGCGGCGGTGATGGGCGATATCCACCTGCCGCGCGCGGGCGAGCGCGAGCACGGCGGGCTGCCGGAGGTCTTCATCGGGTGCGGCGTCGCGATCCGGCGGGAGGCGTTCCTCGCGACCGGGGGGTACGACCCGAGCTTCGGGTATTACGCCGAGGAGTACGACCTGGCGGCGAAGCTGCTGCTGGCGGGGTGGCGCGTGGTGTTCGACCCCGGCTTCCGCGTAGACCACCAGAAGGTGCTCGAAGGACGGGACACGGACCTGATCCTCCACCGGCTCGTGCGCAACAACGGGTGGGTCGCGCACCGGTACGCGCCCGAGGGCGAGCGGGCGGGGGAGCTGCAGGAGATCCGCACGCGGTACAAGCGGATCGCCGAGAAGGAATGGGCCCTGCCGGGGTACACGCGCGGGCTGCGGGACTTGAAGCGGACGATGGTGCTGCAGGCGCGGACGCCGATGGCGCAGGGGCTGTGGGAGCGGTTCACGGGCTTCGCGGCGGCGCACTCGGCGTTGTGTGCCGCGCAGGACCGGAGCCCGTTCCGGACCGCGGCGCTGGTGCGTCCCGGGAAGAACGCGAGGATCGTGCGCCGGGCGATCGAGGCGAGCGGGGCGCGGGTGATCGAGGACGCCGACGAGGCCGACGCGCTGGTGATCGGGACGCTGAGCCCGGGCCCGATGATCGACGCGGCGCTGGAGTTCTCGGGGGAGCTGCGTGTGATCGCGCCGTGGTCGGTCGCGCAGCGGTACGCGGAGACCGGGGCGCTGGAGGCGGACGGGACGATCCCGCTCGCCGACGAGCCCCGACGGGCCGCGACGGCGTGAGGCGTCGGCTTTTCCTACCCTTGACTCATGCCCAGCACGACCGCGACCAGAGGTGGTGACCATCACGCCGCGTCCAGCATCAAGGACACGCTGACCTCGATCGTCATCGCGTTCACGATGGCGTTCGTCTTCCGCGGCTTCGTCGTCGAGGCGTTCGTCATCCCCACCGGCTCGATGGCCCCGACCCTCATGGGCGCACACATGCGCTTCCACGGGCAGGACACCGGGTACGAGTGGCAGGTCGGCCCGTGGTTCTACGGGCCCGGGAACATCCCGATGCCGATCCAGGGCGCCTCGCCGCTGATCAACCGGGGCGCTCGCGACGCGCGGGGCATCCAGATCACCCCGATCGAGGTCGCCGACCCGATGAGCGGGCGGCGCGTCACCGGGCCCGCCTCCCGCGACGTCCCCCTCCGCGCGGGCGACCGCATCTTCGTCGTCAAATACCTCAAGCCCTTCTTCACCCCCGCCCGATGGGACGTCGCGGTCTTCAAGAACCCGACCGCGCCGAACGAGAACTTCATCAAGCGCCTGGTCGCGATGCCGGGTGAGCAGGTCGCGCTGGTCGACGGCGACGTCTTCGTGCGCGAAGCGCCGGACGGGCAGCCCGGCGCGTGGGACGCCTCGGACTGGCGGATCGCGCGCAAGGACGAGCGCACGCAGCGCGCCGTCTGGCAGCCGGTCTTCGACTCCGGCTTCGCGCCCCTGAGCGCCTCCACGCCGTTTGTCAGCCCCTGGCAGGCTCAGGGCGCGGGGTGGACCCTCGACCGGCGGCGCTACCGCTTCGAAGGCGCCGGCTCGTCGGCCCTCGCCTGGAACCAGAACGCGCGCCGCACCACGCCCTTCCCCGGGCGCATCCCCGCCGAGGTCGCGACCTGGGCCGTCAACGACTTTTACCCCTACAACGAGAACACCAGCAGCAGCTTCGGCGGGGTCGACGTTCTCCCGGTCAGCGACGTGCGCCTGAGCTTCGCGATCGAGCCGGACCGGGGCACCCGCGTGAGCCTGACGGCCGAGCTCGAAGCGCGCGGGCACGAGTTCCAGGGCGTGATCGAGACCGCGAGCAACGGCGAGAGTGAGGGCGTCCTGCGGATGCGCCGGGCGGGCGCGCGGGAGTGGACCGAGCTCGCCCGCGAGCCCCTGGGGCGGGCGCTGCCCGAGGGGCGGGCGACCAACGTCGAGTTCTGGCACGCCGACCAGGCGCTGAGCCTCTGGATCAACGGGCGGCGCGTGGCGAAGGGGGTGTACGACTGGTCGCCCGCCGAGCGGATCGCGGCGGCCACCGGGCGCTCGTTCGACCGTCTGCTCGCCGAAGACCGCGAGCGGATGTTCAACCACGTCCGCGACCCGGCGATCTATCAGCGCCCGGAGCTGCGCTGGCGGTTCGACGTCGCTGGCGACGCGAGCCCGGGCCTGACGCTGCACCGCGTCCGCCTCGACCGCGACCTCGCCTACCAGCCCGGGATCTTCCGCCCCACCAGCGGGCACTCCCTCGCCGGCGAGCCCATGATCGCGACCCACCCCACGCAGAACACCCTCGTCCTCACCGACGAGCAGTATTTCACCCTCGGCGACAACAGCCCCGCCAGCAGCGACGGACGCGCGTGGGACGAGCCCGACCCGTGGGTCGCGGCCCTGGTCGACCCGACCCCCGGCGTCGTCCACGAACGCCTCATGATCGGCAAAGCGTTCTTCGTCTACTTCCCCGCCCCACACAGCGTCGCCGGGCGCAGCATCATCCCGGACTTCGGGCGGCTCCGGTTCATCTGGTGAACGAGCAACCCTGACGCCGGCTGCTGAGCACGAACACAAGCGTTGCAGGCGCACGGGCGGGGCGCCCGCACGGCCGGTGGATCAGCCGGTCGTGCGCGGGTCTTCGCCGCGTTCGATCGCGTGGATCTTGTCGATGCGCCGCTGGTGGCGCCCGCCTTCGAACTCGGCGTCGATCCAGGCGTCGACGATCTTCTCGATCCGGGCGAGCCCGAGCAGGTCGGCCGAGAGGCAGAGGACGTTGGCGTTGTTGTGCGTGCGGCTGAGCTGTGCGGTGAGCTCGTCGTGGACGACCGCCGCCCGGATGCCGGGGACTTTGTTCGCCGCGATCGACATCCCGATCCCGGTGCCGCAGATCAGCACCCCGAGGTCGGCCCGCCCGTCGGCGACGGCGGTCGCGACGTCGAACGCCCGCTCCGGGTAGTCGCAGGGCTGGTCGTCGCACGCGCCGATCAACTCGGACTCGTGCCCGTTCTTGCTGAGCCGCTCGGCGACCGCACGGGCGGCCTCGGCGCCGCGGTGGTCCGCGCTCAGTGCGATCTTCATCATGACAGCTCCGACAACGCCCGCCGCACGAGCCCGAGCACGCGCTCGGCCGTCTCGTCGTACGCCGACTGGGGCTGGCCGATCGGGTCCGGCACGTCCCCCACCGGGTCCAGCAGACGAACCTTACGCGCCGAAGACGGGTCCATCGCTTTCACACGCTCGGCGTGCTCCCGGGTCATCGCGAACACCACGTCCGCCTCGTGCAGCATCGAGGAGGTCAGCCCCCGCGAGCGGTGCACCGGGGCCTCGATCCCCAGCTTCGCGAGCGCCACGCGGACCTCGGGCGACGCGGGCGCCCCGTCCGACGCCGAAACCCCCGCCGAACGCACCCGCCACCCCGAACCCGCCCCGGAACCACCCCCGGCGGAGCCCGGGGCTTCGTCCGGGTCGCCCGCGAGGACGTGCTCGGCGATCGCGGCGGCCATCGGGCTCCGGCACGTGTTGCCCGTACACACAAACAGCACCGTTCGCGTCAACTGCTTCTCCACAAACCGCGCTTCGTACGCCCCAACCGCCGTCACCCGGTGCCCCCCGCCCGCGAGCAGTCGCACCGACGTCGACGGCTTGCCCAGGCGCGTCGCCCCTTCGTCGAGCGCCAGCGCGACCGAGCCCGACGCGAGCGCCGACGCCACCGCGTCGGTCCGGAGCTCGCGCCCGGTGTGGCTGAGCCCGGCGGCCGCCGCCCCGTTCGCCACCACCGGCACCCCCGCCGACGCCAGGACCGCACGCGCCACGTCGTGATCCGGCGCTCGGAACGCGATCGCCGATCCGTCGTCGGCGGCCCCGGTCGCCAGGCCCGCCGCCGACCGCGCCCGCGAGAGCGCCTCGCCCGACAATTCCAGCTCGAACCGCGCCGGGCCCGGGCTCAGGCGACGCACGAGCTGGGCGTGCGCTGGCGCGACACGCTGCCCCGCGCCCTCGCCGAGCTGGGCCAACGCGGCGGAGGCGTCCGCGACGTGCCACGTGCTCGCCCCCGGCTGGGCGCACAGCTCGCGCAGCGCCTCGACCGCTCGGGGCGAGCTCCCGTCGGCCGCCACCGCATAGACCGTCTCCAGCGGGAGCACCACCAGCCCGCCCGCGCGGATCGCCTCGCCGGCGCGGGCGACCCAGCCCGCGCGGTCGGCCGCGTTCATCCGCTCCAGGCTCGGCACAGGGGTCGTCGCCATCACGCGCAGTATCCGCACCCCGCGCCGAGACTTCAAACCCGCCCCCGACCCGCCCACCGCCACCCGCACGGGCGCTCTACCATCCAGACGAACGGCGACCCGCCCCCCGAAACCGATCCCGCCGCCCGAAACCGGCCCGGGCCGGCCCTTATCGAGGGTTTTTGCCCGTCATCATCGGGGGCAGTGCGGCAACACCTGGGCGTGGGTTGTCGAACGGAATGGAGGGGTGGCGACCGCGAAGGAGGCGGAGCCGCCGATCTTGCCCTGTTTCTCGGGCACCGAGCCCGCCCCGGGGCGTCTGATGTGTGCCGTGTGGCCCGGGTGCGTCCGGGCCGGTTTCGAGTGTTTCTGTCCCTGCACGAGCCGGTTTCCCGAGCCCCGCCCCGCGACCACGATGGAGTTGATGATGCCCCGAGGGATGTCCGAGCCTGTCAGCCGCCCGTCGACCCGTCGCCAGCCCGGAGCGTGCCGACGCGCGTTCACGCTGATCGAGCTGCTCGTGGTCGTGCTCATCATCGCGCTGATCATCGCGATCCTGCTCCCGGCCCTTGGGAGCGCGCGCCAGGCGGCCCGCATGGCCGAGACGCAGACCCTCCTCACCGACCTCTCCAACGCCTTCGCCCAGTTCTCCACAGACAACCGGCGCAACCCCGGCGTCTTCAGCGAGCAGCTCATGGGCGCCAACGACAACGCTTCGGACCAGGGCGGGCTCACCGCGCTCCAGAACGCGATGCTCGAACTCGCCGGCGGCATCGTCGCCAGCGACGGCGGCGCCGACACCGTCACTGTCTACCCCGGCGTCGGATCCGCCTCGGCCGTCGTGTACGTCGATCCCAACCTCATCGGCGCCCGCAACACCGGCGGCGCGAACAGCTACTTCGCCCCCCGCGAGCGCTACTACAACACCGGCGACGACGGGCACAACCACGGGCTCCGCGGCAACGCCGAGTACCGCACGCGCCTGCCGAATCTCATCGACGCGTGGGGCACCCCGATCCTGCTCTGGAGCCGCGACCCCGCCGCGAGCGGGCGGATCGTGCTCCCGAACGAAACCCCGAGCGCCGGCGAGGTCCGCTTCGCCTCGGCCAACAGCAACAACCGGGCGCTCTTCTACTGGAACAGCAACTGGGCGGCGTTGAGCAGCAACAGCCTCGGACGCTTGCGGACCGACGTGTCCGCCGATAGCGCCCTCGGCGAAGGACGGTTCAACGCGAATCAGCGCGCCGTGGCGATGACCGCCCTGCTCGGCTCGCCGACCTTCCCCGGCAATCTCTCAGGGGGCAACCTCGCGGAGATCGTCCCGACCGCGCCCCGCGGCGACTATGTGCTCATGAGCGCTGGTGGCGACGGCGTCTTCCTCGGACGCAACGACCGGCGCGGGCGCGGCTTTGCCAGCCAGGCCAACGGGCTGCCCCGCTACGGCGACATGTTCGCCGGCGTCGAAGCCGGCGCCGACACCAGCGACATCGTCGCCGCCTTTGACGACATGGTCGTCTCCGGCGGCAACTGAGCCCGCGCCCTTCCTCGCCTCCGGCTCAACCGCGCGGGCGGTCTTCCCGTACGCTGCAATGGTGTTTGCCGCTTCTCGCGAACCCGAACGCACCGCTCGCCCCGCGTCGTGGGGCGAGGCGGCGTCCGCGCCCGCCGAGTCGCGGTCGCCGGCGGAGATCGCCGACGAGGCCGACCGGGCCCTGGTCGCCCGGATCCAGCGTCAGGAGCCCGGCGCGTGGGCGGAGCTGGTCGAGCGGTACCAGCACCGCCTGTACGCGGTCTGCGTGAAGACGCTGGGCGGGCGGGAGCTGGCGGGCGACTGCTGCCAGGACGCGTTCGTGCGTCTGATCCAGAAGATCGACCAGTACGACGGGCGGAGCCGCTTTAGCACGTGGGCGATCCGGGTCACGATGAATATCTGCCTGAGCCGCCTGCGGTCGGAGAAGCTCCGGCGTCACGCCCGCCTCCCGGACGAGCCCAGGCCCCATAAAAACACGGGGCACGCCGGGGAGGGCGGCTTCGGCGCACGATCGGCGTCGCACACCAGGGAACCCGGGCCCGGCTCGGGCGTCGAACGGGGGGAAGAGGCCCGGCGTCTGGCCCGGGCGCTCGCCACCCTCGCGGACGAGCAGCGGGCGATCCTGCTGCTCCGGGACGTGCAGGGCTTGGATTACGCCCAGATCGCCGGCGTGCTCGGCGTCGCGGTGGGCACCGTCAAGAGCCGCCTTTTCCGGGCCCGTCAGGCCCTCCGGGCGGGCATGGAATCCGAAACGTCACCCGACCCCGGCGGCTAGCCCTCATCCGACGACCGCCCGAGCCGCGAAGGACACGATCACCAGGCACCCCCTCAACCCAGGACCACACCCCGTGCACGACGAACCCCGCCAACCCGATCACGCCCGACCTCGGCGCTCCAAGCGCCCGGCGGACGCGGCACTGCTCGCGTGGGTGGAGCGCTCGCACGACGACCTGGGCGACGACCTGGCGGAGGTCGATCGCCAGCTCGCGGCGGACCCCGAGCTGCGGTCGGAGCTGGAAGCCCTCCGGCGCGACCGCTCGCTGCTTCGGGCGCTCGCGAGCGAGACCGGGGCCGAGGCGATCGAGCCCCCCGCCGACCTCATGGAGCGGATCGAGCTCGCGCTGGAGCGGGAGGCGCTGCTGGGCGACGGCTCCGGCTCGGGGCACGCCGCCCCGGGGTACGACTCGGCGGAGGTGGTCTCGTTCCCCATCCGCGGGCGACGCCGAGCCAGGGGCGTCGGGCGCTGGGCGGGTCCGGCGATCGCGGCGATGGTCGTGCTCGCCGGCGGGGCGATCCTGTGGCTCCAACCGATCTCCGGCCCCTCGCGCACCGGCCCCGGGCCCGTCCCGGGCGCCCTCAGCCCGAACGGGCCCGCGACGCTCGCGCTCGCGCCCGAGTCCCCGAGTCGCGAAGACCTGTTCCGCACGACGCCGAGCCCGACGCTGGACCTCGACGGCGCGTTGCCGGAGCTCGCCGACGGGGGCGGCTCCGTGCCGGGGCTCGAGGCCTTCGCCGACGACGACGCCTTGCGTGAGGACCTGGAGCGCATCCTGCGCCGTCCCGCGATCGCGATGGGCCCCGATGTCGTGCCGAGGGAGGCCGCACGCTCCGCCGTGCCAACCGGGCCGAACGGGCTCGAAGCCCGCGCCGACGTCGCGGCACGCGCGGGCCTGAGCGCAGTGGTGGTGGTCGACGCGGCCCGTGCGTCGGAGCTGGCGCGGGCCGGCCGGCTCGGCGTTGCCGTGCGCGGCGACCGACCTCACACCCTGCGCGAGGCGCTCGGCCGGGCGGAGCGGGCCGGGCTGCCGGCGACGGGCGTGCTGCGTGCGAACCTGCCGCTCCCGGTGATCGCCTCGCTCCCGGACGCGCTGGGCGCGCCGCCCGCGACGGTGTTCGACCTCGGACGCCCGGCGATCAGCCGTCGGCACGCCGACGCCCGACCCCCGGCGCTGGAGGCGGACGACGACGGCGTCGCGGTCCGCCCGCGCCTCGCGACGCCCGCGAGCGGGCCGGTCGCGCTCGGGTATTACACGCTCGAGTTGCCCGCGGGCGCCGAAGCGCTCGCGGAGGTGCGCGACGCGCTGCTCGCGCACCTGCCCGAGGGCTCGCGTGTGGAGTTCATCGAGCTCGCCGAGCCTGTGGAGCTCCGCCCCGAGCCTTCGCCCGGCGCGATCCTGTGGTGGTCGGGCGGGCCGGACGGGTGGCGGCCCCGCGCAGCCGTCCCGCTGGTCATCACCGACGACGGACACCCGTAACCTGCCGACCGATCACACCTCCGCCTGGTGATCCGGATCGACCCGCAGGCGCTCCCGCGCCGGCGAGGGGCGGGCGATCCAGTCCAGCACCTCGCGGACGGCTTCGACCTGTCCGGGCCACATGAACGCCGACTCGATCGCGCCCGCCTCGACCCAGCGGCTCGCGTCGTGCTCGTCGTTGAGCGTCGGCGACCAGCCGGGGCCCGCCTCGGCGGCGAAGCTGGGTGCGAAGACCACCGCGTCGCGATCGCCGGGGCGGAACGCGGGCAAGAAGAAAGGCCGGACGCGGTCGAGCCGCCAGAAGCCAAGGCAGGCGGGCGTGCGCACGTCGAGGCCGATCTCTTCGCGCAGCTCGCGGGCGGCCGCCTGGTGCGCGCGCTCGCCGGGCTCGATCGAGCCGGCGACGGTCTGCCACGTGCCGGCGAAGGGCTCGCGCGTGCGTCGCACCTGGAGCAGGCGCACGGCGTCGGGGTCGTGGCGGAAGACGTACGCCACAATCATGTCCGCCCGGAGCTCGGGCCCCGCGTGGCTCACGTCGCGCCCCCCGCGTGGTGCTCGCCCGTTGTGAAGATCCGGATCGGCCAAGCTTTTTGCGCGGTTTCTTGGTACTCACCCGCGGGGTCGCTGTCGGCGACGATGCCGGCGCCGACGCTGTAATCGAGCGTGGCGTGGTCGAAGACGCCGCCGGGTGTGCGTGTGCCGAGCAGGGTGGCGGTGCGGATCGCGACGTTGAGCGCCAGCCGCCCGTGGTCGCTGACAAAGCCCGCCGCCCCGCAGTATGGGCCGCGCCGGGAGGCTTCCAGTTCGTCGATGACGCGCATCGCGCGGATCTTGGGGGCGCCGGTGACCGAGCCGGGCGGGAACGTCGCGCGCAGGAGGTCCTCCAGCGTCACGCCCTCACGGAGCGTCGCGCGCACCTCCGCGACCGCCTGGAGCACGCCGCCGCCGGTGTGTCGCTCGATGGTCCTCGCCTCCGGCACGCGCACCGACCCGAACCGTGCGACGCGCCCCAGGTCGTTCCGCATCAGGTCGACGATCATCGCGAGCTCGGCCCGGTCCTTGGACGCCTCGAACAGCTCGCGCGGGTCGCCGCCGATCGGGCGGGTGCCCTTCATCGGGCGCGTCGCGACCTCGCCCGTCCGCGCGTCGGCTTCCAGGAACAGCTCCGGGCTCAGGCTCAGGATGGCGCGGGCCGCGTCTCCGCCGGCGAGCGACTCGGCGTAGACCCCGAATCGCGGTGCGGCGCGCGCGCACCACGCGCCGAAGAGCGCCCGCGCGTTGCCCGAGAACGACGCGCTGAGCCGCCGGGCGAGGTTGACCTGAAAAATCTCGCCCGCGGCGATCCGCCCGAGCGCCTCGCGGACGATCGCCTCGTACCGCGCGCGTCCCTCGGCGTCGACGGGCTCGGTGAGGGACCAGGCGGCGTGCGCCGGGGCGGCTCTCGCCTCGCGGGCCGCCGCCAGCGTCGCCTCGACCGACGACGCCTCGCCGACGCCGAGCCACGCGCCCGTCGCGGCGTCATGCACCAGCGCGCCGGGGCAGCGCGCCCACGCCCCGAGGGGCCAGTCTCGATCCGGGGCGGCCCGGCGCGACACCCCGCTCCCGGTCGCCTCCAGCTCGCGCCCCAGGTCGTAGCTCAGCCAGCCGATCCACCCGCCGAGGAAGGGCGGCGTCGGCGCGTCCGTCGCAACAGCTTGTGCCGACTCAGACAACGCACGCGGGCAAGGCGGGAGCAGCGGGCCGCCCGGGCGGACCAGGCGTTCCTCGGTCGGCACCGCGAGGACCGACCACCGGGCGCGTTCGCCGGCCGATTCCTCGCGTTCGCCGGGCCCGGAGATGATCGCCGCCAGGGGCGTCGCGGCGTGCCAGGCGCGTACGAGGTCGAGCGGGTCGGGGAGGTCGTCCCTGATCCGGCGCACGAGCACGGGGTTTCTCGGGTGTGCGGTGGGCATGCCGTGCGGGATGCTAGTGGGTCGAGCGGTCGACGCGGGGCGGCCCCCGGTTCGGGCGCGATGGGCTCGCTCGGGGCGGGCGCGGTTTCTAGACTCCCGCCCGGCGCGTGCGCGGGCGATCCCGCCCTCGGCACGCGATATTTCCCGAGGTTTTCCGGAACCTGCACCCTCTCACCACGCCGCGGCCCCCGCGCAGGGAACCACACGACGATGGCCAAGAAAACCAGCAAACGCTCGACCAAGAAAGCCCCCGCCAAGCCCCGCCCCGCGAGCAAGAAAGCCGCGAAGAAGGCCGGCGCCAAGAAAGCCAGCGCCGTCCGCACCCACGCCGCCGGTCGTCACACCGCGAGCAAGAAGAAGGTCGCCAAGCGCGCCGGCGCGGGAGCGAAGAACCCCAAGATCAAGCCCGGCAAGATGGTCTACTACTTCGGGAAGACCCGCACCGAGGCCGACACCTCCATGAAGCTCCTCGTCGGCGGCAAGGGCGCCAACCTCGCCGACATGACCTCCATCGGCCTGCCCGTCCCCCCCGGCTTCACCATCACCACCGACACCTGCGCCAACTACTACAAAGCCGGCAAGCGGCTCCCCACCGGGCTTATGAACGAGGTCCACAAGAACATCGCCCTGCTCGAAAAAGAGCTCGGCAAGAAGTTCGGCGACAACGCCAACCCGCTCCTGGTCAGCGTCCGCTCCGGCGCCGCCGTCAGCATGCCCGGCATGATGGACACCATCCTCAACCTCGGGCTCAACGACGAATCCGCGCAGGGCCTCGCGAAGGCGACCAAGAACGAACGCTTCGCCTACGACGCGTACCGTCGCCTCATCAACATGTTCGGCGACGTCGTCATGGGCGTGCATCACGAGCACTTCGAGCAGGCGTTCGAAGAGCTCAAGCGCAAGTACCGGGCCGAGCTGGACACCGACGTCCCCGCCGAGGGCCTCAAGGAGCTGTGCGAGCTCTACAAGCAGGTCTACCAGCGCCACGTGGGCGAGGTCTTCCCGCAGAACCCGTTCAAGCAGCTCGAACTCGCGGTCGAGGCGGTGTTCAAGAGCTGGAACGCCGACAAGGCGATCACCTACCGGCGCATCGAGGGCATCGCCGGGCTCCACGGCACCGCGGTCAACGTCCAGAGCATGGTCTACGGCAACATGGGCGAGACGTCCGGCACGGGCGTCGCCTTCACGCGCAACCCCTCGACCGGCGAGAACAAGTTCTACGGCGAGTTCCTCGTCAACGCCCAGGGCGAGGACGTCGTCGCCGGCATCCGCACGCCCAGGCCCGTCGACGAGATGCCCCGCTGGAACAAGAAGGTGCACGACCAGCTTTTGAAGATCAAGACCAAGCTGGAGAAGCACTACCGCGACATGCAGGACATCGAGTTCACGATCGAGAACGGCACGCTGTACATGCTCCAGACGCGCACCGGCAAGCGCACCGGGGCGGCCGCCGTCAAGATCGCGTGCGACATGGTCCGCGAGAAGCTCATCACCGAGAAGCAGGCGATCCTCCGCATCCCCGCGGGCGACCTGACCCAGCTCCTGCTCCCCAGCTTCGACCCGACGAAGAAGAGCGTCGCCGACGTGCTCGCGACGGGCCTGCCCGCCTCGCCCGGGGCGGCAGTCGGCAAGCCCGCGTTCACGGCCGAGGAAGCCGTCGAACGCGCCCGCAACGGCGAGAAGGTCATCCTCGTCCGCAAGGAAACCAGCCCCGAGGACGTGGACGGCATGCACTCGGCCGCCGGCATCCTCACCAGCACCGGCGGCATGACCAGCCACGCCGCCGTCGTCGCACGCGGGTGGGGCAAGTGCTGCGTCGCCGGCGCGGGCGCGATCTCCATCGACGCCAAGGCCGGACGCTTCACCGTCGGCGGCAACATCTACGGGCGCGAGGACGTCATCTCCATCGACGGCTCCACCGGCGAGGTCATCGCCGGCTCGGTCCCCACCGTCGAGCCCGAGCTCTCCGGCGACTTCGCCAAGATCATGAAGTGGGCCGACAAGTACCGCACCATGGGCGTCCGCACCAACGCCGACGCGCCCAAGGACGCCCAGCGCGCCCGCGAGTTCGGCGCCCAGGGCATCGGGCTCTGCCGAACCGAGCACATGTTCTTCGAGGGCGACCGCATCACCGCGATGCGCGAGATGATCCTCGCCGACAAGCCCGAGGCCCGCGAGATGGCCCTCGACAAGCTCCTCCCCTACCAGCGCGACGACTTCTACGGCATCTTCAAGGCGATGGCCGGACTGCCCGTCACCATCCGCCTCCTCGACCCGCCCCTCCACGAGTTCCTCCCCCACGACGAAAAATCCCAGCGCGATATGGCGGCCCGACTCGGCGTCCCGCTCGAAACCGTCACCAGCCGCGTCAGCCAGCTCCACGAGCTCAACCCGATGCTCGGGCACCGCGGGTGCCGCCTGGCCGTCACCTACCCCGAGATCCTGCGCATGCAGGTCCGCGCGATCGTCGAAGCCACCATCGAGTGCCTCGGCGAGGGCGTCAAAGCCATCCCCGAGATCATGATCCCCCTCGTCGGCACGCGCCGCGAGCTGGCCGTCCTGCGCGAGCTCACGCTCGAAACCATCGAGCTCGTCCGTCAAGAGAAGCAGTGGAGCAAGCGCCTCGACATCAAGGTCGGCACCATGATCGAGATCCCCCGCGCCGCGCTCACGGCTCAGGAGATCGCCGAGGTCGCCGACTTCTTCAGCTTCGGCACCAACGACCTCACCCAGCTCACCTTCGGCTACAGCCGCGACGACGTCAACAGCTTCCTCCCCGACTACCTCCAGCGCGACATCCTCCCCGAGGATCCCTTCCAGAGCCTCGACCAGTCCGGCGTCGGGCAGCTCGTCGAGATGGGCATCGAACGCGGCAAGCAGGGCAACGCCGCACTCAAGATCGGCATCTGCGGCGAACACGGCGGGGACCCCCGCTCCGTCCACTTCTGCCACCGCATGGGGATGGACTACGTGAGCTGCAGCCCCTTCCGAGTCCCCATCGCCCGGCTCGCCGCCGCACAGGCCGCCCTGATGGACGAGAAGTAAACCCAGCCGCGGCACGGGCGCCCCGCCCGCGCATCACCAACCAGATCACCCCCACCGCCCGGGCCACAAACCCGGGCGGTTTTTCTATGACACTCTGAGCAGCGCCTCGTGCCGGCGCAACGGCCGCAACATCCACATCACGCCAAAGCCCACGACGATGACCACGCACGCCGCCCCGATCAGGCCCGCAAACAGCGAGAGGTCCCAGCCCAGCGCGTACGCGACCCACGCGCCGGCGCCACCGATCAGAACACCGATCAGCATGACGCGCACGCACGCGTGCAAACGCACGGCTCGGCGGAGCAGGCCCGGATCATCCAGCCGCAACGAGATCGCAGCCGTGCGCCGAGCGAGCATCGCCGCGATCATCAAGAGCGAACCCGCCGCAGCGGCGAGCGTGGGTATGAAGGCGTGCCACCCCCAACTGATCTGTGGTGGGCCGCCTTTGGATGTGTTGATGTCGTGCCCGATGCCCGCGAAGAGGGACGCCACGGCCGCGATCACCGATACGATGAAGATCACGACCCACCACCCACCGCGCAACTGGTCCTTGGCGCACACCGCACGATCGACCCGGTCGCCGCTGAAGAACACCAAAGCCGCAATGATGAAAATGAGCAGGGAGATCGCCATCGCGACCGACAACAGGAGGATGCCGCCGATCGCCTCCGTCGCGACAATCAGCATCATGATGACGATGACGGGAACGGCGAGACAGCAGCCGGCGAGCAAGCCCGCAAAGAATCGCAGGAGCCCGGAACCGACAAGGGGAGAGTCGTGTCCGATCGCGTTCCCGCGATAGGGCTCGCCCAATCGCCGCATCAGCCGCGTCGGAAACCCGCACTCCGGACAATGCCGCACAGCACGCGCCCCGGCGTCCAACCCCTCGCGCGCCACGATGGCGTACCCACACCGCGGGCAGAGCGCCCCCGCCGCGATCGCGCGGTACCGGCGCACAAACGCGGGCTCGCGTTTCTGTGCAAGAGATGACCGGGCGCTATTCTGCAGGCTCATACTCTTCATCGTCGTCGTATTCATCATCCTCGCATTCCTGCGGAAAAGGTCGGGTGCACGCGAGAACCTTGCAACTGATGTAGTTCAGCATCACGATCGTGACGGTGTGCGAACATGCGATGAGGCCGGCGAATACCCATGCCACGAACGCGCTCGGAGGGTTCCAGAGGGCAAATCCAAGCAACAAAAACGACGGCGCCCCAGTCACCCCGTTCGTCACTCGATTCAGCCAAAGCATCCGAACGGCGGCAGCGACCAAGCCGGGCGAATCAAGCCGAACACCAAGCAACGCTGCCCGATATACCACTTTCGACAAGCCCACGAAGAGCATCGTGTACGCAATCAGCAGCAGCACGCCCGCAAGCTCTGGACGAGCGTACATCGGCGTTTGCGGAGCCGGGCTTGGTCCAGAAGAGTGCCAGAGGTATGCAGCCAGAATCGCAAGACAGCAGAGCGGCGCAACGATCGCGATCCAGAGCGCCAGCCGTCCCTCACGACGAACCTTGCGGATGATCCAGAGATCGACTTCGTCGCCATCCAAAAAATTTCTGGAACTGGTAATGATATACAGAACGCACAGCACCATCGCGAGAATCGACATCGTAAGAATACACGAAGCCCACAGCGTCAGATCATGCTGACGTGTCCAGACATTCATGACCACGATGCACGCGATCGAAACGATAAAGAGGAAGAGGAGCCAAAACGTCGAGATCGCCAAGTTCCGTGCGGCCAGATGCAGCGCGTTCTCGACCCCGGAACCCTCGGGATACGGCTCCAACACCGCTCGGCCCGGCACACCTTCAAGCCCACACTTCGCGCACACCCACGCCAGCTCTGCGGCTTCGCCCACACGTTCGGTTTCGTACCCACACCGCGGACACATCGCCCCCGCCGCGATCGCGCGGTACCGGCGCAGGAACGCGGGCTCGCGCCGCAGATCGGTTTCAGGCTCTGGCGTCAGCGGATGCACGCCGACAGCCTAACCGAGCGCGCAGCGGACCCTCTGGCGCCCGCCTCACTTGCCCAGCAGGTCGATCTGGAACCGGAGCACCGGCGGGCGTTCCAGGCCCGTCACGGCTTGCCAGAACGGCTCGCGGTGACCGTCCGGCAGCCAGCGGTGGAACTGCCCGCGCGGGTTGTCGGCGTACGCGTCCAGCACCGGGCCGCCCACGAACACGCAACGATGAATCAGCAGCAGGTCGTCGCTCGCGTACTCGCTCTCGGCCGCCACGCCCATCATCGCGTCGATCAGCTCCCCGAACAGCGACGGCTCGTGACGCACCAGCACGTCCGCGTCGTGCCAGATGTAGTACCGGTACCGCGCCGGCGGACGCATCCCCACCGTCTGACGCTGACGCAGCAGGCTCACCACACCCGTCGGGCCCTCCAGCGTCCGCTCCAGCGGGCTGCCCGGGACGGCACGCTCGAGCTGGTAACAGAAAGACTCCAGGTCCGTGATGTGCCGCCCATAAAACGGGCAAACCTCCACGTGCTGCTGACTTTCGAGGAACTGCCCGAGGCTGGCTGCGAAGTGCAGTCGTCGCTGAGCCACGCCGGAGTAAGCGACGAGGTGGTGCTCGTCGAGGAGCTGCGTGACGTCCGGCTGCCAGTTGACAGCCGTGAACGGCGCTCCCGTCTGTCTTGTCAACGCGCCCATGGCACCCCACACGAAAACCCCGGGCTCCGACCCGGGCACAGAACGACAGTGCTCCCGGAACGAACCTCCGGGCGTGGGTTGTCTGGGGAGATCCCTCACTCACCAGTCCGGTCGTAGTGTGACTCCAGAATCCCCCCTTGACCACGTGGTTTTCGGCTCAACCCCCGAAACTTGCGCATTCCCTACACATCCGACAGCCCCAACACCCCGAATCCAGACTCTCCACCCGATTCCAAGGGGTTTGGAAGCCCGATAACCGACATATTCTCCCCAGATTCACAACACATCCCCGCCATATCGACGACGTTCCTTCCCCGACCCCGCGCTTCCCCGGGCTACGGCGCTTCCGGCTCGTCCCGAGCCTCGCGCACTCTCACAAACTGATACGGGCCGGTCTCGGATCCCCAGACCTGGCGTCCCTCGGCGTCGTACCCGCGGTCCCACGTCGCCATCCCGCCCCACCCCAGGCGGACCTCGCTCGTCGCATAACTGGCCCCGCCCAGATCGCTGGCGCAGGCCTCGCCGCGGGTGCCGCCGACGAAGACGAGCGCCACCTCGTCCCATTCGAGTTCGACGGTACACCCGAACCGGAGGGTCAGGTCCTCGGGGCGGAGGGCGTCGAAGCGGGATGGGTCGCGCCACGCACCGGCCCAGGCCGAGGGCTCGGGCAGCGTGTACACGCGGCTCAGCACGTGCCCGTCCTCGCGCCCGTCGACGATCTCATACACCCGTTGCCGGTACGGACGGTCCGACGCCGAGGCCGACGCCTGCTCGACGTAGAGCCAGACCGGGGCGAGCCGCCCCTCGCGCCCCGTCGAGCGTCGGTTCTCCCAGATCCGGACCGAGCGAAGGCGGATATCGAGGAAATGCTCCGGGTCCGCCGCCGCCTGCTCGGCGGAGCTAAACGAGCCGGTGAGCATCCGCGCCGCCTTTTCTTTGCCGTCCAGGCGAAAGCCCTGAGACTCGGCCCACCGCTCCATGCGGGCGCCCCGCCCGGAGCCGCACCCGGGCGTCACGCCCGCGAGCAGCGCCAAGCCGACCACCCCGCCCATCACCACGCGTCGGCAGCTCTTCATGCGCGCGAGTCTACCCGAGAGCCCGATCGCCAAAAGGTGAGCAGCAACGTGAGCAACGCGCTCAGAAACAGCGCGTTCAACGCCAAGCCCCACCTTGTGCGCTGGACTCGGATTTGGTCGCTCTCTGCGAGACCCCGCGGCATCGTGCGGACCAGCGGCGACGCGCCGGCCGATGCTTGCAAGCGGGCGATCGCCTCGCCCCGCAACTCCGCCGGCTCTCGGAACACCGCTTCTGAACCGTCCTCACGCACCACCACCACGCTCAACACGTCGAACGTGCGCCCGGAGAGCGGGAACGGCGTGCCGCGTCGGTGCAGACGCCGACGCTCATACCGCACTGTCACCGACGACCAGGCCTCTTCCCCGATCCACGCCGTCGGCGGCTCGCCCGACCAGCCCGTCGCGATGACTTCCCGCTGATCCATGCGGCTCGAAAGCACGCCGCCGATGAGCAGGGCGATGATCAGGAGCACACAGGCCAGTCGCAAACCCGCCCGTCCCATGGGTGCAGCTTATCGCGAGGGCACGGGTGCGCCGCCGGGCATCCGCTTCTCCCCGCTCCCCGCCCGCACGCTCCGCTCGTGCTCGGCCGCCTCGCGACCGTCCGGCGTCGCCCGGTAGACGATGCCCACCGTCGTCTCCGCCTCGCCCAGCAGCAGGCGGTTCACCGCCTCCACGCCCTGCATCAGCGTGTGGTCGGTGTTGCTCACCTCGTACTTCCACAGGCCGAAACGCCCGCGGCTCAGGATGTGCCGCGATTCCAGCCACGGGAGCACGTCCGACAGGATTGCGTCCCGCTCGACACTCGGCGTCGGGTAGCTGTACTCGGCCCGGTAGTGCCACGTGCTCACGATGTCTTCGCGCTCCCCGGGCTCGAGTAGCCCCGCGTTTTCCAGCCCCGCGATCACGTCCTCCACCACGCGCTCGCCGTCGACCGGCTTGTGCGCGCTCTCCGCGACCTCGCAGAGCAGCGAGTAGTGCGTCGCGTTCTCCCCCGACTGATCCGGCGTCATGTACGGGCTGTAGTTGCTCAGGTACGTCACGCGGTAGAACGGGCAGTTGTCGTCCGGGAAGTACATCCAGCTCTTGGTGCTCGGGCAGGGGCGTCGGATCCCGACGCCGACCATGTGCCCGCTGGAGTGCTTGAGCTGGGCCGCCCGCGTGCGCACACGATCGGGCACATCGCCGACGAGCACGTCCCGCGCCAGCACGTCCAGCGGCATCGTGCTGATCAGATGGTCGTAGGTGTCTGTGGAGCCGTCGTCGAAGGTGACGGTTCTGGAATCCGCGTCGATCGTGCGCACACGCTTGCTCAGCACGAGATGATCGCCCAACTCGCGGGCGATCGCGTCGTAGAACGAGCCCGTCCCGCCGCGGAGCGGGTACTTGAACCGGTTGTTCGGGCCCCAGCCGAAGTCGTCCTGCTCCAGGACCAGGTTCCGCAGCGCGCGCTCGGCGTCCAGCACCGCGACCCGCTCGCCGATCCATGCCTTGTTCATCATCTCCGGCGGGTGCGCCCAGACCTTGAAGTTGTACGGGCGCATGAAGTGCTTGGCGATCCCCTCGCCGAAGACGACATCGATGAACGCGCCGAAGTCGGGCGCCGCACGGGCCCGCTCCAGGATCTGGTCCTTCGAAAGCCCCGCCTGAGCGCGCAGCAGCCCGGAGATGCACTCGTAGGCGATGTCTTTCGGCAGGTAGCGGATGTTGTTCTGAAACGGGTACGGGACCCACCGGTCCCCCACCCGCACCCAGCTCTCCCGATCGTTCAGCGTGTAGTTCCCCGCCATCAGCTTCTCGAAGAGGCGGTCGTAGTAGTCGTAGTGGCTGAACATCACGTGCCCGCCGATGTCCCACGTGAAGCCGTCCTTGTGAAAGGAGTGCGCGAGTCCGCCGGCGTAGGGGTGGCGATCGACGACGGTGAAGTTGGTGTGCCCGAGCTCGCGGAGGCGGTAGCCCGCGCCGAGCCCGGTCGGGCCGGCGCCGAGGATCAGCACGCGGGGCTCGCGTCGGGGATCACGTCCATCCAGCATCCACCAGCCCCTTCCGCGCACGCCTCACGCCCCGACGATCCGCGGACGGTAGCGAGACGCCGACGGACAGACCACGGCCGTGGGATCACAAACCCCGCGGCGATCGGGTGTTCCAGCGGTCAGAAACCCTGAAAATCCGGGGAAATCACCTTATTCATGCCTCTGCTCGCGCGGGATCATCCTGTAATTTCGAAGAAACAGCCGATAGGCTGAAATCGCGATGGAAAGCATGGCACCGGTTTCGGGGTCTTTGCCCTATTCCGGTGGGAGCTGAGCACGAGCTTTGGGACAGAATTGGTCGAAGTTGGTATGATAGATCGAACATCCACCGTTCTCGGGGGTGTTGGGATGGGATTCAGGGATCGGGTTTTCGAGGGCCGTGCATGGGCTTGTCGGGTGGCGCGAAGAGGCGTCGTGCCTCGTCGTGTCGTGAGGCGCTTGGGCGGGGTTTCTTGGCCGCCCCCGGACAGGTTGGCATGCGGGGCGCGGGCGTGCGGGATGGGCTCGACGCCGCGACGGGTCGGAAGTTAAGCCGGGCGAGGATGCGCCCGGCGGAATTAGGGGTCGTGGGATGATGACACAAGACACTGCGGGAATGGGCGGGGCGTTGCGGGCGGCGGTCGACGTCTCGGTCGACATCTGCAACCTGCCGGCGGTCGCGACGCTGGACTGGTGCGATGGTGCGGCTTCGGCGTTGACGCGGATCGCGCCGCCGTCGTTCGCCTGCGTGCTGATCGCGACGATCGAGCCGGGCGGGGACATGATCGCGCACGAGGTCGTGGGGGTCGCGGGGCGTCTGAGCCACGACGAGGGCGGGCTGCTCTCGGCGACGGACCGTCGCCTGAGCCACCTGCGCACGACGGCCGATCGGCTCCGCCACCTGGGCTGGCAGCCTTCGCAGGAGGCGATCTCGGGTGGGCGTTGCGGCCCGCTGAGCACGCTGGCGGGCGGGCGGGACTGGCGGATCGGGCCCCTGGGCGTGATGTGGGGGGATATCGAGCCGAGCGACCTTCTGGTCGGCATCCACCCGCTGGGGGCGGCCGAGCGCGGGCGCTGCCTGATCGCGCACGTCGCGCCGACGTCGCCGGGCGCGGTGATCGACGAGGAGCACGCGGCGGTGCTGGCGGCGACGATGCCGCTGCTGGCGTCGCGGGCGCTGGTCGCGATCGGCGAGCGCCGGGCCGGGGCGAGCCGCTGGCTCACGGTGCGTGAACAGCAGGTGCTGGAGCAGCTCACGCTGGGGCACAGCGTGCGGGAGATCGCCGAGACGCTGGACCGGAGCCCGCACACGGTGCACGACCACGTGAAGAGCCTGCACCGGAAGCTGAACGCCTCGAGCCGCGGGGAGCTGATCGCCCGGGCGCTCGGACATCTGGCTGAGCCGATCGACCGCTCGCAGCAGGGCAAGCCCAGCGCGGTCGCCGATCAGCTGGCGCAGGTCATCACGGGCGAGACCAACGACGGCGTCGCCGAGCGGGGCTGAGCCCCGCCGCCGGGCCACGCGGGCCCTTCTCAGGTTTAACGTTGGCACCCCGCGCCGCTCTGCACCGAGCGGCGTTTTTCTGTTCAAAACTCCGGCAGCGCGGGCGGCGTCAATCCTCGGCCGAGATGCTCCTCGGGCCTTGCTTGCCGGCGACGCGCTCCATGTAGCCATCCCCCTTGCGTTCGTACTTGGTGAAGCCGAGGCGCTCGAGGTTGTCGTTGCTCAGGGCGCTCTTGCCCTTGAGGTCGGACCACTTGCCGGCGATGTTGGGGCGGACGATCGCGCGACGGACCGGGCGCCCGTCGTCGGGGTGCTTGGTCAGGGCCTTCGCCTTGATGGACTGGAAGTGCTCGAAGCGCTCGCCCGTCGGCTCGCCCTTGGCGTCGAGGATGTCGTATTCGTACAGCGGCATGGGGGATTGTTGGCGCGGGCGGGCGTCAAAGGGCTCGGGCGTTCAGCCGAAGCTGCGCCCGGTATCGGGGTCGATCATTTTCCAGTTGTTGGCTTTGCACATGCGGCTCAGGACGGGCCAGGCCGACTCTTCATCGACGACGGTGACCATCGCCTGATTGATCTGGGGGGCGCTGGTGGGGAGCTCGACGGTGATGCCGGGCCCGTAAAGGATGAGCGTGCCGAGGCTCTTGGTCCCGCCGTCGGGCGCGGTGTTGTAGGGGGCCATCGCGTCGGCGACGTCGGCGGGCTTGCCGAGGGTGAGCAGGGCCGGCGGGTTGTCCGGGTCCGGGCGCTGCAAGACCAGGCGTCGACGCTTTTTAGACATCCGGCGGCTCCTTCGCACCCGGGCGGCGACCACCGCCCGACGCACCGGAGATTAGCCCGATTTACTCGCTCGCGGCCTGCTCGGCCGCTTCGTCCTCCGCGTCCGCCTTGTCGATCAACGCCACCGAGAGCTCCAGCAACTGCCCCAGCGGCACCGGCTTCTGCATGTACCCGTCCACGCCCAGGCTCTCGGCGTAGGCCTGGTGACGCTTGCCTTCGTTGGCCGTCACCATGATCACCAGCGGCGAATCGTCCCGCCCCTTGATCTTCTCCAGCGCCAGAAACCCGCTCCGCCCGGGGAGCATCATGTCCAGGATCACCAGGTCCGGCGGATCGTCGGCGCAGGCGCGCACGGCGGCGTTGCCGTTGTCCACGGTCTGCACGTCGGCCCCCTCGGCGAGGAAGGCCGCCTCCAGCGATTCACGCACGTCGCGCTCGTCGTCCACAATCAGCACGCGCACGTCTTCCAGGCGGGGTTCGGGCATGGTCGTCTCCGGGGAGGCACTAGGCATTGGGCACTAGGGGGGAGGGAGGGGCGAGGGAGGGATTCGGGGGGTGGTTTGCAGTTTTGGGGTGGGGGCTTCGGCTTCACTTGTACGCCCCTCGCGGGACATGTGTGCGGGGCGGGCACGGGCCTCTCCGCCCCGAGTGCCTAATGCCCAATGCCTATTGCCTTCTTTCTGCCTTCCGTTTATCCGAGGCGGTCGGTTCCGTTGGCTTTCAGCCAGGCGCGGTCGCGGTCGCTCTGGGCGATGAGTTGTTCCACGTCGGCGTTGTCCATCCACGGCAGGCTGGCGAGCTTTTCACGGAGCTGGGGGGGGAAGGGGCGATCGAGGCGTTCGTGCCTCGGGCGGCTCTTCCACATCCGGTGCATCCAGAGGTACTGCTCCGGGGCTCGGCGGACCATCCGCTCGATCCCGCGCCGGTAGCGGGCGGTGAGGTAGAAGAGCGGGTCGGGCTGGGCCTCGTAGTCCTCGGCCCGGATGACGTCGTGGATCTCGAGGCGGTAGCGAAAGTTGCCGGCGCGTTCGATCGACCACCCGCCGTAGTCCACTTCGCCCGGGGCGAGGGGGGCGTCGGGTTCGAGGACGTTGCGGGCGCTGAGGCGCCGGGCGCAGCCGCAGATGACGGTGGCGCGGAAGCGTCGCGCGAGCAGGCCGATGGTCTTGTAGGTGCTGGCGAGCCGCCCCATGAAGGGGACGAACAACCCGCGGTCGCCGGCGTTCTGGTCGGCGACGAAGCCGATGGGCTTGTGCTGCTGGACGAGCCTGGGCAGGACGCGGGCGGCCCCGAACTTGTCGACCAGAACAAGCCCCCGGCGCTCGCGCGTCCGCCGGAGCCAGGCGTCGAGGGGTTTCATATCGAGGGGTCGGTAGAGGGCGTGCATGGGGAAGCCGATCAGGGCCATGGTGTACCCGAGGAGCTCCCAGTTCCCGCAGTGCCCGGTGAGCATGAGGACGGGTCGGTCGTTCTGTGCGATGGCGGCCATCGCGGGCCCGACGTTGGCGAGCTCGCACCGCTCGACCCAGCCCTCGTCGCTCATGAGCCGCGGCGTGAAGGCGACCTCGACGCCGAGGCGGAAGAGGTGCTCGTAGCTGCGGATCGCGGTTTCGCGGGCCCAGGCCTCGTCGCGTTCGGGGAAGGCGTGGGCGACCGAGGCGATCGCGCGGTCGAGGCGTTTGCGGTTGAACCGGGCGGTGCCGAAGCGTCGCCCGAGGGCGCCGGCGATCTCGACCGAGGCGTTGGGCCCGGCGACGAGCGGCGCGGCAAGCAGCCCGCGGATCGCGAGGTACGCCGCCCCGTGCAAGACCGGCGGCGTGCGCTTCTTGGGCGGGCGATCCGGCCCGCTGGAGACGCGACCGACCAGCTCGTCGTCGGCTTCGGACACGCCCGGCGTGGGCGCCCCGGCCGCGTCGAACGGGCTCGCGTGCTGAGCGACGATGCGGCTCACCCGCTCAACGCCCGTCAAGGAGCGTGCGGAGGCGGTTCTCGTTCAGAATCGGGAGGCTGGTCCGCTGGGCCCGCTCGAGCAGGTCGTCGTAGCGCCGGACGAGCTGGCTGAGGCGGATGTACTCCTGCTGGACGGCGAGCGGGGCGGTGGAGGGCGGGGCCGGGGGGAGCGTCGGGCGGCGCCCGAGGACGAGGAAGTCGACGTCGCCGCTGAGCTCGTCGGTGACACGCCCGCCCCAGCGTTCGATCTGGGCCTGGAGCTCGTCGCGCCCCATGGTGGTGGCGCGACCGTCGTTGTTGAAGTCGAACAGCCCGTAGACGAGGAAGGTGTAGACCTTGCGCGGGTCGTAGATGGGGTTGGCGATGACGTCGCCGCGGGCGATGGGGTTGCCGGTGATCTGGCGGATGATCCGCGCGGCGCTGGAGGTCTCGCCGATGCTGACGACCTCGATGGTCGCCTTGCCGGCGGGGTAGTTGCCCTCGGCGTCCGGGCGGATCACGCTCGGGTCGCTGTAGACCTGGAACCGCATGCCCAGGCGCAGGCGGTCGCGCCGCCCGAGCCCGATGAAGACCTGGTTCTCGACCGGGTTGAGCCCGATGACCTCGCCGTCGACCAGCGCGAACTCGTCGGTCGGCATGAGGCGGTCGCCCGCGCGGTCCTCCTGGAGTCGGGCCATCGCGTCCTGGAGACGGAGGTTCTCGCTTTCGAGGCGGCGGATGTTGTCCTGGAGCTGGGCCTCGGTGTCGCGGGCCGCCGAGCGGATGCGCTCGACGCGCTGGTCCATGTCGGCCTCGGCGGCGTTGATCCCGCCGCGGAAGCTCTCGATCTCACTGGTGGTCCGACGGACCTGTTCCTGCATCGACGAGAGCTCGCTGGTGTAGTTCTGGCGGATCCGCTCGACGTTCTGACGCTCGGCGAGCAGGTTCTGCTGGGCGGTCTGGAGGCTCGCCTCGATCTCGCTGATCCGCGTGTTGAGCTGGGCGATCTGCGAATCCCGCTGACGGACGGCCCCGACGAGCCCGCGGTTGCCGCTGACCAGAGGCTCGGCGGCCTGGCGGAACTCCGCGACCGAGCCGCGGCCGCCCAGGCCCAGGCGGATCGACTCGTTCAGGCTCTCGGCGAGGAAGGCGACGGTGCTCTTGCGCTCGCGGTCGGCGAGGTCGGCGAAGACGCGGATCTGGTCGTTCTGCTGATCGGCGGGGGTGACCCACTCGCTCATGCGGGACTCGTAGTCGGCCAGGTCGTTCCGGGCCGAGTTCATCTGCCCGAAGAAGATGATGGTGGTGACAAAGAAGGCGAAGGTCAGGATCCCGAGGATCGTGATGGTGACGCCCATGCCCACGCTGGTGCTCGTCCGAGCCATAAATCCGCTCCAAAACCGGGGCGGGTCAGACGACCCGCGTCCGCACACTGCCGCTCGCTGGCGAGGGAATACGCCGACAACAACACGCCGCGGCCGGCTGCACACCCGTTCTCAATGCACCCCCGGCGCCCCGCGTCGGTCCGCGAGGGCGGGCGGAGGGGTCAGCATACTAGCAACCGCCCGCCCGGGCCCGCCCGGAGCTCGACGAAGTCGGGGCGGAGAGGGGTACGACCCGCGCGGGGGCGAGGATCCCGCGGGCCCGCCGATCGGGTCCGGTTCGTGCGGATAAGCTGGGCGCGGACCGAGCATCACCCCTGAATGGAGATCCGCGATGCGCACCGGATGGTTTATGGCGAGCGTGCTGGGCGTGGCTGGGATCGGGATGGGCCTCGCGGGGTGCGCGAGCCAGCCCGAGCCGCAGCCGAACCCCCGCCCGGTCTTCAGCCCGACGACGATCGAGCACGCGGTGGAAGGGGTGGACACGTTCGCGATGCCCGTCTTTGTGCGGGGCTCGCGCCTGCGCCTGGTCCCGTTCCGCATGGAGATCGCCGAGGAACCCGGGCAGCCCGCCCGCGACCCCTTCCGATTCCGCAGCTCGTCCGGCCGGTCTATGTTCGCATCCAATAGCAGTTATATGGATCCCACCATGGCCATGAGGCACGCGCGTCTCACGGAGGAACAGGTCTTCCAGGGCGCGCTCCACCGCTCGCACGTCCGTTGGCACAACGTGGCGTTCCTCCGCCCCGACGAGGGCGTTGCGACGGACCTGCTGCTGGATCAGCGGGCGGTGATCAGCGAGTGGTCGATCCTGGGTGAGGCCATTCCGCCCGAGAAAGAGGGCGGCCCGGTGACGTGGCGGCTTCATGGGTTGCTCTTCGTGGTGACCGAGCGCGACACCGACGCCGACGGCATGCTGACCGATCGCGACGCCAAGCGGCTCTACGTCACCGACCCGAACGGGCGGCGCGTGCTCGCGGCGACCCCACCCGAGGCGAACGCGGCCCAGTGGTTCTACGACCAGGCCCGACACAACCTCTACGTGCAGCTCGAGCACGAGCAGAACGCCGAGGGCGAGTTCCAGCGAGCCGGACGGCGCTCGCTGCTCGTCGTCCACTTCGGCGACGAGCACGCGGCAACGCCGTTGGTGGACCCCGCGACGAGCGACCGAGCCAAGCGGCTGCTCGACACGACGCCTTAGGTTCTGTTTGCTGGCTCGGTGGGACGGGCCAGAGGCCCGTCCCACCAAGCTTCTGAAGACGGATTCGCCGGGGGCAACGGGCCGGGTCACACGCCTCGGTCGCTCGAGCCCAGGTCGCGCAGCTCCTCCTCGTACCGCTCTCGCAGCGGCTCCACCACCTCATCCACGAACCGCTCGGTCTGCTCCACGCTCCGCCCGACATACTGCATCGGGTCGAGCAGGGCGTCCTCGGTCAGCAGGTGGTGGACGCTCGCGAAGGCCGCGTCGGCGCGGAGGCGCTCGATCAGGTCGTTCTCCAGCCCCTCCTGCTTCACCCGCATCCCCGCGGCCTGCGCGTGCACGCGGATCTTCTCGTGCAGCTCCTGACGGTCCCCCCCCGCGCGGACGGCAGCCATCAGGATGTTCTCCGTCGCCAGAAACGGCAGCTCGGCCATCAGGTTCTTCCGAACCATCGCCTCGTGCACGACCAGCCCGCTCGCCACCTCGTGCATCAGATCCAGCGCCCCGTCGAGCGCCAGAAACGCCTCCGGCAAGCTGAGCCTTCGGTTCGACGAATCGTCGAGCGTGCGCTCGAGCCACTGCGTCGCGGCCGTGTCGTACGCGTTGCCAACCAGGTTCATCACAAACCGAGCGAGCCCGCAGATCCGCTCGCACTTCATCGGGTTCCGCTTGTACGGCATGGCTGAGGAACCGATCTGCTTGTCGCCGAACGGCTCGTCGAGCTCCTTGCGGTTGGAGAGCAGGCGGATGTCGGTCGCGATCTTGTGCAGCACGGCGGCGACAGACGCGAGCGACGAAAGCACGACCGCGTCCACAACGCGCGGGTACGTCTGCCCAGTGAGCTCAAACGTCAACGCGGGGGCGGGCACATGATGGGCCTTGCCGTCGGGGCTTGTCACCTCCCAATACCCCCGGGGCGGCGCGATTCGGAGGAGAAACTGTTCTTCCGCCGTGTCAACCAACGCCGAGTCGCCGCCCATCAGTTCGAGCGAAGCGGCCTGCGTGCCGGTCGCGCCGCGAAGCCCGCGGTATCGACGGCGCTGATCCTGAGCCGTCAGAGCCCGGAGCGCCACAACGAGATCGCCCGCCCAGCCGGCACATCGACGCCCCACGGTTGTGGGCTGGGCAGCCTGGTAGTGCGTGAATCCGAGCGCCGGGATCGACGCCGTACGGCGTGCGCAATCCGCGAGCGACATCGCGGCACGCGCCGCTTTCGCAATCGCAAGATCGATCGAATCATAGATTGATATAAGATCCGCGTTACACACCACATCCTGACTCGTACACCCCAGATGAATAATCCCCTTCGCCTCCGGGCACGATTCGCCGAGGCAGTGCACGTGCGCCATCACGTCGTGCCGAAGCTCCCGCTCCAGCTCCGCGGCCCGCGCCAGTTCCGCGTCCGTGATGCCGCGCTCCACGACCTTTCGGAGCGCGTCGACCTGGGCCCGGCTCACCAGCGGGCCTTCCGGGCGGGCCTTCGTCACCTCATGCTGCGCCTCGGCCACCGCCAGCCAGATCCGGCGCCAGGTGTTGAACTTGTGCCGAGCCGACCAGAGCTTGAGCATCGCCGGGCTGGCGTTGCGGCTGGCGAGGGGGCTGGTGTACGTGTCGTGCGGGGAGGGCGTGGTCATGGGCAAGCCTATGGAGAAACGGATGGAGAAATCGGGCGGACGAGGCCCCCGGGGGCGGGGGAGGCGGGGTTTCCGAGGGTTTGCCCGGCTGGCGTGGACGCCTTGACTCGGGTCCGTGTCCGGGCTTCGATAGCCCGGACGGGCGTTTCGCCCGACGAGGCCGCGGAGCGCGCGTGGAGTTGGGTTCTGGAACCCGCCCCGCGTCGTGGATCCGGCGTCTCGGATCGGTGGACATCGTGAGGCGGCACGCCCCGGGATGCTTCGGCGTCGGTGTGCCGACGTGAGCGCCGCGCGGGCACCGGGGAACGTTCCGACCCGGGCGTGCGGAGCCAGCGGACAACCGAAGTGTCGACGCCCGCGCCGCTCCAGCGGCGGACGGGCGATCGGGCGTGTGCTTGCCCGCCGCGCTCCGAGGCTTGAGCCTTGGGCGGCGAGGGAGCGCGGGGATGGGGACCGGGGCGACGGAGCGGCTCCGGCACGGGCGTGGAGCCTGTCTTCACTTGAGAGAGCACGGCATGAAGACCCTGACCGGGATCCTGGACTGGCCGACCAAAGCCGACGGACGCGTCCGCCAGCTCAACGGGAGCCAGCTCGCCGAGAAGCCCGACGACCCGTTCGTCCCGCAGAACTTCGCGCAGGAGTTCCCGCTCCGCCACGGGCTGGAGGTGACGGTGACGGTCGGGCAGCGCAAGCCGCGTCGGCGTCGCGGCGGCGGGAAGGGCCCGCGCGACACCCGCCCGGTCGTCCAGGAGTTCCTCGCGATCGAGGGGATGGACCCCAAGCTCTTCGCCAAGCGCAAGCCCTTTGAAGACCTGACGGTCATCGACCCGCAGCCGCGCCTCACGCTCGAATACCCCGGCTGTCCGGACGCCTGCCGCCTGATCGACCTGTTCTGCCCGATCGGTCGCGGCACGCGCGGGCTGATCGTGAGCCCGCCCAAGGCCGGCAAGACGACCCTGCTCAAGCAGATCACCGAGTCGATCCTGCGGAACCACGAGGACGTGCACGTCTTCATCCTGCTGGTGGACGAGCGCCCGGAGGAAGTGACGGATTTCAAGCGGACGTTCGAGCGCGAGGGCACGGCGTGGGCGCGCCCGGAGGGCTCGGACCAGCCGCCGCGGCTCCAGGTGATCGCCAGCAGCAACGACCACGACGTGGAGCGTCACGTCGCGGTGAGCACGATCTGCATCGAGCGCTGCAAGCGGATGGTGGAAGCCGGGAAGCACGTGGTGGTGATGCTGGACTCGCTGACGCGCCTGGGGCGTGCGTTCAACCGCAGCCGCAAGCACGCCAGCAGCGGTCGGACGATGTCCGGCGGGATCGACAGCCGGGCGCTGGAGGTGCCCAAGACGCTGTTCGGGGCGGCCCGGAACACCGAGGACGCCGGGAGCCTGACGATCCTGGCGACCTGCCTGGTCGACACGGGGAGCCAGGGCGACCAGCTCATCTTCGAGGAGTTCAAGGGCACGGGGAACATGGAGCTGATCCTCGACCGCAAGATCGCCGAGCGGCGACTGTTCCCGGCGATCAACCTGGCGGCGAGCGGGACGCGGAAGGAGGACCTGCTGATGGACGAGAAGACCCTCGCGACCATCACGGCCCTGCGCCGACGCATGCTCAATATGCCCCCGCCGCAGCAGGTCGAGCAGCTCCAGGCCGCTCTCGCCCGCTTCGAGACCAACGCGAAGCTGGTCGGCGCGGCCGGCTGAGGCGCGGGCCCGGGGGCTTGACTCGGCGCTGCGCCCTCTACGATTGATGATGCCCACCACCACCGTCGCGTCCGCCGCCGCCCTCCGCGAACGGATCGAGCCCGAGCTCGGCGAGCTAATCGCCATCCGGCACGATCTGCACCAGCACCCCGAGCTCATGTTCGAGGAACGCCGCACGAGCGAGCTTGTCGCGCGCGAGCTCCGGGCCCTAGGGATCGAGACCAAGACCGGGCTCGCCGGCGGGACGGGCGTCCTCGGGTACCTGCCCCCCACGATCGAGACCGAGGCCCGCGCCACCGCCCTCCGGGCCGACATGGACGCCCTGCCGCTCACCGAGATCACCGCCAAGCCCTATGCGAGCACCGTCCCCGGGCGGATGCACGCCTGCGGGCACGACGGGCACGTCGCGATCCTCCTGGGCGTCGCGCGCGTCCTCGCCAAGCTCGAGCACCGCCCGCGACCGGTCACCTTCGTCTTCCAGCCGGCTGAGGAAGGCGGCGCCGGCGGCGAGAAGATGTGCGACGACGGGTGCCTGCTCGGCGCAGCCGGCGGCGGGCTCGGCGCGCCCGTGGGCGAGATCTTCGGGCTCCACGGGTGGCCCAGCGTCCCCGTCGGGCACGTCAGCACGCGCCCGGGCCCGTTGCTCGCGGCGACCGACGAGTTCGACATCCGCGTGGTCGGCGTCGGCGGGCACGCCGCCTACCCGCACCTGGCGCACGACCCCGTTGTCGCGGCGGCCGCGATCGTCACCGCGCTCCAGACCATCGCCAGCCGCACCGCGAGCCCGCTCGACTCGGTCGTCTGCACGGTGGGCAAGATCGCGGGCGGGACGGTGAACAACGTGATCCCGGAAGCCGTGGAACTGGTGGGGACCGTGCGCACGCTGCGTGCCGAGACCCGGACGATCGCCCGTCGGCGTCTGTTCGAGATCGCCGAGGGCGTCGCCGCCGCCCACGGGTGCAAGGCCGAAGTCGTCTGGCACGACGGGTACCCCGTCACCAGCAACGACGCCGCCCTCACCGAAGCCTTCTTCGAGACCGCCCGCGCGACGCTGGGCGAGGACCGGGTGCGGCTGACGCCCGAGCCGGGCATGGGCGGCGAGGACTTCAGCTACTACGGGCGTCACGTGCCGGGCTGCTTCTACCTGCTCGGGCTGCTGCCCAAGGGCGAAGACCCGGCCCGCGTCCCGCAGCTTCACCAGCCCGCGTTCGACTTCAACGACGACGCGATCGCGACCGGCGTGGAGCTGATGGCCGCCCTCGCCACGCGGGCGTGAAGAGGCACCCCCGGTCTTTGGTGCGCGGAGGGCGGGGCGGTCGATAAGCTGGGCTGGA
Source organism: Phycisphaerales bacterium (assembly GCA_050485765.1). Lineage (GTDB taxonomy): Bacteria > Planctomycetota > Phycisphaerae > Phycisphaerales > UBA1924 > RECY01. Next base: position 2,846 of record JBJHBZ010000021.1, on the reverse strand, counting down.
GCGCGTGCCGCCATCGCGGCGGCGCGGGAAGGCCGAGGGCAGCGTGCGACTGGGCGAACTGATCCAGGGGCTTGGCGTCCGGCTGGTGTCGGGGGACGCCGACGTGCGCATCTGCGACCTGACCGAGGACTCGCGGACGGTCGTGCCCGGCTCGCTGTTTGTCGCGCGGAGCGGGCTGGTGGACGACGGGGCGTCGTTCGTCGCCGAGGCGATCGAAGCGGGCGCGTCGGCGATCCTGGCGGCCTCGCCCGCGCCCAGGGGTGTGGCGCGCTGCCGCGTGCCGGTCTGCGTCGCGGAGAACCCGGCCCTCGCGTCGGCGTTGCTCGCCGAACGCTTCTACGGGCACCCCTCCGCCAGACTCGACGTCGTGGGCGTGACCGGGACCAACGGCAAGACGACCGTGACGCACCTGGTGCGCCAGTTCCTGCGGACGGCCGGGGTCCGGTGCGGGCTGATCGGGGGGGTGGAGGTCGACGACGGGGTCGGGGTCGCGCCGGCGGTGCTGACCACGCCGCCCGCGATCGAGATCAGCCGCACGCTGGCGATCATGGTCGAAGCCGGGTGCCGTGCGGCGGCGGTCGAGGTCTCCAGCCACGGGCTGAGCCAGCACCGCGTCGCGGGCGTGCGGTTCCGCGTCGGGGTCTTCACCAACCTCTCGGGCGATCACCAGGACTACCACGGCGACATGGACACCTACGCCGCGGCCAAGGCGACGCTCTTCGAGCAACTGGAGGCGGGCGCGCTGGCGGTGGTCCACGACGACGACCCGGGCGCGACGCGGATGATCCGCGACTGCCGGGCCCGCGTGGTGCGCTGCACGGCGCGGGCGGACGCTCCCGCCGGCGCGGGGTGGGCCCGCGTGCGCGTGCTCGCGTCCGGGCTGGACGGGCTCCGCGTGCGACTGACCGGTCCCTGGGGCGTGGTGACGGGGCGGACGCCCCTCGTCGGCGCGCACAACGCGATGAATCTGCTGCAGGCGTGCGTCGCGGCTCACGAGCTCGGGCTGCACGCCGAGGACCTCGCCGTCGCGCTCCCCCGCCTCCGCACGGCGTCGGGGCGACTGGAGCGCGTGCTCGACCCGCAACACCCCGAGGCCCTGAACCAGAATCAAGGCCCGATGGTCTTTGTCGACTTCGCGCACACCGACGACGCCCTCCGGCGCACGCTCGAGAGCGTGCGCGCCGGGATGCGCGACGCCTCGCGCCTGTGGGTGGTCTTCGGGTGCGGCGGGGACCGCGACCGAACCAAGCGTCCGCGCATGGGCGCCGTCGCGAGCGAACTCGGCGACGAGGTCGTGGTCACCAGCGACAACCCGCGGACCGAAGCGCCGGGGGCGATCATCGACGCGATCCTCGCCGGCATCCCCGCCAACGCCCGCGCGCGCACGCACGTCCACGCGGATCGGGAGCGGGCGATCGCGCACGCCGTCCGGTCGGCCGGGACAGGCGACGTGGTCGTCATCGCGGGCAAGGGGCACGAGCGGGAGCAGATCCTGCCCGATGGTCGCGGCGGGGTCGTGCGACGCCCGTTCGACGACCGGCTCGTCGCGCGCCACGCCCTCGCGGAACGCCACGCCCACGGCGCAAGCAAGCCCCACGCCCCAGCACGGGCGCCGACGACGTGAGCGCGCCCGCCTCCGACAGCTCGCCCTGCGCCGCGCACCACGACCCGCACGGATGGCACGAGGGGGCGTTCATCGCCCACGCCACCGGCGGGCGCTGGCTCCGCGAGCCCGACGCGCCCGCGCGGCGCGTCCGCATCGACACGCGCGAGATCCAGCCGGGCGACGCCTTCGTCGCCCTCCGCGGCGAGCGCACCGACGGGCACCGCTTCCTCCATCAGGCCCGCGACGCCGGCGCGTCGGTCGCGATCATCGACGACCCCGACGCGTGCGCGAGCGCGGGCGGGCTGCCCGAAGAACTCGGCGTCCTCCTTGTCGGGCACGCCGAACGCGCCCTGCGCGACTGGGCCCGAGCCCACCGCGACCGACTGATCGGCACGCGCGTCGTCGGCGTCGCGGGCTCGGCCGGCAAGACCACGACCGTCCGCCTCGTCCACGCCGCCCTGCGCACGCAGCTCCGCGGGTCGCACGCGCCGAAATCCTTCAACAACCATCTCGGCGTCGCGCTCACGCTCCTCGGCGCGCGCCCGGACGACGGGTACGTTGTCTGCGAGATCGGCACCAGCGCCCCGGGCGAGACCGGCGACCTGGCCGAGCTCGTCCGCCCGCACGTCGGCATCCTCACCAGCCTCGGGCGCGAGCACCTCGAGGGCCTCGGCTCGCTCGAAGGCGTCGCCGACGAGGCGAGCGCGATCACCCGTGGGCTGGACGCCGACGGCGCGCTCGTGCTCCCCGCGGGCGAACCCCTGCTGGACTCGCGCACCCGCGGCCCGTGGCGACGGCTCCGCTTCGGCGCGGACGCCGGGGCCGACGTCCGCGTCGAAGCGGTGGAGCAGGCCTGGGACGGGGTGCGGGCGCGCCTCGCGGGGCACGAGGTGCGCCTGCCGCTGGTCGGCGCGCACAACGCGCACAACGCGGCGGCGGCGATCGCAGCCGTGCGCGCGCTCGGGCTCGACGAAGCCCGAGCCGCCGAAGGGCTCCGCGAGACCGAGGCCGCCCCGATGCGATTGGAGCGCCTCGAGATCCGCGGCGTGCGGGTGCTGCACGACGCCTACAACGCCCACCCCGACTCCACGCGGGCGGCCCTCGCCACGCTCGGCGCCATCGCGCCCGCCACGGGCGGGCGGCGGGTCGCGATCCTCGGCGAGATGCTCGAGCTGGGCCCGAGCGCGGATCGCGAGCACGCCGAGCTCGGCGATTGGATCCGCCAGACCGAGGCGTGCGA
>JBJHBZ010000020.1:0-69514 GCA_050485765.1 Phycisphaerales bacterium | reverse complement strand
GCCCGGCGCGTCACCGTCGGGCTCGGTGAGGTCGAACGCGGCGAGGCCGACCTTGCCCGGCGGCTTGGCGCCGTGGTCGCGCCACTGCAGGCGGCCGGCGATCATCAGGTGCAGGACGGCGAACAGCGGGTCGGGTTCGCCGTCCACCTCCCCGAACCCGAGGACCAGGCGCTTGCCGAGCCGGCGGAGCTCGGTGATGCGTTGCCCCTCGATCGCGCTGATGGGCGGGTCGTAGGACTTCAGCAGCGAGAACCCGACGATGCGCACCCGTTCGGCTCGATCAAGGTGCTCGACTTCGGCATCGCACGCGTGCTGCACGAAGACCACGATGACGGCGGCGCGTGGGCAGAGCGAGCGGGTGACGACCCGGTCGCGTTTGTGCGCACGACGGCGGGCTTGCTGCTCGGTTCGCTCGCGTACATGTCGCCCGAGCAGGCCCGGGGCGAGGGGGATACGGTCGACGTGCGGAGCGACGTCTACGCGCTCGGCGTGGTCCTGTACGAGCTTGTCACGGGGCGGACGCCGGTGCCGATTGAGGAGCTCCCGCTCACCGAGTCCTTGCGACGCCTGGCGGATCCTGACCTTCGCATGCCCCGCGTCGAGCAGGATTTTACTGGCGGCGATCTCGCGACCGTGCTGTCGGCCGCCCTCGCGCCCGAGCGTGAGCAGCGGTACGCCTCGGCCGAGGCGTTTGCACAGGACCTGCGCCGCCTGTTACAGAGCGAACCGGTGGCGGCACGCCCGCCGTCGCGCGTGTACCGGGCGAAGAAATTCCTGAAGCGGCACCGCGTGGGTGTGGGCGCTGTTTCGGCGATGGTGCTCGCGATCGTCGCGGGGGGCGCGATCGCGAGCGTCGGTCTGGTCCGCGAGCGTGCGGCGCGTCTTGAAGCCGACCGGGCGCTCGCGGAGACCGAACGCCAGCGAGCTCTGGGTGAGGCGCAGCGTCTGCGGGCCGAGGCTTCGCGTGACTTTCTGGCGCAGATCGTCGCGTCGGCCGACCCGGAACTCTTCGGGCGCGACGCCACCGTGGTCGAGGCGGTCCGGGCGGCCCTGCCGATGCTGGGCGTGATGCACGCCGTCGATCCCGGTGCGGAGAGCAGCCTGCGGCTCACGGTCGCGCAGACGTTCCGGAACCTCGGTGTGCTGGACGAGGCGGATGAAGCGTTTACCGAGGCGCACGCCCTGGCGGCCCGCGCTTTCGGTGACGGCTCGGCTGAAGCAATTCACATCGCGCTGGAGCACGCCGACCTGCTGGGCACGCTCGGGCGTCTTGAGGAAGCGCGGGCGAAGGTTGAGACGGCCACGGTGCATGTTGAGGCGATGCCGCATGGCCGCGACCGGGATGAGGTCGAGATGGCGCTGCGGATTGCGCGCGCGAATCTCGCGTTCGAGGCCGGCGACTACGCGATGAGCGTGGTGATGTACGAGTCCATCCTTGAGGCTCTCGCCGGGGCACCGGACCTGCTCAGCGCGTACAACACCGATACCCTCCGCGCGCACTTCGGGCTCGCCCTGACGTACGCGGGTGAGTTGAGCCGGGCCGAGCGGGTGCAGCGAGAGTTGGTTGCGGATCGTGCCGAGCGTTTCGGCCGCAATCACCCGCGAACGCTGGCCGTGATGCAGCAGCACGCGGGCACGCTGACCGATCTCGGACGCCTGGATGAAGCGGAACCCGTGCTGGAAGAGATTTTGGCGCATGCCGAGCAGGTCTGGGGCGCGACGCACCAGTACACGCTGGGCGTGCGTCACAGCACCGCGACGATCGCGCTCACCCGGGGTGATTTTCAATCCGCTGCGGAGATCGCGGGCGAGATCCTTGACGACGCGCTCCCCGCGGCAGACTTTGATGTCGGCGTGGTCCTGTTCTTGGCCGCGAACACGCGAGCGGTCGCGTTCGCGTCATTGGAGGCGTGGGACGAGGCGGTCCCCGCGATGCAGCGCGTGGTCGATCTCGCGACCGAGACCTTCGGCCCTGATCACCGCTACGCCCTCGTCACACGGTCCAGCCTCGCCAACATGCTCGGGCAGACCGGGGATCTTGAGGGCGCGATCGGCGAGCTCGGGGCCCTGCTCGAGATCCACGAGCAGACGCAAGGCGTCGACAGCGAAGACGCGATGATCACGCGGAACAACCTCGCGATGCTGGAACTCGAAGCCGGTCGTGCCGAGCGGGCGATCGAGCTGCTTCGGATCTCGTTGCAGAACGCGATCGACACGGAGCGTCGGGCGATGGTGCCGATCTTCCGGCGGAACCTCGGGCGAGCGCTCACCGTGTCCGGGGCGTACGACGAGGCCGAACTCGAGCTGCTGAAATCACTCGAAGAAGGCGAGGGCTTGCTCAACGCGAGTCAGCAGCAACGCACGAAAGAGGCCTTGGGCACCGCTCGCGAGGCCCGAGACCGTGCGGACCGATGACCCATCATCGCATACCGATCTCGCTCCGGTCGCACGACATTTGTGCCGGTGAAGCAAGCAATCACGCAGCTTGGCTCTAACGACTCGGTGAAGCAATTACCGAACGATCGCGGTCGTCGCTTCGAAGCGGACGGGCTTGCGCACGATATCTTCGAGTTCGGCCTTGATCCGGTCGACATGCTCGGGTTCGACGGGTGCATCGCTGACGATGGTTGCAGAGAGGCGGAGGGGGCGTCCGCGCTGGAGGCGGACGTCGCGCAGCTCGACGCCTTCGCACCGGTAGCCGTCGAGCTGGCGGATGATCCGGTGCTCGTCGACCATGCGGGCGAAGCCGGGCACGAGCAGGAGGGTGACGGCGATGAAGATGAAGACCGAGGCCGCGACGCCCTGGCGGGAGTAGGTGAACGGGCTGTAGCCGAGGGCGAGGAACGTGCCGGCCGCTGCGAGGACCATGCCCGCGAAGTTGGTGATGAACAGCAGCGCCGCGTTGGAGAACACGTGCCAGTCGCCCCACCCGATCCCGATGCCCGCGACCGAGAGCGGCGGGACGAGTGCGACGGCGATCGCGACGCCGGCGAGGCTCCTCGCCACTTCCGCCCGAGCGTGCGCGTACGCGCCGGCGATGCCGGAGAAGACGGCCACGCCCATGTCCAGGAGCGTCGGATTGAGCCGGGCCGCGATCTGATCGTTGATCGTCCGCAGCGGCGTCAGCCACGCGACCAGCACCGAACAGAGGAGCACGAGCCCGACGCCGATGAGAAACGCCCGCATGCTCTCTTTGAGCAGTTGTCCCTCGCCGCGACGGAGCACGCCCATGCCGATCGCCACGATCGGCGCCATCAGCGGCGCCAGGATCATGGCGCCGATGATCACCGGCGCCGAGTCCGCAAAGAGCCCGAAGGTCGCGAGCAGCGTGGAGAGCACCGTGAGGATGACGTAGGACTCGCTGGTCCGCGCGTTGTCACGCAGGATCTGGAACAGGTCCTTGAACTCGCCGGGCGAGGCGTGGTTGATCCAGGGCAGCGAGCGATCCTTCATCTCGGCGAGCACGTCGCCGGAGGGCAAGCCGGCGACACGGAACACTTCCTTGCTGTCTTGCGTCGGCTCGTCGGCTGCGACGTGCTGCCCGAGCACCAGCCAGAGCGCCCGTTTCTCAACGGTCAGGTCCAGCTCGCTGGCCTGCTCGGTCTGCCCGTCCACGCTGTACCCGAACGGCCGCGGGCTGGTGATCTGGAGTGATTCGGTCTTGATGTGCCCGACAAACGGCGGCAGGCTGCGGCGCTCCCGAGCCCGCGGCATGAACATGCCCTGAAACTGGAAGCGGAGCATCGCGAGCACGCTCCGCGGGGCGTAGATCAGCGCGTGGAGCATCCCGTCGTTGACCGCCGAGTCCTCCAGCCAGCGTCGACTGAGCAGGGCGCTCCGCCCGTGCTCGACGGCGACGACGCCGAGAGCCGCGGTATCCAACTGCTTATTCTTGGCCGTCGCGATCTTGAACCGGTGCGGCTTGGCCGCTCGCAGACGCCCAAGCATGCGGAAAAAACCGGTGACGCGATCGAGCAGCACGCCGCCGCCGCTGGCGCCCGGCGCCTCGGCGAACGGGTCGCCGATCACCACGGAGTTCAGCACCACCCGCCCGTTGCACCGGAGGATGTCGACCTGCGACTCCTCCTGAGCGGACAAAATCTCGCTGACGGCTTCGTCTAGTTTGGCCGCGACACCCATCCCGACCCGTCCCTGCGCCATCCGAGGGTGGGGGAGCAGCCCGACCCGCCACTTGCGTTCCGCGGCTTGCGCGATCAGCGCCGCGAGCGAGGCATCGGAGAGGTAGGCGATCACCGTTGCGCCGGCTTCGATCTCCGGCGGCGTGCTCGGGTCGTACGCCATCGATTGCGGCGACTCCCCGGCAAACAGCGGCAAGACTTCGTTCTGGAACACCGACTCGTCCTGGGCCTCGTGCAGCAGCACCACCATGCGCGTCATCTCCTCTGAGCCACCTGTGCCGGGCGACATTCTCGCCTTGAAACATGCGCCCGCCGCGGGCTGGTGCCGGGTGCGAGTGGGGGACAGCCTATCCGAGCCGCACGTCTTCCGGATGAGCGTTCGCGATATGACGCCCCACTCGATCAACCCCGGTTTCGGCGGACGATCGGGGCATGAGGAAATGGCTCACTATGGGAATAAGCCGGGGCTCTGTTGCGGTGTATCCACATCGCATTCCGGTGAATCGGAATGGGATGGATTTTTTTAAGGAAAGAGGTATCAGATGTCCACCGCATCAACAAGTCAGGAGACGAAGACCCCGGGGCGTGAGACAGAATTCAAGCAGGACCTGCGTGATATGGGCAAAGACGCCGAGCAGATCAAGAAAGACATCGGAAATTTGGCGCATCATACGGCGGAAGCCGCCAAGGACGGCGTGACCGAGCTGCGCCACGGCGCAGAGCATGCCGTCGATGTTGCGAAGCACAAGATCGAGGAAGGCAAGCAGGCCGCTGCGGACACGACTCAGTCGATCTGCACGGCGATCTCGAAGAATCCGCTCACGAGCGTCGGCATCGCCGCCGGAGCGGGTGCCGTGCTCGCGCTGCTTATGTTCCGGCCGCGGGGCTGAAGCATGAAAGCCATTTCGCAGTTTGTGGTGCATGTCTTCGATCTGATCGAGGCGGAAGGGGCCGCGCTTCGCGCAGCCGTCCGTACGGAAGCACAGCGCGCCCGCGAGACCAGCGCCGACGTCGCGACCGGGTTTGCACTCCTGCTCACATCTGTGCCGCTGGTGCTCGCGGGGTTCGCCCTTCTGGCGGCTGGCATGATGTGGTGGCTCGAGACGCTCGTGACTCGACCTCTCGCCGCGGCGATCACCGGGCTTGTGCTTCTGATCGTCGGCGGGGTGTTACTCGTGACGTTCCGCCTGATCGCAAGGAAACGGTTATGACCGCCTCGCCCAAGCCGTACGATCCCGCGCTGCCGCGAAGCCTGCCCGCGCCCGGCAGTCCCACGCCAGAGCGGAGCCCGGCGATCGGCGTTTCGGACGCGAAGGCGCGCCTGCTTCTCTGGGCCGAGGGGAACGATGCACGCCAACGCGAGGCGCGTCAGAAGCTCCGTCCCGTGGCGGTGGGAGGTGCCGCCGCGCTCGTCGGGGGGATGCTGCTCGGGCGGGCGCTCACCCCCAGGCGGGGGTACATCCCTTCTCCGGCGGGCCTGATCACCAAACTCGGTTCGGCGGCGATCGGCACCGTGGTGATGGCCAAGATCCGAAAAATGATCTGAGCCGTCTGGCAAGCCAAAGAAAAAGCGGGCGAACGGACTCGAACCGTCAACATCCAGCTTGGAAGGCTGGCGCTCTACCATTGAGCTACGCCCGCGTCGCCTCAGTGTATCCCGTTTGCTGCGAGTTGGCGAGAGCAGGGTTCGGGCCTCGCGCCGTCGCCCGTTTTCGGGGTGGTATCAGCCCTGTTTCTCGACGAGGCCCGCGGTTTTCTGGGCGATCGTTGCGTCATGTCCCATGATGCAGCGCTGGCGGCCCGACCCCCGTGCCGTGGGCCGCGAACGCAAACAAGTAGGGAGTGGCCCCATGACCATCGAGATGTGGCGCGAGATGCTGCTGTGGTGTACGTTGTTGAACGTCGCGGTGCTGATCTTCTGGTTCTTTCTCTACGTCTTTGGGCGTCGGTTCGTCCGCAGTGTGCATGGGCGATGGTTCGCGATCCCACCCGAGCAGATCGACGCCGTGCAGTATCTGTTGATGGGCATATATCGCCTCGCGATCATCGTGTTCTGCCTCATGCCCTTGATCGCGCTGCACATCATGCGATAAGCGGTCACGCCGGCCGGACCGCGCGGAAGGCGAGGAACATCGGGATCTCGCGTCGTGCGGCGTTCTCCGCTTCGGCGCGAGGCCCCGGCTCGCTCTGCCGACGGCTCGCCCACTCCTCCATCGCGTCGATGACCAGCCCCGCCGAAGCCGCTGCGCGGACGTACGCGGCGATCGGGCGGTTGTAGGTCATGGTCTTGATCGCCTCGGTCCCGCCCGCGGCTTCGCCGGGGTTCATCACGATCTCTCGCGAGACCTCCGAGAGGTAGCCGTCCACGCGCCGGAACTGCAACGGACGCCCGTCCTGCTCGATCCAGCCCCATTGCGTCCGCCCGGGGGCACGGAACGCGGGGTGCAGCACGACACAGACGAGCCGCCCGCCCGGCTCCAGCATCGCGGCGCAACCGCTCAGCACGTCACCGATCCGCTCGATGTTCATGAGCGCCATGACGCAGGCCGCGGCGTTGAACTTGCCCAGACGCGGCACGTCCAGCGCCCGCGCGTCACCGACTTCAAACCGCAGCCGGGCCCCGTCCTCACCGAGCTCGCTCGCCCGGGCCGACGCCGCCGCGACCAGGGAGGGCGAGCCGTCGATGCCGACGATCTCGCACCCGATCGAGGCGAGTTCCTGTGCGAGCACGCCCTGCCCGCACGCGATGTCGAGCACGCGCTCACCGGATCGCATCCCCAGCAGCCCGAGCGTGCCCGGGATGATCACGTCGTCATAGTGATCGCTGCGCCGCTCGGCGATCAGGTCGTCGTACCACTCCGCGACGTTCTCCCACGAGCCCGGAGCCGGGCGGCTCGGCGCGCCGGGCGCCTGCCCGGGGCGTTCGGCCGGAGCGGCACGCTCGGGCGGGGCGATGATCCCACGCGCCCGGTCGGCCTCGCTCGCACGCTCGGGCGCCTCGGCCCCGACGAGCTCGTAGAAACTCGATGGTGCCGGCGAGGACATCCGCACGCGCTCCCCGCTCCCGGGGTGCGTGAACGCGACCTCCGAAGCGTGCATCACCAAGCGGTGCAGCGGGTTGCCCTCCGGGTGACGCCCTCTGCCGTAGCTCCGGTCGCCCACAATCGGGTGCTCGGCCGACGCGAGGTGCGCCCGCGGCTGATCGCGACGGTTGGTTTCCATCCGCAAACGCAACAGCGAACGGTTTTCCCCGCTCGCCAGCACCCGATAGTGCGTGACCGCGTGCGCGACCTCACGCTCCCGCGCATAGTCCCCCGGCGGCATCGCGCGGACCGGCCCCGTCCGAGGCACCAGCAACGCCGCGCGGAGCGTCCCGTTCTCGTCCGGCATCACGCCCTCGGCGACCACCGTGTAGAACTGATCCGCCTTGCCCTTGACGAACTCCGCCTTCAGCGGCTCAAAGTCCGCCTCCTGCTTGGCGAAGACCACGATCCCCGACGCCTCGGGATCCAGGCGGCTCACCGCGAACAGACGCGAACGCTGACGCGTCGCGCCGCGGAGAATGCCCAGCAAGTCCTCCTGGGGCGAAGGCGCGGGCGGACCACCCGCCCCGCGACGGGCCCCCGGCCCGCGCCCGCCGAACTTGTCGGCCAGCACCGCCAGGCCCGGGGGCTTATCCACGATCAGCAGGTGAGCGTCTTCATAAATGACCCGCACGTCCCGGGCTCGTTCGGCCTGGTTGCGACCGAAGCGTGTGCGAGCCGCGGTGGGGGTGCCACCTCGGGGCCCGCCACGGGCAGGCCCGCCGCCGCGAGGCCCGGGCTTGTTGAAGCCCCCGGGTCCACCGGGTCGCCCGCCGGGGCGTGGGCCGGAATGAAAACCGGGCTTGCCAAAGGGTTTGCCCCCGCCCGGGCGTCCGCCGCTCGGCGGGTTGGAATGGGTCGGCCCGATCGGGCCGCCCGGGCCGTATCGGGGCGGGAGCGGACGCCGGGGGCGTTCCTCTCCCATCCGATCGTTGATGGGCCGACGCTGGTCCGCGTTCTCCGAACCGGAATCGTGTGGGGTGTCGTTCACGCGGATCGCCTTTCCATCGCCTCGGCAACCGCATCAAGCAGCCAGCCAGCGAATGCTTCCTTCTGTAAAACGCCCGGGGTCGGGCGTCCGTGCTCAAACGCGGTGCCGGGGCGTCCCAGCATCGTCGCCTCAACGTGATCGGAATCCATTGTTTCCAAAGGGTTTGCGACGATCAGGTCGATCCCTTTTCGCTCCAGCTTCGCCCTTGCCGCCTCGAACAGGCCCGCCCGGGGCTCCAGGGCGAAGCCGACGAGGCATTGCCCCGCCCGTCGCCGTGCCGCACACCCCGCGAGCAAGTCCGGCGTGGGCTCGAGCTCCAGACGCAGCGGCGCGTCTTCTCGCCGTACTTTCCGTTGCAAAGCCGCCGGATCCGGGTGTGCCGGGCGGTAGTCCGCCACCGCAGCCGCCATAATCAAGATATCGCACTCGGGGAAAGACTCTTGGAGCAGATGCTCCAGGTCGGCGGCGGTCTGGAACCGGAGCGTGCGCACGCTCGGATGACTCGGAAGCCTCGGCGTTGGGCCGAGGAGCAGGGTCACGGTGTGCCCGCGTTCGGCGGCGGCGTCCGCAAGCGCGACGCCCAGCCTGCCGGAGGAGCGGTTGCCCAGATACCGGACGGCGTCGATCGGCTCGTGGGTCGGGCCGGCGGTGATCAGGAGGCGGGCGGGCGCGGTCACGTCGTGTGGATTTCCGGGGAGGGGCTCTCGGGCGCCCGCACCCGGGAAGAAAAGCCGGATGCGGGAAGGATTGATAGGCTCCCCGCCCTCTCGGCGTCGCCGATCCGGGCGGCTCGTCATCCGGCGAACGCCCTCGCTACGATGCCCGGCCCGCCCCGCGTCGGCGCACCGGGGTGGGCTCGACAGACCAGACAGGAGACGAGCAAGAGCATGGCACGATCGCGAAAGCGTCTGGCGGAAATCCTGATCGGCTGGGGCGTCATCACCCAGGAGCAGGCCAAACAGGCCCTGCGCCTGGCGAAGGGCGCCAACAAGCGCACCGGCGAGGTCCTCGTCGAGGCCGGCTTCTGCAAGGACACCGACGTCGCCAAGGCGCTGGCGAACCAGTTCGGCATGGAGTACGTCGACCTCAGCCCGGGCGGGCCCGGGGCGAAGATGGTCGACAAGGCCCTGATCCCCGCCGACCTCCAGAAGAAGCACACGATCGTCCCGCTCGGCAAGCAGGGGAACAAGATCCTGCTCGCGGTCCACGACCCGATGGACATCGAGCTCCTGGACATGCTCCGCTTCCGCCTCAACGTGGACGTCGAGCCGCGGCTGGCCGCCAAGGCGCAGATCAAGGACGCGATCGAGGGCGACGGCTCCAGCCCGGCGAACGCCCCGCGCATGGTCGGCGAGGGCGAGTCGCTCGTCACCGAGTCGATCGACCGCACCATCGACCGCTCGGTCGACCGCTCGATGGACAAGTCCATCGACGTCGCGAGCGAGGACAGCCCGATCGTCAAGCTGTGCAACCGCATGCTGATCGAGGCGGTCAAGATGCGCGCCAGCGATATCCACATCGAGCCGATGAACGACCGCGTCCGCCTGCGCTACCGCGTCGACGGCGTCTGCATCGAGCGGGACAACCTCCCGAAGCGCATGCAGAACGCGATGCTGAGCCGCATCAAGCTGATGGCTGGCATGAATATCGCCGAGAAACGCGTCCCTCAGGACGGGCGCATCAAGATCCCCGTCGACGAGACGGACATCGACTTCCGCGTCTCCGCCTGCCCGATCTACCACGGCGAGAGCGTCGTGCTCCGTATCCTCCGCCCCGATGCGGTGCGGATCGGCCTCGAGAACATCGGGTTCGAGAGCGACAACCTCGAGATCTTCAATCGGATCATTCGGCGCCCGAACGGGATCTTCCTCGTCACCGGGCCGACGGGCTCCGGCAAGACGACCACGCTCTACTCCGCGCTGGACGTGCTCAACCGCCCGGACCGCAAGATCATCACGGCCGAGGACCCCGTCGAGTACAACTTCGAGGGCATCAACCAGTGCCAGGTGCGAGAGTCGATCGGGCTGACCTTCAGCGCGATCCTCCGCTCGATGCTCCGCCAGGCGCCGAACATCATCCTCGTCGGTGAGATCCGCGATAAGGAAGTCGGCGAGATCGCGATCCAGGCGGCTCTGACCGGTCACCTGGTCTTCAGCACCCTGCACACCAACGACGCCCCCAGCGCGATCACACGCCTGATCGACATGGGCATCAAGCCCTTCCTTGTCTCCAGCTCGATCCAGGCCGTGATGGCCCAGCGCCTGATCCGCGTGCTCTGCAAGGAGTGCAAGACGCTCGATCCGGACCCGGACCACAAGTACCTCAACCTCGTGGGCATCACCCCCGACGAGGCCGAGGGGCGCGTGATGAAGGCCGTGGGTTGCCCGAAGTGCAACAACACCGGCTTCCGCGGGCGGCAGGCGATCTTTGAGATGATGGTGATGAACAGCAAGATCCGCGAGCTCGGCTTCAACCGCGCCCCGGTCGTCGAGCTCCGCCGGGCGGCGCTCGAGAGCGGCATGCGCCCGCTCGTCGGCGACGGCAAGATCAAGATCCTCCGCGGCGTCACCACGCCCGACGAGATCGCACGCGTGAGCCAGCTTGAGAGCGAGACCGCGGCCAAGTAACCGCACCCCGGTCCACCGGATCGGGCGAGGATTGTGTTGGAACCAGGAGCGGCATCAACCATGTCCAGTATGCAGATCGACCGTTTGCTCGACACCGTGGTGCGCCTCGGCGCGAGCGACCTTCACCTCACGGTGGGGCGTCAGCCGACCGTGCGCCACTCCGGGCACCTCCGGAACCTCCAGACCAAGGTCATCGACTCCGATGACATGGTCTCGCTGATGAAGTCCATCACGCCCGAGCGCAACCAGCAGGAACTCAACGAAGAGGGCGGGACCGACTTCGGCTTCGCCTACGGCGAGGCCGCCCGCTTCCGCGTCTCGGTCTTCCGCCAGCGAGGCGACCTCGCGATCGTCCTCCGCCAGATCCCCAACCGCCTGCTCACCTTCGAGCAGATCGGTCTCCCGGAGATGTGCAAAGAGCTGATCCGCCGCCCGCGAGGCATGTTCCTCGTGACCGGCCCGACCGGCTCGGGCAAGACGACCTCGCTCGCGACCATGATCGACTTCGTCAACATGAACATGGATCGGCACATCATCACGATGGAAGACCCGATCGAGTACTACCACTACCACAAGAAGTCGATCGTCAACCAGCGCGAGGTGGGCAACGACGTGCCCAACTTCGCCGAGGCCCTTCGTCGCGCCCTCCGCCAGGACCCGGACGTGATCCTGGTGGGCGAGATGCGCGACCTGGAGACGATCGAGGCCGCCGTGCGAGCCGCCGAGACCGGTCACCTTGTGTTCGGCACCCTGCACACGACCGGCGCCGCGAAGACGATCGACCGCCTCGTGGACGCCTTCCCGGTGAGCCAGCAGAACCAGATCCGCGTCCAGCTCTCGACGGCCCTGATCTGCGTGCTCAGCCAGGTGCTCCTCTCCCGGGTGGACACCGGGGGCATGGTCGCGGGGTACGAGTTCCTGGTGGTGACGCCGGCGATCGCGAACCTGATCCGCGACAACAAGACTTTCCGCATCGACTCGGCGATCCAGACCGGCAAGAAGTTCGGCATGCAGCTCCTCGACGACCACCTCTGGTCGCTATACACCAAGGGGATGATCGGGGCCGAGGAGATGATCGACAAGAGCAAGGATCCGGCCTCCCTGACGGACAAGGTCCACCGCATGGGCCGCACGGTCGGGCGAACCGAGCTGGACGAAGAATCCACGGTCTCGGCCGAGGATTGAGCGCCGGTAGGGGTCGAAGATCCGGCTTGGTGATAACCCATCCAGTTGAAATTGCGACAAAATACAACTGTCGTATCCTTCCTGGGCTGAAAAATTGCATCGCGTCCCCTGAACCGCGGGTGCGGGGGTTGCGGAAGGTGTGATAGGTTGTGCTCGAGGCCGAATGGCCTCCGGGTGCTGGAGAACCGGACCGATGGCGATCGATCCTGCCGAACTGAAGGGCCGCAAGCTGGGCCGCGTGCTGACCAAGATGGGCAAGGTCACGCGCGAGCAGGTCCACGAGGCCTTGGCGATCCAAAAGGAGCGGACGCAGAAGAAGCTCATCGGCGAGCTTCTTGTCGAGCTCGGCTACTGCACCGAGGGTGACGTGGTTGAAGCCCTCGCCGGTCAAGCGGGGATGGCTTTCGTCGACCTGAAGGGCATCGAGCTGGACGACGCAACGATCGGGTCCATCCCGGCCGACACCGTCCAGGCGTACCAGGTCGTCCCCATCGAGTTCACCGAGAAGACCAAGCGGATCACGATCGCGATGAAGAGCGCGGACAATTTCCGCGCGGTCGACGACCTGCAGCTCCTGATGGGGTACAAGGTCACCCCGGTGGTGGGGGACAAGGCCCTGATCGAGGGGCTGATCGCCAAGCACTACGCCAAGTCCGAGTCCATGATGGACGTGGTCAGCGGGCTGGCTTCCAGCGACAAGTTCGCGAGCCTCGCCGGGCACAGCGACCAGTCGATCGACCTCGACGCGGTGATGGACGCGGCCGGCGACAACCAGGTCGTCAAGCTGCTCAACCTGGTGCTGCTCCAGGCGATCAAGGATCGCGCCAGCGATATCCACTTCGAGCCGTTCGAGACCGAGTTCAAGATGCGGTACCGCATCGACGGCGTGCTCTACGAGATGGTGCCCCCGCCGCCGCACCTGGGCCCGGCGATCACCAGCCGCGTGAAGGTCATGGCGAACCTGGACATCGCCGAGCGCCGCCTCCCGCAGGACGGGCGCATCGAGCTGACGGTGGGCGGGGCGCCGGTCGACCTCCGCGTCGCGGTGCTCCCGACGATGCACGGCGAGAGCGTGGTCATGCGTGTGCTCGACCGGTCCAACGCCGAGATGGACCTCGACCGCCTCGGCTTCCGCGAGGACGACCTCGAGCGGTTCCGCGCCCTGCTCGCCAAGCCCAACGGCATCGTGATCGTGACCGGCCCGACCGGCTCCGGCAAGACGACCACGCTCTACGCGGGCCTGCACGAGCTGAACGACATCGAGACCAAGATCCTCACGGCGGAGGACCCGGTCGAGTACGACATCGACGGGCTCTGCCAAGTGCAGGTCAACGACGAGGTGGGGCTGACCTTCGCCCGCGCCCTGCGTTCGTTCCTGCGTCAGGACCCGGACGTGATCCTCGTCGGCGAGATCCGCGACCTGGAGACCGCCGGCATCGCGGTGCAGGCCTCGCTGACCGGGCACCTCGTGCTGAGCACGCTGCACACCAACGACGCCCCCAGCTCGATCATCCGCCTGATCGACCTCGGGCTGGAGCCGTTCCTCCTGACGGCGACGATCGAGGGCATCGTCGCCCAGCGCCTGGTGCGGACGATCTGTCCGAAGTGCAAGGAGCAGTACGAGCCGACGGAGGAGGAGCTGATGGAGCTCAACCTCCGCCCGTCGGACGTGCGCGGGCGGGAATTCAGCCGCGGGCGCGGGTGCTCCAACTGCAACAACTCCGGCTACCGCGGGCGGATGGCGCTCTACGAGATCATGACCATGGACGACGAGATGCGGGAGATGGTGATGCGAGAAGCCAGCACCGGCGTGCTGCGCGAGCACGCCCGCACCCGCGGGATGCGGACGCTCCGCGAGAGCGGCCTGCTCGCGATCTACGAGGGCATGACGACGATCGACGAAGTGGTGCGCGAGACGATCGTGGAGGAGTGATCGTCGCGCACGGCATGCGGCGTGTGGTTGGGCGCAGAGGGCCCGCCCGCGTCAAGCCGCCCGGACCTGTCGCGGGGACCGGGCGGCCTTCAGGGGATCGGGAATCTCGCCGGGCGCGCGTGCGTTCCGGCGAAACGGCGACGGGCCAGGCGTGAGGCACGCGGCGGTTTTCCACCGTTCGCGGATCGCACCACGCGGCGAGCCCGGTCGGGCGCGGCAGTGAGCCAAAGGTCGAGGTCAACAGTTCATGGCGACATTCACGTACGAGGCGCTCGACGCCAAGGGCAAGTCGGTCAAGGGCAGCGTGGAGGCCGCCTCCGACGAAGAGGCCCAGCAACGCATCAAGGCCCAGGGCTTCTTCCCGACCAGCGTGCGCGCGCAGAAGGTCAAAAAGACCGCCGAGGGTGGGGGCGCCGGCGCGGCTGCGAAGAAAAAGAAGAAAGCTTCCGCCGGCTTCTCCATCGGCAAGGTCAAGCAGAAGCACCTGACCACGTTCACCCGTCAGCTCTCGACGCTGCAGGACGCCGGGCTCCCGCTCCTCCGCTCGCTGCAGATCCTCGAGAGCCAGCAGAAGCCCGGGCTGATGAAGAACGTCCTCCTCGGCGTCTGCGAAGAGGTCGAGGGCGGCGCCTCGCTCAGCGAGTCGATGGGCAAGTTTCCGAAGGCCTTCGACCGCCTCTACGTCAAGATGGTCAACGCCGGCGAGATCGGCGGCGTGCTCGACATCATCCTGCAACGCCTCGCCGAATTCATGGAAAAAAGCGAGCGCCTGAAGCGCAAGATCAAGGGCGCGCTGGTCTACCCGATCGTGGTCGTGATCATCGCGGTCGCGATCCTGACCGCGATCATGGTCTTCATCATCCCGCAGTTCGAAGAGATCTTCACCGACTTCGGCGTGACGCTCCCGGCGCTGACGCTCTGGCTCATGAACACGAGCCGCTGGGTCGCGGGCACACAGCCCGGGCAGGAGATCGCCGGTTTCTGGTTCATCCTTGTGGCACCGTTCGCGATTGTCTTTTTCTGGAAGCTGATCCGGGCCGCCGGCCCGGGGCGAGCCGCGACCGACACGCTCATGCTCTGGACGCCCGTCTTCGGCAAGCTGATCCGCAAGACCACCATCGCCCGTTTCACCCGCACGCTGGGCACGCTGATCTCCGCGGGCGTGCCGATCCTGGAAGCCGTCACCATCACGGCCGAGACCAGCGGCAACTACGTTTACGAGAAAGCCCTCAAGGGCGTGCACGACTCGATCCGCGAGGGCGAGAGCTTCGCGCAGCCGCTGCGCGAGAGCAAGACGTGCGACGCGATCGTGGTCAACATGATCGATGTCGGCGAAGAGACCGGCGACATGGACGCGATGCTCATGAAGATCGCCGACAACTACGACGAAGAGGTCGACGTCGCGGTCGCGTCGCTCGTCTCGCTGCTCGAGCCGCTGATGGTGCTCGTGCTCGGCGGCATGGTGGGGACGATCGTCGTCGCGATGTTCATGCCGATGGTCGAGATGATCAACTCGCTGCAGGGCGGCGGGCTCTGAACCCGGACCGGATCAGGAGCGTTCCCTTGCCCAAGCCCTTCCCGACAACCCGTCCTAACGCATTCACGCTCATCGAGTTGCTCGTGGTCGTGCTGGTGATCGTGATCCTCGCGGGGATCCTGATCGTTGCCTTCGCCGGCGTCCGGCGTTCGGCGCAGGAGGTCGCGACCCAGCAGACCGTCTCCGGGCTCGCGACCGCCGTGCAGGCGTTCAAGAATGATTTCGGCTTCGCCCCGCCGCTGGTCAAGGATAACAACCGCGACAAGTACCCCGGTCATCCGACCGGGGGGCCTTTCGCACGCCCGAGCCCGATCGACATCGCCGCCGGGCGCGTCGCGCCCGAAGCCTTCCGATTCAGCACCGCCGCCGACAACGCCGCGGACCGCGACTACCTCCGCCGCCTGGGCGTCAGCGGTGCGGCGTGGCGCACCGAGCCTGACCACCGCTTCAGCGAGTACAGCCTCGCCTACTACCTCGTCGGGGCGCTCCCTGCCTCGGTCGACGGCGTCGACGGACCCGGGTTCAACGCCGTCCGGCGCAACGGCACGTTCGAACGCTCCGGCCAGCGATACGCCCCGTACTACGACGTCGCCGATCGGCCCGACGCCGTCGGGCTCTACGTGTCGCCGAGCCTCAACATCCAGGTGAGCGAAAACCAAGGACGGTACGAGCTCCGCGACGCCAACGGCGTCGCCTTCCGCTACTACCGCTGGCTCCCGGGGGATCCGGCGGCGGGCACGGAGACACGCATCGCGTCGTCGAACGACCTCCGTGTCCCGTTCGTCGTCGCGGGGCGGAGCTTCGAGCTTCGGGGCGCCGATGTCAGCTACACCGACCCCCGCGTGCGTGACGCGGAGTGGGCGATCGTCGCAGCGGGCCCCAGCGGGACCTTCGGGGATCTCGGCACGGAAGGCGCGGCCCGCATCATCGAGCGATCCGGCGTCAACGCGGACGCAAGCAATCAGGATCAGGTTCTCGGGCGCGCCGTGCCTGCGGCGCAGCGCGACAACGTCGTGGAGGTGGGGCGATGAATCGCCGCGGGGGCTTCACGATCGTGGAGATCCTGGTGATCTTTGTGATCATCGCGATCCTCGCCGCCGTCGGCGTGCCGGCGGTGCGCTCGGTCCTGCGTTCAACGGATCGCGCCGCGGCTGAGAACCAGCTCCGCGTCGCGATCGCCGCGGCTCGCGACGCGGCGTTGCAGGGCGAGCCCGGACGCGACGCCGCCGCCGTCTTCTTTTTCGAGCCGGGCGGCCCGTTCCGAGTCGTCGTCTGCGTGCAAGTCGGCACGATGCAGGACGAGAACCTCAACCCTTCTAACCCACCCGTCGCCTACGTGCCCGACGCGGGCAGCGTTTTCCGCGACGTGTTCGTGCCGCTCCCGACCTTCGAGCCGGTCACGCTCTCAAGCACCTGGTCCGTCCGCGGGTACGCCGCCGCCGGCGTCCCCGATCGGCTCTGGTATCAGGACACCTACGGCGCTCTCCCCCAAGCCAATGAAGAAGGGCAGTGGGTTTTTCCCGAGACCGGCTTCTACGACCGCAACAGCGATGACGGGCAGCAGGGCCCGCGCCGACAGACCTTCATGGTCCGCTTTGCCGGCGGCACGGGCGAGCCCATCCCGATCGGCGGCAACGAGGCCCTCGTCGTCGACCCGAGCCCGGCGACCGGCTTTCGCAGCGGCGCGCCGTTCAGTGCCAACAACCTCGCGCAGGCGACGGATCTTGCTCGCACGGTCCGCGCACTGCTCAACACGCCGCAGCTCCGACAGGGCAGCCCGGGGCAGCCGAACAACCTGCAGCGCCTTCTCGGCAACCGCGCTTCGGACACAGTCCTGACGCGCCCGGTCCCACAGATCATTCTCTACGACCGCGCCGAGATGGCGGCCTTCCTCGGCATCCGTCTCGATCGCCAGACCAACGCCCTCTACCGCCCCGTCCAGGGCTCCGGCCCCACGCAACTGCTCACCAACCCCGGGCAGACGCGCGACCTCAACCGCTGGATCGAAGGGCGCACCGGCACCGACCGCAACGCGCTCGAGTCCGGCGCACGCCTGTTCACGCTGGACCGCACCTCCGGCTCGCTCGCGGAGGTGGTGCAATGAACGCCCGCTCGAAACACATGATCCGCGCCGCTCGGCGTCGCCGGGCCGTCCTGGCGTTCAGCCTTGTCGAGGTGCTGCTCGCGATCGTTATTCTTTCGCTCGGGCTCCTCGGGCTCGGCGCGGTGATCCCGGTCGTGATCCGTCAGCAGCGCATCGCGAACGAGACCACGCTCGGCGTCAACGCCGCCAACAACGCCATCGCGACGCTCCGCGGGCGGACGGACCTCCGCACGCCGCAGCGCAACACCGGCCCGGCCGGCGACATCTCGCCTTGGCGCGCCTGGCGAGACAGCACGCAAACCGGCGCTCAGACCGGGCTCTTCGCCCCCAACCGGCAAGGGCACTGGGTCGTGCCGCAGTACGACCAGAGCACCGGGGAGCTGCGCCTGCCGACCGGCACGGGCGTCAATTTTCAGAACACCGATCGCTTCGCGATCCCCGTTTCGCAGCGTTTGACGCCCTCCCCGACGCCCGGCGGCCCGCCACCGCGGTTCGTGTGGGATTTCGTCGCCCGCCGCGTGATGCCGAGCGATCTGAACCCGGTGCCGACGGATCCGACCGACCCGCGCGTCCGGCGCGATGCGGTCCAGGTCGCGGTGTTCGTCCGGCGCATCGATCCGTCCATCCGCCTGCCCGGCGGCGTGACGCTCGCGCGATCCTTCGTCGATCCGACGCTCCCGGCCGACGCCCGGCGCGTGCCGGTCGCGGTCGGGACCGACGGACGGCCGACACTCAACGGGCTCATCGGCGGGGGCAACGCCGGCTACGCGCGCCCCATGGTCCTGCAGCCGGGAAGCCTGGTCTACGACGATTTCACGTCCACCGCGACGAACCCGCGCAGCCGCCTGCGTCTTTCGACGTCGACCGGCAGCGCCCAACTCCACGGCACCGACCCCCAAACCGCGATTGCCCTCGCGTCTCAGATCAACCAACTCCTCGTCGATGGGTTCGGCAACATCTACCGCGTGATCGGGCGAGACGGCGAAGATCTCATCATCGATCCGCCCGTGCCCGCCTGGGTGCGCAACGCCAGCGATCTCCGATCCATCGCGTTCGTCCCGCAGGTCGCGGCCGAGGCCAAGGTCTTCACCATCACGCTGAACTGAGCCCTCGGGCACGGAGTACGCGATGCGCACACGAGCGCAACAACACCATCCGATGCATCGCCCGCCCACGCGGCGCCGCGCCTTCACGCTGACCGAGATCCTCGTCGCGCTCGGCGCGGTCGCGATCATCAGCGTCGGCATCGCCGCCGTCTTCCAGGCCGTCGGAGAGACCATCACCCGCGGCAACCGCGTCAGCGGCTTCACCAACGCCGCCACGCGCTTCGAGCAGCAGGTCCGCGCCGACCTCGGCGGCATCACACGCGACGGCTTCCTCGTCATCCGGCACGAGCTCATCGCCCCCGCCAACCAGCGACCGCAGGATTTTGCCGGCCAGGACCTGGCCCGACTGCCCGCGCTCAGCGACGACGACTCCAACCTCCGCCCGCGCCGCGCGGACGAACTGGTCTTCTTCGCCAACGGGCGGTTCCGTTCATCCCGCCTCGTGCCCAACCCGCGCATGGGGGCTGAGAGCAACTCGGCGATGATCTATTACGGGCACGGCATCCGCTACCCGCGGGACCTGCTCAACGTCGAACCGACCGACGCCAACCTGCCGTTGCGCCAGCACGCCGTCCCGCAGCTCGCGGCTTCCGCCGACGCCGAGCAAGACCGGCGCCTCCGCCTCGGCGGCGACGTCAACGAAGACCGCGGGGAGCGCGGGCCCAACGAGTTCGCCGCCGACTGGACGCTCCTCCGGCACGTCACCCTGCTCAGCCCCCCCAGCGAGACACTGACGCTCGACCTCTCCACCGCCCCGGGCCAGAACTATTACGGCTTTCCATACGGCGGCGGTAATCAGGCGATCCGGTTCGTCGATAGCCGCGTGCAGTCCGGCGGCATCCCCGCCGCCCCGAGCGTCTTCAACCACTACCCGCGTTTCTTTGACCAGGTGCAGCCCGATTTCTCGCAAACACCCGTGCGTGTGTTCAACCCGCCCCGAACCGCGACGCAGACGCTCCGTCACTATTCCGCGATCTCACGTCCTTCAGTGCAGAACATGGCGATCCAGGGCGGCCTGACCGCCTACAACGGGCCCACCCTCGCGAGCGGGCTCGTCGACGTCGCGGGCACCGATCTCCGCGAGATCCGACGCGTTGTGCTGGGCGCGCCCTCGGAGCCATCGGCTCAAGGGCTCACCAACGGTATGGACAGCGCGATCAGCCGCAGCGGCGCCAACGCCCCGCTCAACCGGTCCATGGCGCTCTTTGACGCGTTCGCGATCCGCCCCGGCTTTGTGCCCGGCGTCAACCGGATCCCGCCGCAAGCCGACGGCTATTTCGGCACCGTGAACGAGTTGAAGCGGATGCAGCTCTGGATGCTCGACGCCGTCCCCGGTGACGGCCTCCGCGCGATCGGGCAGACCCCCGACGCGCTCCCCACCAACCAGGCCAACTACCGGCAGTCCCGCGCCCGCATGCGGTACGAGCCCGGTCCGCCGGCCTACTTCGACGTGCTCCGCCTGATCGAGGAAAACCGTATCCCAGGCGACGCCCAACCCGCTGCCGCCGATCAGCGCGAGTACCGCATCGCCGACCAGCTCATGCTCGCAAGCAGCGTCTTTCTTCCGCGTTGCACCGAGTTCATCGTCGAGTGGTCGTTCGGGAACACTTGGCCGCAGAACGGCGGCTCCGGCCCGACCGAAGAGGGCATGCGGGCCGGCGACCTCATCTGGCACGGGCTCTACCGGCGCGGCGACGCCAACTTCGACGGCACCATCGCGACCAACGAGTTCATCGCCGGGCCTTATCCCGTCTTCCTCGGACGCAACCAGAGCATCGACGGCGCCCAGTTCGGCGTCAAGTGGGGCGTCGACGAACGCCAGTTCTGGCCCGTCACCAGCGAGCTGATCCACCTCGATCGCAACCTCCCGGAGCTCAACCAGAACGCCGCGATTCAGAATATCCGCGTGCTCGAGTCCGTCTTCGGCTATGTCGATCCGACCTACCTCGCCTTTGACGTCACCTCGCCGACCACGCTCACCGTGACCCAGAACCTGAACAACAAACTCCAGAACGCGACCGGCGTCCCGGCGTACAGCACCGATCCGAACGCCCGGTTCCAGGCCAACCCCACCCCCCCGTCGGCCGCCAACGGCGCGCCGCCCGAGATCCCCTGGGCTTGGCCGCGACTGCTCCGCTTCACCGTCACCCTTGCCGACCCGAACGATCCGCGGATCGAAGAGACGTTCCAGTTCGTGGTGGACCTGGAGTCCGCCGAGAACCGGAGCTAGCCGAGACCTTGCAGCGCCCCGCGGCGCGTCCCCGCGACGCCGCGACCGCGGAGGCGTTGAAATGCCAGCGAGCGGCAGCCGCCGCTCAGGAGCGAACCATGTTCCGAACCACGCAGACCAAGAGCCGCACGCGTCGCCGCACGTTCCCGATCCCGCTCCGCCCCGGCTCGGCCCGGCGACGCGGCACGTTCCTGATCCTCGTCGTCGCGATCCTCGCCTTCCTCGCGCTGCTCACGATCGCCTACGTCACCCTCGGTCGCGCCGACGAGCGAGCCAGCAGCACCCTCCGCCAGAGCGACCGTGTGCAGAGCGTGGAGCGGTCTGTTGCCGAGTACATCGCGCAGATCATCGCCGACGATGCCGTGTCCGTCGCGGACATGGGTTTCGGCTTCGAGATTCAAGATCGGCGGCTCGTCCCGCGCATCCCGCACCTGGCGGCCTGGGATTACCCATCCATCGACGGACGCTACCGAAGCAACATCACCGAGCCCACGCTCCCCGCCAACCCCGCCAACGCCCGAGCCCCCTTCAACCCCGTCGGCATCTTCGGCGACGACCCGTTTCTCGCCTCCAGCGAGCCCACGTTCATCTGGCTCCCCAACAACAGCGTGCGCTTTCAACCCAACTCTGGCACGCAGACGCCCACCGGCGTGAATCGCCCGGCCTTCCCAACGACCGCGATCGGCACCGGGCTCGAACCCAGCCGTTTTGTTGGTGGTACCCCCGGCCTTGCGCAGCTTCGCGTCGACTGGCTCAAGATCACCAACGTCGCGCCCAACGGACGCTTCGTCAACCTCTTCAATCTTCGCGGTAATTTTGATGCGGAGCCGGGCACCGGGTCCGGGCAGATGAGCGATTGGCTGACTCACCCCGGGCAGCAGAACAATCGCATTACCGGGCAAGATCTTGAGAACCCTGCCATTTTTACCGAGAACCAGTTCAACGCTTATCGTCCTCTCGATCTTGCAGACAATGTGCAGCCCGATCAAGAGTGGTATTTCCCCTACCAATGGGCCGACGCCGACGGCGACGGCTTCGCCGACAGCCGCTGGTTCGAACTCATCGACAACAGCGGCGGCGTGGTCCCCTCCGCCACGCGATACCGCTGGTTCGCCGCCGTCCGCATCGTCGACCTCTCCGCGATGGTCAACGTCAACACCGCGACCAGCCTCCGCGGCAACCCCGAGGGGCAACCGGTCGACCTCGCCCCGACACGCCAGCACCCCGTGGGCGCGAGCCTTGCCGACGTCGACCTCCGCCGCATCATCAGCATGGCCGACCTCATCGACCAGGGCGGGAACGCCAACCTTCAGAACCGGATGCTCTACCAGAACTACCAACGGCCCAACTCGCCGGGCTCGGTCTCGGCATTAAACAGTTTAACCGGCGACTACCTGTTCGAACTCGGCGACCGAGCCTACGAGAACCTTCGGCTGAATATGTTGCGGCCCAACACGATCGATCTCGGCGCCGGCTTCGAGGCGGTGAGCTACGACCTGCCGAGTAATTTTCCAGAGACGGTGTATGACTACACCGCGGCCGAGCGGGCGTTCAGCTTTGAGCTCACCGCCGACCGATCGCGATTCGATCGAAACTCCGAACGGGCGCTCAGCGGGAACGCCTTCGGCGTCGAGAGCCTCGCCGAGTTGCTCACCTTCCGCACGGCGAACGATCCGAATACATTCAGCGCGCTCGAAAGTGCTTTGGCGGTTTCAGTCCGACGTGATCGAACGCTGTTCACGCCGCGTACCGGTCTCGGCGGCGGGCAGTCGCCGCCCGGGTTCCCGTTCTACCACATCCTTCGTTCCCAGCGTCCTGCCACGCTGGAACGTCTCGGGAAGAATAACAACGACGACACGATCACAGGAGACGATTATCGCTTTTCCGACCGCAGCGCAACCGTCCAGAGCTTCAGCGACCCGCGCCAGCGCCTGACCACGCTCAGCGGGCACCGCCCGTTCATCACCCGCCCCAACT
Organism: Phycisphaerales bacterium; assembly: GCA_050485765.1. Lineage (GTDB taxonomy): Bacteria > Planctomycetota > Phycisphaerae > Phycisphaerales > UBA1924 > RECY01. The sequence goes on along the minus strand of JBJHBZ010000020.1, from coordinate 46,602 downwards.
TCAGCGGCTCCATCACCGACGACGACCTCGCGATCAGCGCCCCCGCGATCGCCCGCAACATGGAGTCGACCAACGCCTCCAGCCGCGAGGCCGGGCTCCAGGCCCTCTTCACGCTCTACGCCGACGCGCTCCTGCCCTACAGCGATCGCACCCTCGGGCAGGTGACCTTCAGCAACGGCGGCACCGCCGACTTCCGCCAGGTCTGGAACTGGAACAACGGCAACAACGTCCAGTTCAACCGCCTCCGCACGCTCTTCTACGGGCACCGCGGGCCGGAATTCGCCTTGCTCACCGCCGCCCACGCCGCCGTCAACATGGCCGACCTGCTCGACAGCAACACCCCCGGCAGCGCTACCGATCCCATCACCAGCCGCACCGTTCTGATGGACGGCGCGATCAGCACCAACAACACGCTGAAGAGTCAGCTCCTCGAGGACGCCCAGAACACCGACGTCAACTCCCGCCGCCAGCCCTGGGCCTATGCCCGGGGCGAGGGCGCGCTCGGCGCGTACGCCGTGCTGGATCTCGACGGGCCCGAGGCGACCCAGGTCCAGCGACTCGCCGACACCACCGACGGCGACACCCTCCAAGGCTCGCCCGCCTACAACGTCTTCGGCATCGAGCCCACGCCCGTCATCACAGAGGTCGCCAGCTTCCACATCTACACCGACGCCCACGCGAGCGCCGGCGGCGACGGCGAAAACGAGGAGTGGGAAGACATCACGCCCCCGCCCCCGCCCTTCCTCCCCCCGATCTATCAGTGGCTCGAGGGCGGCCCGACCATCGACGGCCGCGTCACCGACGGCAACAGCGACTTCATCGCGCAGGTCGTCGTGGTCCAGCTCCACAACCCGTTCAGCACGCCCGTCTCCCTCTCCACGACCACGTCGGACGGCGAGATCGTGCCCCGTTTTTACATCCAGTTCGGCGAGCGTCCGCCCGCGGCTCTCGGCGGCGGGGGGGGCGGTTCGCCGCGGTTCTTCCCCGTCGCATCGCTGAGCGACGATGACTGGGGCAACAACTTCACGTCTACCGGCTGGAGCAGCATCCCGAGCCCGCTCGCCCCGGGCGAGACGCGCAACGTCGTGCTGACCACGCAGTCGCTCACGACCATCAATAACAAGATCCGAAACGCTGCGGTCGCCGACGGGCTCGCCGTCCCGCCGGACGCCGACCTCTTCGGCCGCTGGCTCAGCGCCCAGCTCATGATCACCCAGACCGTCGAGGGCGCACAGATCGAGCGCCAGCCGATCGTCGTCGCGGAGTTCAATCCCGAGCAGCCGAGCCAGACCGACCTGTCCGCGATCCGCAGCCCGGCCAACATCGACATGCTCGCCGCGACCGACGACCCCGCCCGCGTCGGGCAGGTTCTCCTCTGGCGTGCCGTCTACACCCCCGGCGAGACCGGCACGCAGGCGCTGACCGCCAACGACCAGCTCGTCGACCGCCTGCGCGACCCCGCCCTCCGCTACGGGCAGCCGTTCGAAGCGACGCTCGACGGGCGTCTGCCCTCCAACTTCGTCGTGGAGTCTCCCAACAGCCAGGCCGGCCCGGATCCAAGCGAATCCGGCGGCCCCGTGGGCGACAACACCGGCTTCTCCGTCACGATGTGGGCCTCGATCCGTCGCCCGAGCACCAACACCACGCCCGCCGAGGCGCAGGCCTTCCCGAGCTGGATGTTCGAGTTCAAGCGCACCGGGGCCAATGTGGACAACTCCGCGAACGCGACCAGGCGACTGACCCCAGCCGAGGTCAACAGCAACGAAAATTTCACGGTCGAGGCGTTCCGGGCCGAGGGGGCGCACCCCAGCTTCTCCGATCTCCTCCGCCGCCAAGGCGCGGTCCAAACCTCCCCCGGCGTCGACGATGCGAGCCAGCCCGGCGGCGGGGGCGGCGGCGCCACCCCAACGCAGGTCCGACTCCTCCCGACACTCCGCCAGTCCCCCAACATCAAGACCGGCAACGACATCGGCATCAATCCCAACAACTCGCTCGCCTTCGAACGCCTCCAGATCGAGATGCTCAGCACCGAGCGCTCGGAGTCCAGCCGGCGCCTGTTCTCCACCGAGTACGGCTCTGGCGCACAGGCCCGCACCATCAGCACCATCCGGGCCGCCGACTTCCTTCGCCCGCTCGCCATCGGCCCGCGCTTCAACCCGGCACGCATCGACCCCAACCTCACCCCCAACAACCAAGAGGCTTTCCGCATCGCCAACATCAGCCTCGAAGACCTCGAAGAGGCCTGGCTCACCCTCCCCGAAGCCCTCGCCCTCGCGACCGGCTACTACGACAGCCCGAGCAACCGCACTCCCAACAACACCCCCGGCGACGGCTCGCTCGACGTCAGCTTCGCCGTCGGTGGGCTCGATCAAGGGCGAGGCAGCCTGACGCAGGACACCCTCCCCCTCCTCGATCGCGGGCACCTCCGCATCGACGCCTTCGCGCCCTTCGTCAACTTCAACCAGCCCCAGGTCGCGGCCTTCAGCCTGCCCAACAACAACCCCCCCGGCCCGGGCGACGACTACATCGTCGGCCTCGGCATCCCACTCGCCGCCAACATCCCCTCGAGGCTCCGCACCCCGGCTCGCGACCAGGGCAACACGCCCGTCGCCCTCGGCTCCACTACCGAAGCCATTCCCGGCACCATCAACGTCAACACCGCCGCGGTCGACGTCCTCCGAACCATCCCCCTCTTCAGCCCGCTCCCGAGCACGCTCGATCCGGGCAACATCGCTGGGAGCAACAGCGCCAGCAACGTCCCCGCGTACCCCATCCCCAGCTATTTCTGGGACGAGGACGGCGCCAACGCCGTCCACGACGTCCGCTCCGACATCGCCGCGACGCTCCTCGGCTACCGCGATCTCATCGGCGTCACCACGCGCCGCGCCGGGGACCTCAGCGAGGTCCAAGTCGACCCCGATTTCCTGAACTTCAGCCTCGATCCGACCGACCCGAGAACCGGGCGGCGCAACCGACCGGGCGGCGACCCCAACGCGCTCCCCATCGCCGGCGCCGACGCCATCCGGAACGCCCCGGGTCTGCTTTCGACCGGCGAGATCCTCAACCTCCGCGCCACGACCATCGATCAGAGCGTCATCGGCTCCAACTACATTGAACCGCACTCCATCGACCGCCTCGGGCTCCACCCCTTCATCGACGGGCCCGCCATCCAGCCCGTCGGCGATATCAACCTCCCCGGCGTCGACAACCTCCGCTACGGCGACCTCTCCGGGCCCAACAGCCAGGGCAACTCCGATCGCATCGACGGCGAGTACGACCAGCGACTCGCGATCGCCAACGCCGCCCTCGCCGCCACGAGCGTCCGGAGCGACTACTACGCCGTCTGGTTCGTGCTCCACGGCTACCAGCGGGCCGACGTCGAAGGGCTCGCCCCCAACCAGCCCATGGTCCCCTCGGTCCGTCGCCGCTACCTCATGATCATCGATCGCTCCAACATCACCAGCGAAGGGCAGCTCCCGCGGATCCTCGACTTCCGCCGCGTCCCGGACTAACCCATCGCCGCATCACGGGCAACCCGCGGGCGGGGCGTGCAAAACGTCCCGCCCGCGATCGCGCTCGGCGTCGTACACTTCCGCCGCGGGCGGATCGCCCCCGCGTCATCCCAGGGTGTAGCTCAGCTTGGTAGAGCGCGAGTTTTGGGTACTCGAGGCCGCTGGTTCGAATCCAGTCACCCTGATTGCTTCTTGATCGCCCCTCCCCCTTCCCCATCTCGTGGGACGGGCGTCCCGCCCGTCACTTATCCATCTTTCTCCTGCGCCCTCCCCCTGCACACTTCCCCTTCAACGTGTATCGTGTGCCCCTCATGGACGAGCCCTCGGTCCCAGCCCTCGCCGCCCCGGCGCGCAAGCCGGATAACCCGCTGACGCGGTCGGTCGCGGGCATGATCGGGCTGGTCTTCCTTGGGCTGATGTTCGCCGCCTGCCTCGGGTCGCTCCCCTACACGCTCTGGCCGGTCGTCGATCCCGTCGCCCGCGCCGCCGCCGAGTCGTCGGGCGACGAACTCCCCCGCGGCACGCCCCGCTACATGGCCGGCGACCCACGCTCCGGGCGTCTCCCGCCCCTCTGGGCCCCCTCCGACGACCGCGACTTCCGACGCCTCAACACCCTCGTCCCCGAACCCGTCGTCGAGCAGCTCGCCACCGACCTCAACACCACACCCGACGAGCTCTACGCCGCGACCGAAGGCCACCTCGCCGACGCGATGCGCGAGCACCACGTCCGAACCATCCTCGGGACCGACAACCTCGGGCGAAGCCTCTGGGCCCGAGTCCTCCTCGGCGGCTCCATCTCTCTCGGCATCGGCATCGCCGCCGCCGCACTCAGCGTCTGCATCGGCACCCTCTACGGCGCCATCGCCGGCTACATCGGCGGGCTCACCGATTCGGTCATGATGCGCATCGTCGACATCCTCTACGGCCTGCCCTACATCTTGCTCGTCGTCCTCCTCGCCGTCGCCGTCGACGCCATCGTCGACAACATGATCGCCGAAGCCGTCCCACGCATCGCCGCCCAGCGCACGGCGTATGTCGAGTCCGCCCTCGCCGCACTCCCCGAAGCCGAACGCACGCCCGGCGCGATCGAGCGCCTCCAGGTCCAGGCCCTCGACCGCTTCGGCACCGGCGAGCCGACCACCGCCACCCGCACCAGCATCAACGTCGTCACGCTCTTGGTCGCCATCGGCGGCGTGAGCTGGCTCACCATGGCCCGCGTCGTCCGCGGGCAGGTTCTCAGCCTCAAGAACCAGCCCTTCGTCGAAGCCGCCCGAGCCGTGGGGGCCCCGACCCGGCGCATCTTCCTCAAGCACCTGCTCCCCAACCTGCTCGGCCCGATCATCGTCTACGCCACGCTCACCGTCCCCCAGGCGATCCTCCAGGAAAGCTTCCTGAGCTTCCTCGGCATCGGTGTCCAGCAGCCCCTCCCGAGCTGGGGCAACCTCGCCGCCGAGGGCCTCAACGAGATCAATACCACCCGAAGCAACTGGTGGCTCCTGCTCTTCCCTTGCCTCCTGCTCGGCTCCACCCTGCTCGCGCTCAACTTCGTCGGCGAGGGCCTCCGCGAAGCCTTCGACCCCAAGCGGGCGAAAAAAGCATGACCGCCGCCCTGAACGCTCAACCCGTGCGCACGCCGGGCGATGCTGCACGCCCCGAGCCCGTCTTCCGCGTCGAGGACCTCGCCGTCAGCTTCGACAACGGCAAAGGCTCCCCGCGCGTCCAAGCCGTCGACGGCGTCCGCATGAGCATCTACCCGCACCAGACGCTCGCCGTCGTCGGCGAGAGCGGGTGCGGCAAGAGCGTGACCGCGATGAGCGCGCTCCAACTCGTCCCCCGCCCGCCCGGGCGTTTCGACCGCGGGCGTGTGCTCTACCGCATGACCGAAGGCGCCGCCATGCGCGAGGTCGACCTGCTCACGCTCGAGCCCGACGCGATGCGCCGCGTCCGTGGCAACGAGATCGCGATGATCTTCCAGGAGCCGATGACCAGCCTCAACCCCGTCTTCACGATCGGGGACCAACTCATCGAGGCGATCCGCCTGCACCAGGGCGTCAGCAAGTCCGGGGCGGCCGACCTCGCCGTCCGCGCCATGCAGGCCGTCGGCATCCCCGATCCCGCCAAACGCCTGAAGGCCTACCCCCACCAATTCTCCGGCGGCATGCGCCAGCGCGTCATGATCGCGATGGCCCTCGCCTGCGAGCCCCGCGTGCTCCTGGCCGACGAGCCAACGACCGCCCTCGACGTCACCATCCAGGCCCAGATCCTCGAACTCATCACCGAGCTCAAACGCGACCGCGGGCTCGCGGTCATGCTCATCACGCACGACCTCGGCGTCGTCGCTGAGCACGCCGACGTCGTCTGCGTCATGTACGCGGGGCGCGTCGTCGAGTACGCCCCGGTCGAGGCCCTCTTCGAGCGACGCCTGCACCCCTACACCCGCGGCCTGCTCGCGAGCATCCCCGCCCTCGGCGAGCGGCGCGACCGACTCCGCACCGTCAGCGAGATCGTCGACGACGAAGCCAGCTTCACCAACGCCCCGGGCCTGCCGAGCGACGTTCGCCCGTGGTGGCCCTGGCACCAGCCTCCGGCAACCCTGGTCCGCGCGCCCGGGCCGGCGGGGGACTACGCGCTGCTCGAAACCCAGCCCGGGCACTGGGTCGGCGTCTGGCGGACCGAAGCCGTCGCGGGAACCGACCACCCCCCGCCGGACTGCCCGCCGCGGTGACCGGTCCCGGAGCAAGGCTTTCCGATCGCGGGTTTTTCCTGTATCCTGAATGTTGGCGTGCTCAGCCGATGTTCTCGCCTGGGAGCGTGACCGTGAGGGGTGTGCCGTGCGCGTGCTGATGCTGATCGACGAGATGTTCGCCGCTCGCGAGCGGTCGATGCTCCGTCGCCTGGAGGTCGGGCTCGCGGACGAGGGCGTCGCGGTCGTGCACGCCGTGCCGGAGCAGTCGGCCCCGGATCTCGACGTCTCCGGCGTGCTCGCCGACGCCGTGACCTTTCCAATGGGCGGCCCCTTCATGACCCGCGCCATGCGCGCGCGTCGCCTGCTTGCGAACGTCCGCGAGCTCACTGAATCCGGCGACCTGCCCAAGATCGACGTCGTCCACGCCTTCGGCGGCGAGGTCTGGGAGCTCGCGCTCCAGGTCGGGCACGAGATCGCGGCCCCGGTCGTGCTCGACGTCTGGCGGCGCGGGCTCGTCGCCAAGGCTCGCCTGCTCCGCGCACAGCTCCGGGCCGCGCCCGGGGTGCTCTTCATGGCGCCCGACATCGCCGTGGAGCGCGCGCTCGCGACCGACGCCCCGGGCATCCCGGTCCGCACCGCGCCGTGGGGCGTCCACCGCGCCCCGCGCCCCCGCGAGATCATGCGTGAGGGGCGGGCGACCAGCGTCTTTCTCGCCGGCAACGGACGCGAGCCGGCCGTGTTCCATGCCGGCTTCGAGGGCATCCTGCTCGCCCTGGGCACGGGGCGCGAGTCGGTGATCTTCGCCGACGCCGAGGCCGCCGCCCGGTCCAAGCTCTGGAGCGTCGCCGAACGCCTCGGCGTGCTCGACCGCCTGAGCCTGATCCCGGAAATCGAGGGCAAGCGTGAATTGGTTGTGATGGGCGACGCGATTGTCCAGCCCGAGAGCCACGGCGAGCAGCGGAGCCTGCTCCTCGACGCGATGGGGCAGGGCATGGTCGTCGTGACCGGGTACGACCCGGACGTGAGCTGGCTCCTGCCGGGTCGGACGGCGGCCGTCCTCGACCGCGCCGCCGAGCCGACCAGCCCGGACGCCTGGGGCGAGCTGCTGCGCCCGGTGCTCAGCGACCCGGTCCGCGCCCGTCAGCTCGGGGAGAGCGCCTGGCAGTACGTCGGGGCCAGCCACCGGGCCAGCACCCACGTCGCGGCCGTCATCGACGCGTACGAGTGGGTCGTCTCCAAGGAAGCGATCCCGTACCAAGCGAGCGACCGGACCCGGTAACCCCGCCTCCACGCAGCTCTTCAGTATCGCAACGCCCAAGAAAAGGCTCCTTCGTGGGCGGCGTGGTGTGATTGCCCTACTTGGGCCCCCTAGACGGGCGAAATGCGCAAAAAATTCTTGGCGCAGCTCAAGGTTCCGGGCATCATGCATGTTCGTCACCTGAACAAGGTGTCCGAATAGCACGGCTGCGCGGTTCACGGATCGCCGCACAGGGGAGCGCAGCCGCCGAAGACTTGGAGTTGTATACATGGCTCGGCGATACGCGGCGTGGCATCTGGCCATCGGGATCGGGCTTCTTTCCACGGGTATGAACGCATCGCTCGCCGACGCGTCGGTGCGCGGCTCCGAGTGGCGGCGCGACGTGCTACTCACGCCACCACCCGTCGACACGCGGCACGCCCACGACGTCCGCCAGAGCCCCACCAGCGGGCGGCTCTGGATCGGGCGCGATTTCATAGGCGGCGTCGAACGCCCGCTCCCGCCCGTCCGGCGCGAGCCCGGGCCCGGCGCCTACGGCGCCTCGACCCACGACTTCCGGCTCATCGCCGCCCGCATCAACAACAGCGTGGTCGGCATCAACCCCTGGGCACGGATCCACGGCACCGGTTCCCTGGAAACCCTCGAAGCCGCACGCAACCAGTGGCTCAGAGAGAACGGCTACGTCGGCGGCGTGCGCACGTTCGTCAACCCGCGACACCGTGAGACGTACCTGAACAGCCCGGCCGGGCGTCGGCACGCGCCACAGGTTCATCCGCACGCCCACCGGGCGTCGGTCGACCACGCCCCCGCACGCACCGAAACGCGGACGCCCGGCGAGATCCGCCCCCGTGCGACGATTGAGCTCCCGCCCGACGCCCCGCGGTTTACGCCGCGGATGCAGGTCCTCGGGCCCGCGGCTTCGGGCGAACGCCACCAGCAGCGCATCACACGCCTCGGCTCAGAGGCCGACCTCGGAGGGAGCCTCACCCGCCTCGATTGAGCATCGCAGACAGCCTCTCTCAGGCGGAGCCGCTTCTTTTTGGAGGAGAGAAAGGGTGGCTCGTGGGGCGCAAGCCCCGCTGGGGGGAGAGCGGCCGCGGGCGGAGTCGATCGGCGTTTGCACGCGCCGGTGCCCGCGATCGCGGCCTATGGCGAGCCGGCCCGCGGCTGCGGAGCGAGTACGCTCTGCGGACGTGGGCCGGTTGCCGTTCGATCCCGACAAGACACGCGCCAAGCGGGCCGCCGCGGCGAAGGGAGACGGTGCGCCCGAGTCCCCCGATCGGGCGTGGTCGGTGTCGGAGCTCGCCGCCCGGATCGGCGACGCGCTGAGCCGCGGGCTCCCGGTCGCGGTCCGCGTCGAGGGCGAGGTCAGCGGGCTGCGCGAGCGCACGCACGCGTACTTTGATCTCAAAGACGCGGGCGCGGTGGTGAGCTGCGTGATGTTCGCCTCGAACGTGCGTAAGTCGGGCGTGACGCTGGAGAACGGCGTCTCCCTGATCGCGACCGGTCGCGTCGAGTTCTACGCCCCGAGCGGGCGGACAAGCCTGATCGTCGACAAGGTCGAGCTGCGCGGGCGCGGGGCGCTCGAGGCTCAGTTCCGGGCGCTCTGCGACGAGCTGCGCGGGCTGGGCTGGTTCGATCCCGCCAGGAAGCACCCGCTCCCGACCTTCCCACGCCGGATCGCGGTGGTGACCAGCCGGACCGGGGCGGCGCTGCAGGACGTGCTCGACACCGCTCGACGTCGCTGCCCGGCGGTCGAGATCCTGCTGGTCGACGCCCGGGTGCAGGGCGCCGGGGCGGCGGGGGAGGTCGCTCGCGCGATCCGGGCGCTGGGTGAAGCTCGGGAACGGCTCGGGATCGATGCGATCCTGGTCACCCGCGGCGGGGGCTCGATGGAGGATCTCTGGGCCTTCAACGAGCGCGAAGTCGCCGAGGCGATCGTGCGGAGCCCGCTCCCGGTGGTCGCGGCGATCGGTCACGAGACGGACACGACGATCGCGGAGCTGGTCGCCGACGAGCGTTGCGCGACGCCGACGCAGGCCGCCGTGCGATTGGTGCCGGACCGGGGCGATCTGGCCCGCCAACTCGACTCGCTCGCCGGGCGGTTGCAGATGCGCACCGAGCGCGCGGTGTCGTGGGATCGCGAGCGGGTGTCGAACGCCGAGGGGCGTCTGGCGGCCGGCGTGCGCACGTCGTTGCGCGATGCGCGTGTGCGACTGCTCGAAGCGGGCGGGCGGCTGGAGCGTCAACGACCGGCTGCGGCTCAGGCGCGGCGCGAGGCCCGCTGGTCGGCCGCGCTACAGCGCCTGGAACTCGCGGCGCGGCGGCGGGTCGTCGCGGTCGATCTCGCGGGCCTCGAGACGAGGCTGCACCGCGTCGCGGCCCGACGCCTACGCGACGCCGGGCGGAAGGCCCACGCCCTCGAGCGCGAGCTCAAGGCGATGGGCCCGTTCGCGGTGCTCGAACGCGGGTACAGCTGGACGGAGAAGGCCGAGGGCGGGCTCGTGCGCACGCCCGGCGATGTTGCGCCGGGGGATCGGGTCGTCACGCGCCTCGCCGACGGCTCGTTCGGTTCGATCGTGGAGGGGGACGGGTCGCCGGCCCCGGCGGCTCGCCCGAAGCCCCTCGCGCGTCGCCCGCGGTCACCCCGCGCGGGCGGGCGGGGGCAGATGGACCTGTTCGGCGAGCGGGGGTAAGGTCGGCAGCCATGGCAAAACGCGGAACATCGGACAAGATCGTCCCGAGCGAGGACGGGCCGGGCTTCGAGGCGGCGCTCGAGCAGGTCGAGTCGATCATCGACCGGATCGAATCGGGCGAGGCGGGTCTGGAGGACTCGATTGAGGCGTACGAGCGGGGGATGGCGCTGCTTCGCCGGTGCCGGGCGATCCTGGACCGGGCCGAGCAGCGCGTGCGGGAGCTGTCGGCCCAAGATCTTGCGGGCGGCGGAGGGGAAAGGTCCAGCGACGGGGGCTCGGGGGCCGATGCAGAGGACGAGTGACGCGAGATGATGCGCGGCGCCGCGGTGCGCTCGTGTTGCCCGCAACGGCCCGGAGTGAGACCCCAGACGCGTGAGCTACGAGTGGATCATGTTGCTGTGGGCGGCGGTGCAGGTCTTGTGGATCGGCGCGCTCGGGGCGTGCGTGGGCTCGCTGACCAACGTTTTGGTGTACCGCCTCCCGCGAGGGCTCAGCGTGGTGACGCCGCCGAGCCGGTGCCCGTCGTGCTCGACCCGGCTCACCTGGCGTGAGAACGTGCCGATCCTGGGCTGGGTGCTGCTGGGTGGCAAGTGCCGTTTTTGCAAGGCGAAGATCAGCGCCGAGTACCCGATCGTCGAGGGTGTGGCGGCATTGCTGTTCGTCCTGTTTTACGCCCTCTGGTTCATGACACCGAACCACGGGATGTCGCCGATCGGGGTCGGTTGGGCGGCGTTCAAACCCGAGTGGGCGATGAACGGGATCGGGATCACCTGGCCGACGCTGCTGGTCGTGCTGACGCTGTTCAGTTGCCTGCTGGCGACGACGCTGATCGACGCTCGGACGTACACGATCCCGCTGGAGTTGACGTGGATTCCGGTGGGGCTGGCGCTGGTGGCGCACCCGGTGCACGCGCTCTGGGTGTCGGCGGCGAGCCGCACGGGGGAGCTGCCGATCACCGCGGAGGGCTGGGCCTGGTCGATCGCGACGCCGGGGCCGATGGGCTGGTGGTGGGTTGGCGCGGCGATCGGCGGGACGGTGGGGGTGGTGATCGCGAACGTGCTGCTGCGGGTGGGGCTGTTGAAGCCGAGCTTTGCGGACTACGACGAGTGGGAGGCCGCCGAGCGGGCGAAGGTGGTGAGCGAGTCTCAGGGGCAGGCTCAGGTTGAAGCCCGGGGCGAGCCGGGCGGGAGTGTGGTGCCGCCGCCGTCGGAAGCCGCCCCCGCGGCGGAGATCGCAGAAGCGGCTGACGGCGTTCCGGAGGACGAGGATGAGGATGAGGCGCTCGCCGCGGGTGTCTCGCACGATCCGGAAATGTGGATCCAGTACCCGCACGCTCGGCGTGAGGTGCTGAAGGAATTGCTGTTTCTCGCGCCGGCCTTGGGGCTGGGGATGCTGGGGGGCTGGATCGCGACGCGGCTCGCCGGACCGAGCGGGGTGGACATCCTCACGGGGCGGGCCGTGTACGACGCGACGGTGCCGCTCTGGCTGGATGTGCTCAGCGGCGTGCTGATGGGGTACCTGATCGGGGCTGGTCTGGTCTGGGGGGTGCGGATCTTCGGCTCGCTCGCGTTCGGGAAGGAAGCGATGGGGCTGGGGGACGTCCACCTGCTGGCGGCGATCGGGGCCTGCCTGGGGTGGGTGGACGCGGTGCTGGCGTTTTTCGCCGCCTGCTTCGCCGGGGCCTTCTGGGGGCTCGCGGGGCGGGTCTTCAGCGGTGTGTTCGCGAAGGCGTTGCCGTTCGGGCCGTACCTGGCGGCCGGGGCGCTCGCGGTGGTGCTGTTCAAGCACCCGATCGAGCTTGGGCTGACCCGCCTGCTCCGGGTGCCTGGGGGGATCGACCTGCCGTAAGCGTGCGGCGCGGGTATTTGGGCGGTATTGTGGTGGCTTCTCTGGCGGCTGTGTTAACGGAGAGCCGCGGGCAAAGGACAGAAACCGGCGCGGGCGCCCAGGATGCGTCGCCCGCAGGGACGAACGGAGGTTCACGGTGCGGACGGGTGTCAAGCGGTGGATTCGGATCGGTCTGGCGGCGGTGGTGGCGGGCTCGGCGGCGCTGGCCGGCGGGTGCGCTTCGATCAGCCAGGAGGAGTACCAGGCGGCGCTGGCGGAAAACCAGGAGCTCCGCGAGCGCCTGGCGACGCTGGATCAGTCGCTCGACCGGTGCGAGGCGGATCGCACGGGGCTTGAGGCCGAGAACGCGCAGCTCTCCAGCGAGGTGCAGCGTCTCGACGCGGCCCTGCGCCAGGCTCGCGCCGCCGTCGCCCAGCCCCGCCAGGCGGCCGACGGCGGGTTCGGCGGCATCGAGGGCGCGACCGTCTCCCGTCGCGGGGAGAGCACGGTCGTCACCGTCGCTGGGGACGTGCTCTTCGCGTCCGGGCGTGACGAGCTCCGCCCCGAGGCGCGCCGCACGCTGGACCGCGTCGCGGACGTCATCCGCCAGCGGTATCCCAACAACACGATCCGCGTCGAAGGCTACACCGATACCGACCCGATCCGGCGGAGCGGGTGGCGCAGCAACGAGCACCTGAGCGCGTACCGCGCGCTCGCGGTCGAGCAGTACCTGGTCTCGCGCGGGCTGAACAACGATCGGATCTACTCGGCCGCGTTCGGCCCGGCGATGCCCCGCGCGACCAAGGCGGCCAGCCGCCGGGTCGAAATCGTGGTCCTCGCCGACTGATCGAAGAATCCCGCTTCGACTCTTCTTTGCACGAACATCGCGCCCCGTCCTGCTCGCCAGGACGGGGCGTTTTTGGTGCGCACGTGCGCCGGTTCTGCGGGTTTTTCCGGTCCTGAGGCTGGTTTGTAGTTGGAAGTGGGACGCGGCGAGGCGAATCCGCGGCACGCGGGCTCCCGAAGGCGGTGCTGTTGCGGGCGTTGCGTCCGGCTCGCGACGATCGGCCACGCGAGGGGGTGGGGCCGAAGTTGTCGGGGGACACTCACACCGACGCCGGACGGACGCCCGGCACACTTCGGATTGGAGTTTGAGCATGAAAACCGTTCTTGCGATGGGTGCGGCGACGTTGGTGGGCATGGCTGGTTGGACCGCGACGGTCACGGCCGATGGGTGCGCGTCTGTCTGCGACGGCGCGAAAGCGACGCCCGCGAAGGTGGCTCAGGCTTCCGGCTGCGCCGTGTCCTGCGACGGGGGCGCGTCGATGACGGTGGCGTTTGAGCAGGGCGATGGCGACATCGTGGACGTCGCGGTGGGCGCCGGTTCGTTTACGACGCTGGTCGCGGCGGTGCAGGCGGCCGGTCTGGTCGACGTGCTCCGCGGTGACGGGCCGTTCACGGTCTTTGCCCCGAGCGACGAGGCGTTCGCGCGGCTCCCGTCCGGCACGGTCGAAACGCTGCTCGAGCCCGAGAACCGCGAGATGCTCAAGGCGATCCTGACCTACCACGTTGTGCCCGGTCGCGTGATGGCGGCGGACGTCACCGACCTCGAGTTCGCCGCGACGGCAAACGGGCAGCGTCTGAACATCTCCACCCGTGACAACACGGTGATGGTCAATCAGTCGCGCGTGATTGCAACCGACATCGCGGCGAGCAACGGCGTGATCCACGTGATCGACGCCGTGATCCTGCCCGAGACCAAGAGCGTGCTCGAAGTCGCGGCCGATGCCGGTTCGTTCGGCACGCTGGCGGCGGCGATCGAAGCCGCCGGGCTGGTGGAAACCCTGAGCGGCGAGGGCCCGTTCACGGTTTTCGCGCCGACGGACGAGGCGTTCGCGAAGCTGCCGCGTGAGACGCTGGAGTCGCTGCTCCGCCCGGAGAACCGCGATCAGCTCGTGCAGATCCTGACGTTCCATGTGGTGCCGGGGCGGGTCTACAGCGACCAGGCGCTCGAGGCGGGGCAGGCCGAGACGGTCCAGGGGCAGAGCGTGCGGATCGCCGAGCGGTACGGGAGCCCCCGCGTGCAGAACGCGAAGATTGTGACCACAGATATCCAGGCCTCGAACGGGGTGATCCACGTGATCGACACCGTCATCCTCCCGGACTGATCGTGCGAAGGCACGTATGGGAACGGGTTCGAGCCTGTTTCTGGTGTTGAAGCTCTCGGCCGAGCGAAGAGCCCGGCCGGGGGATTGACAGGGCGGTCCGGGTCTCCGGGCCGGGTTGTTCCGGGGCTCGCGGGCGTGTCGCCCGTCGGGTGGGTGTTGTCCCCCCGGGAATCTCCCGCGAGGGCGAGTGGCGTTGCAGCGTGTCTTGGTTTACGATCGGTCGGCGTCGAGGCCTGACTCTCCGAGGTCAGGCGTTCGTGTGGACCGTCCTCCGGTCTCGGCGCTTCGTCAGGGAGCGACCCACGCTGTGAGCACAGCAGGAATCACGGAGTCGTCTGCGGAGGCGTTGTTGCTGCCTCGCGTCGCGGCCGGCGACCAGACGGCGGTCAAGGCGTGCATCGACCGTTTCGGCGGGCTGGTGTGGTCGCTGGCGCGTCGGATGCTCGCGACCGAGGCCGAGGCCGAGGACGCGGTGCAGGATATTTTCGTCGACGTCTGGCAGAGCGCGTACCGGTACGACGCGTCGGTCGCCTCAGAGACGGCGTTTGTCGCGATGATCGCGCGTCGTCGGTTGATCGACCGTCGCCGCAAGATCGGGCGTCGCCCGAGCGAGCAGATGCTCAGCGATCACGAACCGACCAGGAACGGCGAAGGCGTCGAGGCGCCCGCGGTGATGAGCGACGAGCTCGGGCGCGCGACGGAGGCGTTCGAGCGTCTGAGCCAGGAGCAGCGCCGCGTCCTGCGCCTGAGCGTGTTCCACGGGCTGAGCCACGAGAAGATCGCGCGGGCGACGGGGCTGCCGCTCGGGACGGTCAAGACGCACGCGCGGCGGGGGCTGATCAGGCTCCGCGATTTGTTGAATCAGGGTTCCGATGTTGACGGATCGACGTCCGGGGGGGACGGCACGGCCCGCAATCTTTCCGGGGAGGCCGGGGCATGAGCCGTTCACCAATGCCTCAAGATGATCGTCTGCGAGAACTCCTGGCCGAGCACGTGCTCGGCGGGCTGACCGCGGAAGAATCGCACGAGTTGTCGTCGATCCGCGACGTCGATCGCGCCGAACTCGAGTTCGCCGAGGCGCTGGTCGCGGTGGAGTACGCGAACGGCGCGTTCGACGCGGGCGAGATGCCCGCCTCGGTGCGTCGGCGTCTGGAGTCCGCGGCCGAGGCGTTCGCCCGCGGCGTTCAGCCGGCGCAAGCGCCAGAGGCCGAGGCCTCGCGCTCGGTCCCGATCGCGTCCGCACGCCAAACGGCGCCCGCGAGTCGGTCGCCCTGGTTTGCCGCGGGCGGCTGGATCGCAGCCGCGGCATGTCTGGCGATCCTCGTGTTCGGGTTTGTGCTCAACCGCCCGGCCGCGCCCGAAGCGGGGGCGCCGATCGCGGGTGGCACGCCCACCGGCGGGCCGGAGTCGGTGCCGCTGGCGTCGCAGCGCCGGGCGCTGCTCGCGACGGCAACCGATACGCAGGTGTTCGAGTGGCACCCGTGGGTGCTCGAGGGCGATGGCCCCGAGATCCGCGAGGTCACCGGCGACGTCGTGTGGAGCGAGAGCCGCCAGCAGGGCTACATGCGGTTCCGCGGGCTGCCGGAGAACGATCCGGAGGAGATCCAGTACCAGCTCTGGATCGTCGACAGCCGCGGGCTGTTCGACGAGACCGGGCAGAGCGCCCGGATCTCCGGGGGCGTGTTCGACGCCTCCCGCGCTTCGCGCGATCCGCAGAGCGGCGACCTGATCGTGCCGATCGACGCCAAGCTCACGGTGCAAGGGGCGGCCGCGTTCGCGATCACGATCGAACGCCCCGGCGGCACGTGGGTCAGCGATATGAGCCGGCGCGTCGTGTGGACGATCCCGGGCTGAGCCGTCGTCGTAACACCAAACGCAATGCCCGCGAGCGCACCAGGCTCGCGGGTTTTTCTTTGCGCCGCATGGTCACCGCAGGGCGATCCGGATCGGCCCCCGCGCCTCGGTCGGATCGACGGGCTTGCCTTGTTGTGTGATGACGACGCGCCCCGCGTTCGCCAGGCGTCGGGCGGCCCGGCGGGCGGGCTCCATCCGGCCGCGCCAGGCGGTTTCGGGTTCGTTTTCGGTTCCGATCGCGCGGGCCGCCTCGCTCGGGCAGATCGATGCGCCGCGTGCGCGCTCGGCGAGCAGTCGCAGGATCGCGGCTTCGAGGGCCTGATCCTCGCGGTTCACGCCGCGCGCTTTGCAGGCGTTCGAGCAATACCGGACGGCTTCCCAGTCGCGTTCCCACTTTTTTCGCCACGCGAAACGTCGCCCGCAGGAGGCGCAGAGCTTGGTCGGCAGGTCGTCGCGTGCGGGCATCGCGGAGGAGCGTACACGCCTCCGGTACACTTCCGCCGGGGGAAGACGCACGCGAGCCCGCGCCCGACGCGGCACGACCTGCAAGGAGAACACGCCATGAGCGCACGCGCGACGTTCCTCGGCCATTCGGCCGTGCTGCTGGAATCCGGTGAGCACCGGGTGCTGATCGACCCGTTTTTGACCGGCAACCCGCTCGCGGCCCGCAAGGCCGAGGCGATGGACGTCACCGGCATCGTCCTCACCCACGGGCACGCCGACCACTTCGGCGACACCGAGTCGATCGCGAAGCGCTGCGGCGCGCCGGTCTACGCGGCTCACGAGATCTGCGAGTTTCTCACCGAGCGCGGGCACGACAAGTGCGAGGGCATGAACCCCGGCGGGAAGGTCGAGACCGACTTCGGCTTCGTCGCGCTCACGCAGGCGTTCCACTCGTCCAGCTACGAGAAAGAGGGGCGCTACATGGGCATGCCCTGCGGGGCGATCGTCTCGATCGGCGGCGTGGTGTTTTACCACTGCGGGGATACGGGGCTGTTCAGCGATATGAAGCTGATCGGCGAGATCTACAGACCGCAGGTCGCGTTCGTGCCGATCGGCGACCGCTACACGATGGGCCCGGAGCTGGCGAGCCGTGCGGCCGAATTCATCGGGGCGAAGATCGCGATCCCGGTGCACTACAAGACGTTCCCCGCGTTGCGTCAGGACGCGAAAGGATTCGAGCCCAAGGGCGTGGCGGTGCGTGAGCTCTCGCCGGGCGAGTCGATCGAACTGGACTGAGTTTGACAAGAAGCAGCCGCGGCATGAGCGGGACGCCCGCGCCACGACGTGTTGCGGGCGTTCAGCCGCCGACGGGGCCGAGGAGGATCAGCCCGGACTGATCGGTGACGACGACGCCGCCGGGTTGTTCCTGCGTGACAGCGAACGCGGCGGCGGCGCGGATCGCGAGCCTGGGCTCGAAGGGCACGAGCAGGTTGCCGTCGCTGTCGCGGGGCGTCTCGGGCCCGATGTCGAAGACGCCGCCGTCGACGGCGTACTGCTCGCGTTCAGCGTCGAAGATCCAGAGCTGGAACTGGTGCTGGGCGGGGTCGTTGGGATCGACGTTGCGCAGGCGGAGCATGCCGCGTTGCTCGTCGGGGTTCCAGAGCACTTCGCCGACGTTGTCCCGCCCTTCGATCAGGCCGACGGCCTGGAAAGCGACGCGGAGCGTGCCCGGCTCGGTCGAGAGCCGATCGGCGAGGTGCGTCGCACGTTCGGCGGGGGTCGGCTGGGCGGGCGCTTCCACCACAGGCGGTCCGACGGGCGCGGGCTGGGCCAGCCAGGCGACCGCGGCGAGTGTGAAGCCGGCAGCAGCCGCGACCCAGCCGAGCACGCCGATCGGCCCGAGGGATGAACGCCGCGCGGGGCCGGCGGGCTCGCGCCGAGCCTCGGCGATTTTGGACGTTTGCACGCTCCGCGCGGTCGTAACGGCCTGTCCGATTGCCGTGACGCGAGCGCCCAGGTCGGGCGGAAGCTCGTCTGCGGCGCTCGGGGCTTCGCTCGCGTCGATCGCGAGCAGCAACTCCCCCAGCGCGCCATCGATCGACGGGAGATCCGACCCTGCGCGGGCGCGCAGCGACGCCAGCTCCGAGGCCGACTCCGCTTCGAGTTGCTGCAGGGCCTCGTCGGCGAGCAGTTCCATCAGGCGGGCGCGATCGGGGGGCGACAGACTCATGCGTCACCCCCCGTCCGCGGTGCGGCCCGCTCGTTGTCGCCCGATGCCCCGGCGGGCTCACGGGCGAGGATCTCGTTCAGGCGGATCAGCCCGCGACGGAGGCGGCTCTTCACCGTCCCGATCGGGGCGTTGGTCGCATGCGCGATCTGCTGGTGCGTCATCCCGCTCCGGACCGCCATCCAGAGCGCCTGGCGTTCGTCCTCGGGGAGGGCCTTGAAGGCTTGGGCGGCGTGCGCGAGGTCCGCCCGCTTCACCTCGAACTCCGCCGGTGCGTCCGCCTCGGGCGGGCGATTGCTCGCGGAGGCCCGGTCCGGCCTCGCCGAGACACGGCGCTGATAGTCGATCAGACGCCGATGGGCGATCGTCGCGACAAACGCCGGTTCGGAGCCCTTGGCGGCATCGTACCGGTCAGCTTTGGTCCAGAGCTCGACAAAGACCTCCTGCACGGCGTCTTCGACCTCGCCTTGGGCACGATCCAGGTACCGGTTGGCGAGCCGCCACACGAGCCCGCCGTACTCCTGCACGCACGCGCTGACCGCGCTGTGGTCGCCGCCCGCGATGCGTTCCAAGAGAGTGGGCACGATCGAGAACCTCGCGGGCCACGGGCGGGCGTCCGGGGACATCCCGGGACAAGAAGTGTAGCAAACCTGCGTGGGCACAACTTTTTTCCCATGATCCAAAAACCCGGCCCCCAGCGAGCCCGAAGGCGGGGCGAGAGCGGTTCTCGGCTCCGCCCCGGCTCGTCGTCGGGCATCGGATGGAGAGCCAGCAGCCGCGGCACGCGGCGGAGGATACGGACATGCAGCAGAAGACTTTGGCGCGCCAAGCGGCGCGCTGCACGGCGATCGTTGCGCTCACGCTGACCCTTGGCGCGGGCGCCGCCCACGCGCAGACCGCGATCGGCGTCACCAGCCAGGGATCGCTGATCACCTGGGACGTGAGCAACCCGGGCGCGATCCAGAGCGGCGTCGCCCTGCAGGGCCTCGGCGTCAACGAGCGGCTCGTCGGCATCGACGTCCGCCCCGCGACCGGCGAGCTCTACGCTCTCGGGAGCTTCAGCAACCTCTACAGGGTTGATATCAGTTCCGGCATGGCGACGCTTGTTGGCGGGTTCAGCAATACGCTCAACGGTTCCTCGTTCGGGTTTGACTTCAACCCCACGATCGATCGCATCCGCGTCGTTTCTGACGCCGGGCAGAATCTTGTTCTCAACCCCAACGACGGCAGTTCCACCCTCGCCACTCCCCTCTTTTATCAGCCCGGCGACATCAATGCGGGCATGACGCCCAACGTCGTCGCCTCCGCCTACGACAACAACTTCGACGGCGCCACCACCAGCCAGCTCTACGGGCTCGACACCGGGCTCAACGTCCTCGTCAAGCAGGCGAACAGCTTCGGCAACCTCGAAACCGTCGGCTCGGTCGGCGTCGATCTGACCGACGCCGCCAGCTTCGACATCTTTAATGGCGTGGCGTACGCGACCGTCCTCGACGCGGCGCTCAGCCAGTCCACCTTCTGGACCATCGACCTTATGACCGGCGAGGCGACGATGATCGGGCAGATCGGCGGCGGCTCGCTGGTCACCTCCATGGCGATCATCCCGAGCCCCGCCGGCGCGGGCCTGTTCGCGATCCTCGGGCTCGGGGCGGCGACGCGACGTCGGCGCTGACTCGGGATCGGCACGCGTTCACGGCGGCTTTTCGGGGAGCAAAACGCCAGGCTGTGAAGTATGAGAGAAGCCCGGGATCGGTTCTGCTGCGTGCCGTGGAACCGCCCGGGCTTTTTCCGTGCGCTCGTCGAGTCTGAAATCCCCGCGGCGGGGGCCCGCCGGTGGGGCACTTTGATCAGGTTTTGAAGACTGGAGGAGCGCAAAAGAAAGCCGCCGCTTTGCAGCGGCGGCAGTGGGCGCGGAGGGATTCGAACCCCCGAAGGCGAAGCCACCTGATTTACAGTCAGGCCCGTTTGACCACTCCGGCACACGCCCAAAGGTCATTCGCGGGGCAGGATAGGCCCCGAGTCGGAAACCGGCAACGGGGGCGGAAGATCCCGCCCCGGCCCCACGCCGGCGCCGGGTTATCCGACCCCCGCCTCGACGGCCGCGGCGGCCGGGGGGCGGGTCTGGTGCGTCGGCGGGGGCAGGCGCAGGTACCGGCTCAGGTGATGGGCCCCGATGTAAAAGGGGATCGTGTCCACCAAGGCCGCCGCGACCTTGAAGGCGTACCCCGTCGCGATGAACAGCAGCAGTTGCGGCCCGATCGCGTGATCCTCACTCACGGGCAATGCCCGGGCGTAGAAGTGGGTGATCGTGATGACGGCGGTGGTGTCCACGAGCTGGCTGACCAGCGTGGAGCCGTTGTTGCGGAGCCAGAGGTGCCGCCCGTTGGTCAGGCGCTTCCAGAAGTGGAAGACGTGGACGTCGACGAGCTGGGCGACCAGGTACGCGATCATGCTCGCCGCGACCGCGCCGAACGCGAGCGCCCGGACCTCGAAGAAGACCGGCTGACGCCCCGCCTCGTCGGCGAGGATCGCCCCGGTCGCGGGGTCGGTCGCTTCAAAGCCCGGGAGCGCCCCGCCCACCCAGAGGATCGCGACCACCCAGAGATTGAGCACAAACCCGACCCAGACCACGGCGTTCGCCCGAGCCCGCCCGAAGTGCTCGCTAATGAAGTCCGTGCAGAGGAACGTGAGCGGGTAGGGCAGCACGCCGACCGCGACCGCGAAGACGAGCTGCGTCCCGAACCACTCCACCGGCTGCCCGTCCTCGCCGGCGATCTCGAACAGCTTGATGAAACGGGTGATGCCCAGGAGGTTGAGCATCGAGAGCGTGCCCAGGAAGAGCCCCGCGAGGAGGAGGAAGACCGTTTCCCGGCGTTTGTGGAGCTGGCGCTCGGTGAGGGGCGCGAGGTCCGTGTACCGGTGCTGCTCGGTGGGGAGGGGGGCGTGGTGAGGGTGGTGGGGCATTGGTGGGGATTCTTCGCCGCCCGGGCGCTCGGCGATGCGTGTACGATCGGGGCGATGAGCAAGCGTGCGCACACGGAGGTGGAGTCGGACGCCGGGTTCCTGGCGTCGGTCGAGGCGGTGCTCGTCTCGGCCGACCGTCCGGTGACGCCCGGCGCGATCGCGGAAGCCCTGCTCGGGCTCGGCAAGGGCGACGTGTCGCCGGCACCGGACGAGGACGACGCGGAGGGACGGGCGAAGGGTGTCGAAGCCCGGGTCCGGGGCGCGGTCGACGCCCTCAACGAGGCGTACGACCAGAGCGGGCGGGCGTTCCGGATCGAGCAGGTCGCCGGCGGGTGGCGTCTGATGACCCGCCCGGAGCACGCCGAGGTCGTCGCGGCGTTCGGGCGTCAGCGTCAGAGCCAGAAGCTGAGCCGGGCCGCGATCGAGACGCTCGCGATCATCGCCTATCGCCAGCCGATCACGCGGGCGAGCCTGGAGGCGATCCGCGGCGTCGCGTGCGGGGAGGTGCTCCGCTCCTTGCTCGAGCGGAAGATGGTGATGATCAAGGGTCGAGCCGAGGAGCTCGGGCGTCCGATGCTCTACGGCACGACCAAGCAGTTCCTCGACGCCTTCGGGCTCGCGAGCCTCCGCGACCTGCCCAAGGTGGGCGAGTTGGTCGGCGGGGCGCCGCCGGCGTCCAAGCAGGCGACGCCGGAGCGCGAAGACGTCGCGGAAGATGTCGAAGACGGGTCGCAGGACGTGGCCGCGGTGTCGGCTCAGGAAGGGGCGGAACATGCGGGTTGATGCGAAGACGCGTGTGATGGGTGTCGCGGCGATCGCGATCGCGGGCTTGCTCGCCGGGTGCGGGCAGATGGTGTCGGCCCGCGTGGTGGAGGGCCCGGCCGGGATCGCGACCGTCGTCGAGCGGACCGACCCGCGCATGGGGGAGGAGACCGACGGGCTCCCGGGGGCCGAGGTCCGGATCCTGACCCCGGCGGGCGGCGTGCTCGCGAGCGGAACGACCGACGACCGGGGGCGCGTCTCCTTCACGCTCCCGCGGAACTACCGCGGGCGGATCCGCATCGAAGCCTCCGCGGATGGGTATCAGTTGACGCGGTCGGACATGTACGTCCCGCCGGAGTCGAGCCGGGTGCTCGTGGTCGTGCCGCGGCGGTGAGGCGACCGGGCGCGCAGGGGGGGGAAAGGGTTGCGGTGAACGGGTCGTGACGGGGTCGGCGGTCGCCAGCGAAAAAACGGTCGATCGCCCGGGATCGCGGCGGGGAGGCGGTGCGACCTACGGGTTCTCGCCCGCAATCCCCTCCGAACTCACACCCGCCAAGGACGCGCGCCCCAAACGCACCTCCAGGCTCCAACGCCCAGGGCTGATCTACGCGATCGTGACCGTCTTTGTCGCGATCGGCGCCGTCAACAGCCAGAACAACCTGCTGTTCATCGTCTTCGGTCTGCTCGTCGGGTGCGTGCTCGCCTCGGGCATCATCGGCGGGACCGGGCTGATGGGCGTGCGGGCGACCCGGGTCCTCCCCGGCGTCGGACGTGTCGGGCAGAGGCTGACCATCCGGTACCGGCTCACCACGCGGAACCGGCTGACCTCGGCCTGCGGGCTGATCGTGGAAGAAACGCCCACCGGCTCCGCGAAGGCGGACGCCGAGTCGCTGGCGTTTGTGGACGTGGTCCGCCCCCGCCGAGCGACCGAGGGCGAGTCGGTCTGGACGCCGACCGCTCGCGGCGTGCTCGAATTTCCGGCGCTGCTGGTGCGCAGCCGTTTCCCGTTCGGCCTGATGGAGAAGCGTCTGCGATTTGAGCTGCCCGCGACGTTGCTGGTGCGCCCGGCGCGGGTGGGGCTCTCGCCCCGGGCGCAGTCCATCGTGCGCCGGGTGGGGACGGCGGGCGCGACCGCCTCGCGCCGCCCGGGCATGGGGGACGAGTTCGTCGCGATCCGCGAGTACGCGCCGGGCGACAGCATCCGTCGGATCGCGTGGAAGCCGAGTGCACGACTGGGCTCGCCGGTCGTCCGTCTCCCGGGGGCCCCGATGCCACGCCGGGCGTGGGTGGTGCTGGGGGCGCGCCCCGACGCGGAGCGTGCGTCGATCGAGCGTGCGGTCGCGGTCGCGGCGACGCTGATCGAGGACTGGTCCCGCGACGGGCAATCGGTGGGGTTGCTCGCCGCCGGCGTGCGGATCGAGCCCGCGCCCGGGCGCGGGCACGCCTCGCGCCTGCTCGACGTCCTCGCGACCTGGCAGCCCCCCGGGGAAGGGGCGCGGGGCGTGGTCGACGCGGGCGGGTGCGTGGGAGCGGTGCTCGCGGTGCAGCCGCGGACGAGCGACGGTTCGGTGCGTGGGGCCGATGCGTGGCTCGAGACCGATGAACCGACGATTTTTGAGGGCGTCGGGGTCGAGCTTCCCGCCTCGCTCGCGTTCCCATTGCCCCCCGAGCACGGGCGGTGGTGGTCGCGCTGGCGCTCCCGCCCCGCGCAGGCCCCACGTCACGAAGCCCAACCCGCAAAGGCGAAGACATGAACAGCGACCGCGCCTACCGACGCGGCGTGCTCGCCTGCGTGCTGCTCTCGACGGGGATCTACGGCGTCGCCTCCGGCGAACTGGTCATCCTCATCGGCGCGTGGATCGTCGCCGGGCTGTTCTGGTGGGTGACCGACGGCGGACGCGGCAAGGCCTGGCCCCGCCCTGTCGCCAACGTCATGCTCCTCATCGTCGCCCTCTACACCGCGCGAGGGGTGTTCGACGGCGGGCTCAATGTTGACGATTTCTCGCAGCTCGTCGTCGGGCTGCTGCTGGTCAAGCTCGTCGACCGGAGATCCGCCCGCGACGACGGGCAGCTCCTGACCCTCGCGGCGTTTCTCGCGATCGGCGCGATTCTGACCAGTACCGCGCTGTTGATCGGGCTCGGGCTGGTGCTGTTCGTGCCTGTGCTGCTCGCGACGGGGATCCGTTATCAGATTCTCGCGACCCGGGCGGAGGCCGAGCAATCGAACCGTCCCGCGCGGCGCGAGCGTGACCCCGCGCGCGTGGGCGGGCTGATCTCCGGCGTGACGGTGACCGCGGCGATCGTCGCGGCGGTCGTTTTCGTCGTCTTCCCGCGCGGGATCGGGCGCGACGTGTTCGGCTCGTGGGGCAACGCCGCCGTCGGGCGACAGACCGGTTTCGCGCCGGAGATCAACCTAGGCGTTGGCGGGCTGATCAACGACGTTCAGACGCCGGTCATCGACCTCCGCATCACCGACGATCAGGGGCGCGTGATCGGGAGCGAGAACGAGGTGCAGTATCTCCGCGGCTCGGTCCTGGACGTGTACCGCGACGGGCGTTGGGGGCGTTCCTCGGTGCGGAGCCAGGACGCCGAGCGGCTGGAGCGCGTGCCGGGGCGAACGTGGGTTCGCCCCGCTGGGGTGGGCTCGTCGCCATCCCGTGTCCGCCGGGCGCAGGTGACAATCCGAGATACGCCGAGCGGGCGCGTGCATCACATCTTCACGCTGCACGAGACGGTGGGCCTCCGGTTCGGCACTCGGACACAGGTCCAGCTCAGCCGTCGCGACGGGCAGGCGCTGCGGAGCGGGGCCGGGGGGCAGCTCGTCTACGAGGTCGAGTTCCGCCCGATGCCGGAGGTGTCCGCGTTCGAGTCCGTGGCGCACGAGCGCGGGTCGATCACGTTCCCGTCCGCGATCGTGCTCGCCGAGGCGAGGCTGGCGCTGGAGCCGCGGGGGATCGCGGTCGACCCCGCGGAGCGTGACCCGAGCGACGACGCGCTGGCCGTGCGCGCGATCGAGACGTATCTGCGTGAGAACTTCACGTACACGCTGGACACCCTCGCGCCCCCGCCGCGCCGCGACCCGATCGACTGGTTCCTGACCGACGCCCGCACGGGGCACTGTGAGTATTACGCGTCGGCAATGGCGGCGATGTGCCGGGCGATCGGCGTGAACGCGCGTGTGGTGACGGGGTACGTCGCGGCCGAGTTCAACAACCAGACCGGGACGTACGTCGTGCGTTCGAGCAACGCCCACGCGTGGGTGGAAGCGGAGACGCGACCCGGGCAGTGGCGCACATACGACCCGACGCCCCCGGCGGAGTTCAGCGCGATCCACCGCCCGCAGGAGACCGCCGGACGCATGATCCGGCGCTGGCTGAACGCGATCGAGTACGCCTGGATCAACTCGGTGGTCGGGTACCAGGGTCGGACGGAGCGTGAGGACGGGGCCGCCAGCCGGGACGACGGGCCGCTCGATGCCGGGGCGATCGAAGGGACGCGGGCGGTCTCGGTGGCGGTTCTCAACGCGTTGCTGGTGGCGGCCGGGGCGGTCGTGGTCGCGTACGGGGCGTGGATGCTGAGCGTCGCGATCGCGCGTCGCGTGGGCCCGCGCGCCCGCCGCCAGCCGGCGCACCTGCGCTTTTATGAGGACGCCTTGCGTGCGCTGACGAAGCGTGGCGTGCCCAAGCCAGCCTCTCGCCCGCCGCTGGCGCACGCGCGGGCGATCGGGGTGCAGGACCCGGACGCCGGGGCGGCGTTCGCCGAACTCGGCACGCTCTATTACGACGCTCGGTTTGGCGGGCGCCCGCTGGGCGAGACCGAGCGGTCGCGGATCGGGCAACTGCTCGGCGTGCTGCTCGCCCCGGCATCCAAAGCCCGTGGCGGGTCCGAGAACCGCTGACCTTTGCGAGACCAGATCCGGGCGTGCCGCGGGGTTTGCCGGGTTCACGGGCCCACCTGCGCGAAGTGCTCAAGCGTTTGTTTCGCTCTTCCGATGCCGGACTTGTGCGCTGGGGGCGCTTCGCCCCGGGCCGCCTCACCGATGACCCGGGTCATCCCGGGCCGCGCGTGCTCTCGCCCGCGCCCAGACGCGAAGGAACGCCCAGTGCCCGCAAGCCGATCGAGAACGGACCGTTGGCGTGATTGTCTCGAACAGATCGCCGGGCGAGGCGGCGGCGTCGAGTTCACGCTCGAACGCGAGGGCAATGACGCCGGCACCGACCTGCTCTGGCGCGTCCGCCTGCTCTCAGCCGCGAGCGACCACCTGATCTGTGAGCAGCCCGCCGCGGCGGGGGCGCAGGTCGCTTTGCGCGAGGGGGCACGCCTGGTCGGCGTGATGTCGATCGGGCAGAACCGTTGGATGTTCCACACCCGGGTCGTTGGGGAGACGGTCTTCCGCGGGCGCAACGGGCGGGACGAGAAGGCGATCCGCCTCTCGATGCCCGAGGGCGTCGAGCGGTGCAGCCGGCGCGGGTTTTACCGGATTTCCACGGCCGAGCTCCGCTTGCCGCGGGTCGACATGTGGCCGCTGCTGGAGCCGAGCTCGGTCGTCGCGGCCGAGATCGCGAACAAGGGGCAGATCCTGGCCGCCCGCGATGCGCAGCTCACCCCGAGCGCCACGCCGGACATGGGCGAGGATCCGATTGTGCTCCCCGAGGTCGGCCCGCGGTTCGGGGCGCAGCTCGTCAACGTCTCCGGCGGGGGCATGGGGCTCATGGTCGGCAAGGACGAAGCCTCTTCGGCCGAGGAGCTCAAGCTCTACTGGCTCCGCATGGATCTCCGCCCCTACATCCCCGCACCGCTCGCGGTGACGGGCAAGATCGTCCATCGGCACATCGATAGCTCCATGAGCGTCTACTGCGGCGTGCAGTTCGAGTTCGGCTTCCACGCCGCCCACCGCCCCTTCGTCGTCGAACAGGTCAATCGCGCCGTCAGCCAGATCCAGCAGGCCCAGCTCGAACGCCAGAAGGCGGCGTAATTCCTAAATCGGCCCGCGCCGCGCATCCACGAGAGGCAACCCGCAGCACGGGCCAGGCGGCCCGTGCTGTCTTTTTGTGCTCGGAGCGGTGATGTCTGGCGCTCGCACCACAAAAAAGCACGGGCGATCGCCCGTGCTTCGATGCGTCGGATCGCACAGCAGGCGGATGTCACTCAGTCGGGCGCGGTCTCGATGAAGGGCTGGAAGAAGCTGGTCTTCAGCGGTTCCTTGACGATGTTGAGCCGGGCGTTGCCTCGCTCGCTCCGCAGGAAGATCCGGTTCTCGCCGCCGTTGAGAACGGCGAGCCAGACGCGCTCGGCGGGCATCGGGCGGAAGCTTTCGAGGGCGACGGTGCGGGCGTCGATCGTCGGCTCGCCGCGGGGGGCGCTGACCTCGATCGTGCCCTTGGCGCTCGGTGGGATGCTGAGGGTGACCTGCCCCTCGGTCGTCTGCATGGTGATGTCGCGGTCGATCGCGGCATCGGTGCGCACGCGGACGTTGCCGCCCGGCCCGCCGACGCCGTTGCGGATGTTGATCGCGCCCGAGGCCCCCGAGACGTGGACGTACCCGCCGTGGTTGCGGACGGTGACGTCCCCGATCGAGGGCGCGCGGACCGTGACGGTGCTCGGGCCGGCGGCGAGATCCCGCTGCGGGGCGCGATCGATCTCCAGCGTCAGCGTGTACCCGCTCTCTTCGGCGTGGGCGATGTCGGCCCGGACAAAGCCAAGGTCCGCCGGCATGTTGACCGCCCCGCGCCGGGCGCCGTCGGCCCGAGCGCTCAGCACGGGCCCGTCGACGCGGGAGTCCGCCAAGAGCAGCACGTTGGCGTGCTCGCCATGGACGACGATCGCCAGCGGCGTGCCCTCCGGGGGCGTGTCGCCGACCAACTCGACGCGGAACATGTCGTGCGCACACCCGCCGAGCACGGCTCCGACAGAGACGAGCGCCGCGGCCGCCAGGCGACCGAAACGCGAGACGGCGAGATTCGGAACTCCGCAAGACGCAAGCGTCGGCATCGGGACGGTCCTCTCCGGTCAGCACGCCGAGCGTGGCACACGCCCCGGCGTCATTCTTGAGTCTGTATCCGCCAGAATCGGGGGTCTTGCTCCGGCGGTCTTCGATCCGTGTGGATACGCACCGCCCGACGAGGCTCGGGCGGCTTGCATGGTATCGGTTGATGACCCGTCATGGTTCGAAGGAACAGAGGATCGGTCGGGGCTCGGGGCGGGGAACACTGGCGGCCTGTCTTCGTGCGGTGCTAACATGCGGTCCCGGAGCCGGCCGAAGCCGGCCCCGGTCTTGATGACTTCCAGCAGCCGGGCCACCTTTTCAGGCGGTTCGGCGGATGACGGCACAGGCGACGGCGTCCTTCTCCCCGTGCGAGAGGGGTTCACCCCGGTGTTCGGGGAGGGGCGTCCGGTTCGAGCGGGGGCCTTGGCGCGGGTGCTGGTCTGCAGCGGCTCGCGGCCTCGGGTCCCGGGTTTGAACGCCCATCCGCACGCGTCAGGCGTGTATGGACGGGCTCTTGATGGATGCGGCCGCCTCCCGTGGGGGCTGTTCGCGTCTGTGGAACGCTCCGAGCCATGGCTTGGGGGAGCGCCTGTGTTCGCGTCCGGTGCCTGCTGATTTTGCGAGCTGCCCGTGCCTTCCGAGGGCGTGCGGCGGCGGTGAGGTTGGCCTCCGATGCGACAGGACGCGGTGCGAACATTGGCTCAGGCGGGGGAAGCGGCGGCCGGGGGCGGGGTGCCGATCTGGGCGGTGGTGCTGATCGCGTTGGTCGCGGCCGGAGCCGGCGTGGGGATCGCCCGCCTGCTGGTGGGCAAGACGCTGGCCCAGGCAAAGGCCGAGGCCGGTTCGCTTGTTGATCGTGCCAAGCAGGAAGCGGCGGGGGAGGCTGAGCGCCTGCGCCTGGAGGCGGAGCGT
Source organism: Phycisphaerales bacterium (assembly GCA_050485765.1). Classification (GTDB taxonomy): domain Bacteria; phylum Planctomycetota; class Phycisphaerae; order Phycisphaerales; family UBA1924; genus RECY01. Next base: position 17,807 of record JBJHBZ010000020.1, on the reverse strand, counting down.
CAGGCACTGGCGCGCAAGGCCGAGGCGGACAAGGAGATCGAGCGGTCGCGGTCGGAGATCCGCGAGCAGGAGAAACGCCTCGCCAAGCGTGAGGACAGTTTCGATCGCAAGGAAGACGCGATCGCACAGAAGGAGGAGGCCCTCGCCCGTCGGGAGTTGGAGCTCGAGGAGCACCAGGCCGCGGTTCGCGTGCGAGAGGCGGAGTTGGAGAAGCTGCACGCCGAACAGACCCAAGCGCTGCACCGTATCGCGGACCTGACGCCGGAGGAGGCGAAGGAAGAACTGCTGAGCCGCGTGGAGGAGACCAACCGCCCGGAGATCGCGAAGCTGGTGCGTCGGATCACGGAGAAGGCCGAGGAAGAGGCGGAGGAGCAGGCCCGCGAGATCACGCTGATGGCGATCCAGCGGTACGCGACGGAGAACACCAGCGAGCACACCGTGCGAACGGTCGCGATCCCGTCGGACGACATGAAAGGCCGGATCATCGGGCGCGAGGGCCGGAACATCCGTGCGATCGAGAAGGCGACGGGCGCGGACATCATCGTGGACGACACGCCGGGCGTGATCGTCGTGAGCTGCTTCGACAAGATCCGCCAGGCGGTCGCGGTGGAGAGCCTGGAGCGGCTGATCGCCGACGGGCGGATGCACCCGACTCGGATCGAGGAGATCGTCGAGAAGGTGCGGAGCGAGATCGAGCAGAAGGTGATCAAAGCCGGCAAGGACGCGGTCTTGGAGGCGAATCTCGCGAAGTTGCACCCGAAGATCAGCGAGGCGATGGGCAAGCTGATGTACCGGACGAGCTACGGGCAGAACGTGCTGCGTCACTCGATCGAGGTGGGGTATCTCTGCCAGCTCATCGCCGAGCAGCTCGGGCTTGATGGCAAGCTCGCGCGCCGGTGCGGGTTCCTGCACGACATCGGCAAGGCGATGGACCACGAGATGGAGGGCGGGCACCCCAAGATCGGGATGGACTTCGCCAAGCAGTTCGGCGAGAAAGAGCCCGTGCTCAACGCGATCGGCGGGCACCACGCCGACATCCCGTCCACCAGCTTCTACACCCCGATCGTGATGGCGGCCGACGCGGTCAGCAGCGCCCGCCCGGGCGCGCGACGGGAGTCGATGGAGCGGTACGTGCAGCGTCTGAACGAGCTTCAGGACATCGCGCTGGCGCAGCCGGGCGTGCGCGAGGCGTACGCGGTGCAGGCCGGGCGCGAGGTGCGGGTGATGATCGACGCCGACCGCGTGGGCGACGACGAGGCGTACCTGATCGCGCACGAGATCGCCAAGCGCGTCAGCGACGAGATGACCTTTCCCGGCGAGATCAAGGTGACCGTCCTCCGCGAGACCCGCGCGATCGAGATCGCGCGGTAACCTGCCCCGGCGGAGAGTGTTGCGTTGGCGTGCCTCGGCTTGGGTGACAGCCCGCCCGACCGAAAGTCTCGCCGGCTTTTTCCAAGAATCCCTTGGAAAGATCTGGCTTTCCCGTAGGCTGATCGCGACCAGAAGAGGGAACCAGATGCCGGACCCGAAGCAGCCCAAGCCGCCGCGACGTCGCAACTGGCGGGCGATGATCTTTCGGCGTCTGATCGCCGGCGGCGTGCTGCTGGGGCTCTTTCTCGCGGTCGCCCTCTCGGGCTGGCTCGAGTCGATGCTGTTTTACTACCCGAGTCGGCGGGCGGTCGAGACGCCGCCCGGGTATCGCGACGTCTGGATCGAGACCGACGACGGCGTGCGCCTGCACGCGTGGTTCGTTCCGGCGCGTGGTCTGGAGCCCGGCGGGCAGGCGCCGGTGGTGGTGCATTGTCACGGCAACGCCGGAAACGTCGCGGACCACGAGGCGTTCAGCAGTTTTCTGGCCGATCGCGGGATCAGCGTGCTGATCTTTGACTATCGCGGGTACGGGCAGTCGACCAACCGTCGGCGCACGCGGGCCGGGCTGGTGACCGACAGCCTCGCGGCGGCCGACTTCGCGCGGGCGATGCCGGAGACCGATCCGGACCGCGTCGGCGTCTTCGGCTACAGCCTCGGGGGCACGTTCGCGAGCGTGGTGGCGATGGAGCGGGAATGGGTCCGCGGGTTGTGCATCGCGGCGGGGTTCCGGTCCTGGCCGGAGATCGCGGGCTTCCACGGCGGGCGCGTGGCCCGCTGGCTGACGCCCGGCGACACGGCGGCCGAGGAGAACGTCGCCAAGCTCGGTGGGCGACCCTTGCTGGTTGTCCACGGGAGCGAGGACTTCATCGTGCCGGTCGAGCACGGGCGGGCGATCGCCGAAGCCGCACGCGACGCGGGCGTCCCCGTGGACTTCCTGGAGCGCCCGGGCCTTGGGCACAACGAGGTCGTCGCGTTTGACCGCGTCTCGCGGGACGCGGTGGGGGACTTTTTCGTCCGCCTCTTCGAACTCGATCAAGAGTGACCGGACGTCACGTGCGTGCGTAAACACACCACGCCCGAGGGGGAAACCCGGGCGTGGCGTCGAAGCCATACTACTTTGTAATAGGCCTTACAGACGGAACCGCCCGACGAGTTGGCGGAGCCGCTCGGCTTGCTGGCTCAGGCTCGCGGCGGCTTGGGCGGCCTGAGCCGCGCCCTGGCTCGACTCACGTGTCACCGCGCTGATCGCCTCGACGCTGCGTGAGATCTCCCCGCTCGCGGCGGCCTGCTCCTCGCTCGCCGCCGCGATCCCCTCGACCATCTGCATCAGGTTCTGGCTGCTCACCACAATCCGGCTCAATGCGCCACCCGCGTTGCTCGCCAGTTCCACGCCCGTCTCCACGCGCTCGGTGCCTTTCTGAATCCGCTCGACGGCCTTGCTCGTCTCGTCCTGGATCTCGCGGATCGAGCTGCCGACTTCTTCGGTCGCCTGCTGGGTGCGTTCGGCGAGCTTGCGGACCTCGTCGGCGACGACGGCGAAGCCGCGCCCGTGCTCCCCGGCGCGGGCCGCCTCGATCGCGGCGTTGAGCGCCAGGAGGTTGGTCTGGTCCGCGATGTCGTTGATGACCTCGATGATCTCGCCGATCTTCTCGCTCTTGCGCCCGAGCTCGCCGACGCTCTGGGCGGACTGGTTGACCTCGTCGGCGATGCCGCGCATCTCCGTCACGGTCGAGCCCACGACCTCGCCGCCCTCGGTCGCGGACTGCTGGCTCTCTTCCGCGGCCTTCGCGGCGTCGGCCGACTTCTTCGCGACTTCCGCGACGGTCTGGGTCATCTCCTCGACCGCCGCCGAGACCTGCGTCGTCTGCTGCTCCTGCGTCCCGAGCCCGGCGGCCATCTGCTCGGCGCTGGCGGCGATCTGCGTGCTCGCGCCCGCGACTTCCTGCGTCGCGCCGTCGACTTCCTTCATAATCCCGTGCAGATTCCCGAGAAAAACGTCGAACCAGTGCCCGAGGCGCCCGATCTCGTCGCCCCGGTTCAGGCTCAGGCGCTTGGTCAGGTCGCCGTCGCCGGTTGCGACGTCCTTGACCATCGCGACGAGGTTGTTCAGCGGCTTGGCGAGCAGCGACCGCAGCATCAGCACGAACCCGCCGCACGCGACGACGACCAGCGGCACCGTGAACATCATGCCGTTGGCGAAGAACGCGCCGACGGCGTTGTCCAGCTTGTCCAGCGGCATCGCGACTTCATACGCGCCGTGCATGTACCCGACGGGCCAGTTTTCCATCCTGAAGCCGAGCACGTCTTTCCCGGTCGGGTTGCCCGCGGCGTCGCGCGTCCCGTGCTTGGCAGGGTCGCCGTGGCAGCTCATGCACGAGGCGTCGAGCTGGATCGCCCGCATGTAGTGGAGGGTGTTGTTGTGGCGGTCGATGCCGCTGATCACGGTCTCGCCGCCACTTTTGACCTGCTGGGTGAGCTGGGTGAGCAGTTCGTGGCGGAACGTCCCGGGCGTGGGCTCGTTCGCCTGGTTTCGCGCGTCGAAACTGACGATCCGGAAATCGATCTGCTCCCGCTCGGCGGCCGCTCCGGCGGACTTCCACCCCACGATCACCGGGATCGCGTTGAAAAAATCCGTATCCCGATAGTGCCCGCCCTTGGCGATGTGCGCCTCGGCCCGCGCGAGCAGCCCCGCCTGATCGAGCGCCCCAACCGCGATGAGGTTCGACGCGTGGTTCTTCGCCTCGTCCGCGACGGCGGTGAAGCCGCTCGCCTTTTCAATCAACGCCGCCTCGGCCTCCCGAGTAAAACCCTGGAGGAAGACGTAGAAATTTACACACACCACCACGACGAGAATGCCGAGTGTGACAAGGACGATCTTGGTCGGGATGCCTAGGGAACGCTTGAGCGAGTCTGTGGGAACCGGTGAAACTGAACGCGAGCTGGACATGGGCGTGGCTCCGGAATCGGTGAGCCCCTGAATTGGGACCCTGTGATCCGTTGCATCGACCGAATTCAACCCCGGGCTAAGCACCTCGGGGGTAAACCCCATATTTCTGCTCAAGAAGCTGTTTTTGCAAAGGTCTGTGCGGGCTATGAGAATCGTAACGGCGGCTCAGCGCTGCCCGGCCCGCCCTCGACGCCACGACCAGTCCATGCCCGCATCGATCGGCTCGATGCCTTGACGCCCCAGGATGCTCGAGGCCAGGCGGTCCATCGCAGCTCGCTCGGCCGCCAGGCGTACTTCCTCTCGCAGCGCCGATTCCACGGCTTCGAGCTTCACCGGCTCAGCACTCACGCGTTCCTCCACAAGCACCAGCGCAAACCCAGCCTCCAGGGCGATCACCGGGCTGACCGAGCCGGGCTCGGTGCGGCGTAGCGCGTTTCGCAACGCCGCGGGAAGGGTCGGATCCGCGGGGCTGATCGTGCCGAGGCGACCGCCAGACGGACCGGTGCTGTCCAGCGAGCGATCGACGGCGGCTTCCGCGAACGCCACCACCGGCGCGGGCGCGCTGCGGACCCGACGACGGACCTCCGCCGCCTCGCTCTCGCCGCTGGAGACGAACAGCCTGGCGCGGACTCTGGGCCCGTAGCGGATTTCGAACGCTCGCCGGACGGCTTCGTCCTCGACTTCCACCTCCGGCGCGACCAAGGCCCGCAAACGGGCGTTCCGCTCGAGAAGCATGCGGAACCGAACCGGGCCGAGCCCCCGCGCGACCCGCAATTGCTCGACAAGCCGCTCCGCTTCCTCGATATCGACGCCCGCGCCGGCGGCGATGGTCTCGCGGAGACGGGTCCGCTCGCGGGCGATGTCGGCGTCGGTGATCGTGACGCCGCGCCGCTCGCTCATCTCGCGCAGGCGCTGGTCCAGCGCGAGTTCTTCGAGGATCTCGGCCCCCGCTCGCTCGGCGAGCAAGGGCTGAAGCTCGCCCCACGGGATGCCGCGCCCATCGACAATCGCGGGGGGGCGAGTCGTAATCGGGACCGGTCGTCCGCCCGAAATCGAATGCTCGGACTGATCCAGGCCCGCATAGGGATCGGGGGCGCCCGCGCACCCTGTCTGCACTATGGCGCACATGCTCAGACAGCACGCTAGGAATCCAGCCCAGAGCCTGCAGGTCAGCACGCGCGACGCGACGGGGTGTGGGTGAGGCATGCCCGACGAAAGCGTCCGCATGGATCGGCGTCAACCCCCGCGGGGCGGCGTGCGAAGAATCTCGCGATGCACCAACGCCCTGAATCCGAGCCATCGATCCCCGGCTCCGCACTCCCGGTGCCTGACGCCCAGACGCTCATCCTCTGCCCGTATTGCGGTGACCGCTCGACCACACAAGCCCGCTGCTCGGCGTGCGGCGGGCGGTTCGACCCCCTCAGCCGCCAGGCCACGCAGAACGGCATGGGCCCGTGGTCAGTGCGGGATCCGAGACGCCCGTTCTTGCCGGGGTGCTCGTATGAGACCATGCGCCAGATGGTCGCCCGCGGGCTGATCCGTCCTGAAACGGTGGTTCGGGGGCCGACCACGCGCCAGTTCTGGGAGCTCGCTCGGCGAACCCCAGGGATCGCCCACCTGCTCGGGCGGTGCTACGCCTGCCCGGCCCGTGTGCAACCCGGGGATTACGCTTGCAAGGCGTGCGGCGCGGTCTGTGCCGCCGAGACGGATCGCCAGCATCTGGGCCTCAGTCCGGTTCGCCTCTTGCCAGGGTCGGCTCCGGCGAGCCGGGTGGCGGCTTCGGCCGAACCCGGTGATTGCCCTTGACACGAACGATTTTTTTGGACATGCTCGCAACCTTCATGATTCGGCTGACGGAGAGGGAGTATCGGGGTGGCTCGACGAGGCGGGTTCTCTGCCTTGAAGATCGAGTGAGCGACGCAGTGGATGGTGTTTTGCGGGGTTTCCGGTCTTGCCAGGCCGATGCTCGTGTGCAGGCTGTGTGTGCGGCTTGTGAAGCTTTGGTGGACGGTGTGGCGTGATTCTGATAGACTGGGAATCGGATGACACAAGCGGGCGGCGGGGATCGCCGGATCGCGTTGCTGGAGGTCACGAAGACATGCGGAAGACACGTTCAATCCGGTCGGCGTTTACGCTGATCGAACTCCTGGTGGTGATCGCGATCATCGCCCTGCTGATCGGCATCCTGTTGCCGGCCCTCGGCGAGGCCCGGCGCTCGGCGCGGCTGACCGTGGACACGGTCAGTGTCCGCTCGTTCGCGCAGGCTTCGGCGACCTATTCCGCAGACTTCAGCGACATCATCCCGTCGTTCAGCTGGCGCCCGGGCCGCACCTACAGCGTGACGGTCAACAACCAGACGCAGAACTACTCACCCACGAGTCCGATGCAGGCGGCCGCCATGCAGGCGACAGCCACCATCGCAACGGGCGCGAGCGCCGAGGATCGGCTTCCAATGGTGCGAGATAACTGGATTCCGCACATTCTCTACTCACACCTCGTCTTGAATGCATACCTTGGTGACCGCCTGCCCGACCCGGCGGTGATCTCAGTGTCGGATAACATCCGGCGTGAGTGGCAGAGCGATTGGCGCAACTTTGATCGCCTCGGTGTTCCGGTCCCGCAAGCGCCCGCCTATTGGGGTTGGCCGTTCAGCTCTTCGTTTGAGATTGTCGCGGCCACCTATGACCCCGGTCAGTCCCAGCGGTTCGCGCCCCGCATCCGCGTGCTGAGCTCGACGCACAGTCAGTACAACACTCAGGGCGCGAACAACCTTGGTGGTCTGGTCGCTTCCGCGGTGGCGTACCCCTCCAACAAGGTCTTCATGTACGACCGGTACTCGCGTCACTTCGGGCAGCGTCAGCTCTTCTTCGCCTACCCGGATGCTCGCGTCCCCGTCGGTATGTTTGACTCTTCGGTTTCGGTCCGCCAGAACAGCGATGCCAACGACGGGTACTCCGCGTCGGCTCGTGTGACCTACCGCCCCGATACCTGGGAGCCGCCCACGCGTCTCGGCATCCCCGCGGAGAGCGGCCTGCGCACCAAGTGGGCGTTCACGGTCGGCGGTCTCAACGGCTTCGACTTCAACGGCGAAATCCGCGACAGCATCCGCGTCGGGCTGGATCCGGATCGCTGGGGGCCGTAAACGCTCGCGAGTCGGTCCTTGCAGAAAGCACTGCCAAGCTGCCCCGTTCGGGGCAGCTTTTTTTGGGCGCAGGTCGCGACATCGTGTAGACTGTGGCTGGGATGGCAATACCCGCGGGCGTTCTGCTCTGTGGGCATCTCGGCTCGGTCTGAGCCAGAAAGGTCTTCCCCATGCGAACGAAGGATCGTGGCATCTCTCGCGCATTCACGCTGATCGAATTGCTGGTGGTGGTCGCGATCATCGCGCTGCTGATCGGGATTTTGTTGCCGGCCTTGGGCGAGGCGAGGCGCTCGGCTCGTGTCGCGGTGGATCTCAGCAGCCTGCGGCAGATGTCGATCGCGGCGGCGACGTACGGATCGGATTTTGACGACCGGATCTTCAGCTTCAGCTGGACGGGGAGCCAGCAGCGTCCCTCCGGTTTCAGCGAGTTTTCCGACCTGAACGGCGCGACGAACGACATGCAGGCCGCGGCGTACCAAGCGGTCGATATTCTCCGTCGGCGCACCGGTCTCGGATCGGAAACCTATGTGCGCCCGAACGGCTGGATCCCGCATGTCTTGTATTCGCACCTTGTGCTGATGGATTACATCGCGGCGCGTTTTCCGGAGCCGCTGGTGATCTCGTCCGCCGACCGTCTGCGCCAACGTTGGCAGGAGGCTTACCTCGACAACCCGCGGGACCTCTCCGCGGGGGGCCAGTGGCCGGTGCCGCGTGACGGATCCCCGGTCGGGTCCGCGCAGCGTGTGGCGCACAGCTCGTCTTTTGAGTTGATCCCTGCTGCGTACGACCGCTTTCAATCGGTTCCTGGCGCCGCTTCGCGACGGCTGTACCAAGGACCTGAGCACAGCACGTACATGATTCAGCCGGACAACATCAGCTTCGGGGCGGCCCGCTTCGATAACGTCGCGTTCCCGTCACAGAAAGTGATGATGCACGACTCGCACAGCCGGCACTTCGGCGAGAACGCGTTGTACTACGCGTACCCGGATGCCCGCGTGGTCACCGCGATGTTTGATGCCTCCGTTTCGGTGCGCACCACCGCTGATTCGTTCTTGGGATGGAACCCGCCCTCGCCCACGAGCCCGACGGTGTTCCGCTACGTCCCCCGGGCCTATGAGCCCCCGAGCCGGAGCGGGCTCCCGAGCGGGGACCGCCTCTTCGGGCATTACCGGTGGACCGCCAGCGGCCTGCGAGGGCAGGATTTTGGGGGCGGCGGGGACCGGGCGCTGGAGATCAACTTCGATCGGCGTTGATCCAGACCCGACCGTGGCGCTGGAACGATCAGGAAAGGGCTGCCTGTGAGCCCCCTGAAGTCCTTGCGTCGAGACCGCGGCTCTGCGTTCCTGTGGGCCGCGGTGATCTTGGCGGATGCTCTGGCCATAGACTTGACAAGCTGCGGGATCGGGCCCGTGGCGGTGTTTTGATCGGGGCTGGAGGTCGAGCCGATGCGGGTGCTGATCGCGGATAAGTTTGAATCGATCGGTGTTGAAGGCCTGAAGGCGCTCGGGTGCGAGGTGGTATCCGAGCCCGGGCTGACGACGGCCGAGGAGTTGGCTGAGGCTCTGGGGCGGACCAAGGCCGAGGTGCTGGTGGTCCGCTCGACCAAGGTGCCGGCAAAGGTGTTCGAGGCCGCGGGCGAGCTCAAGGGCGTGATCCGGGCCGGCGCGGGGTACGACAACATCGACGGCGACGCGGCCGGTACGGCGGGCGTGCACGTCTGCAACACGCCCGGGATGAACGCGGTCGCGGTCGCCGAGCTCGCGATGGGGCACCTGATCAACTGCGACCGGCGCCTGCCGACGCAGGACCGCGTCCTGAAGGACGGGCAGTGGAGCAAGGGCGAGTTCGGCAAGGCGCGCGGGCTGAAGGGGCTGAAGCTGGCGATCGTGGGCGTGGGCGCGATCGGCAAGGCCGTTATCCAGCGGGCGAAGGCGTTCGAGATGGACGTCGTCGCCTGGTCGCGGAGCATGACGCCGGAGCGTGCGATGGATCTCGGCGTCGGCTTCGGCGGCAACGATCGCGCCGCCCTGCTGGAGCTGGCGAAGACCGCCGACGCGTTCAGCGTCCACGTCGCGGCGACGGACGAGACCAAGGGCATGTTCGACGACGAGTTCTTCGGGGCGGTCAAGGACGGGGCGTACTTTGTCAACACCGCCCGCGGGACGGTTGTGGATGAGGCCGCCCTTCGCCGGGCGGTCGAGACCAAGAAGATCCGATGCGGGCTGGACGTCTGGCAGAACCAGCCAGCCGAGAAGGAGACGCCGTGGTCGAGCGAGACGGCGAAGCTCGCTGGGGTCTACGGCTCGCACCACGCGGGCGCCTCGACCGATCAGGCCCAGACCGCGGTCGCGGAAGAGGTTGTGCGCATCGTGCGCACATACAAGAATGATCAGCAGTGGATCCACTGCGTGAACGAGGACGCCCTCTCGGCCAAGGCCTGAGCCCGGGCGCACGGCGGCGACACATCGGTTCAGCATTCGAAGTCTTGAAGGGGAGTCAGCGCGATGACCACGGTGGCGACGGAGCGTGTGTTCAACTTCTCGGCCGGCCCGGCGGTTCTGCCGGAGTCGGTCCTGCGTGAGGCCCAGGAGGCGATCTGGAACATCGACGGCTCCGGCATCGGCATCATGGAGCACAGCCACCGGGGCAAGGTGTTCGACAAGGTCATCGACGAGGCGATCGCCGATTGCCGCGAGCTCGCGGGGATCAGCGACGACTACGCCGTGCTGTTCTTGCAGGGCGGGGCGAGCCACCAGTTCTTCATGGTGCCGGCCAACTTCCTGTCCGACGGCGAGACGGCCGACTACCTGAACACCGGCAAGTGGTCGCAGGGCGCGATCAAGGAAGCCAAGCGGTACGGCAAGGTTCACCTCTCGGCCAGCAGCGAGGACGCGAACTTCAACTTCATCCCTACCGGCGCGGCTGTCAAGCCCTCGGACAAGCCGGTCTACACCCACTTTACGAGCAACAACACCATCTTCGGCACGCAGTTCCGGAGTGAGCCCGCCAAGGGCGGCGACTCGTTCCTCGTCTGCGACGCGTCGAGCGATATCTTCAGCCGCCCGATCGACGTGTCGAAGTACGGGCTCATCTACGCCGGGGCGCAGAAGAACCTCGGCCCGAGCGGGACGACCCTGGTCATCATCCGCAAGGACCTGCTCGAGCGTTCGGCCCGTGACCTGCCGACGATGCTCTCGTACAAGACGCACGCCGACAACGACTCGCGGTACAACACGCCGCCGACGTTCGGGATCTACCTCGTCGGGCGCGTCTTCAAGTGGATCAAGAGCGAGGGCGGGCTCGGGTCGATCGCGGCCCGCAACGAGGCGAAGGCCAAGCTGATCTACGACGCGATCGACGGGTCGGATTTCTGGACCGGCACCGCCAAGCCCGACAGCCGTAGCCTGATGAACGTCTGCTTCCGCGCCCCGAGCGAGGAGCTCGAATCGAAGTTCATCAAGGAAGCGACGGCGGCGGGGATGGACGGGCTCAAGGGGCACCGCTCGGTCGGCGGGATGCGGGCGAGCATTTACAACGCCTTCCCGAAAGCCGGGTGCCAGGCGCTGGCCGAGTTCATGCGTGAGTTCGAGCGCAAGAACGGCTGAAGCGCGGACGAAAGAGCCAAAGCATCAGAATCGCAGAGGGCCAGATCGGATCGGATCTGGCCCTTTCGCTATTGGTGGGTCGGTGACGCTCGCGCGGCCTTGAGGACCTCGTCGGTCGTGACGCGCGCGGTGATGGCGGCGTTCGCGCCGTTCTTGTGGTCGAGCGTGTCGCCGGGCTCGAGGTGCTGGAGCACGTGGGCACGGTCTGCGCCGGGCTCGGCGTGGGCCGCGGGGCCGACGCGGTCGATGCTGGTGGGCCCGAAGATCGCGACGTAGGGGCGTCGGAACCCGACCGCCATGTGCAGGGCGGCCGAGTCGTTGGCGACGACGAGCGAGGCCCCTTCGATGACCGCCATCAGGCGCCCGACCGTGGTCGTGCCGACTAGGTCCGCCACGCGCCCGTCGCGCTCGGCGAGCTCCACCAGCGGCCCGCACTGCTCCCGCTCCCTCGGCCCGCCGACCACAGCGATCGCCTCGGCGTCCCCCCGGTCGAGCAGGCGCTGCGCGAGCCCGGCGAAGCGATCGATCGGCCAACGCTTGGCGGGCCAGACGCTTGTCGGCGCGAGGACAACATAGCGTCGCCCGGCGAGCGCCGGCACGCCCTCGAGCCACGCGCGATCCCCCGGCGTGGTGTAGAGGCGCAGGTCGCGCACCGGCTCGACACCGATCGTGCGCACGAGCTCGAGCATCCGGTCCACGGCGTGCATCTTTCGCGTCACGCGGGCCCGGCGGGTGTAGAGCAGGCTCGCGCCCTCGGGCGCGCCGCGCTCGCCGACGCGGGTCCGGGCGCCCGTCAGGCGGGCGCAGAGGGTGCTGCGGAGCAACCCTTGGGCGTCGATCACCAGGTCGTACCGCGGGGCGCGGAGCTCACGGGCGAAGGCGAGCGGGCCGGCGAAGCGGAGCGTGCGGAGCTCGCGCCCCAGGCGTTTGCGGGGAAAATCGACGACCCCGTCGAGCATCGGGTGGGCGGCGATCGCTTCGCGGAAGGCGTCGTTGACGAGCCAGTCGATCCGGGCGGCGGGGTAGGCCCGGCGCAGGCTGGCGAGCACGGGGACGGACCGGCAGACGTCGCCCAGTGCGCTCGGGCGGACGATCAGGATCCGCTCCGGGGCGGGGTTGGGGGCTGGAAAGGTGGGGCGTGTCACGGCGGTCGGGCGATGATAGCGATCGGGTGGTCGGGGCCGCGTGGGCCCTCGGGCGGGGCCCGGTTCCTACCATCGGTCGTTCCGGCGGCTTGTGAGCCGATCGCGACGGAGCCGTGCAAGGAGAGCGCGTCACATGGGCATCGCGGATCGGGATTACGTGCGGCAGGGTCGGGGGGGCGGGGGCTCGCCGTTCGGCGGCGCCGGAAGGGGCGGCGGAGGGCGACTGGGGCGGATGCGCGTCCTCTCGGTCAACGCCTGGATCATCCTGATCAATATCCTGGTGTTCGTCGCGGACGTCGGGCTGAGCCGGTTCGGGATCGCGATGGCGGTGGGCACCAGCATCGTCGAGCCGGACTACGCCGGCCCGGTCGCGGAGAGCCAGGATTTCTTCATCCCCGTGGATTCAGGGCAGCTCCGCTTCGGGCCGGCGGTCGGTCAGAATCTGCAGATGACTCGGGCCGACGACACCCAACGCCGCGAGAGCGGACGGGCTCTGATCCGGCTCCTGGTCACCTCCGACCGTGAGCAGCGCCTGGTGGGCTATCGGTTCTACCGCGTGATGCACCCGCTCGAATACTGGGGGCACTTCTCGACGTATCAAGGCTTTTTCCGACTCGAGGTCTGGCGTCTGGTGACGTTCCAGTTCCTGCACTCGCACGACAACTTCTGGCACATCGCGTTCAACATGTTCGGGCTGTTCGTCTTCGGTGGGATTGTCGAGCAGTTCCTCGGCTCCAAACGCTATCTGGCGTTTTACCTCATGTGCGGCATCGGCGGCGGGCTGGGGTATCTGCTGCTGAACCTGATCGGGGCGGTGGGGGTGCCCCTGCCGGGGGCGTTGGACGTCGCGATCACGACGCCGCTGATCGGGGCGTCGGCCGGGGTGTTCGGCGTGATCGTCGCGTGTGCGTATATCGCCCCCAACACGATCTTGCACCTCATTTTCCCGCCGATCCCGCTCAAGCTGAAGTGGCTCGCGTACGGGTACGTCGGGCTGGCGGCGTTCAACCTGTTCATCGCCCGGGGCGCCAACCAAGGGGGCGATGCGGCCCACCTCGGCGGCGCGGTCGCCGGGTGGTACTTCATCCGCAACAGCCACCTGCTCCGCGACTTCTTCGACGTCTTCAAGAACTCCCGAAAGGGCGGCGGCGGTGGTGGTGGTGGGGCCGGGGGGAAACGCAAGGGCGACGAGGCGGAGGTGGACCGCATCCTCGCGAAAGTCTCGGCTCAGGGGCTCCAGAGCCTGACACCCGCGGAGAAGCGGACGCTGAGCCGGGCGAACCGCGATGCTTCCGAACCCGGGCCGTTCGCGTGAGCGTCGGCGGCCCGCTCGGCTTTGAGGTGACGTCCACGTCGCGCGTCTGCGGCGCGCGCACGGGTGTGGTCACGACGCCGCACGGCTCGTTCGAGACCCCCTGCTTTATGCCGGTGGGGACCAAGGGGACGGTGAAGGGGATCACGCCGGACCTGGTACGTCGCCTGGGCTCCAACGTGCTGCTGAACAACACCTACCACATGATGCTGCGCCCCGGGGCGGAGATCGTCGCAGAACTGGGCGGGGCGCACCGGTTCATGGGGTGGGACGGCGTCATCCTGACCGACTCGGGCGGGTACCAGGCGTACTCGATGGCCGACACCAACGCGATCGACGACGACGGCGTGACGTTCCGGTCGATCATGTCGGGCGAGGCGATCCGGATGACGCCGGAGCACTCGATGCGGGTGCAGAACCTGCTCGGCGCGGACATCATCATGGCGTTCGACGACTGCCCGCCCTCGATCGACCCGCGGGCGAGGACGGTGAACCAGTCGCGCCTCCGGGTCGCGGCCGAGCGGGACGCCTCGCCCTCGGGCTACGACCACAACCAGCGCCTGGACGTCGCGAACGAGCGGACGGTGCGTTGGCTGGAACGCTGCAAGCGTGCGCACGCGCGGGCGAGCGATCAGGCGCTCTTCGGGATCGTGCAGGGCGGGACGGACCTGGAACGCCGGAGCTGGTCGGCGGAGCGGGTGTGCGGGGTGGAGCTGCCGGGGTACGCGATCGGGGGCGTGGCGGTGGGGGAGCCGCACGAGGCGATCGTGCGCGTGGTGGAGCACACGGCCCCGCTGCTGCCCTCGGACAAGCCGCGGTACCTGATGGGCGTGGGGTACGAGCGAGACATCGTGGCGGCGGTCCGGGCGGGGATCGACATGTTCGACTGCGTGCTCCCCACGCGGAACGGGCGGAGCGGGAACGCGTTCACGCGGTTCGGGCAGGTGCGGCTGAAGAATTCGGAGCACGCGCGCTCGCCCGAGGTGATCGAACCCGGGTGCGACTGCCCGGCGTGCGATCCGGCGCGGCATGGGTGGCCGATGCCCTTCGGAGCGGGCGGGGATCGCCCGGGGTTCAGCCGGGCCTACCTGCGCCATCTGTTCGCTTCGAAGGAGATGCTGGGGCCGATTCTGGTCAGCCTGCATAACCTTCGGCACTTCCAGCGGCTGACGTCGGAGCTGCGGGCGGCGATCCGGTCGGACGACTGGATGGCGTTCGCGTCGCGTTGGCCGGTGGCGGCGGGGGCGTGCCCGAGCGGGGGTGCTCCGGGCGAGTCTGCATCGGGGGCGTGAACGCCTCCGGACCACATTCCGAACCACTTGACGCCGGGCGGCAAGGGAGCAACCCATGAGCGATTGGGCATGGCAAGTCTGGACACTGGCGCAGGACGTGCCCTCGGGCACGCCCGGGGCGCCTGCGGGACCGACCGGAGCGACGCAGGGCGTGCCGGCTCCGAACGGCGGGGCGGGCGGGCCGCCCCCGGGGGGCGGGGCCAACCCCTTCTCGTTCATCTTCCCGTTGATGATCGGCCTGCTGCTGTTCATGATCATCTCCAGCGTGCTCGGGCAGCGCAAGCAGCGCAAGCAGAAGGACGCGATGCTCGGCTCGCTCCGCAAGCACGACCAGGTGCAGACGATCGGCGGCGTGCTCGGGAGCGTGGTCGAGGTCCGCGATCACGAGGTGGTCGTGGAGACCGACCGGGCGAGCGGGACTCGGATCCGGTTCAGCAAGACCGCGATCCAGCAGGTGCTCAAGCCCGGCCCCGGCGGGGGGTCGGCTTCGGGGAGCGTCGAGGCGAAGGACACTCCGGCGAGCGAGCCGGCCCTGACCCAGCCGGGCGCCCCGCGGTGAGGCGTCGCCCGCGTGTCGGAGCGGGCGGGTTTTGGGCGGGCGTGCGCGCTCGCCCGGTCTACTGTGTAGGTTCTCCGCGTCGGGCGCGTGCCCGGTCTCGGGGTGTGGTTGACTTTGGTGCCTGGGCTCGCGTCGTCGCGGCGCGGTGAATTTTCGGGCTGGAGCCCTCTTCGATGCGGCATTTTCGTTCGTGGTTGATGGTGGCGGTGACGGTGCTGGTGGTGTGCGCGTGGTCGATCGTGCCGCCGGAGCGTCAGTTGCGCCTGGGCAAGGATCTCGCGGGCGGCGTGAGCCTGGTGTACTCGGTGCAGATCGAGCCCGGCGAGGACCCGCAGCGGGTGCTGAGCGACACGATCGAGGTGCTGAAGCGGCGCGTGGACCCGCAGGGGCAGTTCGACATCCTCATGGTCGCGCAGGGACGCGACCGGATCGAGATCACGATGCCGCTCCCGAGCGATCGGGTGCGACAGCTCCGGGCGGCGTACGAGGCCGAGCTCGCCAAGCTTCGGACCGACGGCTTCGAGCCGGGCGCGTTCGAGCGCCTGATGCGTGAAGCGCCGGAAGCCCGGGCCCAGGAGATTGCGCGCCTGCGCGAGTCCAACCCCGAACGGGCGCGTCTGGCGGAGGAGGCGGCGAGCGCGTTCGACACCGCCGCGGAGACGCGGGCGGCGTACGAGGCGGTCCTCGCGCGCGGCGGCGCGAGCGACGACGAGATCATGGACTTGGTCGACGCGGTCGCGGAGGCGGAGCTGGCGTACGACGCGGCCCGGTCGGCGGCCGTCGGGGCCGTGCTCCGCCCGGTGGATGTCGAGCGGGCGCTGCGCCTGAGCAACCGCTCGCTGAGCATGCTCGATGAAGAACTCGGCGAGCGGATCACGCTCCCGAACCCGCGCGAGGAGGCGTGGAATCGTCTGCTGGAGCAGCACCCCGCGCAGGCGGAGACGCTGGCGGGCGTCCGGGCGGCGTGGGAGCGTTTTGAAGCCGAGCGGACGACCCTCGACGACCCGGCGGACCTGATCCGCCTGCTCCGCGGGGCGGGCGTGCTGGCGTTCCGGATCGCGCCGAACCCGGGCGATCACCCGGAGGAGTCGCGTCTGCGCCGGGAGTTCCAGGAGAACGGGCCCCGGAACGTCAGCGTGAACGACGCGGGGTGGTACCGGATCAACAACCCTCGCAACTGGTACCGGAACGTCGGTGAGCTGCGGGCGATGGAGGCGAACCCGAGCGAGTACTTCGCGTCGCGGTACAACCTCGTCGTGGAGCCGTACAACGGCGAGTTCTACATGCTCGGGTGGAACACCCGCGGGGCGCGTCTGACCCAGGCCGAGGGCAACTGGCGGGTGGACGGCGCGTTCCAGACCAGCGACCAGCGCGGGCTACCGGCGATCGGCTTCCGGATGAACACCCGCGGGGCGAACCTGCTGGGGCAGCTCACCGAGCGCCACATCGGCGAGCCGATGGCGGTGCTGCTGGACGACGAGGTCTACACGGCCCCGGTCCTGCAGAGCCGCATCACCAGCAGCGGGCAGATCACCGGGCAGTTCACACGCGAGGAGATCGCGTACATCGTGAACGTGCTCGCGGCAGGCTCGCTCCAAGCGAAGCTGAGCCCGGAACCGATCAGCATCAGCACGGTGGGGCCCAACCTCGGGCTGGACAACCTGCGTTCGGGCATGCGGGCGGGGATTTGGGGGATCGCCGCGGTCAGCGTGTTCATGGTGATCTACTACTTCGTCGCGGGCGGCGTGGCGGTGATCACGCTGATCTCCTCGGCGATCGTGATCCTCGGGGCGATGAGCCTCAACCGGGCGGCGTTCACGCTCCCGGGCATCGCGGGCGTCGTGCTGACCTTCGGCATGGCGGTCGACGCGAACGTGCTGATCTATGAACGCATCCGCGAGGAGCTGCGCAAGGGTACGGACTTGAAAGCGGCCGTGCGGCTGGGCTACAGCCGGGCGCTCAGCTCGATCGTCGACGGCAACGTGACGAACCTGATCGTGTGCGTGGTGCTGGCGTACACGGGGACGCAGGAGATCAAGGGCTTCGCGATCACGCTGGGCGTGGGCGTTGTGGCGACGTTGTTCAGCGCGTTGATCGTGAGCCGGGTGATCTTCACGGTGCTCGTGGACGTGATCCAGATCAAGAGCCTGTCGATGCTTCCGCTCAAGCTGCCGGTGATCGAGCGGATCCTGGAGCCGAGGATCGACTGGATCAAGGGGCGGTACGCGTACATCGTGATCAGCGCGGTGTTCGTGTCGATCGGGCTGGGGATGGTCTGGTGGCAGGGCTCGGAGATGCTCGACAACGTGTTTGTCGGCGGCACGCAGGTGACGCTCGACTTCCGGGACCCGGAGACCGGGCAAACGACGAGGCTGACGCGCCAGGAGGTCATGGACCGCGTGATCGCGATCTCGGCCGACCGGACCGAGGACGA